>NZ_CAKLBX010000001.1:2265979-3002718 GCF_920987055.1 Novosphingobium sp. CECT 9465
ATTATCGTTACGTTACCGTTAGACGCCCCGGAGCGCTTGTGCAAACGCTGCGAAAGACTGTTTGGAAAAAGATTTTATTGCAACACGTTGCAAAGTTTCGCCCGCGGCAGTCAGGAGATCAGGTATCATTGTCTGCGTGGCGCGAAAGCAATCGCTCCAGCCTGAGCACCTGCTCTTGATGCAACGCCTTTATTTCGCTCATGATTTCCCGCAATTCAGGACTATCGAGCGCCAGCAGCATATCCGCAATCGAAAGCTGGCCCAAACCGACAGGCACGTCTGAATCAGGGAGTGTAAATGCGCTTCGCAAGATTTCCGCAATCTCGCGAAGTCGATCGTGCCCTGACAAGTTTCGCGTCGGATCGTGCATCGCCAGTATTATACCGCAACTGCGAGAGAAAATCACCCATTTCGGGCGGTCCTCCGATGGTCGTCAGGCAGTGTGCATGTGTTAAGAACGTCGCACCTCATTCGATGGCGTAGTGGATCGGTTTGAAGCTTCCGCCGTTGGATGCGCTGGCCGAACACGCGGTCAACCCGATAACCAGATCACACCTGGCCTTGAGCCTGATGTAATCGCCCGCGCGACTGACTGGAGGCAGAACTTCGATCTTGCCGGTCTTGCCATCGACGGGCACGTTCATGAAAATGTTGAATGCCACGGGGATTGCGTCGGGTTCCACACCGTAAGGAGCAAGCGCCGCCGCAAGATTGCCGAAGCATCCGCGGTGCACCGGTTCTGTCGGATAGAAGTGACGAAATGTCGCTTCGCTACAAGGCGTCAGCAGGAAATCGTGCCGCCCCACGGTATCCTCGATGATATCCAGCATGGGATTTGATCGATTGGACCACAGAACGTTGCCGGTGGTCAGGCGGATCGTCTCTTCATAATCAAAGGTGCGCCCGGCAGAGATCACCTCGCGTACGTCCTGAGCCGAAAAGGCAAGCATATCGCTTACCTGCACACCGCGCGGATCGATCACGCGCAGAACCTGCCCTTTGGCCAACCGGAACGCGGTGCCGCTGCGCGGGGAGATCTCGTTCACGATCACGCCGCAGCGCCACGCTTGTCGCTGAACGGGCAACGCCAGTCATCTTCCACCAGACGGCCACTGTATTGGGCTGCCTCGCTGGCCTCGCCATGCCGGGCCAGCATCGGGTTTATGTCGCCCGCCAGCGCCTTGTCGCGATCGAGGATGCGGTCGCGCATCTTTTCATAGCGCCCTTCTTCGCGCAGCCGCACAAATTGATCGTGAAGGTTGAACACCAGCGTCGGGCGGGAAAAGCGCCGTGCCGGGCGCGACGCTGCCGGGTGCAGACCGACGACGAAAAAGGCTTCGCCGCCAAAGCTCAGGGAGAAATGAGGATCGGATGGATCGGCGCTCACGCGATGGTCATAAGGCTGGCCAAGCCACGCGTCCTTGTCGGCAAAAGACTGAATGCGCTGCCACATCAGGTCTTCGAAACGTGCTTCGTCAAGATCGTCCGGCCCATCGAACGATACTGCAAGGCTGCGGAAGCCGCCGGGATCTGCGCGATATTCGGCAGCCCAGTCCATCAACGCCTGATGGATGATCAGGTCGTCCCAACTGCTCGCAAGACTGTGACAGGCAAGAACCTTCAGCGTCCCGCGCGCCATGGCAGACTTCGCACCCACACAGGGAAACGCCGGATCGGCAATCGTTTCGAACAGCGCACCTTCTGCGCAGGCTTGCGCCCCCTCGGCCATCATCATAAAACTTCCTCAGATTGGTCCCGTCGAACGTTCGGGTGGTTCGCTTGTTCCGAAACCTGTGCTGACCGAGCACGCGCGCTGGCGGAACTGGCGGCCCTTTTCGCAATGAGAGGAAAGCGCCCGTGCCGCGATATATTCTGGCGATCGATCAAGGCACGACCTCTACCCGCGCCATCGTTTTTGACAGCACCGCCACGCCCCTCGCCACCGCCCAGGCCGAATTTGCGCAGCACTATCCGCAATCCGGCTGGGTCGAACACGATCCCGAAGATATCTGGCGCGATGTGCTGGCCACTGCGACAGATGCCATTGCCGCAAGTGGTGTAAGCGCAACTGCGATTGCCGGCATAGGCATTGCCAACCAGCGTGAAACCACCGTGGTCTGGGATAGATCCACCGGCATTCCGATCTACAACGCCATCGTCTGGCAGGACCGGCGAACGGCTGATGTGTGTGCCATGCTCAATGCTCAGGGTCACGAGAGGCAGGTACGATCGAAAACAGGCCTGCTCATCGATCCCTACTTTTGCGCTACGAAAATTTCCTGGATTCTCGACCATGTAAACGGCGCCCGCGCGCGCGCGGAAAACGGCGAGCTGGCTTTCGGCACCATCGACAGTTTCCTGCTGTGGCGGCTGACCGGCGGAGCGGTTCACGCCACCGATGTGACCAACGCCTCCCGCTCCCTGCTTTACGATATCCATGCCCAGCGTTGGGACGACGAATTGTGCCGCCTGTTCCGCGTACCTGCCGCCATGCTGCCGCAGGTACACGACAACAGCCATGTTTATGGCATGACGGCAGATGGTTTGTTCGATGTGCCCATACCCGTGGCTGGTCTTGTCGGGGATCAGCAGGCCGCGCTGTTCGGACAGGCCTGCTTTGATCCCGGCATGGCCAAATCGACATACGGCACCGGCTGCTTCATGCTGCTCAACACCGGCGGACGTGCGCTTGAATCAGATCATCGGCTGCTGACGACCCCGGCCTATCGGCTGAACGGCAAGATGACTTATGCGCTGGAAGGATCGATCTTCATCGCAGGCGCCGCGATCAAATGGTTGCGCGATGGCATCGGCGTGATCACGCATGCCAGCGACACTCATGACATGGCGACCCGCATTGCCGACAATCACGGCGTGTACATGGTCCCCGCTCATGTCGGCCTTGGCGCACCCCATTGGGACCCGGATGCCCGCGGCGCGATCTTCGGACTGACGCTTGGCACCACGCAGGCCCACCTTGCCCGTGCCGCGCTGGAGGCGGTCGGATTTCAGACTCTCGATCTGGCAAACGCCATGATCGCCGACGGCAGTGCGCCGCCGGATACGATCCGCGTCGATGGCGGGATGGCCGCCAACGACTGGCTGTGCCAGTTCCTCGCCGACATGCTCCTGACGCCGGTCGAGCGGCCGGTCCATCTTGAAACAACAGCGCTTGGAGCGGCGTTCCATGCAGGACTGGCGACGGGCGTCTGGGCCGATCTGGATGCGCTGTCGCGAACCTGGACAGCGCGCGACCGGTTTGAACCGGCAATGCCTGGCGATCAGCGCGCCAAGCTGATCGCGGGCTGGCAGGATGCCTTGTCACGAACCCTTACCCGATCGCGCAGTGTTTAGGGCGCTAAAGGAAGTTGTTTGGCCAGATCATGGTCCGCCACATGTGTGCTGTTTCCGAACCATCGAAGCCCAGTCCCTCTGCGGGCTGCCGGAAATGGCGACCGATAAGGTCTTCAAACAGTTCAGGCTGCACCGGTGGCAGATCGTCAAAAAAGTAGATATCGTACTTCGTGACCTCTCTGGCCAGACCGTACCATTTGTGCTGCCGGGCAAACTCGGCATCTGCGCGTATGTAATCGGGCGGAATGTAATCTTCGCCGAAGAACCGGTCGTAGCTTTCAGGATAGCTGTACCCGGCCGCTTCATCTGGGAAATAGCGCAGGCACTGGTGATATCGCACCGCAAATGCCACTTCCTCGGATACATAGGGCGCTATCATCTGCGCACCCCAGTAGCCATGGTCCGCGCGGATCAGGCAACCGTTCGACAGATCATGAAGCAGTACGGCAAGAACGATTTTTTCGTCCAGGCCGTGAGCCAGCGCGCGTTCCGCACTGGTCAGGAGATGCCGTACAGTAATATCGTTGAAACGGCAGCGGAAGAAATCGAGCAGCTGCGGCTTTTCCGGCATTGCTGGCAGAGCAGGATTATCGCCCATCATGAAGACCGTCTTCGGATTGAGCCGACGCAGCATTTCCGGTTCAGGATCTTCCATGCCAATGCCGATCCGCCCGACCGGTGCAGTCAGGATCATGCGTTCGCGACCAGATTGCGGGTACTTGCGTGATTCAGGCATTTTCATCATCTCTCATGGCAAATTTTCGCGCAATTGCAGAACACATCATCAATTGAAGCTGGTGGAAGATCATGATCGGAAGGAGGATCAACCCCGCGTCGGGACCGGAAAACATAACTCGCGCCATGGGCACACCCTGCACAAGCGACTTTTTCGTTCCACAGAAAATCACCGCAATACGATCGCCGATCGGGAAGCCGCAGACCCTTGCCGCGAGCGCGGTAAGCGCAAGGGCAAGGCCCAGCAAGACGCAAGACATCGCGACGACGGCAAGCAGGCCCGTTGGAGGAAGGCGCTGCCATATCCCTTCCAGGACGGCCGATGAGAATGCAGAGAATACGGCGAGCAGGATCGTGAGCCGATCCGTCAGCTCGATGTACTTCTTGTGCCGCTCCACCCAATCCTTCAGCAGCGGCCGGGACATGTGGCCAATGATGAACGGCACCAGGATCTGCATGGCAATCTTGCCGAAGTTGTCCTGCGACGTTGCGGTAACAGAACTGCCGACGATCAATCCGAACAGAAGGGGTGTTAGAAACACGCCCAGCACCTGGGAAACAGAAGCAGACGCGACAGCGGAAGCGACGTTGCCCCGCGCAATCGACGTCAGCGCGATGGACGACTGAACCGTCGAGGGCAGGACCGCGAGAAAGAAGAACCCGGTCCAGAGTGCGGGATCAAGCAGTGTGGGAACAACCTTGTGCAGTCCCAGGATCATGATCGGAAACGCAACGAATGTCGATGCAAGGATCACAGCGTGAAGGCGCCAATGAATCAGGGCATCAAGGATTGCCCGGCGGGGCAGCTTGCAGCCAACGAAGAAGAACAGAACCACCACGGCAGCGCCCGCGAAAGTGGAAACCACCTTTGCGGCAACGCCGCTGGCTGGAAAAAAGGTCGCCGCCAACAGCGTGGCCACAAGTGCGAGGATGAACGTATCTGGTAGAAGCTTCTTGAGCATTTTGCCCTCCTACCGGATATTCATACACCCGGCCGGAGGGCATTTCTGATTTTAAAGGACCAACAATTGCGGAAAGATTGGTCAGATTTTACGATCCAGGCAATTTTCAGGTCATCTTGTGCTCACCGCGCCATCAGCCGGTTGAACAAGGTGACGCCTTTGTCGGCAGCACTGGGCAACATTGGCCGATCAGGTGCCATATCGATGATCCGCTGTTGCGCCTCGATCATCACCTTGTCCTCCTGGAACGCTGTTCTTGTCACTGCTACTGGTGCATAGATGACTCCCTGAAAGGGTTTGGCGATTATCCCCTTCGCATACGTGAATCGGTGGTTCAGGGTGTGGTAACGTAAATCCACTAGCGGGGGATGCTATGAAATACGATGGATTCGGCGAATCTCGCCTCCAAGTAAACTTCGATGTGGATAGGCCCGTCGAACTGGTCCAACTCACGCTAGCGCTTCAAGCAATGGCGCGTGACTATCGGCGTTACGCGAACGAATCCATCCGTGAGAGTGGTGGTAAGGTGTCGGATGATGACATCAAACTTTACGTCACCAAGGTTGAAACAGGCAGCATAATCGCGGAATTGGGCAGCGCCGCCGAGGTTATGGGTGCGTTCCTCCCGCTAATTGCGGTCGATCCCTTGTTCACGGGTTATGTGCAGTTCTTCGGGCAAACGGTATCTTATTTTGCCTCATTGGCCCGCCGCGCAGACTTGAAGCCTGCGGATATTACCACAACAAAAGCGGCTGCGCAGGCTGTGGCCGATATTATGGCCGTGCCAGCATCCATGCCAGGGTCTAAGTTCAAGCTTTCAGCCAAGGTTGCTGCACGCAATGCTGATGGTTCGGAATTTGCCGCGCAAATCACTCTCACAAGCGAGGAGGCGGCAGAGGCCCAGCGCGGCGCGCTGATCGCCCAGAAAGTGCTAGATTATCGTGGTGGTGCCGACCATGAAAACGTCCTGCTTTATTTTCAGCAAACCAGCACTGACAAAGCAAAATCGGATGGCCGAACCGCAGATAGAGCAATCGTAAACTCAGTGTCGCCAAAGGCGCTGCCTGTTCATTTCGCCTCACAGTTGGATGCAGCGAGGGTGAATGACATGAAATCAGACCCGCACCAAAATCCATTCAAGGCGGCGTTCCGTGTGGACGTGAACGTAGAAACTGATCGGAACCAAGTTCCTCGATTTTATCGAGTGGTCCACATTCACGAGGTCATTCCTGATGACAGCGAAGAACCTTAAACAAGCCCGCGATAGCGGCAATCTCGACCAGTTCGCCAAGGATCACGAAGCGGACGCCCCCGGCGATGCCGATGCCTTCAATCGCGCTCTGGCTTCAATGGCCCGAACGTCGAAAGAAGTTCCGGCAACATCAAAGAAGGCGTTTCCCGGCGATTGAAGCGGTATTCCGCTTCCTTGGCATACTTCCAAAGGTGCTTGCCGCTCACGTGAACGTGAGTGCCGTTGATCGAACGCTTCAACTGTGCCCAGAAGCCTTCAAGAGCGTTCACCGTGGCACCGCTGGTTGTGCAGACATACTGCCCCGCGTTGTGATTGACCTTGATGTGGCGATAGCCGGACTGGTCAATGTCCTTGTAGCCGCCAAATTCATCGGTGTTCAGTGTGGTTCCCGGCATGACGGTATCGAGGATAACCGCGCGCATGGCCTGCTTTGTCCGGCGCTGCACAACGCGGGTAACGATCTCACCGCCACGTTCCATTACACCGACGACGGCGGTCTTGTTGCCCTTGTAGCCTGAACCCTTGCCCGACACGCTACCGCCGATCAGCGTTTCATCGACTTCCACATGCTCACCGGGACCGCCAAGCAGGTTGTCGCCGTCAACGTCGGCCATGTGTTCGCGGATCAAGCATGCCATGCGCCAAGCGGTCTTGTAGGTAACGCCAAGCTGACGCTGCAATTCCTTGGCTGCAACGCCGTTGCGCGTCGTGGTGAACAGGTAAATGGCATAGAACCACAGTTGCAGCGGGGTGCGTGTCTGTTCGAACGGGGTGCCCACGGTGGGGTGCAGATGGTGACCGCACCACTGGCAGGAATAAGCGCGCTCTGCCTTGATGCGAAACCACTTGGAAGGGCGTTCGCATGACGGGCAAGCATAGCCTTGGCCGAACCGCACTTCGAACAGATGCGTGAGGCAAGCCTCATCGTCTGGGAACTGCTTGAAGAACTGCAGGATGGTCTGGGGCTTGCTCATGCCCTAGTGTATGCCAGTTTGTTCTACGTATGTAAAGGGGATAATCGCCAAAGGGTTTCAGGGGTCCATTGAAGAAGCCTGCTTGATCGAAGGCGCCAATGCCCACGCGCAACCGGCGCACACGATCATCGGCACGGAAAGTGCGGCAACGATCGTGGCGGACGGAAACCCGCCAGCGATCAGCGCGACGACGGCACTTGGGCCGAGAAGCGAGCCGGCGCGACCCATTCCGCTGGACCACCCCAGGCCGGCTGCGCGCAATTCAACGGGATACAGCCCGGCAGCAATCGCCCCCAGCGCCATCTGGCTGCCAATGGCCCCCGCACCGACCAGAAAAAGCAGCGCAAACCATTCCAGCTTCGTCGCAGGGTTTGCGCCGATTGCCAGCAACGCGATGGCAGCAACGAGCAGGCCGGCTGTCAGACCGGCTGCGGCGTGTCCCTTATCGGCCAGCCAGGCCAAAGTCAGCCCGCCCGCCAGGCTCCCCGCGGCCATGACTCCGGCCGCTCTTTGGGCATCGGCGCGGGGCCAGCCTGCCTTGTCAAGCAACGCAGGCAACCAACTGATCAGGCAGTAGGTGGCAAAGAGGCTGCCGAAAAAGATGATCCAGACAAGGACGGTGCGCTTTCGCAGATGCTTCTGAAAAAGCCCCACGACAGGCAAGCGGACAGGCCGTGACGCGCTTTGTCGACCCTGCTGCGGTCGTGGCTCCGACCATCCAGGAAAAAAAGCCGCCGTCAGCACAATTGGCAAGCCCGCGCCAAGAAGGAATATTCCCTGCCAACCCGCCCATGCTTCAACAAGCGGAGCGAGCATCCCTGACGCAAAGGAGCCAATCGCCGCGCATGACGCAACAATCGTCACGATCAGGTTGCGCCGATCGGGATCGCATGCCTCGGCTGCCAAAGTTATGGCCAAAGGCATCAGGGCACCCATGCCGAGGCCGGTTATGAACCGCAATCCGGCGACCTGCGATGGTGCAGCGGCCAAGGCCAACGATGCACCGCTGGCCGCGATGAGGAACAGCGAAGCGACAATGAGCCTGATCCTGCCCAAACGATCCGCAAGTGGCGCGAGGCCGATTGCACCGGTGGCCATGCCGGCAAGCGAAAACGTCATGGCGCCTGCGAAAGCCGATGGGGCAACGCCCATGCTTTCGGCCATGCCCGGCACAGCAAGGCCCAATGCCTGAATGTCGTAGCCGTCAACAAATGTTGCAAAGGAGGCCAGAGCGATACGGGTCGGTCTGTTCATGTCACAGCGGTGCTTCGGCTCTGGCAATAGTGGCCATGGCTGGTGCGATGACCACCGGATCGAGAAATTCCCCTTCCGCCATGCCTGCCCCTTCACCGACCGACTTCAGTTCGTCCATCTTGGCAAGGATCGAGCGGGCGCGGTTCAGTTCGGCATCCGTTGGCCTGTAGGCTTCGTGGACAACGCGCACCTGCTCACTGGCAAGGACGAGCTTGCCGTCAAATCCCATCATCGCCCCCCAGCGTGCATCCTGCGCCAACGTGGCGTGGTCGTTGATCACCGGCCAGGGCGCATCCAGCGCCCATAGTCCGTGGGTCCGTGCTGCGAGAATGATGCGCGCGCGGTGGAAATGGAACAGGTCGCCGGGATAAAGCGAACGATCCATGATGTAGGCCGCAATGTGGATGCCCAGCGATCCCGAAATATCCCCGATGGCGAACCCAAGCGCTTCGATGTTCGGCGAACATGACGCCAACTTGTCGATGTAGGTCAGTGCTTGCGCGGACTCTATGCCCACAACGTAACCTATGCTGTGCAGGCTGGCACCTTTCTGGCGCAGTTCTGCGATCCGCTCGTCGACCCAGAGGATGTCTTCGACCGTATCGGGCTTCGAAAGGAAAAGGGTATGGCGATTATCCCCTTTACATACGTAGAACAAACTGGCATACACTAGGGCATGAGCAAGCCCCAGACCATCCTGCAGTTCTTCAAGCAGTTCCCAGACGATGAGGCTTGCCTCACGCATCTGTTCGAAGTGCGGTTCGGCCAAGGCTATGCTTGCCCGTCATGCGAACGCCCTTCCAAGTGGTTTCGCATCAAGGCAGAGCGCGCTTATTCCTGCCAGTGGTGCGGTCACCATCTGCACCCCACCGTGGGCACCCCGTTCGAACAGACACGCACCCCGCTGCAACTGTGGTTCTATGCCATTTACCTGTTCACCACGACGCGCAACGGCGTTGCAGCCAAGGAATTGCAGCGTCAGCTTGGCGTTACCTACAAGACCGCTTGGCGCATGGCATGCTTGATCCGCGAACACATGGCCGACGTTGACGGCGACAACCTGCTTGGCGGTCCCGGTGAGCATGTGGAAGTCGATGAAACGCTGATCGGCGGTAGCGTGTCGGGCAAGGGTTCAGGCTACAAGGGCAACAAGACCGCCGTCGTCGGTGTAATGGAACGTGGCGGTGAGATCGTTACCCGCGTTGTGCAGCGCCGGACAAAGCAGGCCATGCGCGCGGTTATCCTCGATACCGTCATGCCGGGAACCACACTGAACACCGATGAATTTGGCGGCTACAAGGACATTGACCAGTCCGGCTATCGCCACATCAAGGTCAATCACAACGCGGGGCAGTATGTCTGCACAACCAGCGGTGCCACGGTGAACGCTCTTGAAGGCTTCTGGGCACAGTTGAAGCGTTCGATCAACGGCACTCACGTTCACGTGAGCGGCAAGCACCTTTGGAAGTATGCCAAGGAAGCGGAATACCGCTTCAATCGCCGGGAAACGCCTTCTTTGATGTTGCCGGAACTTCTTTCGACGTTCGGGCCATTGAAGCCAGAGCGCGATTGAAGGCATCGGCATCGCCGGGGGCGTCCGCTTCGTGATCCTTGGCGAACTGGTCGAGATTGCCGCTATCGCGGGCTTGTTTAAGGTTCTTCGCTGTCATCAGGAATGACCTCGTGAATGTGGACCACTCGATAAAATCGAGGAACTTGGTTCCGATCAGTTTCTACGTTCACGTCCACACGGAACGCCGCCTTGAATGGATTTTGGTGCGGGTCTGATTTCATGTCATTCACCCTCGCTGCATCCAACTGTGAGGCGAAATGAACAGGCAGCGCCTTTGGCGACACTGAGTTTACGATTGCTCTATCTGCGGTTCGGCCATCCGATTTTGCTTTGTCAGTGCTGGTTTGCTGAAAATAAAGCAGGACGTTTTCATGGTCGGCACCACCACGATAATCTAGCACTTTCTGGGCGATCAGCGCGCCGCGCTGGGCCTCTGCCGCCTCCTCGCTTGTGAGAGTGATTTGCGCGGCAAATTCCGAACCATCAGCATTGCGTGCAGCAACCTTGGCTGAAAGCTTGAACTTAGACCCTGGCATGGATGCTGGCACGGCCATAATATCGGCCACAGCCTGCGCAGCCGCTTTTGTTGTGGTAATATCCGCAGGCTTCAAGTCTGCGCGGCGGGCCAATGAGGCAAAATAAGATACCGTTTGCCCGAAGAACTGCACATAACCCGTGAACAAGGGATCGACCGCAATTAGCGGGAGGAACGCACCCATAACCTCGGCGGCGCTGCCCAATTCCGCGATTATGCTGCCTGTTTCAACCTTGGTGACGTAAAGTTTGATGTCATCATCCGACACCTTACCACCACTCTCACGGATGGATTCGTTCGCGTAACGCCGATAGTCACGCGCCATTGCTTGAAGCGCTAGCGTGAGTTGGACCAGTTCGACGGGCCTATCCACATCGAAGTTTACTTGGAGGCGAGATTCGCCGAATCCATCGTATTTCATAGCATCCCCCGCTAGTGGATTTACGTTACCACACCCTGAACCACCGATTCACGTATGCGAAGGGGATAATCGCCTAATCGAAGTGCCGTTGCAGCTGGACCGCGATTTCTGAAATGCTATGACCATAGGCGCGCTCGACTCCGGTGAAAATAAGTTGCAGCTGGACCGCGATTTCTGAAATGCTATGACCGATGCGGCTGGCGCCACCAACGTATGGAAGTTGCAGCTGGACCGCGATTTCTGAAATGCTATGACGTGGATTCGACACACCACGGCAGCGCGGGGTTGCAGCTGGACCGCGATTTCTGAAATGCTATGACTATGCTTAGCACTGACAAGATAAAGGAACCGTTGCAGCTGGACCGCGATTTCTGAAATGCTATGACGATGACTTGGCGATGAAGATAGCTCTTAGGTTGCAGCTGGACCGCGATTTCTGAAATGCTATGACGCTGGAATACGCGGCCCGCGAACTGGTCAAGTTGCAGCTGGACCGCGATTTCTGAAATGCTATGACATCTTCACGCCAATATCGCCGCTAATGATGGTTGCAACTGGACCGCGATTTCTGAAATGCTATGACGGACTCGAAATGGACATCTTCCTCCAGCGAGTTGCAGCTGGACCGCGATTTCTGAAATGCTATGACACGCCGCGCATAACCTCGAAGAGGCCGCGCGTTGCAGCTGGACCGCGATTTCTGAAATGCTATGACGCCCATGTCTCAAGCAACGCGCAAGAGTTTGTTGCAGCTGGACCGCGATTTCTGAAATGCTATGACATAGTCGATGCCGCCTTTTGCCGTATAGTAGTTGCAGCTGGACCGCGATTTCTGAAATGCTATGACTCACCGCTTGGTCGAACAGCATTTCGCCAAGTTGCAGCTGGACCGCGATTTCTGAAATGCTATGACGTGTGGCGTTTGCCGCCTGCAATGCCCAATGTTGCAGCTGGACCGCGATTTCTGAAATGCTATGACCGCGCGCATTCCTTTGCTGAATAAGCTGTAGTTGCAGCTGGACCGCGATTTCTGAAATGCTATGACCTATTCTCCTGTTGGAGCCTAGGCAAACAAGTTGCAGCTGGACCGCGATTTCTGAAATGCTATGACTTCCAGTTCGTCGATGAGCGGAAGCAGTGGGTTGCAGCTGGACCGCGATTTCTGAAATGCTATGACCGAGTTGCGGCCCAAATTGGGGTTTGCCATGTTGCAGCTGGACCGCGATTTCTGAAATGCTATGACTTAGGGGGGAAGTCATGCGGCCCGATCACGGTTGCAGCTGGACCGCGATTTCTGAAATGCTATGACCCGACCGGCATTTCGCCAGCAAGTCCGTCGGTTGCAGCTGGACCGCGATTTCTGAAATGCTATGACGGTTCGCAGCGTGTATTGACCCGTCAGCGTTGCAGCTGGACCGCGATTTCTGAAATGCTATGACCAAGGCATTTTCCACAAAGATGCGGTCGATGTTGCAGCTGGACCGCGATTTCTGAAATGCTATGACCGGGTCCAGATTTTATAAAGGCCGCATTCTGTTGCAGCTGGACCGCGATTTCTGAAATGCTATGACTGTAGGATAGCGCCTTAAGCACGTTCCACAGTTGCAGCTGGACCGCGATTTCTGAAATGCTATGACGCAAGTCTCGCACCGCACAGGCTTTACATCGTTGCAGCTGGACCGCGATTTCTGAAATGCTATGACCATCGACCTGAAAAGACACCCGCGCGTTTGGTTGCAGCTGGACCGCGATTTCTGAAATGCTATGACGTTCGCGCGCGGTTGCGGCGTCACACTCAGTTGCAGCTGGACCGCGATTTCTGAAATGCTATGACTGGCATTGGCTTCGGCCTGCCTGTCTATCGGTTGCAGCTGGACCGCGATTTCTGAAATGCTATGACCAACGCGGCTCATTCAGGCCACTCCCACAGTTGCAGCTGGACCGCGATTTCTGAAATGCTATGACCGCACCGCGCAGACGAGCCATACCCGCGGTGTTGCAGCTGGACCGCGATTTCTGAAATGCTATGACTGGTTATTCAAATCGCCGTATTGCTTTAGCGTTGCAGCTGGACCGCGATTTCTGAAATGCTATGACGTGGGGACGCCGGTGGAAGCATATTTGCGCGTTGCAGCTGGACCGCGATTTCTGAAATGCTATGACAGATGAGTGCCTAACCAGTTGAATTGAGACTGGAAAAAGCTCCATCTGTCATCGCAAAAACGCGGCGGGTGGTTAGAACATGGCCAGCTGATCCGGATTTTTTCGTTGCCGCTGGCGGCTCTGACTCGAAAACCGGATGATGTTTTCATACTGCTTGTCGGTAAAATTGAGCACATGAATCTCCCCGCGTTCGGGGAGATGCGCCTCGATTCGCCGAAGGTAAGTCTCGTAGTGCTCTTTGCCATTACAAAATCGAGCATAGATCGAAAACTGGCTCATTTCAAAACCTTCATCGAGCAAAAACTCGCGAAATTTGGTCGCTTCCCGCGCATGTTCCTTCGTGTCCACGGGCAGGTCAAACATAACGAATATCCACATCAGCCGGTATCCACTCAGGTTCATGCTTCAATCCCCAGGGGATGTCCAAGCGACGCCCAGTCAAGGGCATCAGGCGGATCGAACAGGGCGAGTGCCGATTTGCGTTCTTCGAAACTCCTGGCAAGCGATTGAGCGAGGCGTTGGGTCGCCACAGACACAGGGGAAATAGCCCCACCCAGACGCAAATCATGCCCAATCAGCCGGGCCAGCCGTTTTTTTGCTTCGGAAGTGACGGATTCGATACCTTCGTCGATCATCCGCCGGACCAGCCCGTCAACCAGAGGGCGAAACGGTTCCACAAGATCGTCAGCAAGCGCGAAGCCGTTGAGGCGATTGTGATGGTGCAGGCCGATTGCAGGGTGCAGCCCGGCTCCGATGATCGACCGTGCAACGCATGATCGCATGACGGTGTAGCCATAATTCAGCAGGGCGTTGGCGCCGTCAGCGTTTTGATCGCGACGAAATTCTTTACCCATCAGCGCGGGCCAGTACTTGCGCGCGGCCTGAGCTTCAAGATTGTCCGGATCGCCGGAGCGGACGCGCCGGGCCATAAGCATTAGCGCATTGGCTTCCGCTCTGCCTTGCACCGCCAACAGCGACGCTTGCATCGTGATCTTTCCCACGATGATTTTTTGCCAGAGCTGCTTGAACATGGGGCGCGGGGCTTCCCATTGCGCTCGCATCCGGGCTGCCTGTGCGTGGTGACCGTCAATGGGAGAAATGATGGCCACCGGAGAATGGTTGGCCGCACACATCACCATAATCGCGCCGCGTTCGGCGAGCGCGACAACCAAACTTGTCGTCCAGGTTACGCCATGGGCATGAACGATGATGGCTTGAATATCGTCGAGCGCCACCCGCCCCTGTTCCTGACGATCAAGGCTGACAACCAGAAATCCGCGATACGCGGACAGGTGCAAATCATCTGTGGCAATATCAACAATACGATCCATGCTGCGCCAACCTTTCGGTAATGAAGGCTGGCACAACATGGATAACCAATGGTTAACGTGGTCCGGGATCAAAGATACGGCCAAGTTCGTCGATACGAATCTGCCGCGCTTTTGCCTTCTGCAAGCCGCCAGCAGAAGAATAGAAGTATTTAAAAGGATCAATATCGGGCGAAGTCGCGTCTCGCGCTTTCAGCGGCCCTGCTTCCTGATGTTCTGCCAATGTAATCTGTCCACCACCGGAAAATTTCACTACCCGCATAATCTTGCGCGGCTGGCCTTGCGGCTCAACCGCAACCAGATCGTTCTGGCGCAGACTTAAAACACGCTTGGCTGCCGGATGGGGGCGCTGTTCGGGCTGGCCGGTCTGGTGCGCGTCAAACATGGATACGATGCCAGAGTGCGATTTGCCGTCCCTGTCCTTCCAGCTTGATACCCACTTTCCATCGGGCATCCGCCACACGTCAAACCGGGCATTGGCATCGCCTTTGTAAGCTTTGAAAGCCTTGCCGGAAGCGTCACGGATCGGGATGACTTTCAAGGCCTCCCGCACTCTCACATGACGTATGCCTTTGAACACAGGGTCCGCTTTCGCAAAATTGCGTAGCGCCGCCTCAAAATCCTTGCCGGACCGGCCCTCGGTTGCCTCCCACAGTGCCCGTTGCAAGGCAGCATCCGGTATGCGGATGGGATCGGTAATGTCTGCCGGTTTGAGGCTGAGCAGAGGAACACGGTGAACAACAATCGGCAAACCACTGTCGCTGGTCAGGCCTGTAAGCCCATAGGCAGTGTCGTTGTGCAACCGCGCGGCGGTGGCATTCTTGCCCTTCGCGGGAACGCCCTTGCGACCATGATCGGCCTTGTGACTGATGACTACACGAGCCAGAGAATCACGCAGATCTTCGCGGAATGTGTCCCAAGGCTTGGGAAGGTCAACGAACAGCTTGTCAAGATTTTGATCCTCTGCGCGGCCTGCCGCCTTGGCGATTTGCGAAAGCATGCCGCGATCTGTTGCTGCCACGACCGCCGCGTCGATTGCATGATGCCGATGGTCCAGCCGGTTCTTCGGTGCGCCGCTGTGCGGGTTTTCGACATAATTGTGGTCGGGCAGAAGTTCGTTCAGCCCCCACAGCCGCCGCAGCATCGCGGTCATACGACCGGGGATCACATAAACGCCCTTTACGCCTTCGCCAGGCAGGCGATCAGAGGGACGCTCTGGATAGAGGCTGGACAGATAAGTCCGTGCCATCCGCGACAGATATTGCGTGTCGGTCAATTGGCGGGCGATGAAGCCACCCTCTTGATCAAAGCGCTCCATCGCGTCAGGCGCAAAGCGCCATTGCTTCGATTTGTGGAGCCGCGACACCTGCTCGGCGATGATCGTCCAGCGTTCGGTATGTCCCCAGGCTTCCCAGGGCGTTTTGTTGCCCTTTTCCCGGTTGCAACTGCGGTGCGCGATAACCTTGTTGGCGGCGCTATCGTCGAAGGAACGAGAATAGGGGATGATGTGTTCAATCTCGGTTTCTTCCGTGAACAGGGCCAGTTGCCCGATGTGACGTCCGCAGAACGGGCAGCATCTGTCGAGCGGATTGTTTGGATTGAGATCTTCCCACAGTTTCAGGAGCGCCCGGTTGGAACCGCTATCGCGCTGTTCGCTTTCCAGCAGTTTCTTTGACCGAGCTTCCGCCGCGCGCGTATTCGCGCCGATGCGCTTGTTGTGTTCGGCCTTGTCCTTTTCACTAAGCTTCAGTTCGCGCGCCAGTTCGACGACAATCTCATCCGGGCGGCCATGCACCTTGATGATGGCATTGAGCAGACGGCGGAGCTGGCCCAGGCCAATATGCACGGTGGGATTGGTGATCTTGCCCCAGCGCGCTTCATCACTGTCCTGCGGATCAAGCGAGCCGGGCGGAATCTCGCGCGAGAGGATTTCACCGTAATAGGGCAGCTGGTCCAGTATCTCGCCCGTCCGGAAATCGCTGTGCGACTGGCCAAGCGCAGCCTCCACAGCCTTGTCGTAAGTCACCACATCCTTCTTGAGTTCGGCGAGAATCTTTCGGCTCGCCGTTTCCCCCAGCCGCCCATGACCTTCTGGCAAGCGCACACGCCCGATGGCTTCGGCCTGTTCCGCAGTAACGCCGTGCGTGGCCATCAACCAATCGTGCAGGCGAACAGGGTCTTCCTCTTCGGCCACCGCTTCGATGATTGACCACTGCACCCCCGGATCGAAATGCGCCCAGCGATCACCGAAGCAGTTTTTGTGACTGAAAGAGGCAAAGATTTCATCGCCGACAAGACCAGTGCGGTTTTCGCTCGCCTTGTTGAAGCTTTCGCCATCGGCCAGCTTCAACATCTGCCCGCCAGCCATCTTGGAGAACAAAAGCGTTTTCTGGACTTTTAACGCCCTTATGATCTTGTCGCGCTGATCGAGCGTCAGCTTGCGCGATGGTGCGCCCGCTTTGGTGATTTCAAGCTGATTGACCTCTTCATACAGCCGCCGTTCCTGAAATAGCGGATGCGCCTTGGGCAGGCGCTCTTCTTCGTTGAAAAAGGTGCAGCCGCCTACTTTTGGTACTTTCAATGGGCGCTGAAAAAAGATGATGCGCCGAAGCCGGTCGCGGACGGAATCGGTCAGCAGCGCGGGACGATGCGCCGCCTGCGCGGTCCAGATTGCATCGAACTCCGCTTCCAGATGGCGGCGTTCGGGGTAAAAGTCATAGCCATCCCCTTCTGCACGCATCCGCACACGTTTGGCGGGGATCGCATTTTGGTCGGTCGCGGTATTGGCATGTTTGAACAGGAACTCGCCGAAAGTGCGTGCGCCTGCTTCATGCATCGCCAGATCGAGCGCCTTTGCACCGCCCGCGATTTTGCCACCTTCCTTGTCATCCCCCGCTTTGCGTTCGGCCTTGCGGTTCGATTTGAACCCGCGACGCTGGTTCAGATGGAACAACGCGCGGCCCAGCAGATGCGGACTCAATGCTTCATCCAGCGCTGCTGAGCGCAGAGCATAGGGATCACATCCGACCAGTGCCTTGGCGTCCTGAGAATCGGCGGGCATCAGGCCGGTATCGATCAGAGCTTCCAGGAGAGCCGACCGACGCCGAACATAGCGATCACGCCTCCGCCGCATCGCCCGTGCATCGCGCCGGTCAACCGCGAGCGAAGCCCCTGACTTGGGATCGCGCCCATCGGAGAAGATGCGAACACCGATGTCGCGGATGCCGACTGGCTTTCCTTGCCCATCAAGATTGAAAAGGCACCAGCCGATGCTGTTGGTGCCGATGTCCAAGCCCAATCGAGTCGCCACTTGTCACATCCTTTCTAATATAGCTTACAGGACAGTTACTGGCGTTTAGGTCTAGTTAACTGTGAAACTTGTGCCCGCTTCGACAAAGGACGTGACTAACATGAGCATCTGACCATCACAACCTGGCGAACATCAAAAAGCAGGTATGATTTGCAATATGAGTCAGTGAGATCATGTTCGCCCCTATTGGGAACGTGGCCATTGACAGGAGGCCAAGGTTTTTGCACACTGGTGCCTCAGAAATCGCAGGTCTGGTTGTTAACAAGCAACTTGATTGCACCAAATAAGGTGGGGGCTACGGCCCCCATTTTTTATGCATGAAGCTTTCCTGGTGACCGCTAAGGCTCATCGCAGTTCGCCCAAATTCGACCCATAGAATTATGGCGTAAACTACGGCAATCATTAATTTTGTATTTTTGTGTGTTAAATCAATGGCGATTACGTCCGTCCGTCTCCGCCATCACAGGTATGCAAATCGATTGGCTGTGGTTTGGCTGTTGTCGACCCGTCTTAGCTGATTTGCAGCCCCATGTGCTGTGCGAGTTCCTTGAGATCGCGCAGGGCGGCGTCTCCGATCAGTGCTGGCTCAACGCTTTCCAGCGACAGTTTGCCAGCCTCCATGCGCAGCGCAGTGTGTTCGATCAGGGGTACGCAGCCGGCAGTCAGGCGGCGGCACAATCGCGCGGCGAGGCCTAGCGTCTGCGCTTCTCCCAGGTCCACGTTCGGGGCCAGCACTGCAAGATCGTCAGTGCTGCCGCCGCGCGAAACGCTGCTTTGCAAGGCTGCGGCAAGGATTGCGCGGCCCGATGTTTCCACGCCGATCCAGCGCTTGCGCAAGGCCCATGCGCGGGGCGTTTCGCGACGCAGGTTCGGCTCCACCCTTCCGGCGGCAAGGCACAACAGCACGGCGGCCTGCCCCAGTGGCGTACGGGCCATCGGTGCCACATCCTGCATCCAGCGCACCGCAGCATCACCCTCGGCAGCGGTAATGCCCAGTTGCGTGACGAAATCGCCAACGCCCGATACCAGGGGGTGCAATTTCTGCTCCGACGCCGAAAGTGCGCTGAACAGTACCCCTTCGCGCAGGCCCCATGAAGAAAACACGATGCGCGCCGGGGACAGTTGCCGCAACAGGATTGCAACGAGCGCCGCCGTATCGGGAATGCTGGCAAGGCGATTGGTGGATACGCCGTCGATCGGCTTGATCGCCTGCCCCCTGCGCGAAAGTAGCCGCGCCAGATCAAGCGCCTTGGCCGCATCCAGCGTGAAGCCGTGCGTGTCTTCCACTGGCCAGTTCATGCGGACCATCACCGCGCGGGCAAAGGCGCGCATCGATCCGCCGACAAGGTATAGCGTAACGCCCGGCTCTGCCGCCCAATCGGCCTTGGCCAGCATCGCGCCGACCTTGCGCGCAAAGGTACGGTCACCGCCCGCCCGCAAGGCAGGCAGGCGCAGGGACCCCAGCGGCATGCTGACGCCATGGCTGGTGCCGCCATCGGCCACATCGACCAGTTCGAGACTGCCGCCGCCCAGATCACCAACGATACCGCGCGCATCGGGAAAGGCGCCGATCACGCCGGTAGCGCTCGTTTCGGCTTCCTCGACGCCCGAAAGCAGGCGCGGAGCGAAGCCGAGCGCGCGGACGCGTTCGAGGAACTGCTGACCGTTCGAGGCATCGCGCACCGCTGCAGTTGCGACCACATCGACCGAGCCGATCCCGCCAAGGTCGATGATCGCCTTGTAGCGGGCGAGCGCCGCCAGCACATTGGCCGTGGCCTTGCCTGAAAGCTTGCCGACTTCGGCCACGCCCTTGCCCAGCTTGGCAGTGACTTTCTCGTTAAGCAGGACGACAGGTGCGCGGGGCGGACCGCCATACACGACCAGCCGGACCGTGTTCGATCCGATATCGATCACGGCGCGGGACTTGTTCCACGCGTAAGTCGGGTTGTGTTTCAGCGTCTCGATCACTCAGCCACGGTGGGCCACGCCGCGCCGCAGCGCAAGCTTGGGCACTTTTCTTCCACTGGAAAGCGCCGCGCCGCGACCGGACAACGATGGGTTGGTCATGAAATAGCGATGCAGGTTGAATGGCTGCTCCCCCTTTTCGAAGCGGGTATATTCGCCATCGCTGTGCAGCGCCCAACTCTGTTCGGTATCGAGCAGGTTGGCGAGCATCACCTGATCGAGGATCTGGTCATGCACGGTGGGATTGCGCACGGGCACGAGCACTTCGACCCGGCGGCCCATGTTGCGGCTCATCCCGTCGGCCGAGGAGATGAACACCCGCGCCCGCTTGTTGGGCATGCGCGCGCCATTTCCGAAAGCCCATATGCGGCTGTGTTCGAGGAATCTCCCGATAATCGATTTCACCTCGATCGTCTCGGACAGGCCCGGCACACCGGGTTTGAGGCAGCATATCCCGCGCACCACCAGCCGCACTTCCACGCCGGCCTGGCTGGCAAGATAGAGCCGGTCGATCAGGTCAGGATCGGTCAACTGGTTGAGCTTGGCCCATATCGTTGCGGGACGGCCCTTGCCCGCCAGGGCAATCTCGCGATCGATGCATTCATACAACTTCTCGCGCAGGTTGATCGGCGAAATCGCCAGCAATTCCGTATGCTTCGGCTCGACATAACCGGTGACGAAATTGAACAACTGCCCGGCATCGCGCCCCATGCGCGGATCGGCGGTGAAGAACGACAGGTCGGTATAGATGCGCGCGGTGACCGGGTGGTAATTGCCGGTGCCGAAGTGGCAATAGGTGCGATAGCCACCGGCCTCGCGCCGCACGACGAGGCTGACCTTGGCGTGAGTTTTCCAGTCCACGAAGCCGTAGATCACCTGGACGCCTGCGCGCTCAAGCTGCGCAGCCCACATCAGGTTCTGCTCTTCGTCGAACCGCGCCTTCAACTCGACCACGGCAGTAACGGACTTGCCCGCTTCTGCCGCCGCGATCAGCGCGGCGATAACCGCAGATTGCTTGCCCGCGCGATAAAGCGTCTGCTTGATGGCAACCACGTCCGGGTCTGCGGCCGCCTGCCGCAGGAAATCGATCACCACCTCGAAACTTTCGTAGGGATGGTGAATCACCAGATCCTTTTCGCGGATAGCCGAGAAGCAATCGCCGTCATGCTCCAGCACCCGCTCTGGATAGCGCGGATTGTAGGGATCGAACTTCATGTCTTGCCGGTCTTCATCGACCACAGTGGCAAGACCGTTGATGGCAAGCAGGCCCCTGCTCTTGATGACCAGCGCATGGTCCAGCCGCAATTGGTCGCGCAGCAGCCGCTCCGCATCGGGATCAAAGTTATCCTGCAATTGCAGCATGATGACTTTTCCGCGCCGCCGCCGCTGGATGGCAGTGCGATAATAGCGCACGAGGTCTTCGGCATCTTCCTCGATCTCGATATCGCTATCGCGCAACACGCGGAAGGTGCCATGGCCAAGGATGCGGAAGCCCGGAAAAAGCAGTGTGGCATGGCGCCGCACCAGTTCCTCTATCCCGATCCATGATGCCTTTTCACCGGGCAGACGCACGAACCGTGGCAGCGCCGGCGGGATCAGGATCATCTCGCTCACCGCCGCGCCATCGGCCACGCGGTGCATCTGGAACAGGATGCCGGTGCCCTGATTGGCGATGAACGGGAACGGGTGCGCCGGATCAATCGCCTGTGGCGTAAGGATCGGCACGACATGCTCTTCGAAGTAATCGCGCAACCAGTCGGCCTCTGTCCGTGTGAACGGATCGTTGTCGATCAGTCGAATCCCTGCGGCGGAAAGGTCCTGCGCCAATCCAGCCAGCACGTCCTGCTGTGCATCGATCAGGTCCTTGACCGTATCGAGCAGCCCGCCGAGTTGCTGCTGCGGGGTCATCCCGTCAATCGACAGTTCGTCGATCTGGCGGCGCACCTGTCCGGCAATTCCGGCCACGCGCACCATCATGAATTCGTCAAGATTACTGCCGCTGATGGACAGGAACCGCAGCCGTTCAAGCAGCGGATAATCGGGATTGACCGCTTCGGCCAATACGCGACGATTGAACGCAAGCCAGCTCAGTTCGCGGTTGAAAAACCGTTCCTGCACTGGCGGCAAGCCGCTGGTTTCCGCGCGCTGATAATCTGCCGACATGTTTCCGTCCATTGGGCAAACCCCGTTACACTCGTGTGACAGACGTGTCGCGGATGATTGCTGTCAATTTTTCGTCACATTCTGTCGCCGATCTGTCGCTGAACTGGCACGATGCTGCAACAGCGAAAGCCTAGCGGGGCAAGCGCCACATCAACTGGCCAATGAGGGATCACACCATGCGTATCGTCGCCGTGCTGCTTGCCAGCACCTCGCTTATCGCCGCACCAGCCGTTGCCGCACCAGCCGTCGTCGATCAGGGCACTGCCCCTGCTGCCGAAACCGCGCTGCCCGCAGAAGGCGGCGATTCGGAAATCGTCGTGCTCGGCCAGGGCCAGACCCGGCAGGTGCAGGAGCTTTCCACCCGCGAACTGACCATCCTCGCTTCGGGCACCAGCCCGTTGAAGGCCGTGGAAAAGCTGCCCTCGGTCAATTTCCAGTCGGCAGACGCTTTTGGCAATTACGAATGGTCCACCCGCATCACCATCCGCGGCTTCAACCAGAACCAGCTCGGCTTCACGCTCGACGGCATTCCGCTGGGCGACATGACCTATGGCAACCATAATGGCCTGCACATCAGCCGCGCGATCACATCCGAAAACATCGGCATTACCCGCGTCAGCCAGGGTTCGGGCACGATCAACACGCAGTCGACCAACAACCTTGGCGGCACGCTCGAATTCTTCTCGCTCGATCCCAAGGATGCGCTCGGCGTCACCGCCAGCGGATCGTACGGATCGGCCAACACGTACCGTGGCTTTGCCCGGATCGGGATCGGCACAGAAGATGGCGCGCGCGCCTATACTTCGGTCCAGTATCAGGATGGCGACAAGTGGAAGGGCGACGGCAAGCAGCGCACCTTGATGGTCAACGCCAAGGGCGTGGTGCCATTGGGCGACGCTGAACTGGATGGCTATATCAGCTATTCCGACCGCGCCGAACAGGACTACCAGGACTTCACCCTCGGCATGATCAACCGCCTGGGTTATGACTGGGACAACTTCGGCCCTGAAAACTATGCGCTGGCGGTGCAGGTTGCCGACATCGGTGCAAATCGTGGCGAAACCACCACACCGCTCAACCCGGCTGCCGGCACGACCTATCCTTCGCCGATTCAGACCGCCGACGATGCCTATTATGACGCATCGGGCCTCCGCAAGGACACGCTGGGCGCGATTGGCCTGACCGTGCCGTTTGCCGATACCGCCGTGTTCAGGATCAAGGGCTACTACCACGAGAACGACGGTCAGGGCACTTGGGGAACCCCATACCTCAACAGCCCTTCAGGCGTGCCGATGTCGCTGCGCACCACCGAATACGACCTGAAGCGCAAGGGTGCGTTCGCCTCGATCTCGAACACTTACGGCATGCACAACCTGACCGTGGGTGGCTGGTACGAAAAGAACGACTTCATCCAGTCGCGCAAGTTCTATGGCTATGAAAGCCGCACCAATCCGGGCCGCGATCACCTGAAGTTCCAAAGCAATCCTTTCGCCACGCAATGGTCGATCGCGTTCGAAACCGACACGATCCAGTACTACGTCACCGACGATATCGATCTGGGCGATCTGAAGGTGAACATCGGCTGGAAGGGCTTCTCGGTCGATACCAATGCCTTCGCGCTGGTCAACACCAACAACCGGGCCACCGGCGATCTCAAGACCGAAGACTGGTTCCAGCCGCATGTCGGCCTGAACTACAAGCTGGGCGGCGGGATCGAAGCCTTTGCGGGCTTCACGCAGGTTACCCGCGCTTTCCAGGCATCGACCACCAGCGGTCCGTTCTCGTCCACGCAGGACGGGTTCAATGCGATCAAGGACACGATCAAACCCGAAAGCTCGGACACTTATGAAGCGGGCCTGCGTTACAACACTGGCGTGATCAACGCGACGCTGGCTGGCTATTACGTCGATTTCCGCGATCGTCTGCTGGTGATCCCGACGTCGGTCGGCATCGTCGGTTCGGCCAATGCGCTGCAGAACGTCGGTTCGGTCCGTGCGCTCGGCATCGAAGCGGCGGTGGACGTGCGGCTGCCGATGGGCTTCGGAGCATTCGCCTCCTACAGCTACAACGACACGACCTATCGCGACGACGTGACCTTCACCACGGGCGGCGTCACCACCGTTATCCCGACCGCCGGCAAGACCGTCACCGACGCGCCCAAGCACTTGCTGCGCGGCGAACTTTCGTATGACAGCGCAGGCGCGTTCGGGCGGATCGGCGTGAACTACATGTCGAAGCGCTACTTCACTTACACCAACGACATGTCGGTTCCGGGCCGCGCGATCGTTGATGCCACCATCGGTTACCGCCTCGACATCGGCCAGCGCCAGCCGATCGAACTGCAAGTCAATGCGGTCAACCTGTTCGACAAGCGCTACGTATCGACCATCGGCTCGAACGGCTTCGGCTTCAGCGGCGATAACCAGACGCTGCTTCCCGCCGCACCGCGCCAGGTGTTCGTGACCCTGAAGGCGGGCTTCTGACGATGAGCGGCCTTTCCACCGCAAAGGCCATGGTAACGGGCGTCGCGCTGCTTTGCAGTGCGGCGCCCGTCGCCGTTCTGGCCCAAAGCACCACATCCAGCCCGGTCCTGCTTATCTCGATCGACGGCCTTCGCCCCGGCGACGTGCTTGAGGCCGAAAAACGCGGCCTGAAAATCCCCAACCTGCGCCGTTTCCTGAAAGAAGGCGCTTATGCCACGGGCGTGACCGGCAACCTGCCGACGGTTACCTACCCCAGCCACACGACGCTGATTACCGGCGTGGCCCCTGCCCGCCACGGCATCGTTTCGAACAACACGTTCGATCCCAAACAGATCAACTACGGCGGTTGGTACTGGTTTGCCGAGGATATCAAGGCGCAAACCCTGTGGGACGCCGCACACCAGGCGGGCCTGTCTACCGGCAACGTGCACTGGCCGGTCAGCGTCGGCGTGAAATCGCTTACGTACAACCTGCCGCAGATATGGCGTTCGGGCCACAGCGATGATCGCAAGATGATCAAGGCCCTGTCCACGGACGGCCTCTATGATGCGCTGGAGCATGATTGCGGCGCCTATGCCGATGGCATCGATGAAGGCATCGACGGCGATGAAACCCGCGCGAAGTTCGCCGCGCGCCTGATCGAAACGAAAAGGCCCGACTTCGTGACGGTCTATCTTGCCGCACTCGACCATGAAGAACATCTGTTCGGCCCCGGTTCGGCGCAAGCCAATGCCGTGCTCGAACGGCTCGATGCAGTAGTGGGCAAGCTTACATCTGCCGAAATGGCCGCCCACCCGGATGCTGCGATAGCGGTTGTCAGCGATCACGGGTTCGTCGCGACCGACACCGAAATCAACCTGTTCCGTCCGTTCATCGACGCCGGGCTGATTACGCTGAATGCCGATGGCAAGGTAGCGTCATGGGAAGCCATGCCCTGGCCATCGGGTGGTTCCATTGCCATCGCGCTGGCCCGTCCTGACGATGCGGCGCTGACCGCCAAAGTGGCAGCCTTGCTGGACCAGCTCGCATCCAATCCTGAAGCGCGCATTGCCCACATCGCTGCCCGCGCAGAAATCGCGAAGATGGGTGGAAACCCGCAGGCAGCGTTTTTCGTCGATCTGAAGCCCGGTGCGCTTTCAGGGGGCTTTGCCGCCGGTGCACCTCTGGCACGGCCGTCCCGCTACAAGGGCATGCACGGCTATTTCCCCACCATGCCCGAAATGCGCTCGACCTTCCTGATGATGGGCAAGGGCGTGGCAAAGGGCCGCAATCTGGGCGAGATCGACATGCGCGCGATCGCACCGACGCTCGCCCTTCAACTCGGCTCCAACCTGCCCGATGCACAAGTGGCAGCGCTGCCGATAAAGCCTTGAGGCAGCCGACAGCACCGCTCGTTCATGCAGTTCGGGCGAGCGGTGTTGCGGTTGTTTGACCAACCTGCAAATCCATTGGCGAATCGCCTGCAGCCGGTGCACCGCATTCTTATGAAACGGGGCCTCTATCGCACGATTGACAGCTTTCTGGGCGAATGCGCCAAGGTCCATGAAAGCGCAGGCGATGCGTTTCCGTTTCTTCTCCCGGAAATCTACGATGCGCTGGGATTTTCCCCCGCTTACAACGAGTTGCCGTTCCGCGATGGCGGCGCCGATAATTCGGGCAGAAAGTTCGTCCGGGTCTGATCGCTGTAACCGGATGACGTCAGTCGTCTGCCGGGCGGCGTAAACCCACCGGTTTCCACGGTTGGCCCAGTCGCCGCTCAAAACGGTCGCGCAAAGTCCACACCCAGTTGACCCGACGCTCGGCGATACCGGGCATGCTCAACAGGTCACCGCCCAGCCATGGCAGGAACGGATTGCGCCGCGCATAAGACCAGATTTCCACGCGCTCTCCCGGTTTGACAGACGCCCCGCGCGCATGGAACCCGACGGTATCGGCAACAACGAGCGTATTGGCGGCGACGGCCAGACCTTTCGCTGCGGGGAGTCCCATCGCATCCAGGTCTGCATCATTGACGCGTGGCGAACCCCGCGCCGATAGCCGGTCTATCGCGCGCGGGTCGGACAGGCTGCGGCGCCGCTCCCATTGCAGCCGCGCAGGCGTGAAGCGGTGCGAACCGCGCACAAAACAGAACGGGCCTTCGTCTTCAGCCACAGGATTGAGGAACAGCCAGGATTTCAACGACGAATGGAAGCTGTCGGCGTGAAGGGTCTCCTGCGGATCGGCATCGACCGTGCCGATATGGCTGACGATGGTCTGGATATAGTGGAGCGGCACCGTCCTGAAGCTGGCGACATAGTGCAGCAGCGCGACGATATCCGGGCGGGCGAGCAAGGCGCGCAAGGCGGGAATCCGCGCAAGCATGGCAGGGTCCACCGCGAGCCTGCGCGTGATCGCATCCCCTTGCGTCATCTCGCGCGCATGGCCTTCGTATGAAAGGATCGCCTGACGCAATGCCGGAAAGTCTGACGGCGGCACGACATCGGGGATCACCACGAAGCCATCACGCTCGAATGCGGCGATCCAATCAGGCCGCACGTGCCGCGCCAGGCGTCGCCTGCGCCATCGGCACAAGACATCGGCCAGCCGAACCCGCGCGAGGTGAAGCCCGCGTCCGTTCAACCGACGCGATCCGATCAGCGGATTGTCGAGGAAACTCTTGTATCCGGTGAAAAGCTGCAACACCCAGACGGGCGTCAACAGTGCCCGCCCGACGGTTCTGGCCAAAGGGGTTGGAAACAAACCCATTTCTAACGCACAGTTCGCATTACTTGCTTGGACTAGGCAGCCTTTACCAGCGCGTCAATTGCCTGCAATCGCGCCAGAAGCGACTCGAAGTCTTCCAGCGGCAGCGCGTTGGGACCGTCCGAATAGGCGTTATCAGGATCGGGGTGCGTTTCCATGAACACCCCTGCAACGCCAGCCGCCACAGCCGCACGGGCCAGCAAGGGCACGAATTCGCGCTGCCCGCCCGACCGTTCGCCAAGCCCGCCCGGTTGCTGCACAGAATGCGTGGCGTCGAACACCACGGGGCACCCGGTTCGCGCCATGATCGCAAGACCGCGCATGTCGGACACGAGCGTGTTGTATCCAAACGATACGCCCCGCTCGCACAGCATGAAGGAATCTGGTTCCACACCTGCCGCAATCGCGGCATTGCGCGCCTTGGCCACGACCTGGGTCATGTCTCCCGGTGCCATGAACTGGCCCTTCTTGATGTTGACGGGCCTGCCCGAAGCGGCAACCGCACCGATGAAATCGGTTTGCCTCGCCAGGAACGCGGGCGTCTGCAAAACGTCCACCACATCGGCCACGGCCTTGACCTGCCCCGGTTCGTGAACGTCGGTAAGCACCGGCAATCCGGTTTCCCGGCGGACCTTTTCGAGGATTCGCAAGCCCTCATCCATGCCAGGCCCGCGAAACGACTTGTCCGAACTGCGGTTCGCCTTGTCGAATGAACTCTTGAAAACCAGCAGGATTCCCAGTCTGTCCGCTACCCCTGCAAGATGCTCTGCAATGGAAAGCGTGTGCCGTTCATCTTCTATTACACAAGGCCCTGCAATTGCGAACAAAGGAGAGGCCGCATCGATTTTGCATCCACAAAGGAGCATTCCGTTCAATCCATTCCAGTTCAAATGTTATAGCGCCGACCGAACCGTCCCTCTAGGGCCGTTTTGTCATCTCGATGGTTTCTTGGCGCAGAAATAGGACGCTGGCAACGAATTGACCGTATGCGAGTTCAAGCAGCGAAGCAGCCGATATCCGGCAAGAGCTTCATGTCGGCGGTAAAAAAATATGATCAGGGTGAAAATGCATCAAAGGTCCTCCGCACCGCAATTTACGGCATCGGCCCTGAAAACGGTGGAAACGGAAATTCAGGCTCTCGAACAGCTGAGGGGCGTTCTGGAAGAATCGGGTTTTCGCCACGCGCTTGACCTCGCGATAGAAGCCATGGCCCGCACCGAAGGACGCGTTATCGTGAGCGGCATGGGCAAGAGCGGCCATATCGGTCGCAAGATTGCCGCCACATTGCGGTCCACCGGCACACCTGCACTGTTTCTTCATCCGGGCGAGGCAAGCCACGGCGACCTTGGCCTGATTACGGAACAGGACGTGGTGTTTGCCATCACCTGGTCGGGTGAGACCAGCGAACTCAATGATATCTTCCATTATTGCAATCGCTTCGGCGTCACCCTGATCGTCGCCACGGCATGGCCTGACAGCACCGCAGCAAAAGCCGCCAATATATGCCTTGAACTGCCGCTGGTGCGCGAGGCCTGTCCGAACGATCTTGCGCCGACATCGTCGACCACGCTCCAGCTGGTGCTGGGCGATGTGCTTGCAGTCGCCCTGATTGAAGCGCGCGGATTCACCTCTTCTGATTTCCGGGTGTTCCATCCCGGCGGGAAACTGGGGGCGCAATTGCTGACAGTTGACCAGATCATGGGCACTGACAGCGCCATTCCCAAAGTGCGCCGCGAAGCCACACTAAGCGGTGCAACGATCGAGATGAGCCGCAAGCGTTACGGCGCAACGGCCGTTGTCGATGATGGCGACAGGCTGGTGGGCGTGTTCACCGATGGCGATCTGCGCCGCTGCATCGCCGTCCACGATCTGCAGGATCGTATCGGGCTGCACATGTCGCCGAACCCGGTCACCGTTCCGCCGGGCACTTTATGCGCCGATGCCTTGCGCATCATGAACGAGAATGCCGTTTCAGTGATTTTCGTCGAAGACAACAGCCGCCTGGTCGGCGTTGTCCATATGCACGATATCGTCAGGACCGGGATTGTCTGAAGCTTTGGAGGCAGAGACTTTCAGCCCCGACCTGATCGTCGTTCCCGCCCGCTTCGGATCGTCGCGATTGCCGGGGAAACCCCTGCTGTCCATCGCCGGGCATACGCTGCTGGAGCGCGTTGTGGCGATTGCCCGTGCTGCCGCCGCACAGGCAACCAACTGCGATGTCGTGGTTGCTACCGATGACACGCGAATTGCCAATCACGCCGCTGAACTCGGTATCGAAGTCGCGATGACCTCGCCCGATCTCGATTCGGGTACTGTTCGCGCCTATGCTGCTGCCTGCCAGCGCGGCGCCTTGCCCGCGCGGGTGGTCAATCTTCAGGGCGATGCACCGTTCATTCCGGCGGAAATCGTGGCCGATCTGATGCGCACCTTGCGCAAAGGCGGGGCCGATGTGGCAACGCCTGTGTTCCGGCTCGACTGGCCGCGGCTCGACCGCTTGCGCGAACACAAGCGCACTGCGCCGTTCAGCGGCACGACCTGCGTTCGCACCGCCAATGGTCATGCGTTATGGTTTTCCAAATCAATCCTGCCTGCACTTCGCGATGAGGCAAGGCTGCGCGCTGAACCGCTCTCGCCGGTATGGCAGCATCTGGGGCTTTACGGATACACCATGCCCGCGCTGGCATGGTTCGCTTCGGCTCCGCCAGGTGCTTACGAAGTGCTCGAAGGCCTTGAACAACTGCGCTTTCTTGAGCATGGCTGGACGATCGACACAGTCGAAGTCGAAGTGCCCGCGCATCTGCTTTCCGGTATCGATACACCGGAAGACCTTGCCAAGGCCGAAGAAGCGATTACCCGGTTCGGCGATCCCTATCCGGCGTAAAAAGCTTCGATGTTCGTCATAGTCCGCCACGGCAACACGTTCGCCGCCGGGGAAACCCCGCGCCGGATCGGTGCACGCACCAACCTGCCGCTGACCGAAGCAGGCGTGGCGCAGGCACGGGCGCTGGGCTTGCATTTTTCGGCGCTTGGCTGGCAGTTTGAAAAAGCGTTTGTCTCGCCGCTCTTGCGCACATGCCAGACGGCAGAGGCCATTCTCGCAGCGCAAACCGACCCTGCAACGCCGGAACATGCCGACTTTCTGCGCGAGGTCGATCACGGACCCGATGAAGACCAAACGGAAGATGCCGTCATCGCGCGCGTCGGCCCGGAAGCGATTGCCGCATGGGATGCACACGCGGTGCCACCGCCGGGCTGGTCGGTAAATGCGGACCAGCGTATCGCCGCCTGGAAGCGCCTGTTCTCCGCCCGCCCCGCCTGTGAAGACCCCATTTTGCTGGTTACCAGCAACGGCGCTGCACGGTTTGCCCTGCTGGCTGACGCGGCGTTGCAGCACTGCCTCGCCAGCCTGCCTTCGCTGAAACTGCCGACCGGGAGCTATGGCGTGATCCGCAGATCGGCCGATGGCACACTGGACATTGCGGTCTGGGGGCAGCGCCCGTGACCAAGCTCTGCCTGCTACGCGCGCCTCCGTTTCACGCCCGGACCGTCAGGTTGTCCACCCCTGCACCTGCCACCGAAACGATTGGCGAAGACATGCTGGAGCGGATCAGCCAGGCCCGCGTTGGCGGCGCTTTCTGGGCTGAAGCCGCACCGCCGGCTATCCCGGCGAGCGTGGTCGATCGACGCTCAGCCACCGCCTTGGTCGATCCCTGGTCGGCGCTGGAAGGCGCTGGCAAACTCGTCGCCCATGGCGATGATGAATGGGTTGCGATTGCGCGCTGCTGCACAGTGCCGGTTGACGTGCTGTCCACAGGCCGCTTTGGCGCCCCCGGCGATGACGCGGCCACGCTTGATCGCAAAGCCGTCGAGGCGCTTGCCGCCGCGCATTACACCAACCCTTTCACCGGCCAACCAGCGACCATTGCCGATACAATTGCGCTGCTGGCTGAATGGCGTCGCCTGATCGAAGCCAATCGCCAGATCGTGGCTGCCAGCGGCATGGCCTGGTGGAAACGGCACGAAATACGCCGTTTCCTGTGGGTTCCCGGCCGCAAGCTGCCTATCGTGGCAGGCGCTTCGCGCGCGCTGAAGATCGCGCGGAAATCAGGCGGCGCGGTGGCCATCTGGCCATCGCGCGTGTCGCCAGCCCTGCTTGAATCAGCCGCGGCGCAAGGCACGGGACTGATCCGGGTAGAGGACGGTTTCGTGCGTTCGGTCGGCCTTGGCAGCAATCTTGTCCCGCCCTCTTCCATCGTGGTGGACCAGCGCGGCATTCATTTCGATCCGTCGTCGCCCAGTGATCTTGAACATATTCTGGCGACAACCGAATTTACCCCGGCGCTGGTCGACCGGGCTATGGCCTTGCGGCAGACCATCGTTGCGGCGGGCATCAGCAAGTACGCCGCAGGGGCAGCAGCGCCGGCGCCGCCGCGCTCAGCGGGCCGCCGCGTCGTGCTGGTGCCGGCGCAAGTCGAGGACGACATGTCGGTGATTGCAGGCGGCGGGGGGCTGCGCTCAAACCTCGAACTGCTGCGCCGCGTCCGCGCGCTCGAACCGGACGCCGAAATCTGGTTCCGCCCCCACCCTGATGTCGATGCCGGGCACCGCAAGGGCGCCGTGCCTGATGAAGATGTGCTGGTGGTAGCTGACCGCATCGTGCGCGGCGGCGGCATGGCGCCGCTGCTCGATGTGGTCGATGCGGTACATGTCCTGACCTCGCTAACCGGGTTCGAAGCCCTGATGCGCCGGCTGGAGGTGACCTGCCATGGTACACCGTTCTACGCCGGGTGGGGCCTTACCCGCGATCTCGGCACCGTGCCGGACCGTCGCGGGCGAGCGCTCACGCTTGACCAGCTGGTGGCCGGGGTCCTGATCCTTTATCCGCGATACCTCGATCCGGTCAGCGGGTTGCCCTGCCCGCCCGAAGTTCTGATCGGCCGCATGGCGCAGGCCCGTGCGCCCAACCGCCTCGGCTGGATCGCGCCCTTGCGCCACTGGCAGGGACGGCTCATGGCAAGGCTGCGATGAGCGAAGTCATTCTCGACATTTCCCGCCTGATTTCGCGGGTGCGCTATGCCACCCCATCGGGCGTGGACCGGGTGGAGATGGCTTACGCGCGCGGCCTCCATCGCCTGTATGGCGATGCGCTGTCCTTCGCGGCCGTTCATCCAACAGGCCTGTACGGACGGATCGCCAGAGCCAATGCGCTGGCCTATCTCGACGAACTTGAGCGACGCTGGGCGAGCGAGCATGATGGGCCACCGCAGCGCTCGATCGCTTCGATCCTGCCATGGATGGCCCGGCTACTGCCGCGCCGCCCGCCGACGGCGTCCAAGGGGAAACAGCGTTCAATATACGTGCAGGTATCGCCTCATCACCTGACCAACAGGCGCAAGGTGAAATGCATCCTTGCACGGGAACAGGCACGGTTCGTGTGCATGGTGCATGACCTGATCCCCATCGAGTTTCCAGAGTATGCCCGGCCAAGCGGCGCGGCGCGGCATCACCGCCGGATGGAAACGCTGGCGGCCCATGCCGACGCCGTGATTGTCAATTCGGCAGCCACCGGCCGTTCGTTCCAGCCTTGGATCGACCGTAGCGGACGGGAAATAGCGGTGCACATCGCGCTGCTCGGCACGGAACCGCTGGCAGCTTCGGCCCACACCCCCATCGCGGATGATAGACCCTATTTCGTCTGCCTCGGCACGATCGAGCCTCGCAAGAATCACCTGCTCCTGCTCAACCTGTGGCGGCACCTGGCCGATGTCCTGCCCGCCAGCGACGTGCCCCGCCTTGTCATCGTCGGCAAGCGGGGATGGGAAAATGAGCAGGTCCTCGACATGCTCGACCGCTGCCTCGCGCTGCGGCATCATGTGGAGGAAGTGAACGGTTGCCCGGATAGCCACCTCGCAGCATTGCTACGCGGCGCGCGCGGGTTGCTGATGCCGTCCTTTGCCGAAGGATTCGGCATGCCGGTAGCCGAAGCGCTATCTGCCGGGGTGCCGGTGATCTGCAGCGACATTCCCGCCCATCGCGAAGTCGGCGGGACGACACCGCACTATGCCGACCCGCTCGACGGGCCGCGCTGGAAGGAACTGGTACTGGATTTCGCGAATTGCGGGCCGGTCTGGGCCGCGCAACATCAGCGGTTGCCGCAGTGGCATGCGCCCACCTGGGGCGAGCATATGCACATCGCCGCGCAGGCTATTGAAGCGTTACGGCAGGAAAACTGATCGGTTAGTCGCGCGGCTTCAATGATCGAATGCCGGTGCCGAAAACGCTATCCCAGAACAACGCGGTAATCGCGTAATTGCCTTCGTGGCGGGCGTGATGATGGCGCATGTGATGGCGCTTGAGCATATATGCCAGCCGCCCCTTCATCGGCCACTGGTGGCAGGCATAATGCGTGAAATCGTAGGCCACGTAGCCCGTGATCCAGCCCAGAAACATCCAGGTTCCGGCAGGACCAAGCAGCAGGACCCCAAGCGCCCAGACCGAACCGGCTATCGGGATGCTGACAATCGGAGGCATCAGGTTGCGCAGGCGATCGTTCGGGTCCGCATGGTGATTGCCATGCATCAGGAACACGAACTTTTCGAACAGCGGTATGCGCGCGTTCCAGTGGAACAGATAGCGATGCATCGCATATTCGAACAGCGTCCAGAACACGAGGCCTGCGGCAAACAAACCGAGCGCGGGAACCACCCCGGTCGTGCCCCACCCCACCCACGCGATGCACGGCAGCGCCGCGCCCCATATCGCTGCGAATCCAGCGGGGGAAATCACGGTAAGTTGTTCAAGCCGTTCGTTACGGAACAACCGGATCTGCTGCGAGTGCGACTTGGGGCTGGGCATTGGGTGAATTCTGGACAGGACATGCGCTTGACTGTCAAGGATTAAACAATCCGGCACGACGGGTGAAGCCATCAGCGCGACCACTGGTGCATCGCGACCACAATGCTTGCCCGGCTCGGTATTGCCGCAACCGCCGCTTCCCCTGCCCCGCTGCCCAAGCTAGTCTCCTGCGGCATGCCGAACAATTCAATCCGTTATGGAACTATATCAATGTCTTCGCATGTGCTCATCATCGGTGCGTCGGGCGAATTGGGCGCAGCGCTGGCCCGGCACTACGCCGAATCGGGTGCGGCCCTTTCGCTGTGGGGGCGCAACACGGCGCGCCTCCAAGCCATTGCCCAGGCATGCCGGACAGCCGGTGCTGCAAGTATTCAAACCCGCTCGCTCGATTTGACCGAGGTGGAAGCCGCCGTTGCCGCACTTTCGCAGGAAGACGATGCCGCGCCGTTCACGCTGGCTGTCATCGTATCGGGCCTTGGTGATATCCGGGCGGAAGGACACCTGTTCGAAGACCCGGCGCTCGTTGCAAACCTTGGCATGGTCAACTTCGTCGCACCGGCCGCGCTTGCTGCAACGCTGGGATCACGCATGGCCGCACGCAAAGGCGGTGCGATCGTGCTGATCGGATCAGCGGCCGCGTTTCACGCCCTGCCCTTCGCCGCCGCCTATGCCGGATCGAAGGCGGGCCTTGCGCGCTTTACCGATGCCCTGCGCATCGCCATGCGTCCCCACGGTGTCAGCGTGACGCTGGTTTCGCCCGGCTTTATCGATACTGCTGCGGCGCGCGCGGTGCCCGGTCCGAAACCGCTTATCCTCTCTCCTGCTCAAGCGGCCCGAAAGATCGCGAAGGCTGCGGCGCAGGGCAAGGCGCACCTTGTCATGCCCTGGCCATTCAAGCTGCTGCGCATCATCGATCGTGCCCTGCCCCGGCCGTTGCGTGACAAACTTCTGCGCGCGCTTGCGCCTCCGGGTCGGTGATTGCGCCCAGCAAGGCATGATGCAATTGCGCGGGCGTGAGGTCCACTCGTGTTCCTTCGCCGCGAACGATCCGTCCTTCAGCGTCAAAACGCAGGATCACATAAGGTGTGTGCCGCGCTTTGCCCGGCATCGACGCGCCGGGAATGCTTGGCCGATGATCGCCAAAGAACGCCAGCGTGGCCGGGCGCTTCAGCCTTGCCAATTCATCGCACAAGCCCGTCAGCATCGCGTCGCTGTTCCGCACCAGTCGCATATAGCCTTCGGTCAGGCTCCCCGCATTTGCGCGACCCTCCCAGGGTCCGTGATTCTCGATCGTAACGGCATAAATCAGCGTGGGATCCTCTGCCATTCGTGAAAGTGAGACAATTTCGGCTGTCATCGCGGCATCGGTTACATAGCGCCCTTCATCCGGTGCCGGCGGCGCAAAGCGATCTTCGCCCACCAATTCAGCGAAACCCGCTGCCAGCATGATTTCTTCGCGATTGTAAAAGCGCATATCGTGGGGATGCAGGAACAGGCTGCGCCATCCCGCCGCCGCCAGTCGTGAAGGCAGGGCATAGCCTGCCTCCCCCAGCGCCGTCAGGAAAGGGTCGAATCGCCGAAAACCAAGGTCTTCCTCGCTCCGCCCGAACAGGACGCCATATTCGGTGCGCATGGTATAGGCGCCGAAACCGCTGACCAGCAGATCGCCCCACTGCCACGCCTGCGCGCGGGCCGCTTTCAACCCCGGCAGTTCCAAAGCCGGATCGCCGAACAGTTCCAACGGATCGGCAAACGATTCGCACTGAATTACCACCGCCAGTTCACCGTCACGCGGCCTTGACTGCATCGGCGCGCAAGCCGCCGGATCGCGCGTTTCACGCCAGCGCGCATGATGCAGGGCAAGTGTGGCCAGCAAACCGTGCCGCTGGACGTCAGCCTCAACATCCGGCGTACAGGCAAGACGCGACCAGGGCGAACGGAGCACCGCGCGCCGGATCAACCATGGCCCGGCCAGCGCCAGTGCCAGCCCGGCCAGATGCGCGGTCAGCGAAGGTACGAACACGTACCACAGCAATGCCGGAACCAATGGCAAGGCCAGCACCAGCGCGGTCTTTTGCCCCGCCTTCAGGGCCGACAGATAAAATTGCGGATGGCGGAACACCGCCCCCACCAGCGCAAGGTCTGTAAATACCAGTGGTTCGCCCAGCACCGCCCGCTTGGCGTTCGAAACCATGGTGAAAAGCGCGACAGCGGCAAGCGCTATCAGCGCCGCTGCGGGCACATCGCCGCTGATTGTCAGGAACAGCCCGAAGACCGCCAGAACAATCAGGCAATGCAGCGCCATTCCTGCCCGGCTGCGCAGCAATCCAGCAGCAGCGCGCGGGCGCACGAAGGCATCCAGGATCAGCGACCCTGCCAGCAATGCCAGAATTGTCAGAATGTTGGCCGTCACAACCCTCTAGACCACAGGCCGCACAGGGTTGGCGGACACGACGGCAGGCGAATACCAATTACAGGTGCGGCTGTCACCGCCGAACCTTGCCCATGTGGATGCAATTGCCCGGTGGAAAGCAGTACGTGATGCATCGACCGGAAGCCTTCTTGGGATTAGGGCAAACGGATATGTCGTACCCGATGCAATCGTCGACCCTCCCGATTCCTGTTTCGGAAGATGTCCAGGCTCCGGCGGCCAGCCTTCCGCCACGGCGTGAAAAACGCAGCGTACTCCTTCTTCAGGGCCTGATGGGACCGCTGTTCCGGCGGTTGGGGCAAGGGCTGATCGAAGCCGGGCACCGCGTCCACAAGATCAACTTCAACGGCGGGGACCGGTTCTTCTGGCGGCTTCCCGGCGGCATCGATTATCGCGGAACGCTGGCCGACTGGCCGCAGGCGCTTAAAGGCATCGTTGCAGACAAGCAGATCACCGATGTCGTGCTGTTTGGCGATTGCCGCGATCACCACATGATCGCCACGCAAGTGTGCCGGGAGTTGCGCATCCCGGTCCATGTCTTCGAAGAAGGCTATATCCGGCCTGACTGGGTTACCTTCGAACGCGATGGCGTGAACGGCCACTCGACCCTGCCGCGCGATCCGCAATGGTATCGCGATACTGCCGCCGCGCTGCCCCCTGTGCCCGAACACCGGCAAGTCCCTTCATCGTTCCGCCGACGTGCGATCGAAGGGCTGGCATACAATGTGGCCGACGTGCTGACACGCTGGCACTATTCCAACTGGAACAACCACCGCCCCTGGCACCCGCTGGTCGAAGGCATGGGCTGGATGCGCAAGCTGCGTCGCCGCAAGGAACGCGATGCCGAAGCTGCTGCGCTGATCGCTCGGCTGGAAACATCGCCCACGCCGTACTTTCTGTTTCCGCTGCAACTCGATTCCGACGCGCAAATCCGGCTCCATTCGCCTTTCGCAGGCATTGCCGAAGCGCTGAAAGTCGTCATCGCATCGTTTGCCGCCCATGCTCCGGCAAACACGCGCCTTGTGGTGAAGGAACACCCGCTGGATAACGGTGTACGCGACTGGCAACAGATTACAGCGGATATGGCCGCGCGGTTCGGCATCGCCGACCGGGTCGACTACCTGCCAAGTGGAGACATCGTGCCGGTCGCGCGCCGATCACAGGGCATGGTCACGATCAACAGCACCAGCGGTACACTGGGTCTGTCGATGGGCATCCCGGCTGTAGTGCTGGGAACTGCGGTCTACGACATCGAGGGGATCACCTGCCAGAAAGGCATCGATGCATTCTGGACCGCGCCCGATGCACCCGACGAGACCACCTTCAAGGCATTTCGCCGCGTATTGATCGACAGATGCTTGATCCCCGGCGGATTTTTCTCGGAAAAGGCTCTCGCGGTTGTCGTCAGACACGCAATAGCAAGATTCGAAGGGCGGTTGTTGCCGCCCGAATGAACACCCTTTTCCCCATGAGAACCTTGGCGAAATGCATCGGCCAGACACGAAGCCGCAGATCACATGGCGACGTGCGTATCTTGCGTCCCGACACAACATGTCCTAGCGCAAAAGCCTCTACGATTTCTGTTTTTCAAGGCCCTGCGAAGATTTTCCTATGACAATTGAACACTCTTTGCCGGCCGAAACACCGCCCGTCTCAAGGTTTTCACCGCTCCTTGCGTGGATCAGAAAACGGCGCTGGTTTTTGATTGTCGTCATCGCCCCAACTTTGCTGGCAGCGATCTATTACGGGTTCATCGCATCCGACGTGTACATTTCGGAGTCCCGCTTTGTCATAAAGAGTCCGGGACAGAAGCGCGCTCAATCATCGACGCTGGCCAGCTTGATCCAGACCACCGGCCTTTCGGGCGGTCAGGAGCAAACCAATGAAATCCTTGGCTACGTCCATTCGCGTGATGCACTCAAGAGCCTCGTTCGGGACATTGATTTCAAATCAAGGTACACTGCTGACGGCGTCGATTTTGCCTCGCGCTTTCCCAAGCCTTTTCAGGATAACACCTTCGAAGATTTGTACGATTACTACGGCAATATCGTCGATGCCCGGCTTGAAAGTGACACCGGCCTTGCAGTGATCAAGGTCAAGGCGTTCAAACCGGAAGACGCCTATGCAATCAATCGGCGGCTGCTTGATCTGAGCGAAGGCTTGGTCAATCGCCTGAACGAACGCGCCCAGACCCGCGGTGTTGCCGAAGCACAAAAGCAGGTGGAACTGGCGACCGCCAGAGCACTGAACGCCCGCGTGGCGTTATCCCGTTTCCGCAATTCCCAAGAGGTTATCGATCCCGGCAAGCAGGCCGTCGGAGTGTTGGAAATCGCGAACAATCTCGTTGCACAACGAGCGGCGCTGTTGGCCCAGCTTGATCAGATGCAACGCGTGACCCCGAACAACCCTTCAATCCCGGCGTTGCAGAACCGAATTAGCGCCATTTCGGTACAAATCGCTTCGCAGGACAGCCGGGTGGTTGGAAGCAGCGACGGCATCGCCTCCAAATTGGGCGGATACGAAAACCTGGTTGTCGAACAGGAATTTGCCACGGAAAGCCTCAACGTGGCCCAGGCCGCCCTTGTCCAGGCCCGCGCCGAAGCGCAACAACAGCAATTCTATCTTGAACGCGTGGTTGATCCCAACCTGCCCGATACGCCACTGCTTCCTCACAGGTTCCTCAGCCTGCTCGCCGTAGCGGCCGGTGCGCTATGCCTTTACTTCATCGGGTGGATGCTGGTCGTGGGTATTCTAGAACACGCACCGGACGAGTAGACATGCCTCAACTGAACCTTCGGAACCTCAAGGCAGGCTGGCGTCGGCAAACGCAGGTCATCCACGCCCTGATGATCCGTGAACTCAACACACGGTACGGTCGGGAAAACATCGGCTTCCTGTGGATCATGGCGGAACCGCTTCTCTTCGCGGGACTGGTGGCGCTGATCTGGCGCCTGTGGCGTGGCCCGGAGGAACACGGCATCAGCATTGTCGCGTTCGTCGTCAGCGGTTATATTCCCATTACGCTGTTCCGCCATGGCGTGATGCGCTCCGCCAGCATCTTCACGGCAAACAGCAGCTTGATGTACCATCGGCAAATCAAGATTCTCGACTTCGTTCTGGTGCGCTTCATCATCGAATTCATCGGCGGCATGATGGCGTATCTCTTTATCGGCACCCTGTTGATCGCAGTCGGCGAATTTCCGGTCCCGGCCAATCCCGGTCTGCTGATTGCCGGATGGGTGCTGTATGCGCTGTTCTCGTTCTCCTTGTGCCTCATCATCGCCCCGATCTCGGAAATGTCCGAGGTGGTCGAAAAACTGATTCCGGTGACGACCTATGTGATGATCCCCGTATCGGGCCTGTTCACGCTTGCCGCGTGGCTTGCTCCGGGGCCGCGTGAGTATCTTCTGATGTCGCCGTTCGTGAACGGCATGGAGATGATGCGCAAGGGCATCTGGGGCGATGATATCACAGCATATTACAATATCTGGAACCCCATCATCTGTTCGGCAGTAGCAGCGATCATTGGCTTGATACTGATCCGCCGGATCCGCAGGACCCTGACCGTCGAATGATTGCCTGCGAAAACCTCTGCAAGACCTACAAGCACGGTGCGGGTCGCAAGCTTGTGCTCGACAATGTCAATTTCTCCATGAATCCGGGAGACCGCCTCGCCCTGCTCGGACGCAATGGGGCTGGCAAGACCACGCTGATAAAGCTGATCGGCGGCGTCGAAATGCCGACATCGGGCAAGGTGGTGCGGAAAATGTCACTGTCCTGGCCGCTCGGCTTTGCCGGTGGATTCCAAGGCAGCCTGACAGGTTATGATAACGCCCGCTTCATCGCCCGCATCTATGACCGCAATTACGACGATCTGCGCGATTACGTTGAAGAATTCACCGAGCTTGGCAAACAGCTCAAGATGCCGGTCAAAACATATTCGTCAGGAATGCGTGCGCGACTGGCGTTTGCGTTGTCCCTGGCCATCGAATTTGATTGCTACCTGATCGATGAAATCATTCTGGTCGGCGATCAGAACTTTCAGCGCAAGTGCCATTATGAATTGTTTGAGAAGCGTGGCGACCGCTCGATGATATTGGCATCACACAGTAACGATTTCGTGAAGAATTATTGCAACCGTGCATTGGTTATTAATGGTGGTCGAGCGATGGCATACGATGACGTCGCAGAAGCCATCGGTATATATGACAGTCTTTAATGCTGTATCATCCAGCCTCTCCACATTTCAGGCCGCCGTGGTGATGCCAACCCGGAATAAGTGACAAGCACAACTTTGACCGACGCTTGCGAAAAGACCGGCAGACTGGCCGAACGGTGCGCGCGCAAGGCTCTGGGCGTTTGGTTGGGCATACGTGTACATTGCGATGCGCTGTTCGCCCATCCGCGGGCTTATCTGGTCGCCCTGTGGTGGCGCATCTGCCGCAAGCGCGTTCGCGCGCGCGCGCAACTGGCACCGTTGCTGGGGCATTCTGCCAGCGCTTACCGGCTCTGGTTGCTGCGTAACGGCGCAGTTTCAGCGCAGCCAGTCACGGCTTCGCCAATCGTCGTGCTGGTCGACATGACCACGGGGCAGCACTTGCCCGGCCATCTGGAACTAACGCTGCGCTCCATTGCCGAACAAGGCCTGAGCGCGCATTTGATAGGGGCTGACGAAGACACGTCGCTCGCATCGAAAATCCCTTTGATCGATTGGCAAAGTGATCCGTGGCTGATGCCCATTGCCCCAGGTGACCGGTTGCAAGCGGGAGCGGCAGACGCCTATGGCAAGGCAATCCACGATGGGCGCAGGTTGATCTATGCCGATGACGACCTGCTGGACCAGCAGGGAAAGCGCACCGCCCCGCATTTCAAGCCAGCCTGGAATTCCGAACTTTTCGCGCATTTCGATTTCCTGACCGGTGCGTGCATCATCCGGGCGACTCAGGCGGATCTTGCTGCCTGTTCCGGCCCGGATTGGGCTGCCCGGCTGACCGCGCACGTAGCGGGCACACCGCCGCCCCCGGCCCACCTGCCCATTATCCTCCATCACCGGCGAACGCGCCCCGCACCAAGCATTCCTGCAACGCCTGCACACGTCGACCAGGAATTGCCGCCGGTCACCGTAATCATCCCGACCCGCAATCGCGCCGATCTTCTCAAAACCTGTCTGGCTGGAATCGACCGCACCGACTATCCGGCGCTCGACATAATCATCGTGGACAACGATAGCGACGAGCCGGAATCGCTCGCTTATCTGGATGCCCTGCCTGCACGGATCAAGGTACTGCGTCACCCCGGCCCGTTCAACTTTTCGGCCATGAACAACCGCGCCGCGCAGCTTGGCCAAGGGCGGTTGCTGTGCCTGCTGAACAACGACATCGAAGTGACCGAGCCGAAATGGCTCATGACCATGGCTGCACAGGCCATGCGTGATGAAGTCGGCGCCGTCGGCGCTCATCTGCTCTACCCCGATGGAAGAACCCAGCATGCCGGAGTGGTGACCGGAATTGGTGGAGGGGCGGCTCATGCACACCGCCTGCTCCGGCCAGACGAGCAGGGTTATTTCCAGCGCCACGTCCTTCCCCAGTTCGTCTCGGCAGTGACGGCCGCATGCCTTGTCGTCAGGCGCGACAGATTTATGGCTGTGGGCGGACTCGACGAGGCAAACTTCGCGGTAGCGTTTAACGACGTCGACCTTTGCCTGCGTTTGAACCAGCGCGGATGGCAATCTTTCTATGAACCGCGAGCGCGGCTGATCCACCATGAATCGGTTTCACGCGGGTTGGATCGCGATCCTGTGGGCGCCCGCCGCCTTGCCCGTGAACTGGCCGCTCTCAAGGCGAACTGGAGCACTGACATGATGCCGGACCCGTTTCATCACCCAAATCTCAGCCGTTTCAGTGAACGCTTTGTCGTGCGATTGTAGAGCCAGTGTCTTGACCCCGCCCCCATCCGATCCCGGTGACACACCACTGCACATGCCAGATGTGACTTTGTGTGCGGTAAGTTGCGTCAACATCGAAGCCACTTTCAAGGCGATGGAAGCATCGATGCGGAATATCCGTTTCGGCGCATGCAAGCTGCTGACGGATGTGCCGGTCGTGTCGAGCAATCCTGCCATAGAGATCGTATCGATTGCACCTCTGCGTTCTTCCCAGGATTATTCGGCATTCGTGCTTCAGCAGCTACCGGATCATGTTTCCACCAGTCATTGCCTTATAGTGCAATGGGATGGCCATGTGCTGGATGCGCGCCGCTGGCGGCCTGAATTCCTGGAATACGATTACATTGGCGCGCCATGGCCGCAATTCGGCGATGGTCATGACGTGGGCAATGGCGGATTTTCATTGCGAAGCCGTCGTTTGATGGAAGCCTGCCGCGCGCCCGGTTTCCATACCATGCATCCTGAGGATGTCGCCATCTGCCGACGAAACCGAAGCTGGCTCGAAGCGCGCGGCATGCGATTTGCAGGATCGGATCTTGCCGGACGATTTGCAACCGAGCGCAGTGGGAACCTGAACCTCAGTTTTGGTTATCACGGCGTTTTCAACATGCCCAAGGCAGTCGGACAAGCAGATTTCTGGAAAATCTATCTGTCTCTTGACGATCGCAAGACGGTCTATCACGATTTCGCAATCATCGTCCGGGATATTTTGCCAGCCAGAGGCGGTGTCCCGCGAGCAGCATTGATGGCCGCCCACATGGCCTGGGATTTCGCGGCTCGGCTTTCCGCTCGCATCCTGCTGCGCTAGAGCAGTCCCTGATCGGCTTTAACCCACAAGGCATTTGTCCCGTGAACAACCCCCTCCCCGGCGTACCCTTGATCGAGTCTCCCCTGTTTCCATCGCTTGCCCCGTCGTTGGGTTTGACTGCCGAGGAATGGCGCATCGCGACCGACCTGCACCGCGATGGCTTTGCCGTACTCGATTTCCCGGACGATCAGATCGGTGCGCGGATCGAACGGATCAGGCGCAATCTTGCGCCACGGTTCGGCGTGGACCTGGACAATCCAGAAGCAGACAAGACAACTGGCGAACGTCGTATTCAGGACGCATGGAAATTCGATGATGATGTCCGCGCGATCGCTGCCAACGATGGTATCCTGGACTTGCTGGGAAAATTGTATGGGCGCAGATCGTTTCCGTTCCAGACGCTGAATTTTCCGGTCGGAACACAGCAGGACGCTCACGCGGATACTGCACATTTTTCCAGCATCCCTGAACGTTTCATGTGCGGGGTCTGGCTGGCGATGGAAGATATATCGGCACAGGCAGGCCCTCTTTTCTATTTGGCGGGATCGCATCGCTGGCCGATCGTGAACAATACGATGGTGGGAAGGCGCGGTTTCGGCAACGCGCTGAATTCGGCACAAGATCCTTACGGCCCGGCCTGGGCAGCACTTCAAAACGCCCATGGTGCAGAAGCCGGAACCTTTCTTGCAAGGAAGGGGCAGGCACTGATCTGGTGTGCCAATCTTCTCCACGGAGGAAGTCTCCAGACAGATCCGCGCCTTACGCGCTGGTCACAGGTAACGCATTACTACTTCGATGATTGCATCTATTATACGCCAGCATTTTCGGACGAACCGCTTGGCAGGCTGGATTTGCGCAACCTCATCGCGATCAATGACGAGCGCGCCCGGCCGAATATGTATCTTGGAGAACCGGTTGAACGGCACGCCCCTGTGTCTAACACTGGGCATGCCGAAAAACCACGCGGAGGGATAGCACGCTGGCTGGCCAAGCGCCTGTCGCGATGATCGCCAAAGCTCCTGCGACCAAGTCCTTCGCCCCATGAACAATACAATTCGGCAGTGGTTTCAACTGGCCTTGCGCCGCCCGGTCCGGGCGGCGATGATTGCGTTCTGGCATGTTGCGGGAAAGCGGGTGCGCGCGCGAGGGCAATTGGCCGATGCCATCCTTCGATTGCCCTTCCGATACGACGAATGGGTAAATGACTGTGCCGCCGATGATGCTGCAACAATCGGTGCCTTGCCATCCATCGTTGATCATCGCAGCCCAATCACCGTTCATCTGCATATCGGAGCCTTCGCCACCGATCAATTCCGGTCAGCAATCGGCTCCGTGCTCAACCAGACGTGGCCGCATTGGCGGATGATCATCACAACCACAGCGCAGAGCGTGGAAAGCGCCGGTAACGGTTTTTCACACGACCCTCGTGTGCGGACAGTATCCGGCTACTCCAGCCAAAGCGCTGCGCTTGCTGCGGCGCTCGATCAGGCAGACACGGCCTATATCGTCCCGCTGGATGGGGATTGCCGACTGCCGCCGCATGCTCTGCTGGCTTTCGCTGCCGCAATCGGTGAGCAATCAGAACAAGACCCGCCCGTTCTGTACGGCGATCAGGATGAATTTTCCGCCGCAGGACGGCGATTCAACCCCTGGTTCAAGCCCGGCTGGGATCGTGATATGTTCCTTGCCCAGGACTATCTGTCTGCGGCGTGTGCCATTCCGGTCATGGCTGCGCGGCAGGCGATGCCGAAGATTATGACGTCAGATGAGGGAAGCAGCCCGGTCTATGCCCTGCTTTTGCAGATGGTCGCATCGCCAAGCCAACCTGTCTCGCATCTCAACCGGGTCACGATATCGACCCCTGTCGGCTACTGGCAGCGAAAGTGCCCGGAACGGCTGGCTACATTGCAGCGACACCTGACCGCGACATCTGATGCAAAAGTGCTGGAGGGTTCATTCGGAACCGCCATTGTGCAATGGCAACTGCCGGTCAGGGAGCCGCTCGTCAGTATCGTCATCCCCACGCGCGACCGTCTGGACCTGCTTCAACCCTGCGTGGAAGGTGTGCTCAATCAGACCTCTTACCGGAACTTCGAGATTATAATCGCGGATAACGGCAGCATCGAGCCTGATACACTGGCCTTTCTCGACCGTGTCAGCGCAGATCCGCGCGTCAGGGTCGTGTCGTGGCCGTTCCCCTACAATTATTCTGCCATCAACAATTTTGCGGTCAGAGAAGCGACCGGAGAGTTTCTCTGCCTGCTCAACAACGACATCGAGATCATCGACAGCACCTGGCTGACCGAACTGATGCGTCATGCCTGCCGGGACGGCGTCGGCGCGGTCGGCGCGCGATTGCTGTACCCTGACAGGTCAATACAGCATGCAGGTGTGGTGGTGGGTATGGGCAATGCGGCCGGCCATGCCCACCGTGGTCTGCCACACGGGGAGGCAGGATATTTTGCCCATGCTTTGATCGCGCGTGAAGCGACCGCGGTGACGGCTGCATGCCTCGTCGTTTCGCGCCACTTGTTCGACGCCGTGGGAGGGCTGGACGAAACCGATCTGCGTATCGCCTACAATGATGTCGACTTCTGCCTGAAATTGCGGGCAGCAGGTGCGCGAAATATCTATGCGCCCGAAGCCGTGCTGATCCACCATGAAAGTAAATCACGTGGCCTCGACATGGCGACCGAACATCTCGACCGGTACATGAAGGAGCTTGCCGTGTTGCAGAAACGCTGGGACACAACGCTATTCATGGACATGACGCATCATCGCGTACTGGACCGGTCGAGCGAAATCTACAGAACCCCGTAACGCCGGACAATCATTTCACGTCGTACCGACGATGTCAGGCGGATCATTGAATATCGGTATCAAAGAATGGGAAATACCGCGTCTTGTAGCGCAGATCCCGCGTCCGTTCCCCGACGACTTGCGCGGGATTGCCGCTGACGATGGCATATGGCGGAACGTCACGACTGACGACTGCCCCGGCCGCGACGACGGCACCCTGGCCAATCGTGACCCCTGGCAGAATGATGGCCCTCGCCCCGATCCAGGCATCGTCCATTATCGCAACCGGCCTTTGCTGGGCATGAAAGTAGGGCGAATTGACGATGTGCGTCAGCGTGTGGATCAACGTGTAATGGGACACGTTGACATTGTTTCCGATATACAGCGGTCCCCGTCCATCAAGATAGCAAAACCGGTTTATCGCGGTGTTATTGCCGATCCTGATATCGTTGCCGGTCACGAAACAAGACATCGCAACACTCGAATCCTTCCCCAGACCAATACCGATCACCTTGCGCAAATAGGCATGGCGCATCCAGTACGGGGTGAACTTGAAGAACACGTTGTTCAGGAGAAAGAACAGCAGCGCGTCCCACCACCTAGCCAGATAGGTGCCCTGACCAATTATTTTCGGCATCGCAGCACTTCTCGGCAGAGTGCGACGTAACGGTCGGTAACTTGGGAAAAATCATAGCTGGCCATGATCTTGTCATGGCCACGCTTGCCGCGCTCTTTCCATTGGTCACGATTGTCCGCAAATCGGGTCATTGCGTGGGCAAGGTAAGGAGCCGTCTGGAACTTTCGCTGCTCGTAACCGATGCGATCAAGAACATGAGAATCAAGATTGGTCACCGCACCATATTCGTTCGGTACAAGAATGCCGATGTCTTCATCTTCGATGACTTCGGGTGCGCCTCCGGTTCGGCTGAGAATCATCGGTTTTCCGTAATACATCGCCTCGTTCATCGCTATGCTCCAGCCCTCGATCAATGACGGCAGCAGGAATGCATCGGCAGCCTTGTGCAATGGGGCAACGTCGTCGAAATAACCCGGCATCAGCATATGATCCGACAGCCCCCACTCTTCGATATCTGCACGCAAGCGATCAATGTGGGGGGGATAAATCACATTGCCAACACACAGTATCTTGATGTCGTTCCGCTTGCGCAGAATAAGGCGCATCGCCTCAGCCATCAGATAATGCGCTTTATGCAGGTTGTATGATGCAACATTGAGGAACAGATAATCGTTACCGTTTACACCGAACTGCGCCCGATCGGCAGGTTGCTGATCGCGCCGCGTCCGGTGTTCGTCGACGATAAGGCCATTGGGGATCGTTTCGATCTTTTGCCGATCAATCCCATATTTTTGAACTACATAGTCTGTCGCCAGTCCCGAAACGGAAATGTATCGGTCAACGAATTTGTCGGCGATAAGAAAATCCTCAAGCGCCTTGTCGCGAAGCATGGCGTAGACGTTGTGAATGAATGTGATGTTCGGGACATTCATGTCTCTGAATACCGGGTATCCGACGTTCGAGAAATGCGACATCGCGATATCGATATTGCGGTCCCGGATTATCGATTTATAGAAACTTTCCCGATCTTCCTTTGGCAGTGCAATGACTTCTATACCATTCTTGCGTGCGATCGCACCAAGATGGCCCACATCGCCACATGAAATGATGGTAGGTTCGACATTGCAGCGACGGAAATCCACCGCGCAATCCAGCACGACCTTTTCAAGCCCGCCGCGATCGAAATTAGAAAGCTCGACGGCAACCCGGATGGGCTGCATTGGCACGGCAGGCACTGCTGCGGGCCGTTCGCGCCGCGCAGTTTCAGGCTGCGTAGCGTTGCGCTCACGGTTGCCCGAAATCCCCGCGTAGAATTCGCCGCGCTGCTCAAACGGGCGGCGAAACGGAACCAGCGAGGCAACCAGCGATGCCAGGCCCTTGCGCTCAATCATGTCCCGAAGGACACGCTGTTCCATGCCTTGAATATTCGTTGACGCCAGACCCAGTGTTTCCCTGTCGAGCGCGGTCACGATGACTGCGGCGATTTCGAGATGTACTTTTTCGAGCGTCTCCTTGATCGTGTTGGTCGGATGCACCCGATACGAAATATGGGTTCCGCCCCGCGCATCGTACAGCAACCTGCCATAGCGCGCGGCAGCCATCAGGAAATCCAGATCATGGCAATACCGCAAGTTGGAAAACCCGCCGGCCTGTTCCCACAGCCTGCGCGTGAACACGAAGTTCGACGTCGTCACACCGAAGTTCTCATTGAGCAGCGCGAGCGGAAGATTACCGCACTGACGATAGAACGCCGCCGCTCTTGCCAGCCAATCGGTCGTCTCGTTGCGCTCGACGAAGGCGCCATCCGTATCGATGATCTCCACTCGCCCAAAAATGAGGTCGATGTCTGGATTTGCCCGAAACAGCCTGGCGCAACGCTCAAGCTTGTACGGCTTGAGCAGGTCATCCGAGTTAAGCACCGCGACGTGAGAGCCGCGGGACAGCGAAATCGCCTTGTTGATCGCGTTGTGCGCACCCTGATTGTCCTGCCTGACGACGATGGCGTCAGGGAAATCGGCGAGCAACTGCCGCGCAAGTGAAAGGCCGTTGTCGGTCGAACCGTCATCCACAAGCACGATATCGATTGGCTGCACGGTCTGCGCAAACACGCTCTGCAATGCGCTTTCGATGTACGGTTCGTGATTGTACAGCGGAATTACGACCGAGAATGTAGCTTCGGGCGACACTGCCTGCTCGCTCACTTGGCTTCCATCCGTGGTAAAATCCCGGCAACGATCTCGATACCTTTCTCGATGGAATAAGCCGCGTTTACGGCTTCAAAACCGCGCTTGGATGTTTGCGCCCACAATTCTGGATCGTCTGCCAGGGCCATGATCCTGCTGGCAAATTCGTCTGGCGAACGCGCCGCTATAACACCGTGGCCATCGGGAATTCCCATGCCTTCGAATGCGATCTCGCTCGCCACGCAGGGTACTGCGTTAAGCAGGCTGCTGACGACCTTGCCTTTTGCACCCGCACCGAAACGTAGCGGCGCGACTGTCGCCAGTACACGGTCGAGATGGGGTTCGAGTTCGGGGACGTAGCCTACCCATTCGACGTTGGGGTCTTTCCGTTCAGCCAGTTCGGGCGGCAGGTGCGAACCGATGACATGGAAAATCATGTCTGGGCGAGCCTTGTGCAGGAGCGGCCAGACCTCGTCTAGGAAAGTTTCAACGGCATCGATATTGGGTGCGTGCTGAAAACCACCTATGAACGCAATACCAGATCGCGCTTCGAATCCGGGCAATATGCGCTTCGGGATATCCCGGATAAGCGGCACAACTCTCACATCCGCGCCCGGCGCTTCCCTTTCGAGAATGGCCTTCTCGGAATGCGAAACGACAATCGTGACATCTGCGGCATCGACCGTTGCAAGTTCGTCGGTCCGCATCTGCGCTGCCGATTCGAGCGCCTTTTCGTCCTGCGTCAGGCGCGCGTGGCGCTCTTCCCTGACATGATGCAGGTCGACTGTATTGAATATTACCTGCGCATCAGGGCAGAACATCCGCGCCCGTTCGATCCAGCTCCCGCCAAAATTGTAACGCGATAGGAAAAACGCACTGATCCGCTCTGCATTGAGGAACACGAACTCTTCGATATTCACATACCTTTCCGAGGTTATGCACTCGGCCCCGGCGTCATCGACCGGCTTGCGCTTTGCGGCATCGGCAGAAAAATCCAGCAGCGCAGCAAATGCCACGTCATAGCCTAGTGCCCTGAATATCCGCACGAAATTGACCTGGTCGAGAGAACCTGAGTCTTGATCGGGCCGCGGACAAAAGGCATCGATCATCACCACGAGCGGCCGCATGGCAGCTGCATTCACGATCTGCGAGTTGGCGTTTGCCGCAATCGGCATGGCAGGCGCTTCGGAGATTCCGCCTTGTATCGATGCCTCGGTCCGATGCCCGGACAACGGCTGCCGGTTCACCTGTGGCTGATGCGGCGTGGGCCGCGCAGGGCGCCCTTCTTCGCGGCCATAGGCCAGGTAATGAATCAGGGGGTTGAAACCACCGCGCACCACATCAAGATTCGAAGTCCGGTAGAAATGGGAATCGAACAATGCATGGGGCTGGCAATCCGGGTGGCGCAAGTAATGGATCAGCGGGTTGAGGCCCGCTGCCTTGACGTCGGGATAGCGGTCAAGATAGCCACGCGTGTCAAACATTTCACAGGGGTTATAGCCCTTTGCCACGCCGAACCGCAGGTAATGTTCAAGGCACGATTGTTCGAACCTTGCTGCTTCGGGATAGCTGGCAACGTAAAAGTCATAATCCATCAAAGGACTGGGCGACCGGCCATCGCGCTGGCCATGCTGCAGATAGTGGATGAACGGATCAAGGCCGACTTCGCCCACATCGGGATTTCTGGCGTAGTAATGATTACGGTCGATAAGCGGGAAGTCAGCAACACATGAAGTTGCCCCTTCAAGGTAGGCGATGACGCGCTCCTCGCGCCCTTCGGAGGACATTCCGAGCTGATGGTCGGGAAACTTCGCAAGGAATTGCAGGATCAAATCGGTATTTGCGGCCACCTGGCGATCATGCCTGCTGGCAGCCCGCAATTTAAGGACCGCAGGACCAACACGTCGCGATTGCACACTTTTCACGATAGTCCCCAGCCGTCCGGCAGCCTGCAGCTTTGCCGCACGTTCCAGGGCCACTTCCTCTTGCGCAACTGCCAGATTCAGTCTTGTGTCATGTACCAGCGCATTCTGCCGGTCCAGTTCAGCCTCCAACGCAGCTGTCGCATGGGACAGGCGTTCCTCTACCTCACGCATGCCGTTCAACTCGTGGCGAAGTGCGTCGTGCTGCGTCCTTTGCTGCGCCAACTCTTCAGTGAGTTTGCGCAAATTCTCCCGCCCCGCATCGACTTCGGCGACAAGCGCTTGCTTGTCCGCGTTCAGTTCCGATGTCAGCGTCGAAAGCCTGACGACCTGCTCGATGACTTCCGCCGACTGCGCGGTAACGTCCGCCGACTGGCGTACAGCCTGCTGCCTGAGTTCTTCCAGTTCCGCAGCAAGGCGCTGATTTTCAGCGTGGGCCAGCCGGGCATCAATCCGGGCTTCCAGAAACTCCGCAGATCGCTGCGCGGCCTGCTCGCGCGCGGAAGCAAGTTCGGCACTCAACCGTTCGTTCTCGATTCGGACAACTTGGGCGTCCATACGCGCCCCGGCCGCTTCATTCGCCTTTTCGGTGACATGAAGCACGAAATCCTTTTCGATAACCATCAACTCCTCGTGCATCGCATCGTTTGAAGCGGTGAGCGTTTGAACGACCTGAGCAAGGTCGGCGCAGCGATGCCGTTCTGCATCCAATGCGGCCCGCAGATTGTCAAGTTCGTGATTATCCTTTGAAATTTCATCCAAATTGGAAGTTAACGTGGCTGCGTCGCGCTGTGCTGCAACACCAGGCAGAATGTCGTTGGCGATCCGGCATGCCAGCTTGTCCAGCCGTTCGGTTCGCTGACGAGAAGACCGCATGACAGCGATGTAGGGATCGAGCGCGTGGGCTGCATCCCCTCCCCCTGACCTGGAAAGTTCGTACTTCAGGACATTGAGCAAGCCTTCTGGCCGAATGAATGTTGGCGCACGGCAAAGTAGCGGCCACATCGACGGCAGTATTATCTGTGGCGCGATTTCCCTTTGATAATGCTCCACTGCTTCGGTCAGCGTCTGGTGAAAGGCGCAAGGTATCCCCACAGATGCAGAGAAATCGGCCCATTTGAAAGGGCAATCCACCTCATCACTGGCCAGATAGCCGAACGGTACACTGTAGGCGGCAGCGACGATCGCTCCGTGCATTGCACCGGCGAGGACGAATTTTGCTGAGGCAAGTGCATCGATGATCCGCAAGAGATCATCATTGCTGTGTGCTGCGATTAATGGCCGCAGCACCTCGTCGCACCCAGTCAGGGCGAGCAGTTCGATATCGGACCTGCTATCCGAGAAATGCGGCATGCACACCGATTTTCCCACAAACCGGGCACTGCTTTCCGGCGTGTAGAGCGCCGACAGGAAAAGGGCCGGATCGCCGATCGGTATGTCCGTACCCAGATTGAGGTCCGATGCGGTCAGCGGCCCGCGCACACCCAGAAAAACGCTGGCCTGCGCGTTATCGGGTGCAAGCGATCCTGCGGCTCTCGCTCCACACCCCCAGAACACCGACTGGCTTTCCATTTGATCCGAATATGGCGGAAGCAGTCTGTTGTCGGTTTCAGCGTCGCACAACGGAGCGCCGTCGAAAATCATGCTGCCTATTACCCACGGCGCCGGATAGTAAGGCGTGAATTTGAACAGCAGCCTATCATAAATCAGCTCGGCGATGGCATCTCCGAAATTCCAGATATTTGACGAAAACTTCCAGAAACGCGAGCTTTCGGCCACCTTGCCCATGACAACATTACCCTGTTTGTCGCCGTGTGGCCCTGCCAACGTTCAGCGAAAAATCTCAGGCTCCGGCATAGGCTTTGGAGGTTCTGTTCAGCAAGGCGGCGCCTACGGTTTCTCTGGAAAATTCTTCGATCAACGCAAATCGCCGATGTCCTTCGGTATGATCAAGCCATGTCTTCGTAGCCGTAACCTGAAGATTGATCAAAAGGGTGAGAAGGAATTTTTTGTTATAAATCAATACTGTACATCTTATCCAGGCGAGCGTTGGCAAACTCTGGAACTTTAGGCTCCTGTTTCGAGTTTCAAGGCAAGGGACGATTAGGCCGAGCATCGGCAGGTTCCGCAATGGAGGTTTCGTCCCATGCAGCCCACAATTGCCGAAGCGCGGTCAATTCTCAAGAACGACTGGGCTGTCTCTCATTACTATGAACTGGCTGAAGATCAGACCTCTATTTTCTGGAGCCATGACTATCCGTTTCTGACAATGTTCGAGCAACTCGATCTCGCCAATTGCCTGGAATTGGCATGCGGCCATGGGCGGCATACCGCCCAAGTGATTGCGCCGAAACGGAGATTTACCCTGATTGATATCAATCAGTCCAACATTGATTTTTGCGCAGACCGTTTTGCCGGACTTCCAAATGTATCGGTCATGAAGAATGACGGTTCGACGCTTCCCGTGCAAAGCGACAGCTTCACATCGCTGTTCTGTTATGATGCCATGGTTCATTTCGAGCTTCAGGACATTATTGTGTATATGGACGAGATTTTCCGGGTGCTTATGGCGGGCGGCAAAGCACTGTTGCACTTCTCGAATTACCAGGGTGCCCCCGGCGGCCTTTATCACGACAATCCACACTGGCGAAATTTCAATTCGGTAAATATCTTCCATCATCTCGCAGTACGAAGCGGATTTCGCATAGTTGACACGCGCCGTGTACATTGGGGTGGGGTATTCGAACTTGATGCCGTGATGCTTCTCGAAAAGCCCTGAGAGGCCATTCGAAAATTCTGACGTTATCGGATCAGAAATCGGAAGAGAAAGCGAACGCGCTGGCTCACGGCTATTGTCCGCGCGTGAAAGATGGTGCTACCGGGGCGTGCTCTTCCCGAAGGAAAGTATTGAGTTCATTCCGTGATGCAGGTTAAAAAATTAGCGCCCCTGTTCCTGCTTGCAGGTGTTGCCGGTTGCGCTTCGTTGCCGACAAGCGGGCCGACCGGAAAGCAGATCGGAAAGTCGCTGCAGATCGATCAGGCCAACCTTCCGATCCAGGTCGTTGAAGTGGCGAGCATTGCTGATATTCCGCCCGGCATCACCCCATCGCTGACCGCTCCCCTGCCAGCTCTTGCACCGCCACCGACCGATATGGTCGGCCCTGGCGACGTGCTCGAAGTAAGCATCTACGAAGCAGGCGTCACGTTGTTCTCTGGTGGTGGTGCCGGCGCTGCGGCGGGGCAAGTCAACCAGGTTGGCGTTCAGGTTCAAAAGTTGCCGCCGAGCCGCGTCGACGATAATGGTGATATCTCAATACCTTACGCAGGCAAGCTGCGGGTAATTGGTAGGACGGTGGGCGAAGTCGAAGCCCAGATTCAGCGTGCTTTGCGCGGCTTGTCACAAGACCCCAAGGTCCTCGTAACGCTGACGCAATCGATCACCAACTCGGTGATCGTAAGCGGCGAGGTCAACAAACCGGGTCGCCTGGTCTTGCAGACGAACCGCGAAACCTTGTCCGATGTGGTTGCCCTGGCAGGCGGTTACCGCGGCAACGCAAGGGATCTGACATTGCGGGTGGTCCGCCAGAACCGCAACGTGGACATACGCTTCAACGATCTGGTCGACAATCCGATGCTGGATGTTCCCGCTTATCCGGGCGACCGCTTCATGCTGATCAACAGCCCGCAGTCGTTCTCGGTTCTCGGCGCGCCCGGCCGGGTGGAACAGATCGGTTTCGCGCGCTCGACGGTATCGCTGGCCGAGGCAATGGCATCTGCGGGCGGCGTCAGTCCGGGAGCCGGCGATCCGGCGGCGATCTTCCTGTTCCGCTATGCAAGGAACGATCAGGGCGCCGAAGTGCCCGTTGTGTATCACGTCAACATGATGCGCGCGGGATCATACCTGCTGACACAGCGCTTCCTCATGCGCGACAGGGATGTGCTCTACTTTGGCAATGCGTCCGCAAACCAGCCGGGCAAGCTGCTGAATCTGATCAGTCAGCTGTTCACCCCGCTTGTTACCGTCACGGCCGCAGTCCAGACCTTGCAGAACTAGGGCTGTTTGGTGCGGGGATTTGCCGGCGTTGGGCAACGGGCGGATCGCGTGGATGACCCGCGCGATCACGTGCCTGCAACCAGCCCCTAAGCACCGAAGAAGATATCTTTGGCGTGCTGCGTGTCCATGTATTCGCGAACTTCGAATATCTTGTTGCCCTGTACGGTCACCAGAAAGTGATACTGCGGCAGGTAAGTCCGGCCATCGGCCAGTTCGGCAAATCCCGTCGCCTCGACCGCCACTTTGTCGCCCTCGGCAATCATGGAAACAGGCGTGATCGTCAAGCCGCCCGATTTGTACATTGCCTTGGCGCTTTCCACCAATGGCCCGAAGCTCGCCTTGTCATAGCGGCCGGACATGCCTTCCAACCTGCCTGAAACCCACCAACTGCCATCATCCGCTATCGCATCCAGTAGTGTCGGCACGTCGCCGCTGGAGAAAAGTTCAAAAAACCGCGCCACTATTGTCTTGTTCTCATCGGACACCGATCGAGTCATCGTCCTGCCTCCCTCGCCTGCGCAGGCCCGGCCACAATCTTGCCCGAACCGCTGCCGCACATTTATACTCGTCTGTGCTAGCCTGATGACGCCCCCTTTGTAAACGTTAGTGTTGACTGCGGCACAATCTTTCAACAATAACGTTGATCGCAGGCAATGATCGATGGCCGGGAATGCTCCACGGCCCGCAAAAGCCGGAGATGCTGAAATGGGTAAACTTGATGGCCGCACCGCGATTGTAACCGGCGCATCACGTGGCATGGGAACGTCGCATGCCCGGCGCTTCATTGCCGAAGGCGCGAAAGTGGTCCTGACCGATCTGCGATCTGACACCGGCGACGCATTGGCGCGCGAGCTTGGTCCCAACGCAAAGTTCATCGAACATGACGTGACCAGCGCCGCAGACTGGGCGCGGGTCGTCACGGCTGCAGAAGATTTCTTCGGCCCGATCAACGTTCTGGTAAACAACGCGGGCATTCTGGGGGTGATGGCAAAAACTGCGGACGTGACCGAAGCCGATTATCACAAAGTTTGCGAAGTGAACCAGCATTCGGTCTATCTTGGCATGCATGCCGTCATTCCTTCGATGCTCAAGGGCGGGCGCGGCTCGATCGTCAACATTTCCTCGATTGCGGGGCTGGTCGCCAACTACGGCTTTCCCAGCCTTGCCTATGTTGCCAGCAAATTCGCCGTGCGCGGCATGACGAAGGCTGCCGCTGTGGAATATGGTCCCAGCAACATCCGCGTGAACTCGGTCCATCCCGGTTTTATCATGACCCCGATGATGATCGAGGCGACTGACGAAGGCGGCGGCGATGCGCTGCTGCAAATCCCGTTGCGGCGCATTGCCGAACCTGAGGAAGTATCAAACCTCGTGCTGTTTCTGGCGTGTGATGAATCGAGCTACATAACCGGCGCAGAACATGTGATCGACGCCGGGATGACAGCGCAATAGCTTGCCGGGAGAGCGCCTTTTGCAAACCCGGCGCTCCACACTCGAACGCCAAGCCTGAGGATGACGAAACCCTGGAGCCGGAAACGATTCTTCGGGTAATCCATAGGCGCGCGCAACCGGGATTGGCCAGTGCCTCAGCCAGCCAGGCGATATCCGATACCTGGCTCATTCCTGATATGCACGGGCCGTCCCGGTATATCCTCCAGCTTCAGCCGCAAATTGCGTGCCGCAACACGCAGGTATTCCAGATCGCTTTCATGGCCCTTACCCCAGATGGTCCGCAAGAGCTGCGCGTGGGTGACCACCCGCCCCCGGTGCTGGGCAAGCAGGGCGAGCAAGGCAAACTCCTTTGGAGTCAGGTGGATTTCAGCGCCACCCTTGCGGACGACATGCGCCGCCACGTCAATCTCGATTTCACCAACGGCGATCGGGCCGGACTCCCGGTCGACCGGCGTCTGCCGCCTCAACGCCGCGCGCAACCGCGCAAGCAGTTCGTCGCTATCAAAAGGCTTCATCACAAAATCATCAGCGCCAAGGTCAAGCGCAGCAATCTTGTCTGCGGTAGCATCGCGTGCCGAGACGACCAGTATGGCCATGCCACCTTTCCGCGCGAGGATGTCGACTAGTTCCAGCCCATCGCGATCCGGCAAGCCAAGATCGACAAAGGCTGCAGCAGGTTGGCGCGTTTGCGCAATATGCAGCGCTGCCTTCGCGTTTTCGGCCTCAATGACAGCATAGCCCGAACGAGTGAGCGCGGCGCAGAGGAGGCGGCGAATATGCAGTTCGTCATCAACAACAAGAATCGTTGCCGGAGGCATCATGCGGTTTGACTTGCCTGGCTGATCCAAAGCGCCTGCGGAAACCTCAATGACATCACTGCTCCTTGCGTTCCGTCGGTTCGGTTTGATGCAACAAATTTTATGCCAAGCGCCGCCGCAAACCCTGACACCACTGCAAGACCAAGGCCGCTGCCGGGCACCCGCTCGGCCACATCGCGCTTCGGGAGACCGGCCGCGCTTTCGGACAGACCGCGCCCCTCGTCCGTGATGACGAGCATTGTACTGCCTTCTGTCACTTTTCCTTCGATCAGAATGCGTGTGCCCGGTTTGCTGAACTTGACGGCATTGTCGAGAAGATTAAGCAGCATGTGATGCAGCATCCGCGCGTCGGAACGCACAAGCGGCAGGTCCGTTGCCAGTCCCACATCGAGCCGATGCGACGCCAGCCTGCTTGCAAGCGCGGACATCACGGCATCGACCGCATCGGTCAGATCGATGGCCTCCCGCGCATCGGGCAAAGCATCCGAACGCAGACGGGCAAGATCAAGAATGTTGCTGACGAGTTGTTCCAGTCGCGCCGCTTCGGCGCGACTGGCTTCGACAATCCCTTGCTTATCCAATGGCAAAGCGGCCAACCCGGCGATCACGCCTGTCAACGGCGTCCTGAGATCATGACCAATAGATGCCAAAACGGCCTCGCGCATCGCTTCATGCTGAAGCCGCGCGTCAACATTGACACGGTGCAGCGCAACACCTGTTCGAATCAGCATCTGCCTCACCAGTTCCAGGCTGTCATTCGGGACCGGCACAGTGCCCGTCCCGCGCCAAAGCTGCGCCACCATCGGAACGGTGCTTTCCTGGATTGGTATGTACAGCGCGTCCGCCCCAGCCATCACATCCGTTCCGCGCCCCGCTTCGACTTTGTGCGCAAGCGCCCAACGGGCCGCTGCTGCATCCAGTGGTGACAAGGCTTCGTCGTTATCAGGATCGACAAAGCATAACTCTGCCCCGGTCCATGCCCCTATCCGATCTTCGGCGATTGAGCGCACCGCCGGTTCAGTGCCACAAGCCGCCAGATCCTGCGTGAAGGTAGCAAGACGCAAGCTCATTTGCGCCAATGCCCCTGCCTGCATCGCCTGCACTTTCAATCGGGCAGAAAGCTGGCTGACCAGTGCCGCCGTCAGCGCGAGCGCCAGAAGCGTGACCAGGTTGTCTACATCGGCAACGTGCAGCGTGTATGCGGGCGGAACGAAGAAGAAATTGAAGCCAAGCGTGGCAAACAGTGCCGTTGCCAGCCCACCTGCCAGACCACGCTTTCCCGCGACAAATATGACCGGAGCGAGAAAAACGAAGGCGAGGTTCGCCAACGATAGCCAAGGTTGGGCAAGCGTAGCGGCACCGACCGCCAATCCCGCGCTCAGGATGCTCTCGAAAATCAGACGCAGGGCGGAGGTCTTGGAATCGGACATTGACGCTATTTTCGCACTCTGTTCGCCGCGCGTCGAGCAAGGACGGTCAAATCTCTACCCTTGTGCCCAGTTCCACCACGCGGCCCGGCGGAATCTGGAAAAACTCCGTCGGATCAGATGCATTGCGTTGCAGTATGATGAAAATGATGTCCTGCCAGAACGGCAAACCCACCTCATGGCTGGGCGAGAGCATATGACGCCCGATAAAGAAGGATGCTCCTGCCTTATCCTGACGGATGACGCCATTGCCGAACAGCGCCGCGGGCACATCGGGTGTTTCCATATAACCGAAGCGCAATGTCGCCCATTCGAAATTGTCGTCAATCCGCACAACCGATAGTCGGTCCTCCTCCGCGATGCGTGGGCTTGTCGCATTTTTGACCGTGACGATGACGTTCTGCGCATGAAGCACCTTGTTGTGCTTGATGTTGTGAAGCAGCGCTACCGGCGCGACGTCCGGGTCTGCCGTCAGGAATACGGCCGTGCCGGGAATGCGCGTTGGCAGACGAGCCGATAGTGCCTGGGCAAGATCAGCCATCCGCACATGATCGCGCTGTGCCTCTGCGGCCAAATAGGCCCGCCCCTTCAGCCAGATATGAACGACAAGGCCGATCATCGCCGCAATGGCCAGCGGCACCCAGCCCCCTTCGATCACTCGCAGAAAGTTTGCACCGAAGAAAAAGACATCAAGCAGCAGGAAAGGCGCGATGAACAGCGCCGCCAGCAGGGGCTTCCATCCCCACAGCTTCCACAGCACGATGAAGGCCAGGCACGTCGTCACCACCATCGTTCCGGTCACAGCGATGCCATATGCCGCCGCCATCGACGATGAGGTGCGAAACTGGACGATGAGCATGGCCACCCCGGCCAGCAACATCCAGTTTATGACCGGAATATAGATTTGCCCCGCATGATCTTCGCTTGTCTGCTTGATCATCATGCGCGGAAACAGGCCAAGCGCGATTCCTTGCTGAGTCAGGGAATAAGCCCCGGTGATAACCGCCTGACTGGCGATGATCGTGGCCATTGTCGCCAGAATGACCATCCCAAGCCGCAGATCCTCCGGCGTCATCAAAAAGAACCAGTCCGCGTTTTGAAAGGTCGTGCCCGCTGCCTGTGCGGCATTCAGCTGCACAAGCGCATAGGCGGCCTGTCCAAGGTAATTGAGTGCCAGCGAGGGCATCACGATCGAAAACCAGCCGATGCGGATCGGCAGACGCCCGAAATGGCCCATGTCTGCGGTCAACGCTTCCGCACCGGTTACCGTCAGAAACACCGCACCCAGCACGAAGAGTCCTGCCACACCGTGCTCGATCAGGAATGAGACCGCATACCAGGGATTGAGCGCCAGAAGCACTTCGGGTGCTGCGAGGAAATTGAGAAGACCGACCCCGCCGATCGCCAGGAACCAGACGATGCATACCGGCCCGAACAACTTTGAGACACTCGCCGTTCCACGAGACTGGATCGCGAAAAGGGCAACCAGGATCACCATCGACACGGCGATGATCCGTCCCTCTGTCATCATTGCGCCAAGACCCGGAACCGTTTTGATGCCTTCCACCGCAGACAGTACGGAAAGGGCAGGCGTGATGATGGCATCGCCGTAAAACAATGCTGCGCCAGTCGCTCCCAGCACGGTCACGCTCTTCCAGCCACTTGTCGCACGCCGCGCCAGCGCCATCAACGAAAGCACGCCGCCTTCGCCATTATTGTCCATCCGCGTCAGGAACAGGACATATTTGATCGTCACCACCAAGATCAGCGCCCACAATGCCAGGCTCAGAACACCCAGAATTTCAGAGCGGACAATGCCGCCCCCCGCCGACTGGGCCAGCGCCTCCCTGAAAGCGTAAAGCGGGCTGGTGCCGATATCGCCGTAAACAACGCCGATTGCGCCAAGGGTGAGGATTGCGGTCTGGCGCGGACTGGCGGCGGAATGGGCTGACAAGGCAATGCTCCGAAACAAGATGTGTTTGGAACATCACCACAAGGGCACGTTATGCTTCCATGCGGATTGGGGGCGGCAGGAATAAAGATTTCATAAGGAAGGCGATAATTCGAAAGATGGTTTTCGATCCAGAACAGCGAGCTCGCTTTTTACGTCCCGAAACGGCCTGAGCCGCGCCCCATCGCGGCCACAAATCCTGCTTTGCCTGTCTCCAGCATCATCCGATTGTTCCGCATCGGTGCTGACATGAGGGAAAGGTTTGGGCAAATCTCTGACCGGGAAAAGCACTTGGCGGAGCGGGTGGAATGCAAAGTAGATTGAAATATAAGTAAAATATCAAATATTTAGCGTGTTGCCATAGTTTCATTCATAATATGTTTTTGTTTGGTCTGGCATGAACGTCTGCGAACACTAACGAACGGGAAGGTTATACCCTTAGGGCTTCATGTACCGCCTGAGCGGCAGTCTCGGCAAACCGGGGCTTAAGCTTTCCGCCCTTAGACAAGGCCCAAATGGTAAAGCCCTTAGGTCCAACCTTCTGAATCTGGTCGTTCCACTTTCCAGCGGAGACAAGCCGGACGAGCAACTTTCGTTTGCCGTCTCCATCCTCTGTCCGTCGTCAGAACATTCGGCACAACTCGCGGCGTAAATTAGCGGAGTGCGGACCTCGTCTGGGGGTTGATGTTAGGCGGCGAGCTTGCGGTGTTGCAAGCGCCGATGTTCGATGGTCTGTCGCTTGATCCTTTCGCGCTGTTTGATGATGGCTGGAGCCCTGCCGAAGTAGGCATCGGCGGGCGTCACGTTGTTCAGGCTCTCGTGGTAACGCTGGTGGTTGTAGTACTCGACGAAGGCCTCGATTTGGGCTTCGAGGTCGCCGGGCAAAAAGTAGTTTTCCAGCAGGATGCGGTTTTTCAGGGTTTGGTGCCAGCGCTCGATCTTGCCCTGGGTTTGCGGGTGCATCGGGGCACCGCGCACGTGGCTCATCTTCCGGGCCTCAATGTATTCAGCCAATTCGCCGGCGATGTAGCTGGGGCCATTATCCGACAACAGCCTGGGCTTGTGCAGCACCGTGGCGCTGTCGCAGCCCGATGCGCCAAGGGCCAGGTCGAGCGTGTCGGTCACATCCTCGGCGCGCATGTTGGTGCACAGTTTCCAGGCGATAATGTAGCGCGAGAAGTCGTCGAGCACGGTCGACAGGTACATCCAGCCCCACCCGATGATCTTGAAGTAGGTAAAATCAGTCTGCCACATCTCGTTTACCCGCGTGGTCTTGGTGTGGAACTGATCGGCGGCCTTGATCACGACATAGGCCGGGCTGGTGATCAGATCGTGGGCCTTCAACAGACGGTAAACCGTGGCTTCCGACACGAAGTAGCGCCTCTCATCGGTAAAACGCACCGCCAGTTCCCGGGGGCTTAGCTCGGACTGCCCCAGCGCCAGCTCGATGATCTGATCATGGATGTCAGGCGGGATCCGGTTCCACACCCGGCTCGGTGTCGATGGCCGATCCTCCAGCGCCTCCGGGCCGCCTTCGAGGAACCGGTCGTACCAGCGGTAGAAGGTCCGACGGGCAATGCCGAGCTCGTCCAACGTGTGCTTGGCTGGTAGGTGCGATTGCTCGACGATCCGGATGATCTCGAGCTTCTCCGATGCTGGATACCTCATTCGTCGTCGCCCCCATCCGCGATCATACTTTTTTTGAGCAGACGGTTTTCGAGCGTCAGGTCGGCAACGCATTCCTTCAGGGCACGGGCTTCGCGGCGCAGGTCCTGCACCTCGCCGGTGGTTGCGGCACGGGCAGTGTCGCCAGCCAGGCGACGCTTGCCCGCTTCCATGAACTCCTTCGACCAGGTGTAATACAGGCTTTGGGCGATGCCTTCCTTGCGGCACAGCTCGGCAATGCTGTCCTCGCCGCGCAGGCCATCCAGCACGATCCTGATCTTGTCTTCGGCCGAGAAGTGCCGACGGGTCTGCCGCCGGATGTCCTTCACCACCCGCTCGGCAGGGGCCTTCATCGGCGATTTTTTTAAGGAGTGTTGGGGCTTCATCTTCGTTCCTTCGTCACTACGACGAAGCCCCAACACTCCTTAAATCACAACCTCAAATCTGTGCCATTGGTGCTGACGGGGAACAGGTTCATCGTAACACGCCTTTCCTTGTTGAGCGAAAGCTGATTCAGGGACTGGATGAGCCGATATGACCTGACCGATTTCGAGTGGCGTGTGATCGAACCAATGTTGCCCAACAAGCCTAGAGGCGTGCCACGTGTCGATGACCGGCGTGTGCTGAATGGCATCTTCTGGGTGCTGCGGTCAGGGGCGCCGTGGCGAGACTTGCCGGAACGCTATGGCCCGCGCACAACCTGCTACAATCGCTTCGTGCGATGGCGAAAAGCCGGTGTGTGGGATCGAATGATGGACGCCATCACCGCCGCCCATGATGGCGATATCCAGATGATCGACAGCACTTCCATCCGGGCGCACCAACAGGCTGCGACGGCAAAAAGGGGGATCGAGATCATTGTCTCGGTCGCTCCCGAGGCGGGCTCACCACCAAAATCCACGCGGTCGTCGATGGGCAAGGCCTCCCGATCCGGCTCAGCCTGACTGCCGGGCAAAGCCACGACGGGCAAGCGGCTGACGATCTACTCAATCACGTTGGCGCCGGAACAATCGTGCTGGCAGACAAGGCGTATGACGCCGATCGTATCCGAGCGTCTCTCCGCGAAAAGGGATCGTTTGCCAACATTCCGCCCAAGGCAAACCGGAAGTCGAAACCGTACTTCAGCACATGGCTGTACCGCGAGCGGAACCTGATCGAACGCTATTTCTCCAAATTGAAGCACTTCCGCAGAGTAGCTACCCGCTACGACAAGTTGGCCGAAAACTTTCTGGCCATGGTCCAACTCGCCTCAATGCGCCTGTGGCTGCGCGTTTATGAGTCTACGGCCTAGAAAATATCCCTCCCCACGACTGTTGCGCGCAAAGAGATGGGCGGCGGAGTCAGCTGGCATACGGCTTAAGTGAGCCCCAGCTCGTTCTGTTTGATCCCAATGGCTAGTGATCAGTAGATCCAGCATCTCCTCTCGTTGAAGCGAGAGTACAGCCGTCGCATCCACCTTAGACGTTAGCTTTGAAAAGCGGAAGCCGCCAGCAAGTGGCTCAGCAAGAACTACGGTTGCTCCCTGCTTGTTAACACGTTCCCCGCCTATCGCACGACGAAGTCTTTCGCAGGTCAACGTCCGAGCGTAGCTGTCACCTCGCTCTGGGCGACCTTGCTCAATAAGCACAAACCGCCGATTGGCCCCAGCCTCGTTATTAAGTTCCAGCACGGCATGACCGGTGGTTCCAGAGCCGGCGAATGGATCAAGAACGATCCCACCAGGAGGACACCAAATCTGCATAATCTTCTTTATGAGCTTCATCGGCTTGACGGTCTCAAAGCCATGCGCGCGTCCGACGATGGCGCTTAACTCGTTAACTCCGCTTTGGCTGTGACCGGACTGTTCATGCTCCCATGACATTGCCCCTAAGATGTCAGGAGAATCAAATTCCTCGTCCCCCCAATAGGTCATCGGGACGACGCCCTTTTTTACGTCCTTAAGATACACTTTTTCACGAAACGCACCCAAGCCACCATCGCGCCAATAGCCCACGGGCCAATTTCCGGCATCTAGTATCGCCTGCGCAGCGGACTTTGCCTTTTCAAGGGAGCCCTTAATGACCAAGCTCGGTGCACGTCCATCCTTAAGGTCTTTGCTGACGTAAGTGCACCCCCATGCCTCTAGCATCTTCTTGAGGCGCTTCCGCTCAATAGCCCAGCAGCGACCTTCAGAAGGCCACATGATTTCGCCAGTGAATGGCGATTGCACACCGTATACCTGCCCCCAGTGGGTGTCAGCACCACGACCTGTAAGGTCTCCAGGCGCCCACGGCTCATCGTCACCGTCGATGTAGCCGTAGCGGGCGTTCATCGCCTCGCTGCGTGGGAGCAAGGCAGTCTTTGCCCGATCGATGGATTTTGCGTAGACCAAGACATACTCTGTCGATGTGGAAACGTGCGTCCGCTTCCCAACATTGTTCTTTGGAGAGTAGGTCTTCTGCCAGTTGATGATCGCTATACGATTACCTTCACCGAACATGTCATCCAGCACCATCCCGAGCCTAAACAACTCCCGATGATCAATGCATATTGCAAGCACCCCGTTCGGCTTGAGCATCTCACGCATCATCCATAGCCGGGGCACCATAAATCGGAGCCATTTGCTATGACGCGAACCGTCATCAGCAGGAACAAGCTTTCCCAAATCTGTGTCATTCGGATCGACGTCCCACCTATCGTTATACCTGAAGTCATTGCCGGTATTATAGGGTGGATCAGTCAGAACAAGGTCAACCTGCCCTCTGTACTTATAGAGAGAAACCATAGATTGCAGATTATCACCTTCAATAAGCAAGTTGTTGGCCTGATCTACTTCAGACCCGAAGCTTAGCTTTGGCTCAATCTTCTGACAGCGAGGACGCACACGCCGGACGATCTGCCAAGGTGGTGTCTGGCCGCCGTAGTGCAGGCGCAGAGCCCCTCTCTCATCAGCATCACGCTCCATAAGAATACGAAGGAGGTCTTCGCGGGACAAATCGTCATACAAGGGTTCAGGAGTCATGCTTCATGCCTACCAGCGCTCGCAACTTCGGACAAGAACATAAAGAGAACAAACCTCGTACAAATGGAAAAAATCCTTGATTCGAGCCCAGAAAAAGAGTCCGCTGGGTATGTCGTTCAAGGTTACAAACGGCAAGGAGTCTGATGGATCGTCGCCGGGGGTTGCCATTTTTCACATTGGTCACATTGCAATCGCCATGGTGGCTCGCTGAATCGCTGAGCGGCTGACGCCAAACTCCTTGGATAACACACCCAACGATGTCCCCTCTTGTCGACGCTTTCGTACCGTCTCCATTTGCTCAGGCGTTAAGCTTGCTGGTCTGCCTAACTTCTTGCCTTGGGCCTTGGCTCGCGACAAACCTGCTTGCGTTCGCTCGATGAGTAAGTCGCGTTCAAATTCGGCTACGGCTGCAATCACTGCCATCGTCATCTTTCCGGCTGGGCTGGTGAGGTCCACACCGCCGAGCGCTAGGCAATGTACCCGCACTGACAATTCCGCGAGTTGCTCGACCGTGGCGCGGACATCCATCGCATTGCGCCCTAGTCGATCGAGCTTAGTGACGACCAGCACATCGCCTGACTCGAGACGGTCCACCAACCTGCGGAAGCCCTCACGCTCCATCGCTGCCGTCGAACCAGAAACTGTTTCGGCGATCACCCGCCTAGGTTCGAGATGAAAGCCAGCCGACTGAATTTCGAGAATCTGATTTTCGTGGGTTTGGTCAGTCGTGCTGACGCGGCAATAAGCAAATACTCGTGACATGACACACCTGTATCGAAAACGTGTGTCGAAATTTAGCATGTATTTAAATTATGACAAGGCTATTTTTCGATACAGTGGGTGTGGATGTATCGAAATCGCTCGTTTTCAATGCAACTTTACGAATGATAATCTATTCTTTAGTAAACCACGGCTCATGCATTTTATTATCTTTTGCTTTTGCTGACACAGCAATTTTGCCACCCGATTGATAAATGAACCCGACAAGCAACTCAGGTTTAATGCGATGGCGAAATCCATATAGCATTTGCGCAGCCATTTGAGAGCGTTTTCGATTATCAGCAAGGTATCCGACACGTCCTTGTAACAAAAATAAAACAACTAGAAATAAATTTGTCTTTAAGCCTATTTCATAATATGGATAGTAATATTTGGCAAACGCCCTCATCATTCTATTGAATTTGCCCTTATCGGACTTAGATCTCATTTTTTTCGCTATGAAGCTGTAAATCTTCAACATCAATTGGTTTTCTGGACGATCGTAAGGAGTGGCGCCAGCTCCCGCTCTTTCGAGCGAATCATCTGCGTACTTCTCATCAAACTCGGATATGAATTTCAGCCACGCATCACATTCCTCTTCGCAGCCCCTGACTTTAGGCCACTTTTCGCTGTTTTTAGTCCATTGAGATAAATCGTCTCCGCTGATCGGCATGGTTAGAACCTCGCAAAATTTTCACGGCTTTGGATATCGCTCGCTGCCGATTCGACTCGACACAAACTCGCGACCGTCCGGAGTCAATAACACAATATATGGCATCGTGATTTCAGTAGAGGTCTTGTCAAACGACCCGCGACCATCGCAGATGCGTCAAACGGGCGATCTGCGCCGATGACGGTCCTTCAAAGGCAGTGCCCCACGATTTCGAGATAGACTGGGCTCGTTCGCGGAGTTGCGCCGTCGAACATAAACCCGGCCTACCTTCCGCAGATGCGATCTGCGGAAGGTCGAACCAAGAAATCGCGCATATGCGCACATAATTCGGAGTTCGCCATGATTCTGGAGATGCCTAAGTCTCGCCCGCGCTTTGAGCAGGCAATATGCCCACAGAAAGGTTCAAATGACCCCCTGCTTCTGACAGTCGAAGATACCATGGCCAAGCTCAGTCTTGGCCGCACCACGGTTTTTGCACTGCTGGCGGCGGGCGATAAGCCAAACCCGGGCCAACATCTTAAGCGCGTGCGGATCGGTCGTGCGACGCGGGTGACAAGAGCAAGTGTTTTGGCACTTGCAGGCTTGCAAATGCGCCCCGCTGCCATCGAACCGGGGGATATGTGATGTGCCTGGGCCCATGTGGAGATTGGCACGATTACCAGAGCCAGATCGACGCTCGGCCGGAACTGCGCGGGAACCCGCCGGCGGTCACCATCGCCGAACTTTGCCGCCTGTACGACCTTGAGTGGGACACAGTCCTTGGAGCCATCGAGCGCGAAGAAGTCGATGTCGTCATGAAAGAAGGTTACACCCATGTCACGCTGGAGAGCGCGCAAGTGCGCTTCGGTCCCGCGTCATGACCCGCGGCTACGACCCGCAGAAGAAGGGCATGGGGCCGGGGCAGCGCAAGCGGAACTCGCGCCATGAGCCGTGGAAACTCGAGTCTGATGAGGTCGCCAAGAAGTGGGAACTGGTATCTATCCGGCGCCTGCTCATGGCCATCCAGTCCAACGGCGACCCCGGCTTTAAGAGTCAGGCGCGGAACGTGCTTGGCAGGCTTGAGGCGGCATTGGAAGGCGACCCCGAAGCCGTAACGCTGGCATCTAGAATGGTCATGCGGAAAGTCCGGAAGCCCTGGGTCCAGCATGCCGGGAAGTTGGTTCGGGCAAGCAAGGGCCACACGATTTCGTTTGGCGCCCTGCTACCCCGACACCTTGAACTGACAGAGGAAGAGTTTGAAGCTTTCGATGCCGAAGCGGAGAAGAAGGCGTTCAAGAGCTTTCTGAACCGTCGAGGGATTGCCAAGCATAAGGGGTGGCTGATCGCTGTCCTGCATGGCGAATACGACAGCTTCCGCAAGCTGTGGCGCGTCCACTGGCACATCCTCGCGTGTCACGAAATGATCAAGGTGATCGACGGGCTCCGGACCGAGCCCGACTTCAAGAAGAGCAAACGTGAACGGCCGAGGGTACGACGTAGCCGTGAGCCTTTGGTGAACATCCCCAGAATAGTCAGCTACCTGCTTCAGGCGTGGTGGCCAAACCGCCCTTCGGGCAAGTTCGGCGATGCGCCTAAGGAAGGTAGAACTGACCACCGGATGGGGATCGTGGGGCTTCCTCATGCACGGTGGTTGATCTGGATGGACGGGCGGAAGCTCTCCGATCTTGTGATGCTGGTGGGGCTGCGACGGACGACCTCTGGTTTCAAGATGACCCAGCTGTGAGCGTATTCGAACTTCCGTTCGAATTGCTCAGGATGTGGGCTCTGGGGTATCTGTAGATGCGCTGGGAGGTCGGTTTGAGGGAGTGTGGTGAACAACACAGCCTTCCTCTTCAGCCACCTCCGCCCGATTAAATTTGATGGCAGCGGCAGCCGACCTCACCGGTGAAAATGGTGAAAATCGGCACACCTCACCCAACCCATAAATCGATCGAAAATCACCGGTTTCACCGGTCAACAAGGACATGTGCCATGTCAACGAATTCCAAGTCGAATGCGAAATCGCAGAGAATAACTATGCCGTCGGGCCGGAAGGCTACAGTTCGCGGCGTCACCTCGATCGACGGCACCAATTACGTCTATGTCAAATACGGGAAGGCCGAGGCCTATGTGCAGCACGGCATGTTCGTCGGAGAAAAGGCAGAGGCGCGGGCACACCTCAAGAAGCAGGGTGTCCTCGTGATCAACGATCGCGACTGGGCGACCTTCATCGACGCTGTCGACCGGATCAAAGCGTTTGGTTGCAAGGCCCTGGTCGAGCAGACTGGGTGGACCGACCCCTATTTCGCGCTACGCGACGGGACAGTCTTCGGGCCGCCAGACGTGCCGAAAGGCATCGCAATCTTCCCGAAGGTGGCGGCGTCGAACTGTGTGAAAGGCGATCTAGATGAATGGCGCGACCTGATCGCAGTACCCATTGCGGGTCAGCACTTGCTGATGGTTGCCGTCCTTGCGGCTCTCGCTTCGCCGATGGTGGCGATTGCCAGTGAGAAGCAGAACTTTGGGTTGGAGCTCAGTGGTCCCCCCGAAATGGGCAAGACGACGTGGCTGAACCTGTTCGCGTCGACCGCGTTCAGGCCCGTCGGCATCCCGACGTTCCACTCAACGCGGACAGGCCAAGAAGACATGTTTGGCGAATTCCGTGACATGCCGTTCCCGGTCGACGAAACCAATCTCGCCGACCCCAGCGACAAGCAGTTCGTCAAAGACTTCGCCTTCCGTATGGCGAACGGCGTGCCAAAGGTGACCCGGAACCAACCGGACCGCGCGCAATATCGCTTTGTCTTTGGCACCACCGCCAATGAACCGATCCGCGAGGCGCTGGGCAAGCTGAACGGGGACACTTCAGGTGCAGCGCTACAGCGCCTCCTGCCGTTGCGCATCGATGGCAGTCGAGCCGAGGGAGTCTTTTCCTTCGTGCCGGAGCGCTTTGCCAACCCCGGCGAGTTTGCCACCCACCTCACCGACGCCATAGAGTCGCAATATGGCACGCCGATGCGCCGATTCTTGCAAGAACTCGTGATTGCGCGGGCGGGCAACCCAGACAAACTAGTTGCCAGGATCCGGCGGAAGATGAGCGATTTCGAGGATCGCGTCGGCGTTTCAGGCACTGCGCGCGGCAAGACCCGAGCGACGTCGGCATTTGGCCTGCTCTACGCAGCTGGATGTTTCGCCAAGGCGAAAGGGATTCTGCCGGAGTCCTGGGATTGCCTAGCTGCTTGCCTTGCCGCTTACCGCAATTATCAGGCCTGCTTGCCTGATCGGACGCCGCTTGCCACCCGGCTCCTAACCATTGCGCAGCGTACCGAAACACTGGATATTCGAGATGGAGCGATACCGGTGCTGTCCAATGCGCAGCGTGATCACCACGGCGCGTTCATCAAGATGGGAAAAGGTGGGCGCGTTGAGCTTTTGCTGACCGACGGCGTCCAGCGCCAGTTTTTTCCCGATTGGAAGCCGCTCAAGCAAACCGTCGACTTCAAGGCCTTGAACCTGTCGGCCAAGGATCACGACGGCCAGCAGCGGCAGGTTCGCCAAGGCAAGACGAAGGAGCGCTTCATCTGTTTCATTTTACCGCCGGACATCGTGGCACAGCTATCGGCCAAGGCTTAGTCGGCGCGGCAAGGCGCTGTTTGCGAAGCGAGTTTCGTCGTTTCTGCGAGCTGTTTGATTCGCGAAAGTCAGCCGATTCCCAGCTTCCGTCCAACATGCCCGACGAGGCCATGTTTATTAGGCTCTGTTATGAGCAGAAAGTGGATGCGACCCTCCGTGGGAGCCAGATCGCAATGGTCACAGAACGTTCGCTCGACGTCGTTGGCGTCGTTAAACTTTACATATCTCTTGCGGCTCGTGCTTTCGGGGCGAACGTTGAATGGGTACACGGGATGGGGCACGGTGCCCGACCCCCAGTCCGCAATCGCCTGGTTCATTCCCGAAAGTTTGATCCAGAGTTGCTCCAGCATCGGGTCCCCCGGCAAAATTTCCTCAATCTGCTGCCGGGTTCGCGGAATGAAAGTAAGTGACGGAAAGAGCTCGGCCCGGTGAGCCCAGATGTCAGCACCGTTGGCGAAGGGCGGACGAAGATCCGCTCGAATGCTCATATCATGAAAGTCCAAATCCGACGGTACAGACGCGTTCCGAGCTTCCACCTCGTATTCTACAGTGTCGCCATTTTCCGCCAGCTCGAGCAGATCGAGCGAGATCATCCTTGATTGCCAAGCCTCGTGCGAAGGTAAGCTTAGACCCAATCCTTTCAAGCGGTGTACGAGACCTAACGCGTTCGCCATTGCGCCTCCCCAAGTCGCCGTTCCCGCGGAAATTCTGTATTCAAACGCGTTCGGATCGACCTCTGGAGCGTCCTCCAATACCTGATGGAATGGTGCGCGGTTGTTAAGCGCCTTGAGATACTGGCTTTCCTCGGCGAACTCGCCCGTGTTCCGCAGCGCGGCGATGCTAAAGTCGCCTCCGAGCGAGAATCCATTTAGAGGTTCTTCGCAGTTCAGGATGGCTTGATCGTCGATCGCTTTCGCGGCCCGGGCGGTGCGCACCAGTCCGACTAGGAACTCGATGGCCTGCTCGCGATGGACGGCGCCTGTGGGCGTGGAAAGCCCATTAAGGAAGAGTTGGAGCGGCATCGGGCTTAGTCGAGCAACTTGTCCAAGCTCTTCTCCCACTGATCGAAAAAGCCTTTAGGCCAATACGAGAGCCGGCCTTCTTCCGTCAGCGTGGGCGTCTGGTAATCACTTGGTTGTCCAGGCTCTCGTGTGAAAAAATGTAACTTGGCCTGGTTGGGCGCGAGGAGACCGTCTTTAACAGCGAGCCGGATCCCGTTAAGCACGTGATCACTATGGCTTTCGATGATAACCTGGACGCCATTGGCGGCCGCAAGAGCCAATAATCTGCCCATAGAAACCTGGCCGCGCGGATGCAGTTGTGCCTCTGGATTTTCAACGACGAGCATCGTCCCCGGCTCCGCCGCCAAGCAAGCGGTTATAACCGGAAGGGCGTGCGTTAGGCCGAAGCCAACATTGGTCGGCCGGAGCGGATCCCCATGGGCCGCACCCTCGCCCTTGTAGGTAAAAACCAGCCGGACCAGATCGGTCATCGGAACCGGCTGGGCGCCCACGCGCACGCCCGGGCTGAATTCCTGCATCCACGCATTAACTTGCGCAATAAGGCTAAAGGCCTTTTCCTCGTGCGGAGATCGTACGATCTCGGCGGTTGTGATCTGCTCCCCGAATTCAAGCAGGAAGTGTGCGGTATATTCGCCCCGCGCTCCCAAAAAGCGCTTCTGGCGGACCGCGTCCTGCGACTTCGGGAACGTGACAGAGGGAGTAATGCGATCCGCCCGTAGGAATTGGAAGCCGCGATCAAATAGGTCGAGAAGCGGAAGTTCCATTCGCTCTGGCTTGGACGTGCAGGAAAGGACGTCAGCCTCTAGGTCTGCAGGAGCCAACCAGCGATAAACGTGATCTTCGCCTTGTCGGGATTCGCCGAGCGAGAGCGCAATCTCAGCTTTCGCGAATGCTTGATAAAGAGCATCCCGCCCAGTGCCGATTTCAACTAGCTCGCCGTTCAGAGCCAGATCCCCTTCAAGCAGAAATCTTCCGTCAAACGACTGACGCAACACCCCAATAGCCTGTAGGACTGTGCTCTTTCCGCTACCGTTCAGGCCAGAGAGAAGGGTCAAATTGCCTAGGCGAAGTTCAATATCCTCGAACGCCTTGAAGTTTTCGAGACCGATAAAATCAAGCATTGAGAAGAACCTTTTCGATCATCTCTTGGATCGCGGAAAATCGCCGATTGACTTTGCGGATATCACCGGTGCCTTGGGAGATCGCATTTTCGAACGAACGATCGTGACAGAGCTCGATGAAAGCCATCCGAACGGCCTCTCCCGAACTAACCAGCTTGTTTAGATGGTCTTGGGAAAGTCTGGCGAGATTGACAGACAAGGCTTCGAACACGGCCTTGTTAATTGGCAATCGGCCTGCATCCATGGCGTACCGCTTCCGGAACGCATCCCTCCCGAAGATCGCCGACGCTGCCCGAAGCGCGCTTTCGAAATGAAGCTGCGCCGCGGCGAGACTTTCGTTACTTGTGATGTTTATGGCTTTCATAGCGCTGGTGAGGAATCCATCCATGTCAGGCTGCCGGTACGACACTAGACCGAGAAGATAAAACGCCAGAAAGCGGAGTACGAGTTCACGGTCGTCCATCCGAATCGGTTGCACGCTACCGTCGGTCGCCTCCACGAAAGTTGGCAGGCTTGCCCAAGTTTCCAGTAGCTCTCTTGCTTTGCCCGGCGTGATCGCGTGCCGGAGCTCTTGCGCGGATAGCGCTATGCCCCCGGTGTTAATTCTGGCGAAGATGTTGAATTTAACTTCTGGGGGCGTTCCCTTGCGGATGAGATGGATGATGAGTTCCGCCTCTCGAAGGCGCATCTGAAGGCGCGGACTCAGACCATCAAAGGCTTTCCCTTCATAGTCGTGGAGATACTCGAGCCCAGAGAGTACGAGTGGCCGTTCGTCAATCACCTGCGGTTTGATGAATCGAGCGATTGTCGATAACCGCTGAATGCCGTCCACGATCTCCCAGCGTTCATCATCATCCTCAGCGGCGTAGAGTACAGGCAGCGGTATGCGGAGCAGCAGGGATTCGATAAGCCGACTCTGTCGACGCTGGTCCCATACCCCCCATCGCCGCTGAAAATCGGGCTGCAGATTTATCATCCCGTTGCCAGTGCGTGAAAGCAGCAGGTCCACCGTCATTGGACGTGTTACGACGTCGATGTTGTCCGGATCAAAAGGCTCGGCAATCCTTTCGCCTTCTTGGGGCGGCTCTTCCTGTTCGAGACCGGTGGTGTGACCCAGCGCATCCACTTGCTCGACAATCTTAGCCTCTTCCATGTCCACTCACCGACCTCCGGCTGCACCGTAGCGGGACGAAACGAATAGCGAAAGAAAAAGCGCCTCGACGCCGCTGACCCTTTCGAACGGAAGGCGATTTGGCAACGAGTACCGATTTGAGCCCAGTGCTGTTTGAAAATGGGTGAGCTGCTGGTTCCACCCTCGCGCACGGCCCCGTGGAACGCGCGAACGAACGACGGCTATCAGGATCAATATATCTATATCCCAACGGCTCAAATCAGGGCGCTTCCGGACCGTCCGCTTCGGGGCGGGCGATCGGCAGCTTCTGTTAGGAAGAGACGTTCATTGTGGGTGATGCGAACGACCGATTAGGGGTCGGATCTTGACAGGCAGATTTGGCGCAAGCAAGTAGAGAGTGGTTTTTGTTCGCGAGATGAACCAATGGCCACCTCACTCCCTCGTCAACGCCCGCACCAAGGTTTCGCACAATCGCCGGGCATCCGGCCCCGCGCGATGTGGCGGCAGCGAACTCGCAAGCGCTGCATTATAGAGGTCACATATTTCCACGTCGGTGCGCACCATCGTACCGATATCGCCAAGCCTGAATGCGGGCGCTATGCCAGCAGCAATGGCAAGCGTGCCAAGCCAGTGAGCGTCATAGTGTCCGCCGTCGCACCACACGATCTGGTTTGGTTGCACGAACGCATTCAGCTTCGCCATCGCCTCGACGGCAGAAAGGCCATGCCGCAGGTCCCAGCGCCGAATGCCATGAACGCGCTCGGCATCTGGGTCCCACTGGTCATCAAGCGTCCATTGCGGGTCAGGCGCGATCAGGGTCGACCATGTCTCGATGGTTCCTTCGACGCCACGCGCAATCGCGATGCCAACTTCGATCGGGAAGCTTTCCAATGTCAGCGCGGACGCTTCAAAGTCGATGAAAAAGAGCGGAAAAGAGAGCTGAGGGCGGCCGCCATTCTCTGTTTGGAACGAACCGGCTGAGTGGTCAGTAGCGGTATCCATTCGTGGTGACTCTCTCGCGAGGCCGCGGTCAATAATGAACACAGACGCGCCATGCCTGCGCGTGCGAAACAGATATCGTGCGTCTACATCGGGCAAAAAGGCTGTCCCAGTCGGAAGAAGCCATCAGCTTGGTACCTCTCGGGACAGCAATTTCATAAATTCGTCTGCAACGGTGTATCGAGTGAATTGTTCAAATCTTTGTTTGGCTGCGGTCCTCGGTGATACATGATTCGTTCGGATTATGACCTTCTGGGATAATTGTCTGATCATAGGACATGGCATAAGCTCCCGCTTTGTATTTTCGCGGCTTTGCAAGGCAGATCAACAGTCCGGTCTTGGCGTCATAATCGTGACCGTGCGCGTCCTGGCGAGTGACGAGCCGATTTGCAACCGACGGGGCTGGAGACGGTACAACCGGCGCAGCAGATGGAGTGCTCTGAGGAGATGTCGGCGAGGAAGATGAAACAGACGCGGGTTGCGGTTCTTGCTTGGGAAGAGCTTCGATAGCCTGCTTGATTTGCTTCTTAATGAAACTGCCGACCCCCGCTTGGGCTTGAGTTGCCACGACGGCCGCGACAGTGGCGATGATGAACGACTTGCGCATGATTGTTCTCTATATCGTATTATGTGATTATTTATCGCCACGCGGGAAATAGCAACCAAGTTGTCCTGAAGTAACTCCATTGCGAGTCGGATAGCCCCATGTCCCGCCATGCTGACGACAAGGTTCTGCATATTTCCGAGTTTTTTCTTGGTCCGCAGCTTTCATTTGATCAACAGGCATGCCTTGAGCTCGCAAGTATTCCTCAGCCTGCTTGTTCGCAGCAGCTTGCTGTTGAGCCATCGCCTCAATGATATTTTTGGGGCCGCCGTCTGCTTGTTGCCTCTGTCGCCGCCGTGCCTCGGCTTGCTCAAAGGTCTGACCGTTGACAACCCACGCGCGGTTGAAGGCGTTGTTTCCGTCCTTTTGTTGTTCTTCAGTAGGCCAATTGTGGACGTCAGCGTACATCTCCGACCCATCGTCGTTGCCCCATACTTTGTAGGGCATTCCGCGAATTTGCATTGGGATATGCTTCCCGTCGAAGCCGTTGGCTATGTAAGTCACATCTGCAGAACAGATGACGCTTTGGAAGGGTATCGAAGAGACCAGTTTGAAATTACCGATCGTCCAAGCCGTAGCGGGAAGCCAAGTCGGCGTCTCCCTTGCTGTCAAGCCAGTCGCATGAACCTGACTCGTCGTTTCAGCCCAATGTATGATCCCTGCTGCCGCAATGGACACACCAATTTTGGGGCAAAACTTCTCAGGTTCCCAAGTGGCATTTTCTGTTCCTTTGGGGCGACCAGCCACTGCAGCGACAGCAGCGGCCATGGCTGGATCGTGCTCTGCCTTCTCCTCCACCATGGACCGGTAGGAGCGATCATCGAGAAACACGCGCTCCCAAATGGCCGCGATCGATGTCCGTTCGTCGAACCCCGTCAGGGGAAGTGTAACTGGTTCGATACTTCCAGTGGAACGGGAATATCGAAATTCCACATCGCGCAGTTCCACTCGGTGGGCGGGCACGGTGGAGGTAACGCTCGCGAAGGTGACACGGCAGACAATGACCGAGCCCGTTGAACTCACCACAGAGCCGTGGCTAACCGAGCCGGCCTTGACAGCCTGCTCCACGAACGTCTGCCGGTAGCGCTCACCCCAATCGCGGGTCAATTGTGATGCAGCATCCGTAAAATTGCCTCGATCACAGAAATCACTATCGACGGCGCTAGACTGAGCAGCAGCCGGATTAGTAAAGATTAACGCAAAAAATGTGGTGCAGGTAATCAATGCGACGTTGTGGCGCATACGTGCCTCCCTTCGTAACGGAGGCACCGGGCAAAGCCGGGTGTTCAGAACCCTGAGCAGACCCAAGGCGTCGCCGCCTTTAGGCGAGCCTTGGACATGCGCGACGACCACCCGGCCGAGGAATCTCGACCGGCGTCTGCTGTTTGAGGTTCTGACGCCTCCCCAACGGGACGGACCGTTGGTGACGCTTCTATGCGGGTTGTGTTTGTCCTGAGCAAGGCGTGACTCTGGAAAAGTGAAATTGATCATGGGCTATCCTACCAATCTGAAGCGAGCATCACGGTGAGCACTCGGCGCGTGACATTGGGGTTGGCAGGATCGTGCGAACCGTATGTGAGGCTCTTGTCGTAATAATCGATCTTCCAGATCAGATCGTATCCCCACAACGTCAGGTCGCCGAAATCTCGTTCACCGTGCGGGTCGTTGTCGGCATCGAAGCCGCCGTAGTTGGCCAAGGCCGCAGCCAACACCGTCGCGTCAAAACCGGTGACGCGCCTGAGGTTCTGGGTACTCATCACACTTCCACCGGTGCCGGTCTTGCGAAGGTGATCGTTGAGCCGAGCAATCGCCTCGGCTCTTGGCACGTCGATACATTTGGGTTTGGGCATGGCAGGGATCCTGTTTGCCGTTCGCAGCCGCCATCGCGACGCGAAGAGATCGCATCGAGTTAGCTTGCGAATGTTTGGGGAACTGCTTCGCGCAGCCACGTCTTCAACTGTGAAGGCAGGACAGCTGCGCGAAGCGTTTGTGTGCTACTTGCGCTTGGCGGCTTCGCGAACCTGTTCGAGCAGCTTGTCCAGAAGCGGCCTTGCCGCCATGGCTTGCGCCATCGCCTTGCCGAAAGGTGCGACGACTGCCGTCAAATCGTTTTGCTCGAAACCCTGCGCCAGTTTTTCGGCAGGGATTTGGAACGGCAGATACATCGCGAAGCTCTCGTCCTCACGAGCAAACCCTTGCTTCAACAGCGCGGCAACCGCCTTGTCATCGCGGACAATGGCTTCCGCATGGTCCTGAAGCCCTTTGCGAAATACCACTTCGATGCACAGGAATGACGGTCCGGTTTTGGTGGCGGCTGCAATCCAGGTATGTTCGTTCTCGTCTTCGTCGTGCGAGATTTCCGAAAGCTGCAGCCACATATCGCCGGTGCCAACACCTCGGGTCATTTTCCATTCGGGGCATACGACCTGCGGCATCCACTCGTTCTCGACGAGAATCCAAGGTGGTGTGACGACCTTCTCGATCGCCAGAAGCGCCTCGGCCATCATCCGTTCGCTAAGGTGACCAGCCGCATGAAAGAAATCGGCTTCCACCACGCCAATGTTGCGCACCACTCGGGCAGCCCATTCTGGATTCAATTGTTCGGAAACCTTGGTGCGTTGTTCGTGATCCATTGCAACAATCCTTCTGCAGGTATGGAGGCCCACAAAGGGAACCTCGTCCGGCACGACGCCGGTCTTGCAGCGGGTTGCGCACGACGTGGGGTTAAAGCTTTCCCCAAGCTATCGACGCGAACAATCACCCGGTCAGGGTCGTCCTGACCATTCCCTTTGCGTAACTCATTTTGGGATTGCGCCAGCCGAAAATCGAACCTGCTTTTGCCAGTCGGCGAAGCAGCAACTCGTATTCGTGACGCTTGGCAAATATACTGGATTCGGCCGAAAATGTCAAAAATGGCCATTTTACTGGCGTTTGAACGGATATAGCCAATTCAGTATTTTACGTAAAATTTCGCCCGCACAGCACTGATTCACGGGGCACTAATTGATGCCAAATCGGCGACCGCAATATGTCGCCCAAGCGGTCATAAGTTCGCGCCGTTTTTCCAGCGCTCGTCCGCGCCGATAGGCCCGCTCGACCGAAGATGCGACGGTATGCGCCAGGGCCATTTCGACTTCCTCACGGCCAAACTGGGTCTTTTCGCCTGCCCAGTCGCGGAAGGTTGAGCGAAATCCATGCACGGTGATGTCGGCGTGTTTCATGCGCTTGAGCAATTGAGATAGCGCCATGTCGGAAAGCGAACCACCGCGCGGAGCGGGAAAAACAAAGTCCGTCGGCTTCAGGCCGTCCTCGTTCACGGATTCGAGGATTGCAACAGCGGCGTCGCTCAGCGGCACCTCATGTTCCACTTGCGCTTTCATGCGGTCGGCTGGGACAGTCCAAAGTTTATCCTCAAGATTGACTTCGCCCCACGTCATGCCCCGTACTTCGCCGGAGCGAGCAGCTGTCAGGATTGCAAACTCCAAGGCACGCGCTGCAATGGCAGGTCGTTTACTCAGGTTCTCCATGAACGTCGCGACCTGCGCGAACGGCAAAGCGGGATGATGCTTGACCGAAGTCTTGCTCCGCTTGGGCAGCAGCAAGTCGAGATGACCGCGCCCACGCGCTGGGTTCTCACCAGATCGCAGCCCTTTGACCTTAGCTGCATCCAGAACGCGCTCGATCCGACCGCGAAGGCGTGAGGCCGTCTCCGCTTTGCTCAGCCAGATGGGTTGAAGAACGGCGAGAATCTCCTCGGTCGTGACCTGATCGATGGGCGTCTCGAACAGCGGCTTGGCGTAGGTCTTCAGCGTGTTGCGCCACTGCTGACGATGCTTGGGATTCTTGAAGCCCTCCTCGATGCCATCGACCAACTCCATGGCAAAGGTGCCAAAGGTGACCGGAGGCTTCTCCGCAATCTTGGCTTTGGCCCGCTCGACCCGAGGGTCAATCTCATCAATCAGCATGATGCGTATTTCCGCAGCGCGTTCTCGAGCCTTTGCCAACGTCACATCAAGTGCATTGCCGAGGCCGAGTTCGATTCTTTTGCCGCGAAGAGTGCCGATGAAGATCCATGATCGACCCGATTCACGAACACGCAGGTAGAGACCGCCACCGTCCGAGTAGACGTTGGGCTTGGTGAGCGTGGCCACCTGCCTAGCTGAAAGTTTGTTACGCGCGCGTGAGGGCATGATTTTCGCACACTAGCGCCACAAGTCGGCCACGGAAAGCCATAATTCCAGCCATAACTTTGGAGCTGGCTTGAGGCGATTTCCGACGAACTTTAGCGAACGCAATATCTGCATAAAGCTAGGGAAACCCTAGCTTTCTTGGCGTTCACCTTGGTTCGTGAAAGTCTGCTGAAATGCAGTATCTGGCGGAGCGGGTGGGATTCGAACCCACGATGAGCTTTTGACCCATACACACTTTCCAGGCGTGCGCCTTCGACCACTCGGCCACCGCTCCGCATGAGCCTGTTCCTTTCGTGACGGACACGAAAACTGGAATCAGGAAAACATCACATCCGCACTGGAAGGGTGCCCCTAGCGGCACATGATCGCTTTCGCAAGGCGTCGGTTCCTGCAATGATGAACTTATGTCGCTGCTCGCTCTGCTCGCCGCTCTTGCGGCTTCGCCCGAACCTGTTGCTCCGCCCGCCAAGGCGCTTTCTCCGACTGAGATCGTGGCTGCGGCACCCGCTGCGGATTGGATGGCGATTGCGCCTTCGGACCTGCTGGTGATGGACCTTGCGCCCGATGCTGCAGGGCGACCGCGCCGCGTGGTGATCCAGTTGCTGCCCGCGCCGTTTTCCCAGGGGTGGGTCGGCAACATCCGCAAGCTGGCCGCCGCGCACTGGTGGGACGGCACGTCGATCAACCGCGCGCAGGACAATTACGTGGTGCAGTGGGGCGATCCCGATGGTGAGGACAAGGCGAAGGCCAAGCGGCTACCTCGAAATCTGTCTGTCATCGCACAGTCCGAATATGTAATCCCATATTCCGCTGGATTGTTTGCCAAGCGGTGGGATCAACAAATTAGAGACGCAAAATATCAATTCGTGCCGGTGCCTCCTCCACCCCCAAATTGGAATGGTTTCAGTGATCCATATTCCAAGGCGTTCAGTTTTGTCGGCGGCTTCTCTGTCGGTATGACGTTGGCGACCGTTAACGAGATGACTACCGACAGCCTGACTGGTCGTAGATTTCCTGCGATGTTCAGCGTTCCTACATCGGTCTGGCCCGTCCACTGCTACGGCACCGTCGGCGTGGGCCGCAACGAACCGCCTGACACCGGCACTGGCGCGGAACTCTACACCGTCATCGGCCACGCCCCGCGCCAGCTTGATCGCAACATCGCGATCGTCGGCCGGGTGATCGAGGGGATGGAGCACCTCTCCACCCTGCCGCGCGGCACCGGCAATCTGGGCTTTTACAAGACCGCGCCCGAACGCACGCCGATCCGCTCCATTCGCAACGGCACCGATGTGCCCGATCTGCCCGTGTTCGAATATCTCGGCACCGAGAGCCAGAGCTTCGCCCGCTATGCCGATGCCCGCGCCAATCGCCGCGATGCGTTCTATATCCAGCCCGCAGGCGGTGTGGACATCTGCAACGTGCCGGTTCCCATCCGCCGCCGCAAATGAGCGACACCAGCTATGATCTGACGGCTACGCTCTGGCGCTGGTCGGGCGGTGCCAATGCGACCGACTGGTTCTTCGTCACCATTGATGGCGAAGCGGACGAGGCGCTTTCTGCCACCGCGCTGATGCACCGGCTGGAGACAGGCCGCCGTTCGGGCTGGGGCTCGGTGAAAGTAAGCGTGACGGTGGGCGATACGGCGTGGCGCACTTCGGCGTTTCCCAGCAAGGCCGAAGGGTGGATGGTGCCGGTCAAGGCTGCTGTGCGCAAGGCCGAAGGGCTGGTTGAGGGCGAGCCGTTCACGCTCACGCTGGCGTTCTGAAAATCAGCCGCCGCGCAGGACTTTCTCCACCGCCTCGGCGATCTGCTGCACCGAGAAGGGCTTGGCGAGGAAGTGCATGTTGGGAATGTCGATCTCGCGCCGCAGATGCTCTTCGGCATAGCCTGACATGAACAGGAACGGCAGGTCGGGCTTCAGGGCGCGGATCTCGCGGGCCATGGCCGGGCCATCCATCGATGGCATGACCACGTCCGAAACGACAAGATCGAACTGCCCGCCGCGTCCGATGGCTTCAAGGCCCTCTTCGCCGTCGGCGGCGGTTGTCACTTCATAGCCCTGCCGCGCCAGCGCGCGTTCGGCGACGGCGCGGACGGTGTCCTCGTCCTCGACCAGCAGGATGCGCCCGCCCCCGCTCCACTCGCGCCGCGCCTCGGCCTTCGGACGCGCGGCGGCGGCCGCCGCTGCGGTCTCGGCAGCATCGGGGACGTGGACCGGCAGGTAGATGCTGAAGCGGGTGAACTTGCCCACTTCGCTTTCGGCAAAGATGAATCCGCCCGATTGCTTGACGATGCCGTAAACGGTCGAAAGACCGAGGCCGGTGCCCTTACCTTTCTCCTTTGTGGTGAAAAACGGTTCGAAGATTTTACCGATCTGGCCTGGCTTGATCCCATGGCCGTTATCCTCGACCACCAGCGCGGTGTAATCGCCGATGGGCAGAATTTCGCTTTTCATCGCGCGGACATCGGATGCCGTCACGCGCCGGGTCATCAGCTTGAGCACACCGCCGCCCTTGGCGCCGGAGACCTGCAACTTGTCGGTGATCGCATCGCGCGCATTGACTGCCAGATTGAGCAGGACCTGTTCAAGCTGCGTCGGATCGGCGCGAACGAAGCCGAGGTCGCGGTCATGCGTCACTTCCAGCACGATCTTTTCGCCGATCAGCCGTTTCAGCAGGGCCGAGACTTCGGCAACCACATCGGGCAGTTGCAGCACTTGCGGGCGCAACGTCTGCTGGCGCGAGAAGGCGAGCAACTGACGGGTCAGCGAGGCCGCGCGATTGGAGTTCGCCTTGACCTGCTGGATATCGTCGTAATCGCTGTCACCCGGCGTGTGGCGCATCAGCATAAGGTCGCAATAGCCGATGATCGCGGTCAGCACGTTGTTGAAATCGTGCGCCACGCCGCCGGCAAGCTGGCCCACTGCCTGCATCTTGGTGGCCTGCGCGATTTCCCGCTTAAGCCGGGTTTCTTCGGATGAATCCTTGAGGCTGAGCAGCACCGCCCCCTCGCCCAGCCCGCGCACCCCGGCAAGGCTCAGCGAAACCGGTTCTTCGGGCGCGGCGCGCAGGCGCACGGCCACGTCACCGGCCATCGGTGTGCCTTGCGCGTAACGGCGAACGGCATCGGCCAGCGCGCCCTTGTCTTCCTTGATCACCAGATCCGAAGGATAGGGCGGCGGAATCGTGTCTTCATGGCCTGCTGCGCGCAGGAACGCCGCATTGGCAAACAGGATGCGCCCATCGCGGTCCGTCATCGCAAGGCCCAGCGGCAGGCGCGAAAGCAGCGCCTCGATCTGTGGCAGGCCCGCCCGCACCTCGCCCACACCGCCCTGGTTGTCGATCAGCAGAAACAGCGATGCGGTGCGCGCCGGATCGATATTCGCGATGCCATCAGGGTCGGCGATGGGCAGGTGCACCAGCCGGACCGGCGCGCCTTTACGCGCTTCGCGGGTGTAGAAGATGCGCTCGGCCTCGTCGCTGGCAAGAAACGAGACGAAATCGGCCCCGGTCAGGTCGGTGGCGGCATCTCCGGTCGCCCGCTGGGCAAACAGGGCGTTGGCGGCAACGATCAGGCCTTCGGGCGTAACCACTGCCGTCTGGATGCCTTCGCGCGCAAGGGCGCGGCCCAGTTTTCCCGCCACGTGCCCCGCCATTTCGGTCACGAGATTGTGCGTGGCAACGGGGTGGAAGCGCCAGACGAGAAAATCCTCGCCGCGCCCTGCCCGGCTGATTTCGGCTCGCCACAAGGCTGCATCTGCAACAACAGCGTCGACACTGGCCACTCCATCGCGCCAGGCGGCGCGCATCGCGCCCTCCAGCGCCTCTACCGATGGTTTGTCGATCGGCAGGCGCGGCGGCGCGGCGGAAACGCCGAACCACTGGCTCATCAGGGCGTTGGCGCAGACGAGACGGCCTGCACGGTCGGTTATGGCGATCCCGGCGTCAGTCCGCTCGATCGCGGCATTCGTGACCGACCAGTCAGGTGTCGCAAATTCGGCGGCCTTGTCGGCCATTGCCGGACGCGCGATCAGCCGCAACGCTGCGGCGATCACACCTGCGCCTGCAACAAAACCGCCCGCGATCAGGGCCTGCCCGGAAACGCCCCACAACAGCCCGGCACTTGCCGCAACCGCACCGCCCAGCACCAGCCAGTCGCGCAAGGGTGCGCGTGAGGCGGCTTTCCCTTCGCTGTCGGCGGCCACGCTTGCCATCAGTCGGGGAAATCCCGCGCTGCGGCGCGCAGCTTGCGCACCTTGCGCTTGTGCGCCGTCCACCAGCGCCAGCCGATGGCCGAGAGCATATAGCCCAGAAGCGCGGCGACGATGGAAATCAGGAACAGCCCGATGACCAGCGATGGTGCGGCGTCAGACCCCAGCCACGCCAGCCAGTCACCGATGCTGGCGCCCCGCGTCACCATTTCGCTCACCGTCGAGAAATCGGCATGGAAACCAAAGCTGTTGCCCACCGCAATGGCGCCGGGCAGGAACACGAACAGCGTTGTAGGCGGGATCGACACGAAGGTCATAAGCACCGCCAGCGGGATATTGCCGCGGCACGGCACGCACATCAGCGCAGCCCCCACGATCTGGATGCCGGGGATCAGCGCAAATATGCCGATGAACAGCCCGGCAGCCACACCACGCGGCACGGAACGCCGGGTAAACCGCCAAAGTTCGTGACGCGCGGCCAACGGACGGGCAAAGCGGTTATGCTCCATCTGCTCTCGCGTTGGCATGTTGGCCCGCGCCCAATTGACGACTTTTTCGAACATCGGCCTGTGCTGTTACCCGTATCCCGTTCGCCCCGCCACGGGCCGATTGACCGCCATTAGATCAGACCGCCTTACCGCGCGGTGAAGCGGATCACCTTTCGAGCGCTTAGCCGTTATCCTTCATGATCCGGGCCTTGTCGCGCTTCCAGTCGCGCTCCTTCATGGTGCTGCGCTTGTCCGCGTTGTTCTTGCCCTTGGCCAGCGCCAGTTCCACTTTCGCTCGGCCGCGGCTGTTGAAATAGATCGACAGCGGGACCAGCGTCATGCCCTTGCGTTCCACCGCGCCGTGAAACTTGGCGATCTGGCGTTCCTTCAGCAGCAACTTGCGAGGGCGTTTGGGCACATGATTGTTGCGGTTGCCGTGGCTGAATTCGGGCACGTTGGAATTGACCAGCCACACCTCGCCATTCTTCACCTCGGCATAGGATTCGGCAATCGAGCCTTCGCCAAAACGCAGCGATTTCACCTCGGTCCCGGTCAGGCAGATCCCCGCCTCATACCTGTCCTCGATGAAATACTCGAACCGCGCGCGCCGGTTTTCGGCAACGACTTTGGTTTTCTCGAACTCTGGGTTTACGGGACGTGCCATGATGCTTGCCCATGTAGGCGCTGGCCCGGCAAAGCGGAAGTGGGGCTTCACACTTTGTCGGGCGGATAACGTCAGGCGACTTCCAGCAATCCGGCATGCTCCAGCGCCGCATCCACGGCGGCCCGCGCTTCGGCGTTGCAGGCCACCATCGGCAGGCGCAATTCGTCGCTGATATCGGGGAATATCCGGCTGAGCGCATACTTCACCGGCCCCGGCGAGGCGTCCTCGAACATGGCGTAATGCAGCGGATAGAGCTTGTCGTTCAGCTCGCGCGCCAGTTCCAGATCGTTGGCGGCGCAAGCGGCCTGAAATTCGGCGCAAAGCTTGGGGGCGACATTGGCCGTCACCGAAATGCAGCCGACCGCGCCCGCCGCATTGGCCGGAAGCGCCAGTTCATCATCACCCGAAAGCTGGCAGAAATGCTTGCCGATGCCCATGCGATGATCGGTCACGCGCGAAAGATCGCCACTGGCGTCCTTGATGCCGATGATCTTGTCCGAGAAGCGCTTGGCCAGTTCGCACACGGTTTCCGGCTTGATGTCCGTCACCGTGCGGCCCGGCACGTTGTAAAGCACGATCGGCAGGTCATTGTGCTCGGCAAGGTAGCTGAAGTGGGCGATGATACCCGCCTGGCTGGGGCGATTGTAGTAAGGCGCTACGCACAGCGCGGCCTGCGCGCCGCACTTCCGGGCGAAATTCATGTGCAGCAACGCGTTCATCGTATCGTTGCTGCCGCAGCCCGCGATCACGGGAACCCGGCCCGCGACCTGCTCCACGCAGACCTCGATCACGCGGTGATGCTCGGCGTTGGAAAGCGTCGAAGCCTCACCCGTGGTGCCGCAAGGGACCAGCGCGGACGATCCGTTCTCGATCTGCCAATCCACCAGACGGCGAAATGCTTTCTCGTCAAACGCTCCATCGCGAAAAGGAGTCACAAGGGCCGGAATGGAGCCGGAAAACATGGACAATACCCCTCAATTTACCCCATGATGCAGTTCGGTTCATCGTGAGCCGAACCCGCACGGGGTCTGTTCAGCGCCTGATAAGGAGCCGCTCCATAGTATGTCCGGCATGGACGTGAAAGCCTTGATCTTGCGTTGGGGGATTGCAGGGTTCCTGCTCCAGACGCTCGCCGCCTCCAGCGCAGTGCATGCCAATGATGCGCCCGTAGCTGCCGATAGCAGCGGCGGCGCGGATTGGGATCGTGCGCGCGCCAACCTCGTCTCCAGCCAAAGCGGGCCGATGATGGGCGCGGTTGAACGCTGGAAACTGCTCACCTCGTCCAATCGCTTCGGCTTTTCGGACTATTCCACTTTCGTGCTGACATATCCTGGCTTCCCGGATGAGGAAAAGCTGAGCCGCTACGCCGAACTGGCGCTTGAACGCGCACCGGCGGACGCGGGCCGGGTTGCCGCCTATTTCGACCGCAAGCCTCCGCTGACCAACGCAGGCCGCGCGCAATATGCGCTGGCGCTGATGGCGCTGGGCCGGCCCGAAGCGCGCGAAGCTGCGCGCGCGGCCTGGCGCGGCGGCGCGATGAGCGATGCTGCCGAATCTGCGATTCTTTCGTCATGGGGCACCAGCCTGACGCTGGACGATCACGATGCGCGAATGGACGCGCTGCTGTGGGCAGGCGCGCCGGAACAGGCCGCGCGGCAACTCGTGTGGGTCAGCCCCGCGCGCAAGGCCATCGATGGCGCGCGGCTTGCCGCGATGCAGGGCGGCGATCCGTTTGGCGCGGCAGTGGGCATTTCCGGGCAGAAGCTCAACAGCGATCCGGGCTTTGTATTCCAGCGTGTGCGGCAATTGCGCAAATCAGGACAGGGCGCAGCCGCCCGGTCGCTGCTCGCCAACCGTCCGCTGCTGGCGCGCATGCCGCTTGATCGGGAAAAGTGGGTCGAGGAACTGCTGATCAATGCGCGCGCCGCCGTCAATGCAGGCGATGCGCGCAGCGCGATGCGGATTGCCGCCGGGATCGACGATGCTTTCGCTTCGGGGGAGGATGTCAGCCAGTCGTCATACGAGCTGCGCGACGATTACACATCGTTGATGTGGCTGGGCGGAACGCAAGGCTGGTTCAACACCGGCGATTATGCAGGCGCGGCCCCGCTGTTCTGGCGCTATGGCGCAGCCGCGCGCACGCCGGGCACCCGTTCCAAAGGGTTCTACTGGGCGGGCAAGGCCGCCGCCAGAGCGGGCAATCAGGCTGAGGCACGGCGCTATTTCGAAATGGCAGCGCAATATGCCGATCAGTTCTATGGTCTGCTCGCGCTGGAGCGGCTGGGCCGCCCGGTGCCCACATTCTCCACCGATTCCACCGCGCAAGTCTCGCCCGACGAACGCAGCCGGTTCTATGCGCAACCGCTGACGCTGGCGGTGCGCGAAGTGGCGCGCGGGGCCGATTGGCGCACTACGATCCGCTTTTTCAAGGAAGTGGCCGAACAGCAGCAGAGCGAAGGCCAGCACATGATGGTGGCGCAACTCGCGCGTGACCTCGGCCGCCGCGATCTCGGAGTGATCGTGGGGCAGGCCGCCGCCGCGCGCGGTTTCCTCGATTTTCAGCACATAGCTTTCCCGCTGATCCCGGTCCCGCCGGGCCATGAAAGCAAGTGGACCGCAATTCACGCGATCAGCCGCCAGGAAAGCCAGTTCGCGCAAAACGCGATGAGCCACGCGGGCGCGCGCGGGCTGATGCAACTGATGCCCGCCACCGCCAACGAACAGGCAGGCAAGCTTGGCATGTCGTACAGCACATCGGCGCTGATCGACGACGCCAGCTACAACATCATGCTCGGCTCCGGTTACTTCCAGCGCATGCTCGATTATTACGGCGGCTCTTGGCCGCTGGCCGTCGCCGCCTATAACGCCGGCCCCGGAAACGTGAACAAGTTCCTGCGCGCCAACGGCGATCCCCGGAATGGCGGCGTGGACTGGGTGGAGTGGATCGAAAAGATCCCGCTCTCCGAAACGCGCAACTATGTGCAGCGCGTGCTGGAAAACGCGGTGGTCTATGAAGCGATGAACCCGCAGTTTGCGACGTATCGCGGGGCGAACCCGATGAGCTACTTTATTGGGAAGCGGGAGCCGGGGTGAGGCGGCGTTTCTTTTAATTATCAACTCTGGCGACTTCGATACTTAATTGGCTGACCTTGAGGAGCGGCAGGTTGGATTGGTTTGACGAAAAACTGAAAGCTCTTGAAAATGAGCGCAATTTCAAGCTGCGTGTTTTTCGTAGGATAATCGATGAAAAGGGAAATCCGATTCCTCGCAATCCCGCAAAGTTGAAAGCAGAAAAGGCGAAATTCCTAAAGTCGAAAAAATTGGCATTAATCGGCCGACCGAGTGAACAAAAAAAGAGATCCTACTCCGGCGGATTGCCGCTTCTGCCTTCTGAGATTGCTTGGCCGATGGTGGACGAAACACCTTTCGTGTTTGTTTGCCAGATTGATCTATCTGAAATTTCGATTGAGGATAAATTCAAGTGGATGCCAGACAAGGGAACAATTTTCTTCTTCGTCGCGCCGAGCACCTGCGACGAAACGGCTCCTGAACTTTTTCGTGTCATTCATTCCTTCGACAGCACTGATCACCAACATCCGCTTCCAGTCGGGGGTGCCCCTCCCTATCCTCGCTTCGATTTCACATTCGAAAGCGATTTTACATATGATCTGGAATTCAGTGCATCTGCACTGCAACATGATGATCAAGTTGAATTCGATAATTGGGCTTACGAAGTCAACGCTGCAATAAAATCGCATACAAAGTGGCAACTCGACGGATGGCCGTGCGACCTTCAGTCCAACAAAGATATGCCGCGAATTTGCGAAATGCGCTACCGGAACCTTACCGACGATGATCGTGGCGTACTAAAAAGCCAGAATTTTAGCAATTCCCTTGCGGATTGGGTATTTATCGGCCGAGTACATCGGACTGGATTAGACTCACCTTGGGCACACTATCATTGTGGCTATTTCTGGGTGAGAAAGAGTGACGCTAAGCGTGGTGATTTTTCAAAAGTGATGTTTTTTACGCAGTCAGATTAGTGCGCACAGCTTCTATCGCCCCCTATCTTTGCATTAAAGCCACCCCATGAAGCCTGACGGTCACCCCATTACCCCCGCCGGATTTGCCGCCTTGCGCGCCCGCTACGATCATCTGCTGGGCACCGAACGCCCGGCCATTGTCGAGATCGTCAGTTGGGCCGCTGGGAATGGCGACCGGTCGGAGAACGGCGATTATCTCTATGGGCGCAAGCGGATGCGGGAGATTGATCGGGAGCTGGCGTTCCTGGCGCGGCGGATGAAGGCGACGCGGGTGGTCGATCCGGCGCGGATGGAGGATCGCACGCGGGTGCTGTTTGGCGCGACCGTGGAGATTGCCGACGAGGACGACGCCCGGCGCGTGCTGACCATCGTGGGGGATGACGAGCAGGATGCTACCAACAACCGGATCGGCTGGAGCGCGCCGATTGCCAAGGCGCTACGCGGGGCGCGGGTGGGGGATTTGCGGATCGTGCGGCTGCCTTCGGGGGAGAAGGAATGGGAGATCATGAGCATTTCCTATCCAGACGCCACAGGCTAAAGCGTTACCCATGAAACAGGGTCGCTTTTACATCATGCGCCACGGCGAGACGGTTTATAACGCCACACGCCGCATTCAGGCCAACAACATCCACACCCCGTTGACGCGGCAGGGCTTTGAACAGGCGGTGGCGATGGGCTGCGCGTTACGGGCCGAACTGGGTGAGAGTCCGCAAGTGACGCTGCACATTTCCGATACGGGCCGCGCGTTGCAAACCGCCGCGCTGATCGCCGAGGAACTGGGGATCGACTGGTTCGCCGGACGGCGCACGATGGACCTCAAAGAGATCGATATGGGATCGTGGTACGGGCGGTCGTACAGGGAAGTGGAAAGTGAAGTCGGCCCGGTCCTGATCGAGGACCACCTCCTGCGCCCCGCCCCCGATGGCGAGGACTATCCCATGATCGTCGCACGCCTGAACCGCTGGCTGGATGAACTTGGTGATCCCGGAGGCGATCATATCGTGGTGATGCACGGCATTTCCAGCCGGGTGCTGCGCGGGATGATGGGCGGCTATCCGGTTCATCCCGTTCACCGCGCGCCGATTGCGCCATCCCTGGTGCAAGGGTCAATCACGCTGGTCGAACACGGGGCTGAGCGCACGATATTCGGTTCCGAACACGGGATAGAGCACGCCTGATGGCGGAAATCGTCAACCTCCGGTCCGTCCGCAAGGCCAAAGCCAGAACTGCACAGGAAAACGAGGCACAAGCCAACCGCGCAAAGTTCGGGCGCACCAAGGCCGAAAAAGCGCGCGACAAGATCGAGGCTGCGCGTGCCACGCGGAAGATTGACGGCGCGCTGCGGGAAAAGCCATGAGGAAACTGCTGGCGTTCGCCGCGCTGACCCTGGCAGGAACCGCTGTCGCGCGCGACAGCCTCGGCATATTCGGTATATGGGGGGCATTCCACGATCCCGCCGTGCCGCGCTGCTATGCCATTGCCACGGCCCAGAAAATCGCGGGGCGCAAGCAGGAATTCCAACCCTATTTCACCGTTGGACACTGGCCCGCGCGCGGCATTCGTGGCGCGGTGCATGTCCGGCTGGCGCGGCGATTGGCAGCGGGTTCCAAAGTGATCGTATCGTTCCCCGAAGCCAATTTCGCGTTGCAGACCGGGCAAGCCGATGCCTGGCCGACCGACCAGACCGCCAACGCCGGGATTATCGCGCAGATGCGCAGCGCCCGGTCGATGGTGGTAATCGCGCGCGGCGCCGATGGGCGGACGTTCCGTGACAGCTATCCGCTCAAAGGTGCGGCTTCGGCCATGGATGCGGCGGCGCTGGGTTGCGCGCGTTAATACCAACTTGCAGTGATCCTGACCCATGAGGACGTTTTTTGGCGGTTCTCGGCAAGGAGCGTCCGAAGGGGTGATGTGGTTCATCATTCCGAGGGCGCGACGCTGTCCGAGGACCGCCAAAAATCGCCCGCAGGGTTGTGCTACCCCGCCCGCTGGACAGCGTCGCAGCCTTGCAACGATGAACCACATCGCCGCTTCGGCTGCTCCTCGCCAGCGAGCGGGGTAGCACAATCCTCATGGGTCAGGATCACTGCAGGTTGGTATCAGACGAAAAAGGGCGGACCTTTCGGCCCGCCCTTCCTTTGCTTGCGCGTTCTGACGGATCAGAAGCGGACGCCGACGCCCGCCATCACCGAGTGACGATCGGTATCGATGCTGAAGCGGCTTGAATCCGGGGTATCGCCGTTGAAATCAAATTCGGCTTCGCCAAGGTTGGTGTACTTGTATTCGACCTTCACGAAGGCGTTCGAACCGACCTTCTGTTCAACGCCAGCACCTGCGCGCCAGCCATCGGTGTCAAGGCGCTGACGCAGATTGGTCGTGCCATCGGTGCCCTGCAGGTTGAAGCGGGCGTTGCTGTAGCCGCCCTTCACGTAAAGCAGGGTCTCAGGCGACATGGCATAACCAAGGCGACCACCGAAGTAGTACTGGCGCCCGGCATCAACGCGACCGAGATTGAACACGGTCGGCTCGTCGTTGTTGTAATCGCGCGATGCGCTGCTGTCGGTGATTTCGGCTTCGGCGCCGACGATCATGTTGGTGCCAAGCGGGATGTCATAGCCGACAGCGCCGCCGTATTCGACGCCGTCGATCGACTGCTTGATGTCGCGGTCGGTGTCGATGTCTTCGCTGCTGCCCGAACGGATGTGGTCATAGCCGACCAGCGCTTCGGCGTGGAAACCGCTGAACGCTTCTGCCGGGGTGGCATCCTGTGCGAAGGCGGGAGCCGAGGCGGCAAGGGCGGTGCCAGCGGCGAGAATTGCGCAGATCTTCTTCATGGTAAACTCCATTCAACCAATTCCTGCCGGGCCATTTGCATTGCGTTGCGGCACGACAGTCCTCACCCAAATGGCCGAAGCACGATCCGGTTTCCTGAACCTGAGACAACAAGAAGGTGTTGTAAATCAGTCACATTTTTGCGACGAACCGAGTGTAGATTGCGTCAATGTACGGGAACCTCCGCCGCATTGCGGTATTCGCGCGCCTGTGTTTGCGCGAATGGGCGCAAATCCCTATATGCGCGCGATGGATTCCCACATCGACACCATTCGCCAGCCCGCGGCACACATGCCCATTCCGGGGCACATCGATCCCGTTCCCGTTCCGCGCGAGGTTACGCCGCGCGACGATGGCCGGATCGACCTGATCGGCCTTCCCCGCAAGCAGATCGCCGATATCTTTGCCGAGGCCGGGCTGGATGCCAAGGCGGCAAAGCTGCGCGCCAAGCAGGTCTATCACTGGATCTACCACCGCGGCGTGATCGATTTCGATGCGATGACCGATATCGCCAAGACCATGCGCCCGTGGCTGGCCGAACGCTTCGTGATCGGCCGCCCGGAAATCGTCGAGGCACAGGTCTCCACCGATGGCACCCGCAAGTGGCTGCTGCGCACGGCGGACAAGCATGACTTCGAGATGGTGTTCATCCCCGATGCGGATCGCGGAACCCTGTGCGTGTCCAGCCAGGTTGGCTGCACACTCAATTGCCGGTTCTGCCATACCGGCACGATGCGGCTGGTGCGCAACCTGACCCCGGGCGAGATCGTCGGGCAGGTCATGCTGGCGCGCGATTCGCTGGGAGAATGGCCGAAAGGTGGCAATGACACCCGCGTTCCCACGATGGCGGGCCTGGATTTTGATGACGAGGACGAGGACGAAGGCGAATATACCGCCGACGGGCGCCTGCTCACCAACATCGTGATGATGGGCATGGGCGAGCCGCTGTATAACTTCGACAACGTGCGCAATGCGCTGAAGCTCGTGATGGATGGCGATGGGCTGGCGCTGTCGAAGCGCCGGATCACGCTCTCCACCAGCGGCGTCGTGCCGATGATGGCGCGCGCAGGAGCAGAAATCGGCGTAAACCTCGCCGTCTCGCTCCATGCCGTCACCAAGGAAGTGCGTGATGAGATCGTGCCGATCAATCGCAAATACGGCATCGAGGAACTGTTGCAGGCCTGCGCCGATTACCCCGGCGCATCCAACGCGCGGCGCATCACGTTCGAATATGTGATGCTGAAGGACAAGAACGACAGCGATGACGATGCGCGCGAACTGATCCGCCTGATCAAGCAGTACGATCTGCCAGCCAAGGTCAACCTGATCCCGTTCAACCCGTGGGATGGCGCTGCCTACGAATGTTCAACCCCGGAACGGATAAAGCGCTTTGCCGAGATCGTGTTTGCGGCGGGCATTTCCGCTCCGGTCCGCACCCCGCGCGGACGCGATATCGACGCTGCCTGCGGCCAGTTGAAGACCGCCGCGGAAAAGAAGAGCCGCGCCGAACTGGACCGGCTGGCCGAAGAAAAGCAGGCCGCGCTGGGCTGAACCCTTGCGCGGCTGATCTTTGCTTCAGCCGACCTTGCGCGGAACGATCATGTCGTAGTCCGTGCCGGGTACGCTCGTCGGGCGGGCCGCCACAGCGGCGATCCGTCCCGCATCGTCCAGCCTCAGCGGCTGCGAGAATTCGACGCCCATGCGATCATCCCCCGACCATCGGCAGGTTGCAGTCACCGCATGATTTTCGCCAAGTTCGACGCGGAAGATCGTTCCGGGCGGGACATTCCACAAGCCTTCCAGCAAGGCGCCGGTCTGGCTGATGTTGCGAATCATTGCGGTGTAGCTGTGGCCGCCATGTTCGACCGTGATCTTGCGCAACATCGATTGGCGCGCCGCGCGGGCCGAACGCGGACCTTGCGCAATCGCCATCAGGCCGGTGGAAAGGCGGGCGGCTGCATTTGCGGCTGAAAGCGGACGTTCGTAGATGTAGCCCTGCACATGGCTACAGCCGAGCATGCGGACGAGATCGAGTTCGTCCAGCGTCTCGACGCCTTCCGCCGTTGTCTCCATGCCGAGCGCTTCGGCCAGGCTGACGATCGAGGCAATGATCGCGCCATTGCGACTGCCGGGCTGGGTTGCCCCGCGTACGAACGACTGGTCGATCTTGATCTTGTCGAACGGCGCTGTCTTCAGGTAGCCAAGCGAGGAATAGCCGGTCCCGAAATCATCGAGCGCCAGGCGGACTCCAATGGATTTCAAAGCCTTGAACATCTGGTCGGTGCCCTCGTCATCGTTGAGGAACACGCTTTCGGTGATTTCGAGTTCAAGCCGTTCCGCCGCGACTTGCGAACTGGCAAGGGCATTTGTCACGACCAGTGGTAGCGACGGATTGGCGAACTGCAATGGCGAAACATTGACCGCCACGCGCACATTTCCGGGCCATCTGGCCAGATCCTGGCAAGCCGTGCGCAGCGCCCATTCCCCGATCTGGGCAATCAGGCCAGTGTCTTCTGCCACCGGGATGAAGCGCGAGGGGCTGATCCAGCCCTGTTCGGGATGATTCCAGCGCAGCAGCGCCTCGAACCCTGTGATCTTCTCGGTCGCGGTCTGCACAACCGGCTGGTAATAGAGTTCCAGCCCGCCGGACGTAACCGCATCGCGCAGGTCTTCCTCCATCTTGCGGCGTTCTTCGGCATCGCTGTGAAGATCGGCGGCATAGAAGTGGTGCCGTCCGCGCCCGCCATCCTTTGCGGCATAAAGCGCAAGGTCGGCGTTGCGGATCAGGGCTTCGCTGGTCACGCCATCATCGGGCGCTATGGCAATGCCGATGGACGCGCCGATCATCACCCGGCTGCCATCGATCGAATAGGGCTGTGACAGGCTTTCGATCACGCGCGCGGCAAGGTGGCCCAGTTGTTCACGCTCGATCTTTCCGGGCAGGATCACCTGGAATTCATCGCCGCCCAGCCTGCCGACGCGGCCCATCTTTCCGACCACGCGTTCCAGCCGCTGCGCCACGTGCTTGAGCAGCGCGTCGCCCGCCGGATGGCCGAGCGTGTCGTTGACCTGTTTGAATCGATCGAGATCGAGCAGGAACACCGAACAGGCGCGATGATGGACCTGCGGCGCCAGCAGGATCTTCTCCAGCGTCTGCGACATGCGGAAGCGGTTCGAAAGCCCTGTCAGCGAATCGAAATGTGCAAGCCGCGACGCGTGCTCCTGCGAGCGGCGCTTTTCCGTAAGATCGGTGCCCGATCCACGAAAGCCGGTAAAGTTGTTGAACGTATCATACGTCGGCCGTCCGGTGATCGACCACCAGCGCTCTTCATCGGTGGCAGCAGCGCGCACCGCCAGTTCGCTGAAACCGGACCGGGCAGACAAATGGAACGCAAGTGTCCGTTCGCCCTCGCCCGATTGTTCGGCCAGGTTGAACAATTCGGAAAAGGGCCGCCCTACCAGGTCTTCCACGCGGCGGCCGATCACTTCGGCGACGCGATTGGAAAGGTACGTCAACTGGCCACGGCGATCGGTTTCCCAGAACCAGCCCTGCCCGGTTTCTTCATAGTCCGAGAGAATTTCCTGCGCGCGTGTCTGCGCCCGCTGATCGCTCTCGGCCTTTTCCCGGACGACCATATCGATCCGGCGCTGGCGCAGATAGGCGGCGAATGCGATGCACAGGCCTATTGCCAGCGCGGCATAGCCTCCGATGTGCGTGGCGACGCAGGTCACGCCCGACCAGATCGAAACTTGTGCTGCCAGAACGCCGACAAGCCGTCCCGACTGGACGACCGTGGCCAGCAGCGACATCGTGGCAACCACCGCGATGCAATGGAACCACGCCACACCCGAAACAGCACCGAACAGTCCGATCGCTGAGCCGAACAGGAACATGGGGAAAGCCACGACCAGCCCCATCAGCGCCATGCGCTGACCTGTTTCGAGATTCCGGTCCCGCTCGACCTTCATCGCGAACGTCGAGAAATGAACCGCAAGCGCAGCAATTGCGATGATCGCCGAAGGCAGCAGCGGCGGTAGCGAAAGATCGACCATGGCAAGAAACAGCGGGGCAAGCGCCATCGGGATTGCCAGCTTCGGCCATTCCGGGGAAATGAGCAGGTTTGCCGGATCGCCGCCGAACAGGAAACTTGCACCTGCATCGGCAACTGCGGGCGCGGAAATGCGATCGCGCCTGCGCGTACGCGAAAAATCGCCGGAAACCCCGGCCTTGGGCATTACTGGATCAAACTCAACCGCCATGGGCAAGTCTTTGCACCCGCGCGCTTTTATAAAGGGTTAAGTCCTGCACCAAAACAGGTGCTTTTGCCGCGCTTGCGAAGGTGGTAGGCACTCGCCAGGAATGCGGGGTATCGGTGAGTAATACAGCACAACAATCGTTGATCGGCGTCGCGGGGCGACGACTGAACGTGGCGCGTTGGAATGTCGGCGCGGATGCACATCGGCCGTTGATCATGCTTAACGGCATCGGCCTCAATCTCGAACTGCTCGGCCCGCTTGCCCGCGCCTTGCCGGAGCGCGAGGTGATCTGCTTCGACATGCCGGGCATCGGTGCCTCGCCCGATCCGATCGTGCCCTATACCATTTCGTGCATGGCGCTGACCACGGCGGCACTGCTGGACAGATTGGCAATCGAACAGGCCGATGTTCTGGGAATCAGCTGGGGCGGCGCGCTGGCCCAGCAATTCGCATTCCAGCATCGCGCCCGCACCCGAAAACTGGTGCTGGCTGCAACCACGGCAGGAGCCACAATGGTTCCGGGCAACACCTCCGTGCTTGCCCATATGCTCGACCCGCGGGAATATACGGTTGCCCGGACGCTGCGCCGCAATCTTGCATCGGTCTATAACGGCGGGGGCAACGCCCGCGTATCGCTCAATGCGGTGAAAGCCCCGTCTCCGCTGGGTTTTTCATACCAGTTGGCCGCATTTACCACCTGGACCAGCCTGCCGTTCCTTCCGCTCCTGTCGATGCCCGTCCTGATCATGGCTGACGAGCAGGATCAACTGGTCCCACCTGCCAATGCCCATCTGCTGCACAACGCGATTCCCGATAGCAAGCTTGAGATGTTTCATGGCGGCGGACACTTGTTCATGCTGTCACAGCGCGAGCGTTTCATAACGAAAATGCGCGCTTTCCTGGACGAAGATTGACGCCCTGCCAAAAGACCGACAATTTCGCCGCTTTCCTTTTGATGTGCATGCGATAGCTTCATGGTCGGGAAACAAGCCATGGAGAGGCTATGCGGCATATCGCGATCATCGGTTCGGGTCCGGCCGGATATTACACCGCCGAAGCCGCGCAGAAGCTATGGGGCGATGACGTCCGCGTCGATATTTTCGACATGCTTCCCGTGCCTTATGGACTGATACGCACCGGCGTCGCTCCCGATCACCAATCCATAAAAGGCGTGTCGCGGCGCTATGAACAGACTGCCCTTTCCGAAAACGTCCGCTTTGTCGGCAATGTAAAGGTCGGGCAGGACATTGCAGTTGCGGAACTGCAAGGCTTCTATGACGCGGTCGTCCTTGCTACCGGCGCGCCGCGCGACCGCCAGCTCGGCATTCCGGGCGATCATCTCGGCAATGTCCATGGCAGCGCCGCATTTGTCGGGTGGTATAACGGCCATCCCGAATTTGCCGCGCTCGACCCGGATCTTTCCGGGCATACGGCGGTGGTTATCGGCATGGGCAATGTCGCGCTCGATGTGGCGCGGATTCTATCGAAAACCCGCGAGGAATTTGCCGGGAGCGACATTGTCGGCCACGCGCTCGAACGGCTGATGGCATCGCATATCCGCCGCATCGTGATCCTTGGGCGGCGCGGCCCTCACCAGATCATGATGACGCCCAAGGAACTGGGCGAGTTGGGCCACCTGACACGCGCGGCGCCAAGGGTCGATCCCGGTGACCTGCCCGATATTGCCGATGATGCCCTGCTCGAACCCGGCATCCGCAAGTCGGTCACCCACTTGCGCGCATTTGCCGCGATCCCGGACAGCCAACGGGCGGACCTGCCGCTCGAAGTGGAGTTCGATTTCTTCGCGGCACCGCGGGCTGTGCTGGGCGAAGGCAAGGTCGAGGCGCTGGAAGTGGAGCGTACCCGGATCGAGGCAGGTCGTGCTGTCGGCACCGGCCAGTTCTACGAGATTCCCGCCAGCATGATCGTATCCTGCATCGGCTATCAGACCACGCCTATTCCCGGTGTACCTTTCGATGAACGCGCCGGACGTTTCGCCAATGATGAAGGCCGCATCCTGCCGGGGCTGTACTGCGTTGGATGGGCGCGGCGCGGGCCTTCGGGCACGATCGGCACAAATCGTCCCGATGGTTTCGCGATCATCGAGATGATTGCCGGGGATATCGGCAGTGGCACGGGCAAAAAGGGGCGGGCCGGATTTGATGCCCTGGCGCAAGCCCGCCAGCTCGATATCGTCACCTTCCGCGACTGGAAAAAGATCGAGGAAGCCGAGGCTGCACGTGCCCGCGACGGTGCCCCGCGCGAGAAATTCGTCGATATCGCGGAAATGATCAGGGCGCGGGACTAATTCAGGCCGCCTGTCGATAGCTCGCGTCGGCATGAGTCTCGACGCGGAATTTCGAGACGAGGGTCGAAAGGCGACTGGATTCGTTGGCAAGGCTGCGCGCGGCAGCGGTCGCTTGCTCGACCATGGCTGCATTCTGCTGAGTCATCGTGTCCATCTCGCGCACGGTTTCGCGAACCTGTCCGATGCTGGCGGCCTGTTCGCTCGCCATGCGCGCGATACTGCTGGCCAGATCGGCCACGTGCCCGACCTGATCCACGATCAGCGCAAATGTCTCGCCGGTCTGGCCGACAAGGTTGACGCCGCGCTCGACCTGATGGGAACTGGCGGTAATCAGCACCTTGATATCCCGCGCCGCATCGGCGGTTCGTTGTGCCAGAGCGCGAACTTCAGTGGCAACGACGGCAAATCCACGGCCTGCCTCCCCTGCCCGCGCCGCTTCGACCCCGGCATTGAGTGCCAGCAGATTTGTCTGGAAAGCGATGCCATCGATGACCGAGATGATCTTGCCGATCTCCTGGGCCGAACCGTGAATATCCTTCATCGCACTGACCGCTTCACCGACCACCGATCCGCCCTTCAACGCTTCGCCATGCGCCTGATGAACCGAATCGTGCATATGTGCCGCATCATCGGCCGAATTGCGGACGGTCGAAGCCAGGGTTGTCATGGCGGCCGAGGCCTCCTCCAGGCTGGCGGCCGGCTGTTCGGTCCTGCGCGCCAGATCGTCCGACGCCTGCCGGATTTCCTTTGCCCCCACACCGACAGAAGTCGATGTGTCGGCAACAGCGGACAAGGCGTTGGACACCTGTCTTCGCATGCCATCGAGATGCCTTTGCAATTCGGCAAAGGCGGCAGGCAGTTCGGGTACGCTTGCGGCGAAATCGCCGTCGGCCATGGCCTGCAAGCTTGCGCTGACCTCATCGACCACGGCAATGCGGGCGGCTTCCGCTGCCTTGAAATAGGCCGAGAGCGCGATTTCCATATCAAGCAAGGCCATTTTGATCAGCGATCCCACCGCGCGGGACTTGCGCTTGCTGCCACCCAAGCCGCCAATGCCTGAAAACATTCCCGCAATGACCTGTTCGAGCACCATGGCATAGGCCCCGATATACCAGCCAGGCTCCAGTCCGATCCGCGCGTGGACATTGCCGATCACCTCGGCACTTTCGAAATACCTGCTGTCCGCACGCCCACGGAACATTGCCGCCCAATGCTCGATCTGCTTGTCGCGGGCGTGATTCATGGCGTGGCGCGAGCCAAAGAACCGGGCGGTTTCCGGCGTGGCGGAAATCTGGTCATAAAGCTTGTCGAGCGCGGGGGGCGCATGCTTTTCCAGGGCACGGGCAATGCCGGGGAACCGATCGAAATCCTCACTGCCGATATTGAAGAACGTCAACTTCTTCGAAATCTGCCGTTCGCTATCCGTATTCTGCATGTGCGGTGCTCCTCAAGCATGAGACACTCGCACCCGAACTTCAACATGGCTCTAAAGCCACGCTCGAACGGCTACTAAACCCTGGAGAAGCACGTCGTTAACATTTTGCCCATGCCCCCCATTCAGGGACGGGCCTGTTACACCCGCATCGGCATCAAAACGTAGAGCGCCGCCGATTTGTCGTCCTTGCGGATCAGGGTCGGTGCGCCGGCATCGGCAAGGTGCAGTTCGACAATGTCACCGTCGATCTGGCTGAGGATATCCTTGAGATAATTGGCATTGAAGCCGATCTCGAACCCTTGCGCAGAATAATCGGCAGCGATTTCTTCCGCCGCCGTGCCGTTATCCGGGCTGGTCACCGACAGCGTGACGCGATCCTGATCGAGCGCCATCTTGACCGCACGGGTCTTTTCAGTGGCAATCGTGGCCACGCGATCGACGCCTTCGAAAAACGCGCGCGGATCAAGCCGCAGCAGCTTGTCGTTGCCGGTGGGGATCACCCGGCTGTAATCGGGGAATGTACCGTCGATCAGCTTGCTGGTCAGCACGACAGCGTTTTCGCCGCCCAGCGTGAAGCGCACCTTGCTGGCGGAAAGATCGATCAGAACCGCCGAATCCAGCACTTCTTCCAGCAGCTTGCGCAATTCGCCCACGCATTTGCGCGGTACGATCACGTCAGGCATGCCCTCAGCGCCTTCGGGGCGGGAAATCGTGAAGCGCGCCAGGCGGTGGCCATCGGTGGCCGCCGCTTTCAACACCGGCTGCGGATCGTCCGAAACGTGCAGGAAAATACCGTTGAGGTAATAGCGCGTTTCTTCGGTGGAGATCGCAAAGCGGGTACGATCGATCAGTTCGGCGAGTGTGCGCGCCGGAACCTCGAAGCTGTGCGGCAGGTCGCCTTCTACGATGACGGGAAAATCGTCGCGCGGCAGGGTGGGCAACTGGAACCGGCTGCGCCCGGCCTTGACGATCATGCGGTTGTCCGCCGTCTCGATGCTGACCTGGCTGCCATCGGGCAGCTTGCGGGCGATGTCGAACAGCAGGTGCGCCGAAACCGTTATTGCACCTGCCGTTTCAACCGAAACGGCAGCCATCGATTCAATGATCTGAAGATCAAGGTCGGTCGCCATCAGACGTACGCGATTGTCGGGCGATGCTTCGATCAGCACATTCGACAGGATCGGAATGGTATTGCGGCGTTCAACCACCGACTGGACGTGGGACAAGCAGCGCAGCAGCGTCGCGCGTTCAATCGTCGCCTTCATTTCGTCTCGATCCCCCCAGGAGCGGGCAATGACGCCCTTCCCCGTGCGTTGACTGGGCCGGGGAATCGCGTCCCCGGCGTACGGTTCGGACCATCTGTCTTAACGCGAGGGCGGAACGCGGCAAGCGCCAGTCCCGCCCTTATGGCCTAAGCTGGGGATAAAACTGCGCCAATCCGGGGGTTAGAGCCAGATATCTCCATCACGAGATCATCGCCATGCCGCCGTTGACGTGCAACGTCTGCCCGGTGACGTAGCCCGCCTCCTTCGAGGCGAGATAGGCAACCGCCGCGCCGATGTCCGAACCTTCACCCATCCGGCCCATCGGGATGCGCGCGTTGAGCAGGTCCTTCTGGGCATCGGGCAGAACGTCGGTCATGGCTGTGCGGATAAAGCCGGGTGCCACGCAGTTGACGGTCACGTTGCGGCTGGCCAGTTCCTGCCCCAGTGACTTTGACATGCCGACAAGGCCCGCCTTGGCCGCAGCATAGTTGATCTGGCCCGGATTGCCGGTTGCGCCCACCACGCTGGTGATGCTCACGATGCGCCCGAACCGTGCCTTCATCATCGGCTTGGTAGCGGCACGCATCAGGCGGAAGGCGGCTTCAAGGTTGACGCGGATCACGGCGTCCCATTCCTCGTCCTTCATCCGCATCGCCAGATTGTCGCGCGTGATCCCGGCATTGTTCACCAGGATATCGAGTTTGCCCAGCGTATCGAGCGCGGCGGGAACGAGATGCTCGACCTGTCCGGTGTTCGAAAGGTCGCAGGTGATCTCGACATGGTCCTGATTGTAGGTGTCGTTCAGTTCCTCGCGAAAGGCGCGCAACTTGGCCGGGTTCGTCCCCGAAAGCGCCAGCCGCGCGCCCTGCTTCGCCAAGGAATGGCAGATCGCCGAACCGATGCCTCCGGCGGCACCCGTAACGAGCGCGGTCATCCCGCTAAGATCGAAAAGACGGTTTTCCATAGTGACTCCGGCAGTTTGGTTCACACAAAGGCGCAAAGAAAGGGAAGGCGCGAAGAAAGTTATTGAGGGCGGTATTCGTTGACCATGCGGCGGATCCCTTCTTTCATCGTTTCACCGGAGAAATTCAGGAGCAACCCTAAAGGCTGCCGTAGCAATCTCAGGTAAGTCAGCAACTGCTTGGCATGGGCTTTACTGCCCTGATCAACCGCCTTTATTTCGAGGACAAGGCTACCCTCGACCAGAATATCCACCTTGAACGCCGCGTCAAAGAGGTGACCGTCAAAGGTAACCGGCACGACAACCTGCCGTTCTACACGCAAGCCACGCCGCTCAAGCCTTCCGGCCAGAATGGTTTCATAAACACTCTCGAACAAGCCAGGGCCAAGTTCGCGATGAATCGCGATTGACTCATCAATCACGATTTTGGCGAAATGTTCAATTCGCTCGCGCGGATGCACCTTGGCGCCTTTCTTCTCTTTGCGCCTTTGCGCGAACCCGGTTCACAACCCTGCCAGGAAAGCCTCGATATCGGCCATTCCGATCACGCTGGTGACCTGAACGTCGCCGGCTGAGCGCGTGATCATCGGGCCGAGGACCTTGCCGCCCAGTTCGACGAACTGTTCCACGCCCGCAGCCTTCATCGCGATGGCGCTTTCGCGCCAGCGGACACGGCCGGTGACCTGTTCGACGAGCAGGCGCTTCACTTCGGCAGGGTCGGTGACGACCGAGGCGGTCACGTTGGCGAACAGCGCCACCCGCAGTGGGCCGGGCGCGGTTTTCTCGAAAGCCTCGGCCATGGCATCGGCAGCAGGCTGCATCAGCGGGCAGTGGAACGGCGCGGAAACGGGCAGCAGCACACCGCGCTTTATCCCATGATCCTTGACCATCGCCACCGCGCGCTCGATCGCCGCCTTGTGACCGGAGAGCACGACCTGCGTCGGATCGTTGTCGTTGGCGACAGTGCAGACTTCGCCCTCTGCCGCAACTTCGGCCAGGGCGGTCGCCTTTTCGATATCGGCACCCAGCAGCGCGCACATGGCCCCGATGCCCACCGGCACGGCAGCCTGCATCGATTGCCCGCGCAGCTTCAGCAGGCGCGCGGTATCGGCAAGGCTGAACGCGCCCGCCGCACACAGGGCAGTATATTCGCCAAGGCTGTGACCCGCCACGAAATCGGCCTTGTCCGCCAGTGCAATGCCGCCTTCCTGTTCGAGCACGCGCAGCACGGCGATGGCATTGGCCATGATCGCGGGCTGGGCGTTTTCGGTCAGGGTCAGGGCATCGTCCGGCCCATCGCGCATGATCTGGAACAGCTTCTGGCCCAGCGCGTCGTCCACTTCCTCGAACACCTCGCGCGCAACCGCGCTGGCTTCGGCGAGTTCAACCCCCATGCCGATCTTCTGGCTGCCCTGCCCCGGAAAAACGAACGCTCGCATCAGACCCTCCACTCATGGTCCACCAATTTGGCGGTGGCCCTATGCCGCGCCTGTCAGTCAGGCAAGACCGAACGGCACGATCTTGTTGTCAATATCATGGCCGATGTCCGCCCTTCCCAGAAAGGCGATGCCCGTCCGCGCGCACCAGTGGCGCGCCATGTCCTCAACTTCGCAGCCGAAAGGCCGGTCGTTCTGCGGCACATCGCTGACCCGCCCAAGTCGCAATCCGGCGATGCCAAGCGGGGCAAGGCAACTGGTCACGCTGAACAGCAGGCGATCCACGGCGTAGTGATACTCCGCGACTTCCTCTACCATGACCACATGGCCGGAAAGGTCGGGCAACAGCGGCGTTCCGCACAGCATAGCCAGCGTCATCAGGTTGAACGCCACAGCCGGTGTGCGCCCGTCCAGCGATGGTTCCAGCCCGTCACCCCCGCCCGCCAGCCACGCCAGCGTCCGGCCCACGGCTGCCTCTCCTCCGGCGCGGCGGATATCGGTCGGCATCGGCGCATGGACCTGCCGTCCCACGCGGGCACGATAGAGCAGCGCCAGCAATGTGCCGCCATCGGAATAGCCGAGGTACTGCTTGCCATGCGCCACCGGCCCCAGCAGCGGCAGCGCATCCATCGCAATGCGGTTCGCCCCATAACCGCCGCGCACGAACCACACCGCATCGAATGCCGGATCGTTGGCGCATTCCAGAAACGCGGAAAGCCGCTGGGCGTCCGTCCCGGCGAAATGGCCTGCGCTGGCAAAGCATTGATCGTGGAACACCAGGTCCAGCGCGGGAAACTGCGCCTGCGCGAGTGCGGAAACGCGCGCCGCATCGTCCCGGCTGAACGGGGTGGATGGCGCGCAGATGGCGATACGTCTGGTCACGCGCCATCTCTAGACCCGTTCGCCTGTCTGGTGAAAGCCGCAATCGGGTGGTTGTCACCGGCGGCGCGGGCGAATACCGCATGGCGCATGACCAGCCCCGCCGACCTGTCGCCCGAAAGTCTGTCCGCCCGCGAATGGTTCTTCTGCGGAATCGGCGGGTCGGGCATGTTGCCGCTCGCACTGATCCTGCACGGCATGGGCGCGCGGGTTTCCGGATCGGACCGCAGCCGCGATCAGGGCCGCACACCCGAAAAGTTCGCATGGCTCGAAAGCCTCGGCTTCACCCTGTTCGTGCAGGATGGCTCTGGCATCACGTCCCCGGATCAGGTGCTGGTCGCCTCCGCAGCGGTGGAAGACACCGTGCCCGAAGTCGTCCGCGCCCATGAACTCGGCTGCGCACGGATGAGCCGGGCCGAATTGCTCTCCGCCCTGTTCAATGCCGCGCCCCGGTCCATCGCGGTGGGCGGCACCAGCGGCAAATCGACCGTCACCGGCATGATCGGCTGGATCCTGACGCAGGCCGGACGCGATCCCACGATCATGAACGGCGCGGTGATGAAGAACTTCGTCGCACCCGACGCGCCTTTCGCATCGGCACGAGTGGGTTCAGGCGGCACCTTCGTTTCCGAAGTGGATGAGAGCGACGGTTCGATTGCGCTTTACCGGCCCACCGTGGCCGTGCTCAACAACGTCAGCCTCGATCACAAGAGCCTTGAGGAACTGCGCGATCTGTTTGGCGATTTTCTTGGCCGCGCCGCCACGGCGGTCATCAATGCCGACGATGACGAGAGCATGGCGCTGATTGACCGCGCCGCCAATGCCATCACTTTCGGCCTCGCTGAAGAAGCCATGATCGGCGTGACCGAAGGCTCCATCAGCGAAGGCGCTACCACGATCGCTGCCGAACTCGTCGACCGGCGCGATGGCACCGCCCACGCCTTGCGCCTGCAAGTGCCGGGCCACCACAATCTCGCCAATGCGCTTGCCGCCGTGGCCGCCGCCAGCGCCGCGGGCCTGCCTGTCGCAGATGCCGTGCGCCACATTGCGAGCTTTGCCGGGCTTGCCCGCCGGTTCGACATCGTGGGCACCAGCGCCAGCGGCGTGACCGTGATCGACGATTTCGGCCACAACCCTGAAAAGATTGCGGCAACGCTTGCCACCCTGCGCGCGCATCCGGGCCGGATCATCGCGTTCTTCCAGCCGCACGGCTATGGCCCGTTGCGCCAGATGGGCGCGGGACTGGCCGAAGTCATGGCCGAAGGTCTTGGCACGAATGACCTGACGATCCTGTGCGACCCGGTCTATTTCGGCGGCACGGTCGATCGCTCGGTCGGTTCGGAACGCATCGTTCGCCTGATCGGCATTCACGGGGGCAAGGCGGAACATATCCCCGCCCGTACCGATTGCGCAGACCGGATCGTGGCGCTCGCCCGGCCCGGTGACCGCGTGGTGATCATGGGCGCGCGCGACGATACGCTGTCCTTGTTTGCGCGCGGGATTCTGGATCGGCTTTAGGGGCCGAATCGTTCACGCGTCCGGCCCCGTCTCGCATTGCGGCCAGAAGGCTTGTCACCAATCAGTCGAAGCGCTTTTCCAGCATCACAAGGTGCGGATCGCCATCCAGCCCGTGGGCAACGAAGCCCTTCTCGCGTTCGAGTTCGATGGCGGCGTGATTGTCGCGATCCTCTATGGAAATCACGCGCTTCAGGCCGCGCTTGCGCGCTTCTTCGGCCAGCATGTCAAGCAGGGTCCAGGCTACGCCGCGCCCGCGAAAATCGCTGCGCACCGAAACCGCGATTTCGCCGGCGTCCATTTTCGCATCGCATGCCAGCATGGCCGAAGCGACCAGTTCGCCGCTCGCCTGCTCAAACGCGAGGAAGCTCTCGGTGCGCCAGTGATCGACATGCGTCAACGGCACAAGCTGATCGTGCCCCACATGGTTGCTGGCCGCCAGAAAGCGGAACCGGCGATCTTCGGAGCTGACGTTGTCGAAGAAGGACGCCAGCAGGGCCTCGTCCTCCGCAAACGCCGCGCGGATGATCAGCACCACGCCGTCACGCGTCGCCATTTCGATCGTCGGTGCCAGTTCGGCCATCGTTGCAGTCATTGCGCGTCTCCTCAGGATCATCCGACCTTCGACGCGGCTGTTAGCAGGCGGGACGAGGGCCGTGTTGATCCAGCGCAATCCCATGGAAACAGAGCGTTGCGAAGTTCGCGCAGGTACTTGCAAAATTCGGATCGCGCCCCTGAAAAGCGGTCACCGCCAGCCGTCCTAAGGGGTGTAGTTAACGTAGAGGCGGAGAGATCATCATGTGGCTGGACACCGAAAGCGAGCGTTTCAACGCTTATCGCCGCGCACCGCGCGTGGGAATTGAGCTTCCGGTGCGCTGCAAGCACGGGGCCGAACGGTCAACGGTTATCCTTAAGGATCTTAATCCTTACGGTGCCCGGATCGAAGGTCTTGTGAAACTGCGGATCGATGAACCGCTGCACCTGATGCTGCCTGGGCTTCAGCCGAAGATGGCGTTTGTGGTGTGGTCACGCGATCGGGTCAGCGGGCTGGAATTCGAACAGCCATTGCATGACGACATATTCCAGAGCCTCGTCAGCGATTTTGCCATCAGGCACTATCGCGAAGGTCACCCGCCGAAATCGCCGCCGGTGCGTCACGCGGCCTGACGCAAATTGCGGTCAGTGCTTGCCACGCGCCTTGGCGATCAGGTGGACGACACCTGCCACGATGGCGCCCAGCACCAGCCCGACCAGTGCCGAGAGCACGGCATACGTCAGCCAGCCGAGTATGCCGCCCAGCGGTCCGGTTGCCACTTCCACGGCATGCTGCATGTCATGCGCCAGTCCGGCCGGGCCGTGGACGCCCAGTTCGTCCAGCCCGTGCAGGATGATCCCGCCGCCGACCCACAGCATCGCAGCGGTGCCCACCGTCGCCAGCAGCGCCAGCAGCACCGGCATCGCGCGCAGCAGGAAGTGCCCGATCTTGCGCGCCAGCGCCGATGATTTTTCGGACAGATGCAGCCCGATGTCGTCCATCTTCACGATCAGCCCGACCGCGCCATAGACCGCGACCGTGATCGCGATGCCGACCAGCGCCAGAATGATCCCTTGATTCAGCAAACTCTCAGTTGCCACCGACGAAAGCGTGATCGCCATGATCTCTGCTGAAAGGATCAAGTCCGTCCGCACCGCGCCTGAAACACGCGCGTTTTCGAACGCGGTCACATCGGCAGGAGCATCTTCCAGCGTTTCACCGATTTTCTCGGCACCCAGCTTTTCCAGCAGCTTTTCCGCGCCTTCGAAGCAGAGGAACAAGCCGCCCGCCATCAGCAGCGGCGTGATAGCCGACGGGAGCAGCGCGCTCAGCGCAAGGGCGGCGGGCAACAGGATGATCAGCTTGTTGAACAGGCTGCCCTTGGCAATCCGCATGATTACCGGCAATTCCCGGTCCGGCGTAAAATCGGTAACATACGAAGGCGTCACCGCCGCATCGTCGATCACCACGCCTGCGGCCTTCGATCCGGCCTTTGCCGCCGCCGCGCTTACATCGTCCAGCGACGAGGCAGCAGCGCGGGCAATCACGGAAATATCGTCGAGCAGGGCGACCAGGCCGGTTGGCATGAGAGGGGCGTGTCCTTGTTGGCGGGATTTGTCGGAGCAGACGTGCAGTAACACCGGAGCAAGCGCAAGGGTCCCGATGGCGTGAAATCGGGCAGAAACGAAGGTCTCGCCCAGCCCGCGATTAGTCGCTAAGGGCGACCGCCATGGCTCCGCCCGTCACCAGCGCCGCAAAGCGCCTGCATCACCTCGACGCCGCCCGTGCGCTACTGCTGCTGCTGGGCCTGCCATTCCATGTGGCGACCAAGGCGATCTTCGAGAGCGAACCGGCGGCCATCGCCTTCCAGACTTCGCCCGTCATCGGCGCCTATGCCTCGATAACGCACATCTTCCGCATGTTCGCCTTCTTCATGCTGGCAGGATATTTCGCCGGCATGATACGCGAGCGCAAGGGCGCTCACGCATGGGTCAGGGACCGTGCGCGCAGGCTTGGCCTGCCGCTGCTGGCCAGCCTTGCCACACTCGGCCTTGTCCAGTTCCAGTTGCAGGCCATGGCCCTGCACAAGCCTTCGCCGACATTTCTCGGCCTGCCGATCGCGCTTGACCATCTGTGGTTCCTGATCGTGCTGCTGGGCTTCTGCCTCTGCTATGCGGCAATCCCGTTTGCCCGCATTGCACCGGGCGAGCGCATCGGGCGCGCCCTGCTGCTCTCAGGGACCGGCGGAATCTGGCTGATGCTGGCGCTGTCTGTCTGGGGCGCGGTCCGTATCGCCTGCGAAATGCTGGTCCCACCCATCCCGAATGCCCCCATAGAAACACTGCTTTGGCAGCAATTCGTGTTCCACGCCGCCGCGTTCGTGCTTGGCATCCTGGCATGGCATGCCCGCGTCGGAGAGCAGGTGTTCGCCCTGCGCAACCGCGCGATCCTGCCGGCCATCGCCGTGCTGCTGGCGATCTACATCCCGCTCGATCCGCTGATCCGCCCCGCGCTGGGCAAGGAAATCTATCCCGATCTGGCGGGCACACTGATCCTGCGCACCATCGAACTCCCGCTCGCCTATCTTATGGCCCTCGCGCTGTTCCGCCTGCTGGCGGCAACCGTGGTTCATGCCAGCGCGGCAATTACGTTCTTCGTCGATGGCGCGCTGGCGATTTACCTGTTCCATCTGGTCTGGGCCATGCTGATCCTGCCTCACGCCCGCGCCCTGCCCCTGCCGCCCGAAGTGCAGTGGATCGCGGGCACGGCGGCAGTGCTTGTGCTGTCCATCGCCAGTTACCTCATTGTCCGCACCAGCAATCTTGCGTCGGTCCTGTTCTGCGGCGCGCCTGCCAAGACGGCATCGCCCGCCAATCCCGTCACGACAACCTGAACCGTGCATCGCGCTTGCATTCGCCCGCGGAATCGCTAAGGGCCACCGCTTCACCGGAAATCCGGCGAAACCCAAGAAAGCCGGAGGGGCCTCGCAATACCGCGAACAAGCCAGCGATCGGTTAGTATAGATAAGGACGCAAAAGCATGCCGCTTTACGAGCATGTGTTTCTGGCGCGCCAGGATCTGAGCCAGGCTCAGGTCGATGTGCTTGCCGCCACCGCCACCGAAATCATCGAAGCCAACAATGGCAAGGTCGTGAAGACCGAAACCTGGGGCCTTCGTTCGCTGGCATACAAGATCCAGAAGAATCGCAAGGCGCACTTCGTGCTGCTGAACATCGAATCTTCGGGCGCCGCCATCACCGAGCTGGAACGCCAGACCTCGATCAACGAAGACGTGATCCGTTTCATGACCGTCCGTGTCGACGAGCATGAAGGCGGCCCGTCCGTGATGATGCGCAAGAACGACCGCGAGCGCACCCGCCGCCGCGAACGCGAAGGGGAATAAGACAATGGCTCGTCCGTTTTTCCGCCGCCGCAAGAGCTGCCCGTTTTCCGGCAAGAACGCTCCGAAGATCGACTACAAGGACGTGCGCCTGCTTCAGGGCTTCATGTCCGAACGTGGCAAGATCGTCCCCAGCCGCATCACCGCCGTTTCGGCGAAGAAGCAGCGTGAGCTGAGCCAGGCGATCAAGCGCGCCCGGCACATCGGCCTCCTGCCCTACATCGTCAAGTAAGGAGCGCCAACCCATGCAGATCATCCTGCTCGAGCGCATCGAGAAGCTGGGCGCCATCGGCGACGAAGTGACCGTCAAGGACGGTTATGCCCGCAACTTCCTGCTGCCCAACAAGAAGGCGCTGCGCGCCAACGATGCCAACCGCAAGATTTTCGAATCGAACCGCGCGCGCATCGAAGCCGACAACGCCGCACGTCGTGATGAAGCCAAGGCTGAGTCGGGCAACGTCGAAGGCAAGGAAGTCGTGCTCATCCGCGCGTCGTCCAACGCTGGCCAGCTTTACGGTTCGGTTTCGGTCCGTGACATCTCGGACGCGCTGGTTGAACAGGGCGCCAAGGTGACCAAGGCCATGATCGTGCTGGAACGCCCGATCAAGACCATCGGCGTCTATGACGTCAAGGTCGCGCTTCACCCCGAAGTATCGGTCAACGTCAAGGTCAATGTCGCCCGCTCGCCCGACGAAGCCGCCCTGCAAACTGCGGGCGTCAACGTCATCGACGCGATGTTCGACAATGAAGTCGGCGGTTTCACCGAAGCCTACAACCCGAACGCCGAACCGGGCGAAATCCCGGCCGACCTTCTGGACGAAGACACCGAGGAAACGGAAGCCTGAGGCTTCCTGCCACTTCGGCAAACAGAACAGGGGGCGTCCTTCGGGGCGCCCCTTTTTCGTGAGCCTTCTTTGCACTGCAAAAAAGGCGCGCTACACACCTTGCGATGGCTACAACAGAAACAATCCTCGCCGAACTCACCCGCCTTTACGACAGCGCCGTTGCCCAGTTGCGCGACGATATCGCCGCCTATGCCAACACCGGCACACCGCCCGCGATCAACAAGCGCCACGATGGCACTTATTGCTACCCTGAACTGCGCATCCGGCTTGACGATGATCCCCACAACGAATCTACCGGCCGCGCCTTCGGTCGCCTGACCCAGCGGGGCGATTACGCCTGCAGCGTCACCCGGCCTGCACTGTTTGCCGATTACCTTTACGAACAGATCGAACTCATCCGCACGTCGTACAACGTGCGGATCGAAGTGGGCCGCTCGCGCCAGGAAATCCCGTTCCCCTATGTGCTCGATGGGGCTTATGGTGCGCGCATCAATCAGGTCAGCCCGCAGGAACTGGCGCAGCACTTTCCCGCCACCGAACTGGCCCATATAGGCGACGAGATTGCCGATGGCGAATACAACGTCGGCGACGGTCCTTTTCCGCTTTCGCTGTTCGACGGGTTGCGCACCGATTTCAGCCTCGCCCGCCTGGCGCATTATACCGGCACCCGAACGGAAGATTTCCAGCGCTACATCCTGTTCACCAATTACCATCGCTACGTCGATGAATTCGTCGACTGGGCGGGTCAGCAGATCGATGGTGAACGCTACATCGCGCTTACCGGCGCAGGTGGCCTCAGCCTCGATGCGGCGACGGACAATGCCCGTGCCCGCCTTTCGGACACGGCATGGCGACGGCACCAGATGCCGGCCTATCACCTCGTCGCACCCGACAATTCCGGGATAACGCTGGTCAATATCGGCGTCGGCCCGTCCAACGCCAAGACCATATGCGATCACCTCGCCGTGCTACGGCCAGAGGCATGGCTGATGATCGGCCATTGCGGCGGCCTGCGCCCCACCCAGAAGATCGGCGATTACGTGCTCGCCCATGCCTACTTGCGCGACGATCGCGTGCTCGATCCGGTCCTGCCGCCCGAAATCCCCATCCCCGCCATCGCCGAAGTCCAGGTCGCCCTGCAAAAGGCCGCCGAGATGGTCAGCGGTGCGGGCGGGATCGATCTTAAAAAGCGCATGCGCACCGGCACCATCGTCACCACCGACGATCGCAACTGGGAACTGCGTTACACGCATTCCGCGCGCCGTCTGTCGCTCAGCCGCGCGGTCGGCATTGATATGGAAAGCGCCACCATCGCTGCCCAGGGTTATCGCTTTCGCGTTCCCTACGGCACGTTGCTGTGTGTTTCGGACAAGCCGCTGCACGGCGAAATCAAGCTGCCGGGCCAGGCCAATCGTTTCTACGAAGAAGCCATCGCCGCGCACCTTGCCATCGGCACCACCGCCTGCGAACTGCTCAGACAGGAAGGCGGACGCCTCCACAGTCGCAAGCTGCGCGCCTTCAACGAACCGCCGTTCCGGTAAATGCCATCAAAAAGGGCAATCCATCGCGGCTAGCCCCGCTTCGGATTGCCCAGTCCAATTACGCAGCGTCGTTCGTATCTACGTCTGGCCCGCCGGTAGCAGGTCATCTCCAGAACACTATTTGAAGACCTCGGTTCCCAGCGTGTCCATCGCGCTGCGGAACATGTCGACCGAATTGGAAAACACTTCCAGATCGATGCCCTTCCCGGTCACCACATCCCACGTCATCATCACCGACTGGTCCTTGTCGAGCGAGACCGAGGCAAAGCGTGTGTTGCGGTTGAAGCGCACGGCATCTTCAGCGGTAAACTTCTTTTCTGGCGTGAAATTGGCCACGAACTGCAACGACTGGCAGCCATCGTGCGTCTTTTCGTTGCATTCGTAGAACAGCAACGCTGCCTGCCAGCCGCCGATGTCGGTGTTGATCAACGGATCGCCATTGGCGTCCTTCGCCAGTTCGGCGGTATAGCCGAGATTCTTCAGCGCCTGGGCCACGCCATCGGGTTTGATTGCCGAAACGGTATTGGCCCCTGCGGCGGAGGGGGCCATCATGGAGGCTACGATTGCGGCAACCAGCCAGCGAACTTTCATGTCATCCAGATCCCCGTACAAGGCTCTTTGCGGCCTTTGTCGTTATTGACGGGAAGCTGACACGAACTCCGCCTTCCTGCAAGAGGGCGCGCTCGCCTTTATTTGAAGTGCGTCAGGAAAGGAAGGCTACCAGTTCACGCCCCAGATCGGGTTTGGTCACGCAGCTCATGTGCGTACCGGGGATCAGCGCGAGGCGCGCATCGGGCAGTGCCTCGGCCAGCTTTTCCGCCGATCCATTGTCGTCGTCCTGATCACCGCACAGCACCATCGTCGGCATGGTTATGTCGCCAAGTGCCGCCTCATCGGTATCAGCCATCGTGCCCAGCAACAGTCGCGCGGCTACCCTGTCCACTCCCATCGTCTTGAGGAACTGCTGCGCAAGATAGGCCGGATCGTCCCGCGTGATCGTGCCGAAACGGTCGATCACGTCCACGAAGAAGTCCTGCCGTTTTGCCCATCCGGCAAGGCCTTCAAGGCCCATCCCGCTCAGCACCAGCCGACGCGGGGCCATCCCGCCGATGACCGCGCGGGCCGCCGTGCGCGCGCCCAGCGAAAAGCCGACCAGATCGAAAACGGTCAACCGCAGATGCGCCACCAGCGCCTCGGCATCGCGCACCAGCACATCCTGAGGATAGGCTGCCGGATCATGCGGCGCGGCGCTCTGCCCGTGCACCCGCAAATCCGGCATAAGGCATTCAAAGCCAGCCGCCGCCAGTTGCGCCGCCGTGCCGAACTTGATCCAGTTCACCTCGGCTGAAGAAAACAGCCCATGCAGAAGCACCACCGGCCTTCCCCTGCCCATGCGGTGCAGCGCGAGTTGCGCGCCGCCGAAGCCGGGAAAGAATTCGGTGGTCACTTCCATCATGTCGGCGATCAACCCTTCTTGAGGTGGCGACGGCCCAGCAGTTCGGCGATCTGCACCGCGTTCAGCGCCGCACCCTTGCGCAGGTTGTCCGAAACGCACCACAGCGAAAGGCCGCTGTCCACGGTCGGGTCTTCGCGCACGCGTGAGACAAATGTGGCGTAATCGCCAACGCATTCGACCGGGGTCACGTATCCACCGTCTTCGCGCTTGTCGATCAGCATGATGCCGGGCGCTTCACGCAGGATGTTCTGTGCATCCTCGGCGCTCAGTTCTTCCTCGAACTCGATGTTGATCGCTTCGGAATGGCCGACGAACACCGGTACACGAACGCAAGTGGCGGTCAGCTTGATCTTGGGGTCGAGGATCTTCTTGGTCTCGGCCACCATCTTCCACTCTTCCTTGGTGGAACCATCGTCCAGGAAGACATCGATGTGCGGGATCACGTTGAACGCGATCTGCTTGGTGAACTTCCTGGCTTCCAGTGCATCGCCGACGAATACCGCGCGGCTCTGCTCGAACAGCTCGTCCATGCCTTCCTTGCCCGCGCCGGAAACCGACTGGTACGTGGCCACGACCACGCGCTTGATTTTCGCGGCATCGTGCAAGGGCTTGAGCGCCACTACCATCTGCGCGGTGGAGCAGTTGGGGTTCGCGATGATGTTCTTCTTGGTGTAGCCATCGATCGCGTCAGGATTTACTTCGGGCACGATCAGCGGCACGTCGGGGTCCATGCGATAGAGCGACGAATTGTCGATCACCACGCAGCCTGCGGCTGCCGCGCGCGGCGCATGGATCGCGGTGGGGCCTGATCCTGCGGCGAAAAGTGCGATGTCCCATCCGGTGAAATCGAAGTTCTCGATGTTCTGGACCTTCAGCTTCTTGCCGGTCTCGCCAAAGTCGATCACCGATCCTTGCGAGCGCGACGATGCCACCGCCGCGATTTCGTCGCAGGGAAACTCGCGCTCGGCGAGGATGTTGAGCATCTCGCGGCCCACGTTCCCCGTCGCGCCGACAACTACAACCCGGTAACCCATTTCCATTCCCTTCCAGCGGCCCGCATGCTCTTGCGTCCGAGCCGTTCCCTAGCGGCTGGTGCCGACCAGCCAAGTTAAAAACGCTTTTGTGCCGTGCACTTCAGCTTGCCCCACCACAACTCTCGTCATTGCAAGGCGGCAAAACCGACGACGCAACCCAGAGCGCCACGCACAAACTCTGGATTGCCGCGCGCCCTCCGGTCGCTCGCAATGACGATGGGTAGCGCGAGTTACTTCCCGCTGCCTGCACCATTGCGGTCAAGGAAGCGGAAAATCGTCTCGTAGAGATGTTTGCTCACTTTCGGCCCGCTGATGCGGTGCGTGTAGCCGGGATAGAGCATCATCTCGAACGGCACCGCCTCACCCTGCAGCTTGGCGATGATGGCGCTGGCGTTTTCGAAAACCACGTTGTCATCGGCCATGCCGTGGATGATCAGCAACGGATCGCTGATCTTGCCGGTATCGGCCAGCGCATTCGATTTTTCATAGACTTCCGGCAGCTTGTTCGGATCACCGAGATAGCGCTCGGTATACGTCGTGTCGTACATCTGCCACTTCGTCACCGGCGCCACGGCAATGCCTGCCGCATAGACCCCCGGATTGGCCTGAAGCATCTTGATCGACATGTATCCGCCATAGGACCAGCCGAACGTGCTGATCTTGTCGGCATCCACGAACGGCTGCTTCTTCAGCCACATCGCGCCAGCCAGCTGGTCCTCTACCTCGACCGAACCCATCGCATGATGCAGCGCCGAGGCGAACTTCACGCCCCGGTTTTCCGATCCCCGGTTGTCGATCGCGAAATAGATATAGCCCTTGTCGACAATGGCCTGCGCCAGTGCGCCCTGAAAACCCCTGGTGACCACCTGTGACGATGGCCCACCGTAATGATAGGTGAACACTGGATAGGTCTTTCCGGCCTCCAGCGGTGGCGTAATCATCATGTAATGCAGCGGTGTGCCATCCGCGGCCGGGATCGTGCCGAACTGCGCCGGACGATGGCTGGCAAGGTACGGTGCATAGGGATGCGCACCTGCGACCTTGTTCTCCTCGATCCACGCCAGCCGCTTGCCGCTGGTATCGGCGATGAACGATTGTGCCGGCTGTGAATCAGATGATCGCGAAATCGTCAGCGTCTGCCCGCTCTTGTCCATGCTGGCACCATTGACCCAGCCCATTTCGGTCAGGCGCGTGATCTTTGCCGGAGCGTTCAAGTCCATCGCATAGACCTGTTGCGCGAGCACATCGTCCTTGTTGCCGGTAAAATAGAGCTTGCCGCCCTTTTCATCCACGCCAACCACGCCGGTCACGGTCCAATCGCCCCTGGTCAGTTGCGACCACTTGCCCGCCTTGTAGCGATACAGATGGCCGAACCCGTCGCGCTGCGACCACCACACCAGGCTGCCGTCCCTGAGGAAGCGATAGCTGTCCGAAAGGTCGATCCAGTGCTTTGCCGCCGCCCTTTCGGAAAACAACACGCTCGCCTTGCCGGTCAGCGGATCGACCTTGAGCATGTCGAGCACGGTCTGCTCGCGGTTCATCCGCTGCACAAACAGCGCCTTGCCGTCAGGCGCCCAGTCCACCCGCGCCAGGTAGATGTCCTTATCAGTTCCGAGATCCACCTGGACCTTGCCCGAACCGTCCGGCGCCATCACCCACAGCGAAACTTCGGCATTGGGCGTGCCCGCCGCCGGATAGCGCTGGTCATATGTCTTGGTGCCTTCCGCACCGATCGCTGCGCGGGTGACCACGCCGACCATGCTCTCGTCGAACCGTTCCACCGCGATACGGGCTTCATCGGGCGACCACCAGAAGCCGTTGAAGCGCGCCATTTCTTCCTGCGCCACGAACTCGGCCTCGCCCCAATGGACGTCAGCGTTCGCTTCTTCGGGCGTGATCGCGACCGGCGCGCCGCCTGCAACTTTTCCCGTCCACAACCGGCGGTCTCGCACGAAGGCGATGTGCTCGCCCTTCGGTCCCAGCCTGGGGTTCAGTTCGCCGCCCTTGGTGCCTTCGATCTTGCGTACCGAACCATCAAGGCCAGCCAGCAGCAGGTCGCCATCGACCGGCACCAGCACCGATTTTCCATCGGCGGCCCATTCATAAGTCACGATGCCCTTCAGGTCGCCGATGCGCTGGCGCTCACGCTGCATCTTCTCGGCCTCGGACAATTCCCGGCCCGATGACAGCTTGAGCGAATCCACCAGCATCTTCCACTCGGACGTCTCGCGGTCGAAGCCCCACAGGTCATAGCGCTCGCGGTCATCGGCACGATTGCGCAGCAGTGTCAGATAGCGACCATCGGGCGAAAGCTTCACGGCGCGCGGCGCCGGGCCGTTGAGGCTTGGGCTGGCAAAGACGCGCTCAAACGTCAGGTCTTGGGCGGCAGCAGGTGTTGTAGCGGTCATGTTTTGACCCTGTTGTGCATGGGCGAGCGGAGCAAACGCGAAGGACGACAGGGCGCAAGCGGCCAGCAGACGGAAATGACGCATGGGAGTTCGGTATCCTCTGGCCCCGTTTTTATACCGGGGGCAAATTGACGATGCGCCTTGGTGGCCCGAATTGGTTGCGTTTGAAAGCAGAAAAGGCGCCCTGGCCGGTGAGCCAGGACGCCTTTTGAACACTTTATCAGTGTCGTGGCACTGGGCTATTCGCCCGCCCTGCTCAGTCCGCGCTGACCTTTGTGACCTTGCGCTCGGCAATACGTGCCGATTTGCCGGTCCGGCCGCGAAGATAGTACAGCTTCGCACGACGAACGACACCACGGCGAACCACGGTAATCGAATCGATGTTGGGCGAATAGAGCGGGAACACGCGTTCCACGCCTTCGCCGAACGAGATCTTGCGAACGGTGAAGTTCGAGCCAAGACCACGGTTCGAACGCGCGATGCACACGCCTTCGTAGTTCTGGACGCGGGTGCGCTCGCCTTCGACAACGCGCACACCGATGCGGACGGTATCGCCCGCACGGAACGATGGAATTTCCTTCTTCGCCTTGTATTCGGCGATGGCTTCAGCTTCAAGCTGCTGAATCAGGTTCATTTTTCAAATCCTGCACTTCACGTTGCGCACCAGAGGCAGATTGGACCCGAGCGCCGATGTGACGCTCCCAAAGATCCGGCCTGCGTAGCCGTGTATCGTCTTCCGAACGGCGTTTCCGCCACTCCGCGATTTTCGCATGATCCCCCGATCGCAACACTTCAGGGATCACTCGCCCTTCCCACTCAGCGGGCCGGGTGTAATGAGGGTACTCAAGAAGACCGTTCTCAAACGACTCCTCATGCCCACTCAAGGCGGCGCCCATTACGCCGGGAAGCAGCCGAATGCAAGCGTCCAGCAACATCAGCGCCGCACATTCCCCGCCCGAAAGCACGATATCGCCGACGGAGACTTCCTCGACATCGCGGCCTTCGAAGATGCGCTCGTCAAACCCTTCAAACCGGCCACACAACAGGATCACCCCCGGCCCCGCCGCCAGCTCCCGCACGCGCTCCTGCGTCAGCGGCTTGCCGCGCGGGGTAAGCGCAATGACGGGCCGTTGCCCTGAAAGCCCCTCCCCTTCAGGGGAGGGGTGGGGGTGGGGGCCATCCCCAAGCGCCACACCAGATGGAGAACCCCCACCCCCAGCCCCTCCCCTGAAGGGGAGGATGGCACCGCGCGCAAAATCCACAGCCTTGGCCAGCACATCCACCCGCAAGACCATCCCCGCCCCGCCGCCAGCAGGCGTATCGTCCACCGTCCGGTGCTTGTCAGCCGCAAAGTCGCGGATCTGCACCGCATCCATCGACCACGTCCCCTCAGCCAGCGCCCGCCCCGCAAGGCTGACACCCAAAGGGCCGGGAAACATCTCAGGGTAGAGCGTGAGGACTGTGGCAGCGAAGGTCATGGCTCCAGCCAATGACCCGCTTCGATCACTTTCGCAATGTGTCCGAGTTCAAGCCGCTCGTATGGGCTGGGATTGTTAAAGCTCCCCCGTATTGGCCACGTGAAAAGCTGCCAGACAAATTGAAATGGGAAAAGCAGCGACAAACCTTCGTCAAGCAATGCAAAACGCTGCCAAGGCCATTGCCACACCCATTCACCAAACTCACCTGCCAGCGCCTCTGCTAAATCCTCCACATCACCGCCAGAAATGCCAACGTCCTGATCAATTGCCGATGAAGTAGTAAGCCGATCCCGCCGCGTGCCACTTTGCGCAGCAACAATGTCCATCACACGGTCCAGTGTCGCAGACATCAAACCGTCCAGTTCTCGACCATCAACCCCGGCACATCCGCAAAGTCGGCCTCGTTGTTCGTCACCACCGTCGCCCCGATGCTAAGCGCATGCGCGGCAAGCAGCCTATGTAATTTCCCACGTTTGAAAGGGAGCCTGGCATACTCACGCGCGGCAGCCTCCCCAAATTCCAGCACAGGAATCGCCTTCAAGAAGGCGGCGATCACTTCTGGCGGCGGGGGCTTCTGCAGTTGTGTTCCAGCAGAGATCTCAGAAAAGCTTATCGCGGAAATACCAATTTCTCCGACCTCGCATTCTCCGATCCGGCGGTTCACAGGTGAGGCCGCAACCCTCATTGCATTGATCGAACTGTCGGCATCGATCAGGTATTTGATCACAGCAAACCAGCCGCCTTGCGAGCAGCAATCACACGCGGCCTTTCTTCAAAATCTTCACGTGGGGCCAGTCGAATGCCCGGTGCCTTGCCCGCAAAACCGCTCACATCGATCTTGCGCTTCGCCGCTGGCTTGGCGCGAAACACCAGATCGCCATCAACCCACTCGACGCCCCACTCACGATCAGGCTCAACGCCCAGCGCCGCCGGAACGCGGATGGCGACCGAATTTCCAGATTTGAAGCTCTTGGCTGTGTATTCCTTGCCCATCGCGGCCTCCGTATATACAGCCTGTATATACTACTCCACGTAAAGCGCTTCAATCACAATCCTCAGCCCATCCCACTCCGGCACGGCATCAACCTTCATGGGCACCATGAAGCGCTTGCCATCGGGTTTGCGGATTTCGAGGACGTCGCCTGCACCGAAATTGTCGATGGCGATACATTCGCCCAGCGCTTCGCCCGTGGTGGAGACAACCGGCAGGCCGAGCAGGTCGGCGTGGTAATATTCACCCTCGCCCAAAGGCGGCAGGGTTGAACGCGGCACAGTCAGCGCCGTTCCGCGCAGTTTTTCCGCTGCGGTGCGGTCCGTGATTTCGGCAAAGCGGACGATGGCGCCGCCTTTGCTGTCATCGCGAAGCGACGTCACCGTCAGCCTGGAATCGCAGAAGGCGCGGTAGCGCTTGAGCGCGGCCACGCCTTCTCCGAACAGCTTGAGGCGGACTTCGCCCGTCACTCCATGTGCGCCGGTTATGGCGGCGAGCGTGACGGGCTTGTCGCGCATGGCAAGCCCCTCCCCTTCAGGGGAGGGGTTGGGGTGGGGGGCTGCGGCTGAGCGCTGCGCCTTTCGGCCAGCCCCCACCCCCGGCCCCTCCCCTGAAGGGGAGGGGAGATCAGCCACTTAGGCTTCCGTCTGCTCTTCGGCAGCGGCTTCTTCAGCCGGTGCAGCAGCGGCGGCAGCCGCAGCTTCAGCGGCTTCGGCAGCCTTCTTGGCCTTGTCTTCGGCCCGTTCCTTGGCCTTCTTGCCGGGTTCGCCCGCATTCGGGTTGTTGGTAGCCTTGCGCTCCTTGATGCCGGCCTTGTCGAGCATGCGGGCAACGCGGTCGGTCGGCTGTGCGCCAACGCCGAGCCAGTAACGTACGCGGTCTTCGACCAGACGGACGCGGTTTTCATCGTCCTTGGCGAGCAGCGGGTTGTAGGTGCCGACCTGCTCCAGATAAGCGCCATCGCGCGGAGCGCGGCTGTTGGAGACGACGACCTTGTAGTACGGGCGCTTCTTCGAGCCACCACGCGAAAGACGAAGAGAAACAGACATTAAATCAACCTTTCAGCGAAATTCTAAACTTTACGAAACTTGCAAAAAAATCAGCGCTTCTTGAGCAGATCACCCAGGTTGCCGGGAAGCCCCCCGGAACCGAGGCCAGGCAATCCGCCACCGCCCATGCCGCCGCCGCCCATTCCACCAAGCCCACCCGGACCCATTTGCTGGTCCAGGCCCGGCATAGCGGCACCAAGGCCACCCTTGCCGAACAGTGCGCCAAGCCCCTTGAGGCCGCCCATCTTCTTGATCTGCTTCATGGCCTTGGCCATTTCCTGATGCATCTTCAGAAGCTTGTTGACGTCCTGCACTTGCGTACCGGAACCCTTGGCGACACGGATCTTGCGCTTGGCGTTGAGCAGTTCGGGCTTCTCGCGCTCCTTCACGGTCATCGAACCGATGATCGCGTCCATGCGCAGCAGCACGCGGTCATCCATGCCGGATTGCGCCATCGCCGCCTTGGCCTTCTTCATGCCGGGCATCATGCCCGCCAGCGCGCCAAGGCCGCCCATGTTCTGCATCTGCCGCAATTGGGTACGCAGGTCGTTCATGTCGAACTGCCCCTTCGACATGCGCGCGGCAAGCTTCTCGGCGTCCTCGACCTGGATCGTCGCCGCCGCCTTCTCGACGATGGAGACGATGTCGCCCATGCCGAGGATGCGGCCCGCCACGCGTTCAGGATGGAATGGCTCGATCGCGTCAAGCTTTTCGCCAGTACCTGCAAACTTGATCGGCTTGCCGGTGACGGCGCGCATCGAAAGCGCTGCACCACCGCGCGCATCGCCGTCCATGCGGGTCAGCACGATGCCGGTAAGATTTACCTCACCCGCGAACGACTGCGCGACGTTGACCGCGTCCTGCCCGGTCAGTGAATCGACGACGAGCAGCGTTTCCCTGGGGATCGAGACAGTCGAAACCGCCTTCATCTCGTCCATCAGCGCCTGATCGACATGCAACCGGCCCGCCGTGTCGAGCATCAGCACGTCCACCGCTTGCAGCTTCGCCGCGTTCACCGCGCGCGTGGCGATATCGACCGGCATCTGGCCGACGATGATCGGCAACGTCGCAACGCCCGCCTGCTCGCCCAAAATCTTCAACTGTTCCTGCGCCGCCGGACGGTTGACGTCCAGCGAGGCCATCAGGACCTTCTTGCCGTGCTTCTCTTTCAGCAGCTTGGCGATCTTGGCGGTGCTGGTGGTCTTGCCCGAACCCTGCAACCCGACCATCATGATCACGACCGGCGGCGTTGCCACCAGATCGAGCTCCGCCGTGCCGCCGCCGAGCATTTCGACCAGCGCATCGTTGACGATCTTGACGACCTGCTGACCCGGCGTAACCGAACGCAGCACTGATTGGCCAACCGCAAGTTCGGTTACATTGTCGACGAACCGGCGCACGACGGGGAGCGCAACGTCTGCTTCGAGCAGCGCGATGCGTACTTCGCGCATGGCGGCCCGAACGTCTTCTTCATTCAGCGCGCCGCGGCCACGCAGGCGATCGAAGACGCCTCCAAGCCGGTCTGAAAGACTGTCGAACACGCACAATTCCCATCAGCACGCCCTTGCCCGCCCGCCACATTCGCGTAACGCGAAAAACGCCGGTGGGCGAAACCTCGCCGACCAGCGTGTGGCATCCTGAACAGGGGCCGTTGTCGAATCCGCAGGCAAGCACAGGCCTGTCCACTTGACGGCCCCCTAGCGCCTGTCGCGCATGTTGGCAAGCAGTTGCCTGAAAATCCCGTCAAAATCGCCAAAATAGAGAATAATGGTGAAAGCCCCCATGGCTTGGAAACGTGATCTTAACCAAAATTTCAGGAGCTTTGCCGTAGCGTAAGGGCATGGGCAATGCGTCAGCCGACGATTGCTGGGGTAATGCGAAGGCAAGGGTTATGGCGACAAGGCCGACAGACCACAACGAACGGCATGGGCCGATAGCGAGGGTGGACAAGCGCGTTATTTGTCTTGGCGTCGTGATTGCCACGATGGTGCTGTTCGTTGGCTACGGGTCTTCCGTCATTACCGATTTCCTTGCGTCGCTCATCCGTGGTGATCGACCGCGCGACCAGTTGCTGAGCACGGCGCTGCTGCTCAACATCGCGCTGCTGCTGTTCGGCTGGCGTCGCTATGTCGATCTCACTACCGAGGTCGGCCAGCGGCGCCAGGCGGAAGAAACCGCCCAGAAGCTGGCACAGACCGATCCACTCACCGGTTGCCTCAACCGTCGCAGCATCGATGACGCGCTTCAGGATATCATCGCCACTGCGCGCGCAACCGGGCACGAAGTGGTCGCGATGATGATCGACCTCGATAACTTCAAGCGCTCGAATGACAATCACGGCCATCAGGCGGGCGACGCCGTTCTGCTTGAAGCTGCCCGCCGCATCCGCGCCATCCTGCCGGAACGCTCGGTCATGGCGCGGCTGGGTGGCGATGAATTCGCCTGCGCCGCAATCTACGATCCCGATCACGCAGAAGCCATCGACCGGCTCGTTCTGCGCATCAACGAAGTGGTTGCACGCCCCGTCCTGATCGATGGCCTTTCAATCGAAGTTACCGCATCAATCGGCCTGGCCACCAGCACACCGGCCGGAACGAACCAGCCCGCGGAACTGGCCACCACATTGCTGCACCGCGCTGATCTTGCCATGTACCAGGCCAAGAAGTCCGGTCGGAACCGCTTCTGCTGGTTCGAGCCGAGCATGGAAAGCGAACTGCGCTACCGCAGCGAGCTGGAACGCGGCATTCGCGAAGGCATTCCGGCGGGCGAATTCGTGCCGTTCTATGAAAAGCAGATCGATCTCGATTCAGGCGCATTGACCGGCTTCGAAATGCTCGCGCGCTGGCAAAGTCCGCGCCACGGGCTGATTTCGCCCGAAGTGTTCATCCCCATCGCCGAGGAAATCGGCGTAATCTCGGACCTGTCCGAATGCCTGATCCGCCAGGCGCTGGCCGACGCTCGCGATTGGGACCCCAGCCTGACCCTTTCCGTCAATATCTCGCCGATCCAGTTGCGCGACCCGTGGTTTGCGCAAAAGCTTCTCAAGCTGCTGATCGAAGCCAACTTCCCGCCGCACCGTCTCGATATCGAAATAACCGAAACCTGCCTGCACGAAAACCTCGGCGTCGTCCGCACGCTCATCACCAGCCTCAAGAATCAGGGCATCCGCATCAGTCTGGACGATTTCGGAACCGGCTATTCCAGCCTTGCGCAATTGCGTACGCTGCCGTTCGACCGGATCAAGATCGATCGCTTCTTCGTGTCCAACCTCGGCACGAGCAAGGACAGCGCGATGATCATCGAAGCGATATCTTCACTCGGCAAGGGGATGGACCTGCCGATCACCGCAGAAGGCATCGAATCATCCGAAGTGCTTGCAGAATTGCGCAAATTCGGATCATTCAAGGGTCAGGGCTTCCTTTACGGCCAGCCATCCGATGCGCTGAGCGTGCGCGAGATGCTGGCCGGGCAAAACCTGCTGTGTGTACCAAACCCGCCAGTCGACCCCGAAGCACCCGCACTGCCCACGCCGTCGCGCAGCGCCTCAGCCTGATAAGGCGTTGATCCGGCATTTGCGCGGCCACGTGCAGCGCATTGCCCTTCGCGGGCCGAATGCCTATGTCGCGCGGCATGCGCATTCCTTTCCGCAAGATGCACGGCCTCGGCAATGATTTCGTGGTGATAGACGCCCGCGCGATGCCGCTGGCGATGACTCACCGGCGCGCCGCCGCCATTGCCGATCGCCGCACTGGCGTCGGCTGCGATCAGTTGATCGTGATCGAACCCTCCGCAGTGGCCGACGTGCGTATGCGCATATTCAACAACGATGGCAGCGAAGTCGAGGCTTGCGGCAACGCCAGCCGCGCGGTCGGCCTGCTGCTGGGCGGCACGCAGACCATCGAGACGCTGGGCGGGCTGATCCGCGCCGAAACCAACGGTCGTGGCGTGTCGGTGGACATGGGCATGCCACGCCTGAACTGGGATCAAATCCCTGTCGCCTATGCGATGGACACCCTTGAAATGCCGGTCGGCTGGGAGGAACTGGAAAACCCGGTCGGCGTCAATGTCGGCAACCCGCACGTCATCTTCTTCGTGCCCGATTGCGATGCGGTCGATCTCGAACGCCTCGGCCCGCTGATCGAGAACGATCCGCTGTTTCCAGAACGCATCAACGTCAACGTCGCCAGCCGCATCGGGCCGGACCATCTGAAGCTGCGCGTGTGGGAGCGCGGCGCAGGTCTTACCCGTGCTTGCGGCACAGGCGCCTGCGCCACCGCCGTCGCCGCTATCCGCCGCAAGCTGACCGACCGAACCGTCCGCGTAGACCTGCCCGGCGGGTCCCTGACCATTGCCTGGCCGGAAGGCGGCAATATCGAGATGACCGGCCCTGCCGCGCTCAGCTTCGAAGGTTCGTTCGAGGAATCAGATTTTCCGTCATGATCGCGCAGGTCGTCTCTCTCGGTTGCCGCCTGAACATCGCTGAAAGCGAAATGATCGGCGCGATGTTGCAGGACGGCCCGCAAACGGTCGTGGTGAATTCCTGCGCGGTCACAGCCGAAGCCGTGCGCCAGTCACGCCGCGCCGTCCGCCGCCTGCGCCGCGAACACCCGCAGGCGCGGCTCATCGTCACAGGTTGCGCCGCCACCATCGATCAGGACAGCTTCGCGCAGATGCCCGAAGTCGATGCTGTCGTGCCCAATGCCGAAAAGCTGACCCCCTCAAGCTGGCTCCCCGAACCGTTACCCAAATCTTCCCCGCTCCCCCGCGCAGGCGGGCGGGCAAACACGCACACCCGCGCGTTCATCCCCGTCCAGAATGGCTGCGATCACGCCTGCACCTTCTGCATCATCCCGCAAGGGCGCGGCGCCAGCCTGTCCCTCACAGTGGCAGACGTGCTCCGCGCCATCGAACCGCACCTCGGCCTCGGCGTCGCCGAAGTGGTGCTGACCGGGGTCGATGTGACCTCGTGGGGGGCAGACCTGCCCGGCCAGCCAAAGCTCGGCAATCTGGTCGGTGCCATCCTCGCCGCTTTTCCCGCCCTGCCGCGCCTGCGCCTGTCGTCTCTGGATGGTGTGGAGATCGATCCGCTGCTGCTTGATCTGATTACGGGCGAAGCGCGCGTGATGCCCCACGTCCACCTCTCGCTGCAATCGGGCGATGACATGATCCTCAAGCGGATGAAGCGCCGCCACACCTCTGCGCAAGCGATAGCCCTCGTACAGCAGATGAAGACCCGCCGTCCCGAAATCGCCATCGGGGCAGACCTGATTGCAGGCTTTCCCACCGAAACGCCGGAGATGCACGCCAACAACCTTGCCATCCTGCGCGAATGCGAGGTCGTACACGGCCACATCTTCCCCTATTCGCCGCGCCCTGGCACACCGGCCGCCCGGATGCCGCAGGTCCCGCCACCAGTGGTTCGCCAACGGGCCGCTGAACTGCGCGCCAGCGTTGCCGCACAACGCGACCAATGGCTGCAAACCCTGATCGGCAAGCCCGCCACGGTGCTTGCCGAGCGCGATGGAACCGGCCATGCGGGCAACTTCGCCAGCTACCGTACACCTCCCGGCACCGCGCCCGGTAGTCTGGTCACTTGTACGCCGACACGGATTATCGAAGGAATACTGGAATGAGTGGCGATAGCTGGTCGGACCGCCTGCTTGGCGGTTTTCGCAAGACCTCGGAACGCCTTGCCGAAAACCTGGGCAGTATCGTCGGTGCCTCGAAGCTGACTGACGCGCAGCTTGACGATCTTGAAGATGCGCTGATCCTGTCCGACCTGGGTCCCCGCGCCGCCGCGCGTATCCGCGAAAAGCTGAAGACCGCCCGCTTCGAAAACGGAGTGGACGAACAGGCGGTCAAGGAAGCCATGGCCGAGGAAATCGCCGCGATCCTTCGCCCTGTGGCAAAACCGCTCGAAATCGTCGCTTTCCCACGTCCGCAGGTGATCCTGGTGATCGGTGTCAACGGGTCGGGCAAGACCACGACCATCGCCAAGCTGGCGCACCTGTTCCAGGAACAGGATTACGGCGTGATGCTGGCGGCGGGCGATACGTTTCGCGCCGCGGCCATCGGCCAGTTGAAAGTCTGGGCAGATCGCCTGTCCATCCCGGTGGTCACCGGACCCGAAGGCGGCGATCCCGCTTCGATCGTGTTCGATGCGGTCAAAGCCGCCACCGATACCGGCATCGACACGCTGATCGTCGACACTGCCGGACGCCTGCACAACAAGCGCGAACTGATGGACGAACTGGCCAAGGTTCGCCGCGTTCTCGGCCGCCTCAACCCCGAAGCCCCGCATGACGTGGTGCTGGTGCTCGATGCCACGAACGGGCAGAATGCGCTCCAGCAGATCGAAATCTTCAAGGAAGTTGCGGGCGTGACCGGCCTTATCATGACCAAGCTTGATGGCACCGCGCGTGGCGGCGTACTCGTCGCCGCCGCCGAGCAATACGGATTGCCGATCCACGCCATCGGCGTCGGCGAAAAGATTGACGACTTGCGCCCGTTCGATCCCGATCTGGTCGCCAGGGTCATCGCGGGAGTGTTCCAGTGAGAATGGCGGCCATCACGTTTCGTCATTGCGAGGAGGCATCGCCGACGAAGCAATCCAGAATTGCGCAAGTCGGCACTGGATTGCTTCGCTTCGCTCGCAATGACGAAAGTTTACTGGCAGGAGTAGGCAATGAGTGAAACTACACGCATTGCATCAGCCAAGCCCGAATCGGAAAAGCCCAAGTCCTCGTGGATCAACCTGCTGGTCGATTATGGCCCGCTGCTCGTGTTCTTCCTCGCCTATCGCCACTTCAAGCCCGAAGGTGCCGAACCGGGGTTGGCCGAAGTGGTAGCCGTCACCAAAGGCACCGCCACGTTCATGGTCGCCACCGTCATTGCGCTGATCGTCTCCAAATGGCGGCTGGGCAAAGTGTCGCCGATGTTGTGGCTGTCCACCGTGCTGATCCTCGGCTTCGGTACGCTCACCGTGCTGCTGGGCGATCCGTTCTGGATTCAGGTAAAGCCCACCGCGATCTACCTGCTGTTTGCCGTGGTCCTTTTCGCCGGTCTGGCCAGGGGCAAGCCAATGCTGCGCGTCCTGCTGGAAGCCGCCTTCGAAGGGCTTGACGATGCCGGATGGATCAAGCTTTCGCGCAACTGGGCGTTCTTCTTCCTGTTCCTCGCCGCGCTGAACGAAGTGCTGCGCCATTTCTTCAACGTGGCGAATGGCAATTTCGAAGTCTGGCTTCAGGCGAAATTGTGGGGCGTGACGACGCTATCGTTCCTGTTCACGTTCTCGCAGATTCCCATGCTGATGCGCCATGGCCTTGCCGCGGGCGCCGAACCCGAAGTTGAGCGTAATCCACCGCATGATTGATCGGGTTGACGATTGAACACCTCGTCTCCAACCTGATTTCATGTGACATTTGCACCACAGCGCCTAATATGCGCGGCAACTGCGGGGGCGCAGGTGCCGCCCTGCTCGCACAAGATATTAAAATAGGGGGAAAATCAGATGGCCAAGTTCTTCGGCAATCTTCATCTCGTTCTCGTGGTCGGCCTGGTTGCGGCCATCGCGGTCATGCTTGGCTATGGCGATTCTGCCAGCGTCACCGTAAATTCCGTGTTCCGCTGGTTCCACGTGTTCTTCGGCGTGCTGTGGATCGGTCTGCTCTATTACCTGAACTTCGTGCAGGTGCCGACCATGCCGAAAATCCCGGCTGAACAGAAGGGCGCGATCACCGGACATATCGCTCCCAAGGTGTTCTTCTTCTTCCGCTGGTCGGCGCTGCTGACGGTCGTAACCGGCCTCGTCATCGCATATGTCTCTGGCTATGCACATCAGGCGATGACCTTCTCCGGCGAAGGCACGGTCAACCTGATCGGTCTTGGCATGTGGATGGCGCTGATCATGGCGTTCAACGTGTGGTTCATCATCTGGCCCGCCCAGAAGAAGATCCTCGGCATCGTCGAAGCCTCGGCTGAGGAAAAGGCCGCTGCGGCACCCCGCGCGCTTGCAGCAAGCCGCACCAACCTGCTGCTCTCGCTGCCAATGCTCTATGCAATGGTGAGCGCCAATCTCGGCTGATCCTTCAGCGGATCAGCGCACAAAAAGGGGTGCGGCGTCTTCGGATGCCGCGCCCCTTTTTGCTGCGCGGGATATTATTCCGGCTTCGGGCGTTGCTCTCTCAACCCGCACTGCGGGTCTGACATCCAAGGGGAGTTCTCACCACATGCGCAAGTTGACCATTCTCGCCGCCACTGCGGCAACCGCCCTCATGCTTTCGGCCTGCTCGGAAAAGACACAGGATGCCGCCGGAGCTACCGCTGAATCGGCTGGTAACGACGTGGCGAACGCCGCCGACGATGCCGCTGCGGCGACTGATGAGCTGGGCGACAAGGCCGCAAAGGCTGTCGATGATGCAGCAGCAGCTACTGACGAAATGGGTGACAAGGCCGCAGCCGAAGCGAAGAAAGCTGCCGCTGGCGCGAAGCAGGAAGCGGCCGAAGCCGAAGCCAGCTTGCACAACGAATCCGTCAGCGAAGCCAAGGCTGACTGACCGAAGCGAGCGGGGGCGGCGCAAGTCCGCTCCCGCTCACCTGTCCAATAATTCGCAGATCGTGGCGATCACCGCTTCACGCGCATAGGGCTTGGCCAGCAAGGGCCGGTCGGCGAAATTACCTTCCACCTGCCCATATCCGGTCGCGATCAGAAACGGTACGCCGCTGGAATGCAGCGCCTGCGCAACCGGCAAACTCGATTGCCCGTCCAGGTTCCAGTCCAGCACAGCGAGATCGAACCCGCCCTGCGCCACCGCCTTCAGCGCCTCTGACACACGCCCGACCGGCCCTATGGCGACCGCCCCTTCATCTTCCAGAAAATCGCACAGCATCGCCGCGACGAGGAATTCGTCTTCGACGACAAGGATGCGCGCATCCTTCAGCGGCATCAGATCTTCAGCTGGCTGCCAAGTTCCACCACCCGGTTCGTAGGCAGGCGGAAGAACTCCATCGCGCTGGCAGCGTTGCGCAGCATCCACGCAAACAGCTTTTCACGCCACAGCGCCATGCCCGGCTTGTCCGATGGGATCAGCGTCTGGCGCGAAAGGAAGAAGCTGGTCTTCATCATGTTGAACGGCTCTCCGCACATGCTCACGCCCTTCAGCGCGGCTGGCACGTCGGTTTCCTCAAGAAAGCCGAACCGCAGCGTGAGGCGATAGAACCCGTTGCTGTAATCCTTCACCGAATACCGCTCGCCCTCATCCACATAGGGCACGTCCTCGATCGACACGGTCAGGATCACCACGCGTTCGTGCAGCACCTTGTTGTGCTTGATGTTGTGAAGCAGCGCCGAAGGCACACCCGCAGCGGTCGATGCCATGAAGATTGCCGTGCCCGGCACCCGCGCCGCGCTCGAATGCGCAGACTTGGTGAACACTTCGAGCGGGATCGTTCCTTCGGCCATGTTTTCCCGCATCAGCGCGCGCCCGCGTGACCATGTGGTCAGCAACGTGAAGATCGCCACGCCCATCACCAGCGGCACCCAGCCACCGTCGGGGATCTTGGTCAGGTTCGCACCAAGATAGGCCGCGTCGATGGCGAAGAACAGCGCCAGCATCGCGATTGCCGCCGGGGCCTTCCACTGCCACAGCTTGAACAGCACCACTGCCAGCAGGAAGTTGTCGATCAGCATCGCGCCGGTAACGGCAATGCCATAAGCGGCGGTCAGGTTCGACGAACGCTGGAACACCAGCACCAGCAGGATCACCGCGATCATCAGCGCCCAGTTGATGACCGGGATATAGATCTGCCCTGCTGCGGTAGAGGTATGTTTGATCGTCATGCGCGGGATGAAGCCAAGCTGGATCGCCTGCTGCGTGACAGAAAACGCCCCCGAAATCACCGCCTGCGAAGCGATCACCGCCGCCGCCGACGCGATGAACAGCAAGGGCCACTGGAACCATTCGGGCGCGAGAAAATAAAACGGGCTTTCCAGCGCCGCCGGATTGCGGATCAGCAGCGATGCCTGGCCCAGATAGTTCAGCACCAGCGCGGGCAGCACGAACACCAGCCACGACACGCGGATTGGACTGCGACCGAAATGGCCCATGTCCGCGTAAAGCGCCTCCGCGCCTGTCACCGCCAGAACAGCGGCGCCCATCGCCAGGAACCCGCGAAACGGATCGGCGATAAACATGCCCACCGCATAATGCGGGCTGAGCGCCGCCACCACACTGGGATATTGCAGAATGCTGAGCAGGCCCAGCACCGAGATGGTGGCAAAATAGATCAGCATGATCGGACCGAAGAATGCTGCCACCTTTTCGGTGCCACGGCTCTGGATGAAGAACAGGCCGATCAGGATCGCCACCACGATCGGCACGATCAGGCCCTGCATGCTCGGCCGATAGACCGCCACACCTTCGATAGCGCCCATCACCGAAACGGCAGGCGTAATCATCGAATCGCCATAGAATAGCGCCGTGGCGAAGACGCCGAGCAAAATGATGCCCCGTCCCCAGCGCTTGCCATCGGTGTGCTGGTTGATCAGCGCAAGCAGCGCCAGGCTACCGCCCTCACCCTTGTTGTCCGCCCGCATGATGACCGAGACGTATTTGAACGTCACGATGATCATCATCGACCAGAACATCAGGCTGATGATGCCATAGACGTGCAGCAGATCGAGCGGGAGCGGATGATGCCCGGCAAAGGTATCGCGCAACGCGTAAAGCGGGCTGGTGCCGATATCACCAAACACCACGCCGATCGCACCGATGGCCAGCTTGGTCAGGGACCCTTGCGTATGCCCATGCCCGCCACCATGCCCCCCACTCTGGCCATGGCCTGCAGAAGGCGCAGCAGACACAGCGGCGTCGTTTACGGCATCACTCATGGCAACGGTGCCCCCGGCATAAAGCCTAGTATGCCCCGGCCGGAACGGCAGGGGCGGCGCGGCGCTTTAGCACCGCCCATCTGACCCCGCAATGGGCGGAACAGCCCTGCGATGATCCAGTAACGGACATCGCCGCGCACCGTTCCAGAGCGCCGGATTCCGCAATTACCGGCCCGCGCCTTGCGATGCAGCGGCAGCGGGTTCGGCGGTATCCACTGGCGCCCCTGCGGTGCTGCTTCCCGCCGCCATCGCCAGCATCGAATCGATGCGCGCGACACGCTCGGACAAGTCCGTGCGATAGGGCGCTTCTGCAGGCGACCGCTCCAGCAATTCGGCCCAGATCGCCCGCGCCTCGGCCAGGCGCCCGGATTGCGCCAGGGCCAGTCCCATGAAGAACGGCGGCCCCGGATGATCGGGCGCAATCGTCGCCGCCTTCTGGAACGCGAACTGCGCCGATGGCGTGATCAACCCGTCGCTATGGCCGACCAGTGCATTGCCCATCGAAACCCAGATGTCCGCATCGTTGGGAAACTGCTCGGCGCCCTTGCGCAGGATATCGGCCGCTGCGCCGTATTGCCCCTGCCGGGCAAGGCCATCGGCCAGGATCAGCCAGCTTTGTCCCTTGGCAAAGGAATCGCCCATCTGCTGACGCTGCTTGATCATCGCTTCATCGGCCGCGCGCTTGTTCTCGACCGGGGCCTTGGGCGCGCCGGGCATCGCTGGATGCCCTTGCAGGGCATAACCGGCAATGCCGATGAACAGCGCCGCGCCGGAAAGCTCCCACCCCGCACGCGGCATCTTCAGCACGAACGCCATCACGCCGAACACCGCCGCTGCCACCAGCAGGATAACAACCCAGGTCATTTGCCGACATCCGTCATTTGCCGCTATCCTCGGTATTGCGCCGGAACCGCCCGCGCAGCAGCAGCACCGCCAGCAGCAGGATCACCAGCGGGGCGGCAAACAGCGGCCACATGATCGGCTTGTTCTGTGGCGCATAGCTGACGTAATCGCCATAGCGCTCGACCAGCCAGGTGCGGATCGCCTCCGGCTCCTCGCCCGCTGCAATCCGGGTACGCACCTGGTGGCGCATGTCGCCCGCCATCGGCGCATCGGAATCGGATATCGCCTGGCTCTGGCACTTGAGACAGCGCAGCGTCTCCATCAACGCCTGCGCCTTGGCCTCCAGCGCCGGGTCTTCCAACTGTTTGTAGGCATAAGGCGCGGGCGGCAGCAGGTCCTGCGCGGCGGCAGGCAGGGTCATTGCCAGCAGAACCAGCAATAACAACGCTCTGCCCAGCCGATGGAATGCGCCGATCACTGCCCCGCCTCCTGCAACTTGCGCAGGATCAGTTCCATGTCCTCAGCCCGGATTTCGCCGATGTGCTGGTAACGGATCACACCCTTGCCATCGATCACGAAAGTCTCAGGCACGCCCGACGATCCGATGCCAAGCTGCACTTCGGAAACGTCGTCCTTGCCGATGCGCGTAAAGGGATTGCCGTTCGTGGCGAGAAACCGCGCAACGTCGTCACTGCGATCACGAATGGCGACGCCATCGATCTCGACCCCCTGCTTTGCCAGCGCATCCAATTGCGGCGCTTCGACAGCACAGGGTACGCACCAGCTTGCGAACACGTTGAGCAGCTTGGGCTTGCCCGTCTGGAAATCCGCCGTCGAAAGGCCCGGCCTGCCCTCGGTGGCGGGGGCAAGCGTGAATTGCGGCAGGGGCTTTCCGATAAATGCGCTCGCCACTTCCCGATCCGCCGGGCGCACCAGCCCCCAGATCACCAGCACGAAAAACGCGCCAAACAGCGCCAGCGGCAGCCAGATCGCCAGAGACGAGCGCTTCGGCTTCGGCTCGGTCATTTCACCTGCTCCAGCCGCGCCTTGCGCCAGGCGATCTTGCCCTCGGCGCGCAGCCGCCGCACATCATGCGCGACCCGGCCGACCAGCGACAGCAAGCCGCCGAACGCGACCAGCAATCCCCCCAGCCACAGCAGCGGCACGAACGGCTTCCACCAGAATCGCATCTGCCAGCGCCCGTCCTCACCCTCATCGCCCAGCACGGCATAAAGCTGGCCATTCCAGCGCGTGTGTAGTGCGGATTCAGTGCGCTCACCCGGCGGGGACGAGAACGTGCGCGCCTGCGGATGCAGTGTGACCGGGGTGCCGTCCTTGTACGATGCCGTCACGGTGGCATCCAATGCAGTCCAGTTCGGCCCGGCCACCGGCGCGATATTCAACAGCTTGACCGTGATCGGGCCGACCTGCTGCGTATCGCCGATATTCATCGCGGCCAGCCGCTCGGTCGAAAACGCGCTTTCGCTTGCCGCACCCAGCAGCGCAACACCAATCCCGAAATGGGCCACGACCATGCCATAGACCGAAAGCGGAGTGCGGCGCAGGTTGCGCCCGCGCAAGGGCAGCAGGCTCGCCAGGGCAAGCCCGGCACCCACGGCAATACCCAGCAACGGCAATATGCGGATGCCCGGCGCAAGCACGACCACGGCCAGCAGGACCACCGCGGTCAGCAGCGCGGGCACGGCCACGGTCGCGGTGATCCGCCCCGGCTTGTCCTTGCGCCAGCGCAGCAGCGGCCCAACACCCATCACCAGCATCATCGGGATGACGAAAATCGCAGATACCGGATTGAAGTATGGCGGCCCGACGGAAACCTTGGCGCCGAACGCCTCGGTCATCAGCGGATAAAGCGTACCCAGCAGCACGATTGCCAGCGTACCGCACAGCATCACATTGTTGAACACAAGGCTCGCCTCGCGGCTGAACAGGCTGAAGCGCTCACCCTCGGTCACGGTCGAGGCACGAATGCCGAACAGCGCCAGCGCGCCGCCGATATAGATCGCCAGCAACGCAAGGATGAACGATCCGCGCTCTGGATCGACCGCGAAGGCATGGACCGAGGTGAGAATGCCCGATCGCACCAGGAACGTGCCGATCATCGACATCGAGAAGGCGATCACGCCCAGCATCACCGTCCACGCGCGCAAGGCATTGCGGCTGGCGAGAACCGAAGCGGAATGGAGCAGCGCGGTTGCCGCAAGCCACGGCATCAGCGAGGCGTTCTCGACCGGGTCCCAGAACCACCAGCCGCCCCAGCCCAGCGTGTAGTACGCCCAATAAGAACCGGCGGTGATGCCGATCGTCAGGAAAATCCACGCGCCCAGCACCCATGGGCGCATGGCGCGGGCAAAGGCCGGCCCGACATCGCGCGTGACCAGCGCGCCAATGGCAAAGCTGAACGCCACCGACAGGCCGACATAGCCGACATACAGCGTCGGTGGATGGAACGCGAGGCCGATGTCCTGAAGCAGCGGATTGAGACCCGCCCCTTCAGGCGCAGGTTCGGACAGGCGCTCGAACGGATTGGAGGACAGTAACAGAAACGCATAGAATCCAAGACTGACAAAGGCTTGGCCCGCCAGCGTTGCGATCAGCGTATCTTCGCGCAGGCGCTTTTCCACCAGCGCCACGATCCCGCCTGAAACGGCCATGATCGTGATCCACAGCAGCATCGAGCCTTCATGGTTGCCCCATGTGCCCGCCAGCTTGAAGATCACCGGCTTCATCGAGTGGCTGTTTTCAGCGACCAGTTTCACGGTCAGGTCGGTTTCAAGGAACAGGTCGATCAGCGCCAGGAACGAGACGGCGACCAGCACGCCCTGCATCACAGCGAGCGGGCGGACCATCCCGCCCATTGCGGCCCCGCCGGGGCGCAGCGCACTGATCCCGGCAACAAGCTGCAGTACGGCCAGCGCCGCGGCCATCCACAATACGGCCAGCCCGATTTCAGCGATCATTCCGGTCACCCGTCATTTGGTTTGGGCCACCACGGCTTTGGCTTGCGCGTCGGTCATGTTGCCCATCTGGCGCGGCACATAATTCTCGTCATGCTTGGCCAGCAGGTTGTCGGCGACGAACGTCTGTCCTTCCATGCGCCCTTCGGCGACGACACCCGATCCTTCGACGAACAGGTCCGGCGTGATCCCGGTGAACCGCACCGGCACCCGCGCCTTGCCATCGCCCACCACGAAATCGATGGTCACGCCATCGGCCCGCGTCTTGAGCGAGCCATTTTCGACCATGCCGCCCAGACGGATGGCGCGGCCCTGTTCCGGCGGGTCCTTCACAAGATCGTTGGGCACGTAGAAATAGCTCGCCTGATTGGACAGGGCATAGGCTGCCAGCAGCCCCGCGCCGACCAGCGCCACCAGCGCGATGACCAGCAGCACCAGTCGCTGGTGCTTGGGCTTGATGCCTCCGGGCTTGCTATCGCTCACTGGCTCCTGCCTCCGTTGCCGCGGATATTGTCACGCCGCCGTTCGGCACGGATCATCGCTGCCAGCGACAGGCCGACCAGCAGCAGCGTACCGATCACACCGACCGCCAGCGCCGCCAGCACAAAATCCCACTGCTCAAGACCTTCGCGCATCTGAACCTTATGCCACCATCTTTAAGCGAGCGCCTTGCGGCGCAAGCGCGCCTCGGCCTGAATCTCGGCCAGCAAGGTCCGCATCCGCGCCAGAACCACCCCGCCGAAAATCAGGCTGAAACCCAAAGCCGCAATCAGCAGCGGCCACAGGAAAGTACCATCGATCGCCGATTTGCCCATGGTGATCGATGGCGGCTGGTGCAGGCTGTTCCACCACACCACCGAACGGTTGATGATCGGAATGTTGATCGCGCCGACAAGGCCGAAGATCGCGGTGATGCGATTGCCGCCACCGCCAGAGGCCATGTCGCGCTGCGCCGCGCCCGAAAGCGCGATATAGCCCAGATAGAGGAACAGCAGGATCAGGAAGCTGGTCAGCCGCCCGTCCCACACCCACCACGTACCCCAAGTGGGCCGCGCCCAGATTGACCCGGTGGCAAGGCAGATTGCGGTAAAGGTAGCACCTGGAACCGCAGCCGCCCGCGCGGCGATGGCCGCCAGCGGATGCCGCCAGACCAGTTCGACAAGGCTGGCCACCGCTATCGTCGACCAACCGGCCATTCCCAGCCATGCGGCGGGAACATGAATGTAAAGGATGCGGACAGTCTCGCCCATCAGGCGGTCCGGCGGAACCACGATCATGCCGTAAAGCACTGCACCCGTCGCCAGCAACAGGCCCGAAACCAGCAGAAGTGGCATCAGCCAGCGCGCAAGACGCAGGAAACGTGCGGGATTGGCGAAAGCATGCATCGGCGCGGGGCAATCGAATCCTTCTCCCGGCGACCCCCGCCGCCGGTTCCGAGCGCTCTGCCACCTGCCGCCTGAAGGAGCAAGGGCAATGCTCTGCGCCCCCCCGAAAAGGCACGGCCGAAAGCCTATACGTCGAAGGGAGAATGGGGCGACCGAGGGGGTTCGAACCCCCGACCTCCGGTACCACAAACCGGCGCTCTAACCAGCTGAGCTACGGTCGCCACACATCCGGCGCGACATCAACGCCGCGCGGGCTGGCCCATTTGCAGAAAGGCGCGCGAAAGGGAAGCGGAATCTTGCGCGCGTCCACAAATTGCAGGCGAACCCAACGCATCGTCAGCGACTGAAACGGTCACCCCAGCTGCGGAATGCCACCCGCGGCGGATTGTCACCCACATCGATCAGTGCCTGTTCCTCGACCACCGCCGAATCGACGGTGACCCTCTGGGTAAGCAGGAACCAGCGGCTGCGCACCTGCAACTGCCCCTGAGGCAGCACCCCATCGCCCCCCCCGCCAACGCCGCGCAAGGCATCTTCGGCATTCGCCCAGCCAAGGGCCGGACGCGCCGCCAGAATGGATCGCGCCCGCTCAACAGGGATTGCGGACGGGGCCAGCATCGACAGCAGCAGGGCTTGATCGGGGCGCAGCGTGTTGACGTTGATCGGCGAAAGCTGGGCGGCGGGCAGCGCGCAGAGCCAAGGCCGCAGACGCTCGTAGAACTGTGGCGTCATGCCCCGCACAGCCCTGATTTCGCTGACATCTCCGATCAGGCGCCCCGCCGTGCGATAAGGCACCGCGCTCCCCTGGTAGGTCTCGTCCTCGGCCCCGTTGGGCGCGGGCACGCCGTCGCTGTCGATCCAGTCTGCAATCGCATCGCTGGCAATCGCGCTCTCGGCAGGCGGCATGGCAAGGCCCGCCATCAAAGCGCGCAACTGGGTGAGGCCGACGACACGCAGCTTCAATACGCCCTGGGCATCGGCCTCGACCAGAGAATTGAGATTGAAACAATTTCCGGCGTCATCGACCCGTGCCAGAATCGTCCCGCGCGCCAGCGGCAAAGGAAATTCGCGCCCCAGCAAGCCGCCCCGATCCACGGTGCGTTCCTGCGAGACATCGACCATCGCCTTTATCCGCGCCATCGCCAGCGTTTCGGCGCTGGTGGCGTAAAGCCGCGCCTGTGTCATCGCCTGCCCGTTTCCTGCCAGCCGCGTGGCCAGATTGAGCCGGTCAAGCATGATCGTGGCAATCACCGCCATCACCGCAACCAGCAGCAGCACCGAGAGCAGCGCAGCGCCGCGTTCATCAGGATTATCAATGCGCTTCACTGGTAATTGACACCGACCAGCGAGACGATCCGCAAAGGCGGGCGTCCCGCCTGGGGCAGCAGCAATTCGACCGCCACCGGCAACTCAGTTGTCAGTTGTGGCTCCCAACGATCGCGCCAATTGCCATCCTTGTTGCGGAATCGGACGGTGGGCGCGCCCGTCAAAGGCAGCATTTCGGCGCCGCCTTCAGGCGCGGCTCCATCGGGAAAAGGATAGCCTGCACGAACCAGTGCCGCAGGCGTCAGCCGATATTCCACTTTCTGAAGGCTGGGCCGCGCCGCGCCATCGACATTGTCCCACCCGCTGCGGGTCAGCCGGATCAGTACGCCATCGACATTGGCTTCGAACGCCGGATGCACCTGCCCGCCTTGATCGCGCGCCGGGCGCGGCACGGCTTGCGCAAGGTCGGCGGTCCATACCGAAAGGAACCGCCGCTGCGCCGCTATGCTATCCGTCTTGTTGCGGCTGGCGAGTTCTGCATCGACCGAAAAGCGCAGCAAACCGAGCGCGCCAACCGCGATCACCGCAAACAGGGCGAGCGCGATCAGCATCTCGACCAGTGTGAAACCGTTGCGGGCCGGCGTGTCGCTCATGCGGCGGGCAACCGGGTGAAATCGAGCGTAAAGGCCTGGCTGGCCGCTCCCGTTGTCGTCTCCTGTACGCTGAGGGTGATGCCGAGTACGCCATAATCTGCCAAGGGTGCGACCGTGCGTGTCCACTGGAACCGTCGTCCCGCGTTCTCAATGGTTCCACTGGCCGATCCGACCGGCGGCGGCGCGGGATCGGTGAGGATTTCAGCGGCCATGTTCTGCGCTACAATCTCTCTAAGCAGGCGTTGATCGAGATCGGCGGTGCGGGAAATACTCGCGCCTTCCATCTGCAACAGGGCGAGCGCGGCAATGGCAAAGACCGCCAGCGCAACGAGCAGTTCGAGCAGCGTGAAACCGTTCGGGCGGGCCGGATCATCCCGCATCGAGCGTGACCTTGCCATCTCGGCGGATATGCACGACCAGCACCTGATCGCCTCGCCCAAGCCGCACCGCTACCTCGCTGCTGGCAAGGCCAAGCGAATCGAAAACGACGCGCTGGCGCCCGGCGGTGACCGTAGTGGAATCATCCCACGGCGTCAGATCGAAGCCACGCCCCGGCAATGCCTTCCACTGGCCTTCGCTGCGCCGCTCGAAGTAATAGCCCTGATCGCTCACCACCAGCGATACCGGCCGCGCGCCGACAATGGCTTCATCGCGGGCAGCAAGCGTACGCGCGGAAAAACGCTCGGCTTCGCCGCGCAACTTGCGCTCGTCGCCCGGCAGGGTCAGCACGGCGACGCCAGCGAGCAGGCCCATGACCATCAGCACCACCAGCATCTCGACCAGCGAGAAGCCGTTGCGATGTTTGGCGCGGTGGGCAGTGGTGAGTGGCACGAAATCTCGCATGCGGCAGGAACGTGACGGTTTTACGACCAAGATGCCAGCGGGTTCAAGTTGCAGACCGCAAGGCGCTCGCTGTAAAGACAGAAGCGATGAGCGAAGCTGCCACCCGATCCTGCGCCGAACGCCTGCACACAGTGCCCGGAATAATGAAAGTGCCGAGCCAGCGCATCGAAATGTTTGTTTTGCGGGACTTCCTTTCCGCCGCCGAGAGCGCCGCACTGGTGGCCCGGATCGAGCAGGATCGGCGCCCATCGACCATCGCCGATTCGAACGGCGATCACTACTTCCGCACCAGCGAGACCTGCGATCTCCCGATGCAGGAGCCGGACGTGGTCGCGCTGGATGAAAAACTCTCCGCGTTATCGGGAATCGATCGGTCATTCGGCGAGCCGATTCAGGGTCAGCGTTATGCGCCGGGGCAGGAGTTCAAGGCGCACACCGACTATTTCGATCCGCAAGGCACCGATTTTGCGCAGTTTTGCAGCGTGGCGGGGCAGCGGACCTGGACCTTCATGATCTATCTCAACGATGTCGAGGCGGGCGGGGCCACACGGTTCAAGGTCATCGACAAGTTGATTCAGCCTGAGCGCGGAAAACTGGTCTGCTGGAACAATCGGCGCCCCGATGGCAGCGTCAACCCGGCGACACTTCACCACGCCATGAAAGTGCGCAAGGGCCTGAAATACGTCGTCACCAAATGGTATCGCGAGAAAATCTGGGCCTGATCAGGCTCCGTCATCACTGTCCCGCGCCGTTCGGATCATCGGCAGACAGCGGAACAATGCGGCGACATCGGTCGCGCCGAGCAATTCCGTAAAACGCGCCTCGTGCCGATCAACGCGGACTTGTGCGTCACCGGCCACCTTGCGGCCCTGTTCGGTCAGCGTCAATGCGTGGCTGCGACCGTCAAGGCGGCGGCGTTCGACCAGGCCGCACTCCATCAGGCGGGAGATGATCGGCACCATGTTGGCGCGCTTGATCGCCAGCGCCTGCCCCACTTCGGTCTGCGAACAATCCGGGTTTTCGCCGATGACCAGCAGGGTGGTGACTTCGGCCGGACGCAGTTCAAGATCGGCCAGTTCGCGCGCTAGATCGGCCATCATCACCGCCGAAGCACGGCGCAACTGATAGCCAAGGCGGCTTTCGAGGGCATTCGTCAGGGTCATGTCATGATCTTTAGGACAGCTATCGCCGATAGCAATGCCCCCGCCGCACCGATCTGCACAAGTACGCGGGGCAAAGGTAAGGCGCTTACGTCGTTTACGAACATCGCTTCGTCATTGCGAGGAGGCGGAGCCGACGAAGCAACCCTGAGTCGGTGCCCACCGCTCTGGATTGCTTCTCCCCGCTTCGCGTGGCTCGCAATGACAAAGCCAATGCATGTGTTTGCAAAGGGCACAATCGCCAAAAGAAAAGGGCGACCGAAGCCGCCCTTCCCTGTCCTGAACTTTCCGCCAGCGCTCAGCGCTTGAGCGAAAGGCCGCCGAAGCGCTTGTTGAACTGGGCAACGCGGCCACCCTGATCGAGCTGGCGCGTACCGCCGGTCCATGCCGGGTGCGAAGTCGGGTCGATTTCGAGCGCGAGCGTATCGCCTTCCTTGCCCCAAGTAGAGCGGGTCTCGAAAACGGTGCCGTCGGTCATCTGCACCTTGATCATGTGGTAGTCGGGGTGAATGCCAGTCTTCATGGGTCTAACTCCGGTACGCAGCCGGTTCCGACCGGCCACAAGAATCTGTAAGGGCGCGCGCCTAACCGAATGCGGCGCTATTGTCCAGCGTCTGCGATACCGATCAGGCGTCAGCAATCATCGCGGTGAAGCTGACTTCGCAGGTCACCTTGTCGCCGATCATGGCCTTGCCGGCAAACTTGCACACGCGCGAACGCTTCTGCGTGAATTCGACATGCAGATCGAGCAGGACGCCCGGTTCCACGGGATTGCGGAACTTGGCCTCTTCTATCGCCATGAAATAGACCAGCTTGCCAGAGCCTGCGAGGCCAAGCGATTCCACCGCGAGGACACCGGCGGCCTGCGCCAGCGCCTCGATCTGGAGAACGCCGGGCATGATCGGACGACCGGGGAAATGGCCCTGGAAGAACTGTTCGTTCATCGACACGGCTTTCACCGCGTGGATGCGCTCATTCAGCGTCAGCGATGCCACGCGATCGACCAGCAGCAGGGGATAGCGATGCGGCAGCGCCGCCATCACCTTGCGCACATCATAATCGAGGATCACGCCATCAGGCACGGCTGTCTCGTCGGTCATTTCCCCGCCTCTCCAGATTTGCCTTAGCGGCCTTCCGGCGCTTTCTTGGCGGCGGGTGCTGCGGCTGCGGCACCCTGCTGCTGGGCAGCAGCAGCCTGCGCCTGCTGTTCACGCTGCGCGCGTGGGAGCCAGCCTGCGGGCGGAACGAGTTGTGCGGACGGGATCATCTTGTTCAGCTCAGCCAGAATGTCCTGGTTGAGATTGTAGGCCTGGCCCGCCTTGATCACCGCCTGTGAATCAAGAACGACGGTAATCTTCTTCTTGTCCATCGCGGCCTGGGTGGCGGCGTCGAGCTTGTCCCCGATCTGTTCGAGCACATATTGCTGCGAAAGATTCAGCGGTTCGAGGATTTTCTGGATCTCGGCTTCCCCAGCCTGCTGGATCTGCTGGATCTGTTCATACTGCTGTTGCAGCGAAGCGCGGTTGGGAGACGCAACCTTCGAATCGGCTTCAAGCTTGGTGATCAGCGGGCGCAGCTGCGCTTCGATCTGGGTCTTGCGCGCATTCGCCTGATCTATCTGCGGCTTGTAGGTGACCGGGCGCTGCTGCTGCGAAACCTTGTAGGCTTCCGAAGCGGCAACGACGGCCGGAGGATTGGCAATGGCAATGCCGGAAACGACCGACTGCGCGGTGGCGGCAGTCGGCGCAATGGCAGCAACAGCGATGCTCGCGAGAAGCGCGGCAGCAAAACGAGTCTTCATCAGAACTGTGTTCCCACGTTGAAGGTGAAAGTCTTGGGGTCGTCGCCATTGGCCTTTTTCAGGACCTTGGCAAAGTCTAGGCGGAATGGGCCGAACGGCGAGTTCCAGTTGACGCCGATGCCGACGGAAACACGCGGCGAAGGCGTATCGCCGACGTATTCCTCGATATAGCGCGTGGCCTGATTGGCAACGCCGGTCGAGGATGTCGGGCTGTCGGTAATCCTGCCGGTAACAGCGTCGGTATAATAGACGACGTTGTTCGGGTTGTTGGGCAAGGGATTGGCCACGCCGAACACGGCGCCTGCATCCACATAGATCGAAGGACGCAGACCGAGTTCGCGCGCGCCCGAACCCAGCGGAATTTCCAGCTCGGCGCGGGTCAGGTAATAATACTTGCCGCCGATGGCATCATCGACCCACTGATTGCGATCGGTCGAAGGCGTATCGAGAATGCCGTCCCCGTTGGAGTCGGTGACGAGGAACTTGCGCAGCACACGCGGGCCGACGCCGCGAATGTCGAAGCCGCGGATTTGCGGTTCGCCCAGGAAAAAGCGGTCGGTCAGGCGGATATCGTCAATCGCCGGATCGTCCGAACGGCTGCCGAGCGCCTTGATGATGCCGCCTTCACCGCGCACCGAGAAGATGAACCCGCCGCCAACCGCCCAGTATTTCGCAGCGTTCGCAGTAAGGCGCGCGTACTTCACCGATCCGCCAAGTCCGGCAAAATCGGCGCTGACGGACACCTGGTTGCCACGCGTCGGACGCAGGCGGTTGTCGAGCGTGTCATAGACAATCGACGCGCCAAGAATTGAACTGGTGCGCTTTCCGATGGCGTCGCAAAGATAGCGCCCTGCCAGCAGCACACTGCATTCGTCATTCACATAGAACGTGTCCCGGTCGAGCGTGACGTCATCGAGATTGAACGTGTAGCGACCGATAAGCGACATGAATTCGGACAGCGGAACGCCTGCGCGCACCTGGAAGCCGGTCGTCGCCTGCTTGTACGTGGTGTTGCGATCCGAATTGAACTGATTGAAGCTGTTGTAATCGCGGCGATAGATGTCGATCCCGGTCGAGATGTTCTTGTCGAACAGGTAAGGTTCGGTGAAGCTGACCTGGACCGAGCGCGAGAAACGCGAATAATCGACCGACAGGCCTACCGTCTGGCCGCGACCGCGGAAATTGTTCTGGCGGATCGATCCCTGGAAGATGAAGCTTTCAAGGCTGGAGAATCCGGCGGAAAGCTGGAGTTCGCCAGTCGGCTTTTCCTCGACATTGGCTTCGAGAATGATGCGGTCGGGTGCGCTACCCGGCTTCTGCTCGATCTCGAACTTTTCCTGGAAATAACCGAGCGATTTTATGCGGTTGGTCGAACGCTTGATCTGGAAGGTGTTGAAGGCATCGCCTTCCGCCAGACGGAACTCGCGCCGCACCACCTTGTCCTGCGTCAGCGTATTGCCATTGACATCGACCCGCTCGACATAGACGCGCGGCGCTTCGGCGATGCGGAAGGTGACCGACATCGTCAGGTCTTCCTTGTTGCGCGCAAAATCAGGGCGGACGTCGGCAAAGGCATAGCCAAAGGCGCCTGCGGTTTCGGTCAGGCCATCGACCTGATCCTCGACCATCTTGGCATTGTACCAGTCGCCCTGCTTGATCGGCAGGCGGGCGGCCAGCTTGTCGCCATCGAAATCGCGCAACTGGCTGTCGATCTTCACATCGCCAAACTTGTAGCGATCGCCTTCTTCCACCACGTAAGTGATGATGAAATCGCGCTTGTCCGGGGTCAATTCCGCCACGGCCGAGACTACACGGAAATCGGCGTAGCCTTCGGTCAGGTAGAACTGGCGCAGCTTCTGCTGGTCGAACGCAAGACGGTCGGGATCGTAGCTGGTGCCGGAAGAGAACAGGCGGAAGAAGCGCGCCTGCTTGGTCACCATCTCGCCGCGCAGTTTGCCATCGCCGAACTTTTCGTTGCCGATGATGTTGATCTGGCGAACCTTGGACTTCGGCCCCTCGCTGATCTCGAAAACGATATCGACGCGGTTCTGGTCAAGCAGGACCATCTTCGGCTCAACCGTGGCGGCGAACCGTCCCTGCCGCTTGTACAGTTCGATGATGCGGGCAACGTCGGCGCGCACCTTCGAACGGGTGAAGATCTGGCGCGCGGCCAGCTTGATCTCAGGCAGGATCTTGTCTTCCTTGAGGCGCTTGTTGCCTTCAAGGATGATGCGGTTGATGACCGGGTTTTCCTTCACCTGGATCACCACATCGCCGCTGTTGTTGCGCAGCGATACGTCCGCGAACAGTTCAGTGGCGTAAAGGTCCTTCAGGGCCTGATCGCCCAAGGCCTGGGTATAGGTCTGGCCGGGGCGCAGGCGGATGTAGGACAGGATCGTATCGGGTTCGAGGCGTTGCGAGCCTTCGATCGATACCGTACGGATCGTGTCGCCGACAGGAACGGGTGCGGAAGCCGGTACATCAGGCGTTGCAGCCTGCGCAAAGACAGCTTGCGGCGCCGCCACAATTGCGCTCGTGGCCAGCAGGGCCACGCAGAGCGGAGATGCCTTGGCGCTCCGAAATCCTGCGATACCCGCGTTACGTCCAATCATCACCAAGCGCCATCCCGTATGTTGTGGCGGCTGGACGCCCGCGAGGAGTGCCCGGCCGCGGCAAGCAATGCAGCCCTGTGCCCGATGCCACAAGGCCAATCAAGCAAACATTCGCCCCCACTTCTGTGGAAAATCCGGCATTCCCGATCTGGCCCGACCCCCGGACCTTCAGGAACGCGTGACCGCCGCACCGGTCAGTCTGAGACGGCTACCCTCCGAACAGCTTGAGCGACGCCACGTCGTTGATCGTGACGAACAGCATCAGCGCCATGACGAACGCAAGGCCGGTGCGGAAAGCCCACTCCTGCCCGCGCTGGCCAACCGGCTTTCTGCGAATGGCTTCCGCCGCGTAGAAAGCGAGGTGGCCCCCGTCGAGGACCGGGATTGGCAGGAGGTTAATGAACCCCAAGTTAATCGAGATGAGCGCAACGAAGCCGACGAACGCCTGCCAGCCCGAAACCAGCTGTTCGCCCGAATACTTGGCGATCTTGATCGGTCCGCCAAGCTCCTTGACCTCGCGCTTGCCGCTGATGATCTGGCCGATGCCGGTCACCATCATGCCGATGATGTCGCCGGTCTGTTTCACGCCTTCGACCACAGCGGTTACAGGGCCGACGCGCACGACTTCGAACGATTTCGGGCCAATGCCGAGGAAACCGATCTTCTGGGTATTGCCGAAGCGGTCACTCTCGACCTTGACCGCAGCGGTGGCGGCGATTTCGATCTGCCGGCCTTCGCGCAGGATCACCATTTCCAGCGGATCGCCGGGGAACTGGCCCACTTCCATCCGCACATCGAGAAACGAATCCATCGCCTTGCCGCGGATGGAAACCACGCGGTCATCGGCGCGCAGGCCAGAGCGTTCGGCAGCAGACCCGGCTTGCACTTCCCCGATCACCGGCGGAATTTCCACCTTGCCATAAGCCAGCGTGAAGCCTGCCAGGATCAGCACGGCGAACAACAGGTTGGTGACCGGCCCGGCCAGCACGATCAGCGAACGCTGCCACAGCGGTTTTGACGGGAATGTGCGATTGCGCTCTTCCGCCGGAAGCGCCAGCCATTCGGCGCTGGGCTGGCTGGCGGGATTCATGTCGCCCGCAAACTGCACATAACCGCCAAGCGGAAGCGCGGCGATCTTCCAGCGGGTGTCGCGCTTGTCGGTCCAACCCACCAGTTCCTTGCCGAAGCCGATCGAGAAGACATCGGCCTTCACCCCGAACCACCGCCCGACAAGGTAATGCCCCAGTTCATGGATGAACACGAGCGGTCCCAGCACCAGCATGAAAGCCAGCAACGTGGTGAGGATTCCGGGGCTTTCCAGCATCGGCATTAGCGCACAGGCTCCATCAGTTCGCGCGCCCTCGCCCGCGCCTCTGCATCAATGGCGATGACATCTGCAAGGCAGTTGGGCGCAGGCGCAAGGCCATGCGAAAGCACATCCTCCACCGATTGCACGATGCGCGTGAACGCAATCTGACTTTGGAGAAACGCAGCCACCGCGATTTCGTTGGCGGCGTTGAGGACGGCAGGCGCTGCTCCACCTTCGATCACGGCGGCGCGCGCAAGCCGCGTCGCGGGGAATCGCGTTTCGTCAGGCGCGCGAAACGTCAGTTGACCGATTGCGGCAAGATCGAGCGGTTTGCACGGCGTGTCCATGCGCGCGGGATACGCCAGTGCCGAGGCGATGGGCACCCGCATGTCTGACGGGCCGAGCTGCGCCAGCGTCGAACCATCGCGATATTCGACCATCGAATGCACGATGGATTGCGGGTGGACGATGATCCGCAGGCGCTCGACACCCACCGGGAACAGATGGAACGCCTCGATGAATTCGAGACCCTTGTTCATCATCGTGGCCGAATCGACGCTGATCTTCGCGCCCATCGACCAGTTGGGATGCCTGACCGCCTCTGCCGGCGTGGCCTTGTGCAATTGCTCCAGCGACCAGTCGCGGAAAGGGCCACCGCTCGCCGTCAGCGTGATCGCGCGAACATGCGCGATGTCATTGCCCTGCAAGCACTGGAAAATCGCGTTATGTTCGGAATCGACCGGCAGCAGCGTTGCGCCGTGGCGGGCAACGGCAGCGGTCATCACGTCGCCTGCGGAAACCAGCGCTTCCTTGTTGGCCAGTGCGATCACGCCGCCCTGCTCGATGGCGGCCATGGTCGGGGCAAGCCCTGCGCAACCGACGATGGCGGCAACGGTGATGTCGGCACCGCGTGCAGCGGCTTCGATCAGCGCGGCGGGTCCGGCGGCGGCCTCGATGGTGGTTCCGGCGAGGCCTTCGCGCAACGCGGGCAGCGCGGCATCATCGGAAACCACCGCGATTTCCGCCTGGAATTCGCGCGCCAGCCGCGCGAGTTCAATCGCATTGCCGTTCGCCGTGAGCGCAATGACGCGCCACTTGTCTCGTTCGCGCCGGATCAGGTCGAGCGTGGAGGCGCCAATCGATCCGGTAGCGCCAAGGACGGTGATCGAGCGGGTCATCGCGTTACAGTCCTGCCTGCGAGGCCGCCCACGCGGTGCCTGCGATGATTGCTACCGGCAACAGCCCATCGACGCGATCGAACAGACCTCCGTGGCCGGGGATGAGGCGCGACGAATCCTTAACCCCTGCCCGCCGCTTGAGCCAGGATTCATAGAAATCCCCCGCTTGCGCGAACACCGCCATCAGCGCCCCGATCAGCGCTGCAACGCCGACGTTCGCCACTTCCAGTGCGGAAGCAAGGCTCGGTCCAGTCGGGCCGATGGCCGAAAGCAGGTAACCGGCACTGAGCACGACGAGTGCAGCCCATATCCCCGCCGCCGCCATGCCACCGGCAAGCCCTGCCCAGGTTTTTGACGGGCTGATACGCGGTGCAATCTTCGGCCCGCCAATAGCGCGCCCCGTGAAATAGGCCCCGATATCGGTGCAGATCACAAGGCCAAGCACCGCCAGCACCAAAAGCTCTGGCATGACCACCAGCGCCAGGGCCGCCCAGCCGATATAGACCGCGCCGAACACCACCTTGGGCACGAGGCTGGCAGGCGTATCGGCAATCTTGCCGACCAGCAGCAGATACTCGACGAAAACGCCGAAGCCGACAGCGGCGACAAACACGTCCAGCGCCAGCCCGCCAAACCAGAAGGCGGTTCCGGCAATCGCCAGCATGACCACTGCGGACGCAGCGCGCAGCTTGAGATCCGGGTTCCTGGGCACGATCACCGGCGCGGGGGCAATTACGGGATCAACGTCCACCGAACCGCCTCTCACGCGAGGTGAATTGGGCCAGCGCCTCGGCCAGATGCGCTGCCGTGAAATCGGGCCACAACACGTCGGTGAACCACATTTCGGCATAGGCCGCCTGCCACAGCAGGAAATTCGAAAGGCGAATTTCGCCCGACGTGCGGATCAGCAGATCGAGCGGCGGCAGACAGGCCGTATCGAGTTCGGCCTCGATGGCTTCCGGCGTGATCGGCCCTTTCTCGGCCGCGCGCGCGGCGGCGCGGGCGATTTCCTGCTGCGATCCATAGTTGAGCGCAATGGCGACCGTCGTACCGGTATTGGCCGCTGTGCGCGCCATCGCAGCTTCGATCATTTCCACGATATCGGGCGCAAGTGCCTGATAATCACCAATGATCCGCAGGCGGACATTATTGGCCACAAATTCATCGAGATCATTGCGGATGAACGTGCGCAACATGCCCATCAGGTCGGAAATCTCGTCCGCCGGACGCTTCCAGTTCTCGGACGAAAACGCATAGAGCGTCAGCGCTTCAAGACCCATGTCGCGCGCGGCGCGGGCAATTTCGCGGACAGTATCGACGCCGCGCTTGTGCCCGAAGGCGCGCGGCATCATGCGTTTCTTGGCCCAGCGGCCATTACCGTCCATGATGATGGCGACATGGCGCGCGCCGCACGGGGCACCGCCATTGCCCGCCGAGGCCGTAACCGGCGTCACTTGCCGAGGATTTCCTTTTCCTTGGCGGCAGCGGCTTCATCGGCCTGCTTGATGATTTCGTCGGTCAGTTTCTGGAGATCGGTCTCGGCGCGCTTGCGCTCGTCTTCCGAAATTTCCTTCTTGTTTTCATCTGCCTTGAGCGCGTCCATGCCATCGCGGCGCACATTGCGGATCGCGATGCGGGCGTTTTCGGCATATTTGCTGGCAAGCTTGGCCAGTTCCTTGCGGCGTTCCTCGGTCAGATCCGGGATCGGCAGGCGCAGGGTGTTGCCATCGTTGATCGGGTTGAGGCCCAGACCCGCCGAACGGATCGCCTTTTCCACCGGCCCAATGGTCGACTTGTCCCATACCTGCACGGTCAGCATGCGCGGTTCGGGCGCGGAGATCGTGGCGACCTGCGTGATCGGCATGTGCTGACCATAAACATCGACCATGATCGGTTCGAGCAGCGCGGTGTTCGCCCGACCGGTGCGCAGGCCGACGAGATCATGCTTGAGCGATTCGACAGCGCCCTTCATGCGGCGTTCGAGATCGGCCTTGTCAAATTTTGCCATGATTCAGGCTCCCTTCTGGACGACCGTCTGCGTGCCCCCGCCCGCCAGAACACGGGCGAGATTGCCCCGTTCGCGGATGGAAAAGACGACGATCGGAATGCTGTTGTCACGGCACAGCGCCACAGCGCTCGCGTCCATGACCTTGAGATTGTCTGCCAGGACCGTGTCGTAATCCACGGAATCGTAACGCTTTGCTTCCGGGTCCTTCTTGGGATCGGCGTTGTACACGCCATCCACGCTGGTGCCCTTGAACAACGCATCGCACTTCATTTCGGCGGCGCGCAACGCAGCACCTGAATCGGTGGTGAAATAGGGGCTGCCGACACCGGCGGCAAAAATGACCACGCGGCCCTTTTCAAGGTGCCGTTCGGCGCGGCGGCGGATCACAGGCTCGCACACTTCGTCCATCTGGATGGCCGACTGAACGCGGGTTTCGACGCCGATCTGTTCCAGCGCGTTCTGCATCGCCAGCGCGTTCATGATCGTGGCGAGCATGCCCATGTAATCGGCCTGTGCGCGGTCCATGCCCTTGGCGGCGCCAGCCATGCCGCGAAAGATGTTGCCGCCACCGATCACCAGGCAGATTTCAAGACCGCTGTCGCGCGCATCCTTCACTTCCTGCGCAAGGCGGGCGACATAATCCGTATCGATCCCGAACTGCTGCTCCCCCATCAGAACTTCGCCCGAAAGTTTCAGCAGGATACGCTTGAACGGAGGCAGGCTCATGGGAGGTGCATACTCGTGAAAGGTGATATTCGGCCGCCCTTATAGCCCTGTAGGGGGCGGTGCCAAGGGCGCGGCTTTGATTCAGGCACAACAAACCCCGCACTGGCAGGCCGCCGTCAAAGGCAGCCCGCCGATGCGGGGATCGGTGCAACCCTGACTTACTTGATGCCGGCGGCAGCAGCCACTTCGGCAGCGAAGTCGGTTTCTTCCTTCTCGATGCCTTCACCGAGCTGGAAGCGGACGTAATCCACCAAGGCGATCTTGGTGCCGGCTTCCTTGCCGGCGGCATCGACGACCTGCTGGATGGTCGACTTGTTGTCCATCACGAAGATCTGCGAAAGCAGTGCGTTTTCCTTGGCGTACTTGGCGACGGCACCGTCAACCATCTTGGCCTGGACTTCGGCAGGCTTGCCGCTTTCGGCAGCTTTTTCAGCCGCGATCTTGCGCTCGCGCGCGATCAGTTCGGCGTCGAGACCTTCGGCGGTCAGCGCCTGCGGGAAAGCAGCAGCGATGTGCATCGCGATCTGCTTGCCCAGCGCTTCAAGAACGCCGGCATCCGCTTCGGATTCAAGCGCGACGAGCACGCCGATCTTGCCGAGGTTGGGAGCGGCTGCATTGTGCATGTAAGGCACGACCACGCCACTGGTGACGCCAACGTGCTTGATGCGGCGCAACTGCTGGTTTTCACCGATGGTCGCGACGTTGTTGGTCAGCTTGTCCGAAACGGTTCCGCCATCGGGATAGGCCGCGGCCTTGAGCGCTTCGACTTCGGTCACGCCGGTCGTCAGCGCAACTTCGGTCGCCTTGCGCACGAAGTCCTGGAACTGGTCGTTCTTCGCGACGAAATCGGTTTCCGAGTTGACCTCGACAGCCACGCCCTTGGTGCCCGAAACGGCAACGCCGACGAGACCTTCGGCAGCGGTGCGGCTCGATTTCTTGGCGGCAGCGGCAAGCCCCTTGGAGCGCAGCGCATCGACCGCGGCTTCGAAATCGCCACCGGCCTCTTCAAGCGCCTTCTTGCAGTCCATCATGCCGGCGCCAGTACGCTCGCGCAGGTTCTTCACGTCAGCGGCAGTATAAGCCATCGCGTTGATCCTTTATTCTTGAAAACGGGGAAGGCCGCAGCAAGTGCCGCGGCCCGTAATTCACATCCGGGACAATTGCGTGACGGTGCGTGGCTTCATGCACCGTCACGCGTCATCCAGATCAGGCCTCGGCAGTGGCTTCTTCGGCCAGCGGCTCAGCCATCGCGCCGATGTCAGCGCCCGAAGCGATTGCAGCGTCACGGCCGCCGCGCGTCGCGGCAGCAGCCACGGCTTCGCAGTACAGGCGGATGGCGCGGCTTGCGTCGTCGTTTGCCGGGATGGGGAACGCAATGCCTTCGGGCGAGACGTTCGAATCGAGGATCGCAACGACCGGAATACCCAGGACGTTGGCTTCCTTGATCGCCAGTTCTTCCTTGTTCGCGTCGATCACGAACATCACGTCGGGAATGCCGCCCATGTCGCGGATGCCGCCCAGCGACAGCTCGAACTTGTCGCGTTCGCGCGTCAGCTGGAGGACTTCCTTCTTGGTCAGGCCGGTGGTGTCACCCGAAAGCTGCTCTTCCAGCGCCTTGAAGCGCTTGATCGAACCCGAAATGGTCTTCCAGTTGGTGAGCATGCCGCCCAGCCAGCGATGGTTGACATAGTGCTGGCCCGAAGCGCGCGCAGCCTGTGCAATAGGCTCCTGCGCCTGGCGCTTGGTGCCGACGAACAGGACCTTGCCGCCGTTCTGGACGGTGGCCGCGATGAATTCGAGCGCACGTGCCATCAGCGGAACCGACTGCGACAGATCGAGGATGTGGATGCCGTTGCGCGCGCCGAAGATGTACGGCTTCATGCGCGGGTTCCAGCGGTGCGTCTGGTGACCGAAGTGTGCGCCTGCTTCGATGAGCTGGTGCATCGTGACGACTGGTGCCGCCATAGAGAAATTCCTTTCCGGTTATGCCTCCGGGAAGCTGGAACCGTTGCGGAGATCCCGCTGTCGGCACCGGTGAATATGCTTCCCGTGTGGATTGCCGTTTTCGTCTGCGAACACCATGCCCGCAGAATCCTTCGACGGCGCGGCCCTTAGACCGGCGCGCTGCGGAAATCCAGAGCTGAATTGCAAAGCCAGAAAGTTCCAACGCAAGATTGCACCGCAGTGGATCAGCAATTTTTGCGGTCCGTCCGCCAAAATTGCATCGACGCCAGCAGAATGATGCTTGACGGATTGGAACAAAGAGTGAACATTAGTTCCATAACCGAATCAATCCTCGGTCTCAGGAACAATACCGCAATCCACAAGTTTTCCACAGGCCTTTCCAAAAAGTTAACGGGATCAGGCTGACGGAAAGAAACGCTAAGGACACGCGCCATGCTCGCACTTCTCTCGACGCTCGTCTTCGCCGCTGCCGCAAGTTTTGCGATAGCCGCCGTTTTCGTGACGATGAAGGGACGACGCAGACAGATCGCTGCGCTTCTGGCGGATTATCGCTCGCTGCAACAGGACCGCGAATTTCTGGTGCATGTGACCTGCATAGAACGCCCTGCCCCGCGCACAGCGGCCGATCAGCAAGTGCGCAGGACGTCGCGCCGGTCGCTCAAGCGATCGGAGGCGGCGCGGTCCGCAGGCTCGCTGCGCGCTGCCGCTTGACACGGGCGTAGCGAATGACGCCGACCGGCAGGAACAGCAGGTAGACAACGCAGATTCCGACCAGAGTCAGCCATGGCTCAGTGAGGAGCGCCGCAATTACCAGGCCGACCAGAGCGATCAGTTCGAGCCGAACGCTCCGCCGTGGCCGCAGTGATGTCCAGCTGAGCGTCGCGATGTTCGAGATCATCAGGAAAGCGATCAGCACCAGCCATGGGCCGACCACGATCGGCAGGCGGAATACCGGATTGTCCGTGGCGATCCATAGATAAAGCGGCAGGAATGCCAGGCCCGCCGCAACCGGCGCCGGAATGCCGGTGAGGAAACCGGCGGACTTGTGCGGCTGCTCTTCCACATCGATCCGCGCGTTGAATCGGGCCAGCCGGAGCGCACAGGCAATGGCAACGGCCAGCGCCGCAAACCATCCGATGCGCGGCGCGTCCTGCAACGACCACAAAAACAGGATAAGCGCAGGCGCAACCCCAAACGATACGTTGTCGGCAAGACTGTCCAGTTCGGCACCAAAGCGCGATTGTGCCTTGAGCAGGCGGGCAATGCGTCCATCGATGCCATCCAGCAGGCCGGCGATGATCACCGCCGCCACGGCCTTGCGCCAGTCTTCGGCTACCAGCACCGGATCGGTGCCCGATGCGGCGGTAACTGCAAAGCGGATGCCGGTAAGCCCCGAACACAGAGCCGCCGTAGTGATCGCGTTGGGCGTCATCGCCCGCAGCGTCAGCCCGCCAGGTAGACCGCCACGACGCGCAGGCTCGAATTCGCCCGGATAGCTCACTGTGCGACACCCTCGATCATCGGCGCATTGCCGATTTCGGCAAGGACCGTCTCGCCTGCGATGGTCTTCTGGCCCATCAGGACCTTGGGTTCGGTGCCCGCCGGCAGATAGACATCGACGCGGCTGCCGAACCGGATCAGGCCGACACGCTGGCCAACCGCAACGATATCGCCGCCCTTGACGAACGGCACGATGCGGCGCGCGACCAGCCCGGCGATCTGGGTAAACCCGATCTGGGTGCCGTCACCGCGCTCCACCAGGAAATGCTGGCGCTCGTTCTCTTCGCTTGCCTTGTCGAGATCGGCATTGAGGAACTTGCCGGGAATATAGACCACGCGGCGGATGGTGCCTGCGATGGGTGAGCGATTGATGTGGACGTCAAACACCGACATGAAGATCGAGACACGCGTTACCGGCGCATCGCTCATCCCGCGTACGCCGCTGCCATCGTCGGCGCACAATTCGCGCGGGGGCGGCACTTTCTGAATCAGCGTGATCAGCCCGTCGGCAGGCGCGACGACAAAGCGGTCATCGCGCGGCGTGACGCGCACGGGATCGCGGAAAAACGCCAGTACGCCCAGCGTCAAGAACGCCAGCGGCCAGGCAAGCGTCTCCCATGCCATGAACGCTGCGCCAGCGCTGAGCGCTGCTGCGATCAGGCCGAATTTGCGACCTTCGGGGTGGATGGATGGCCATGACCACCCGGCGGTGCCACGACCGCGGTTATCGAGTATTTCTCCAGACATGCGCCCCATCTAGGGCCTGCCACCCGATGCGACAAGCAAACTTGCGCCGAACGGAAGATGCCGCGCCACAAGCCTCGACGCCAACATGGACAATCGCCCTGAACGGGCTGCGACATATTGGGCGGCGGTGGTGGACAGGGGTGGATTCGAACCACCGTACGCTCTCGCGGGCAGATTTACAGTCTGCTGCCATTAACCACTCGGCCACCTGTCCACACCAGTGTTGCCGGTGCGGGATTCCTGTGAAGGAGCCCCGATTTGATGATCTCCGAAGAGACCGTCCGGCCGAGAGGCGGTCCCTTTGGCGAAGCGAGACTTGCCTGTCAATGGTCAGGCTGGCATGCGCGACACGAAATTTCCTGACACGTCCAAGAAAAGGTGCCTCATGCCCCGCAACAACGATCAACCCAAGGGCAAGTCCCTGCGCGGCCGCGAAGCACGCAACAAGCACGGGCGTGGTTCTGGCCGCAGCGGTGGTGGTGGCACCGTCCGCCTGTGGGGACGCCATGCCATCGAAGCGGCGCTGACCAACCCCAACCGCGATTGCAAGAAGCTGTCGGGCACACGTGAAGCCATCCAGCAGTTGCTGGACGATAACGACGCCGAATTGCCACCCACCCTGCCGGTGGAATATGCGCAGGCGGCTGACCTTGGCCGCCTGGTGCCCAAGGATGCCCCGCATCAGGGACTGGTGCTCGAATGCCTTCCGCTCGACGATATCGCGCTCGACGATATTCTCGACGAATCGGAAGGCCGCACCATCGTCGTGCTCGATTCGGTGACTGATCCGCACAACGTCGGTGCGATCCTGCGGTCATGCGCCGCGTTCGATGTGGCCGCGCTGATAACGCAGGACCGCAATTCCCCACCCGAATCGGGCACACTCGCCAAAGCTGCGTCGGGCGCGCTTGAAACCGTGCCATGGGTGCGCGTGGTCAATCTTGCCCGCGTACTCGAACGCATGGCCGAAGAAGGCTACTGGCGGATCGGGCTGGATGGCGATGGCAAGGCGGTGTTCCCGTCCGCCCTGCCTACCGGGCCTGTCGTGATCGTGCTGGGAGCCGAAGGCGAAGGCCTGCGCCACAACGTGGCGCAGCATTGCGATGCGGTGGCCCGCCTGCCCATGGCATCGGCGATCGAGAGCCTTAACGTTTCGAACGCGGCGGCAATCGCGCTATATGCGGTCTATACGCGCGAGGCGTGATTTCGGCGGGAGGGGCATAATGCGTCGGTTGGGAGCCATGTTGGCGGTGCTGCTGCTGGGGGCATGCATGCTTCTGCCCGGCAAGTTCGCCTCCGACCTCGTGCTGCGCCGTGACGGTACGTTCAGCTATGCCTACAAGGGCGAGATCCATTTGCTCGCCCTATCGAAAATGGCCGCCGAGGAGCGCAGCAAGAGCCAGGGCAATGCCGCATTCGAGCCGTCCACTTGCTATGGCGAGCAATCCGGCGAAGAACGCGAATGTTCTTCTGAGGAAATCACCGAGCAGAAGCGGCAGTGGGAAGAAGGCCTTGCCGCGTCCCGCGCCGACGCCGCCGAAAAGAAGAAGTCAGAAGAGGCGATGATGAAATCGATGCTTGGCGGCATCGATCCGTCCGATCCACGCGCTGCGCAGGAATTCGCCGAGCGCCTGCGCCGTCAACGGGGCTGGAAATCGGTGATCGACAAGGGCGACGGCCGGTTTGAAGTCGAATATGCGATCACCGGCAAGCTCGATCACGACTTCACTTTCCCGACGATCGAAAAGTTTCCGATGATCACGCCGTTCGTGTCGCTGATCCGCCGGAGCGATGGAACCGTACGGATCGATGCCCCCGCCTTCAGCTCGTCTGCAACGTCTTCGCCGATGATGGGTATGGCAGCAGCTTCGGCGAGCGAGAAATCGGGCGCCGATGGCATGCCAACGCTGGACGGGGTGCTGACGCTGATCACCGATGGCGAAATATTGGCGAACAATACCGATGAAGGCCCCGTGGCTGCACCCGGCGGCCGCAAGCTCGAATGGAAGGTCAACGCCCGCACGGCAGCGGCGCCGACCGCGCTGGTGCGGATCACACCCTGAAAAGCGCCGAGGATAAAAAAGGACCGCGCCAGTCTGATGCTGGCGCGGTCCTTTTGATTTCAGCGATTCAGTCTCATTCATCCGGCAGGCCAGCACACAAGCAGGCCAAACGGGTCGCCGGTCAGTTGACGGCGTCCTTGAGACCCTTGCCAGCCTTGAATTTGGGCTGCGACGATGCCTTGATCGACATCGGTTCGCCCGTGCGCGGGTTGCGACCGGTCGATGCCTTGCGCTTGGCTACGGAAAACGTGCCAAAGCCTACCAGGCGAACTTCATCGCCCTTCGTCAGTGCACCGGAAATACATTCGAAAACAGCTTCGACCGCCTTGGTCGCATCGCCTTTGGTCAGGCCACTGACATCGGCAACCGAGCCGATCAGATCGTTCTTGTTCATTCGCGGAACCCCCTACATCTTTTCTTGGGAAAGGTTGGGTTTGACTCGCCTTTCGGGTGGGCCGGAAGAGAGCGGAGAAAGTCCCTGTTGTCAAAGGCAAATGCGACGAACTGGCTTCGATATGGCCCGGAAACAGGCGGTTTGGGAAAGAAAGCCGTTGCGCGCGCAACCAGTGCTCCGCGCGCAACGGTCAATCAAAAACGCTCAGTGTGCGGTATGCGATGATCCGGGCGCTGCCACCGGATGGCCCGGTTGCGTGGACAGATCGTCGGCCTCGGTCCACTCAATCGGCTGGTAGGGGGCCGTCAACGCATGGGCCAGAACTTCATCCACATGCGAAACGGGAATGATTTCAAGACCTTCTTTAATATTTGCCGGAATTTCAGCAAGGTCCTTGCGGTTTTCTTCAGGGATCAGCACCGTCTTGATACCCCCCCGCAGTGCCGCCAGCAGCTTTTCCTTCAGGCCGCCGATGGCCAGCACCCGTCCGCGCAAGGTGACCTCGCCGGTCATCGCGATGTCGGCGCGCACCGGGATGCCGGTCAGCGTGGAAACCATCGCGGTGACCATGCCGATGCCCGCGCTCGGCCCGTCCTTTGGCACCGCGCCTTCGGGTAAATGGATGTGCAGGTCCTTGCGCTGGAAGATCGAAGGCTTGATGCCATAGGCAGGGCTGCGCGCCTTGACGAAGCTGAAGGCCATCTGCACGCCCTCGCTCATCACTTCACCCAGCTTGCCGGTGGTCTTGACCGCGCCTTTGCCCGGCACCGTCACGCTTTCAATGGTCAGCAATTCGCCGCCGACTTCGGTCCATGCAAGACCGGTTACCGCCCCGACCTGGTTTTCCTCATCGGAAACACCGTGGCGGAACTTGCGCACACCGGCAAACTCATCGAGATTTTCGGGCGTAACGGTAACCGTCCCGGCCTTGCCTTCGAGAATCTGGCGCAGCGATTTGCGCGCAAGCCGCGCCACTTCGCGCTCCAGTGTGCGTACGCCGGCCTCGCGGGTGTAGTACCGGATCAGGTCGCGTAACGCCTCGTGCGTCAGTTCGAACTCACCCTTCTTGAGACCATGGGCTTCCACCTGCTTGGCGATCAGGTGACGTTCGGCGATCTGGACCTTTTCGTCCTCGGTATAGCCTTCGAGCCGGATGATCTCCATGCGATCGAGCAGCGCCTGCGGCAGGTTCAGGCTGTTCGCGGTGCAAACGAACATCACGTCCGAAAGATCGAAATCCAGTTCGAGATAATGATCCTGGAACTTGGCGTTCTGTTCGGGATCAAGCACTTCGAGCAGCGCCGATGCCGGATCGCCGCGGAAATCCTGGCCCAGCTTGTCGATTTCATCGAGCAGGAACAACGGGTTCGACGTACCGGCCTTGCGCAGGTTGGTAACGATCTTGCCAGGCAGCGAGCCGATGTAAGTGCGACGGTGACCACGAATTTCGGCCTCGTCACGCACACCGCCCAATGACTGGCGCACGAATTCGCGACCGGTCGCCTTGGCGATCGACTTGCCAAGCGAGGTCTTGCCCACGCCCGGAGGGCCAACAAGGCACAAGATCGGTCCCTTCAGCTTGTTGGTGCGCGCCTGCACCGCAAGATACTCGATGATCCGGTCCTTGACCTTGTCGAGCGCATAGTGATCGGCATCGAGCACTGACTGCGCGGCTGGCAGATCGCGCTTCAGCTTGCTCTTCTTGCCCCAGGGCAGGCCCAGCAGAACATCGAGGTAATTGCGAATCACGGTCGCCTCGGCGCTCATCGGCTGCATGCCCTTGAGCTTCTTAAGCTCGGCGTTTGCCTTGGTCTTGGCTTCCTTCGACAGTTTGAGCTTGTCGATCTTCTCCTGCAATTCGGCGATTTCGTTGGCTTCGCCATCATCGCCGCCGCCCAGTTCCGACTGGATCGCCTTCAATTGTTCGTTGAGGTAATATTCGCGCTGGGTCTTTTCCATCTGGCGCTTCACGCGGCCACGGATCTTGCGCTCCACCTGGAGCACACCCAGTTCGCCTTCCATGAAGGAAAGCACCATTTCCAGCCGCTTGAGCGGATCGGATTCAGACAGGACCGCCTGTTTGTCCGCGACTTTGGCGGCAAGATTGGCCGCTGCCGAATCCGCCAGCTTTCCAGCATCGTCGATATCGCCAAGCTGGCCACCCGCATCCTGCGGCAGCTTCTTCGAAAGCTTGGCATATTCGGCAAACTGATCGACGACCGAACGCATCATCGCCGAAATCTCGGTGCCCGTCGCCACGACAGGTTCAAGCTGCTCGACTTGCGCCACAAGCATCGCGCCCTGTGCCGTGGTCTCTTCGCGCAGGTCATGCAACGTGGCGCGGTCCTTGCCTTCGACCAGCACGCGCACCGTGCCATCGGGCAGCTTCAGCAATTGCAGGACCGAGGCGATCACCCCGGTTTCGTACAGGTCATCGCGATCGGGATCGTCGCAGCCGGGATCGAGCTGCGCGAGCAGGAAAATATCCTTGTTGCCGGCCATTGCCGCCTCAAGCGCCGACACCGATTTTTCGCGTCCGACGAACAGCGGCACCACCATGCCGGGAAACACCACGATGTCACGCAAGGGAAGCAGGGGATAAAGATTCATGGGCACTTCGTTTCCGTCGTTCCAGGCACACCGCCTGAGGCTTGGTTCAAATATGGGGGTGGCTTGCGGCCGCCGCAATGGCTTTGCGCACTTCCCTTGTGGATCAACCCGGCCATGATGCGGACGCAGGCGATGGGGAAACCGTAAACCGGATATTAGGTATGATCCCGCAAGGGAAGACTTGAGACCTTTGCGAGGACCGCAAGATTGCATGCTGCGAACACGGACAACCCTGATCGTAGGTGCTGGCGCCAGCGCGGAATTGCAGTTTCCCAGCAATGGCGAACTGCTCGCGCGGATCATACAGGGGTATGATTTCCAGCGGACGGCGGGCGAGACGTCCACGCGCGATGGTCAGTTGCTGCTCCGCAATATCTACAAGCTGGCCGAACGCGCAGGCAAAGCTGTCGAGCAGGTGGCCGCCGCCGCCGAACGGTTGCGCAACGCCTGCAGGCTGGGCCGCTCCATCGATTCCGTGCTTGAGCAGTACGATCACGATGCGATGGTCGTATCCTGCGGGAAGCTGGCAATCACCTATTTCATGGGACAGGCCGAATCTCGCGCCAGTTTGCGCGATGTGCCGCGGGTGCCGGGGGAACTGCCGTTGCAGGGCAAGGTGGCCGAATACTGGATCTACCAACTGGGGCAGTTGATCACATCGGGCGTTCCCCGCAGCAAGATCGGCCAGACGCTTGAGCAGATCACGATCATCAATTTCAATTACGATCGCTCGGTCGAACATTTCCTGCCGTTCGCGCTGGTCATGGCCTATGGTATTGATCTCAAGGAAGCGCAGGCGGTCATCGCCGAAAAGCTGAACATCATCCATCCCCACGGCTGCATCGGTCGGCTGCCCTGGCAGACGGGCGAAGCACCTCAGGCGGAATGGGGGGTGGAGCAGCCGTGGAACATCCATGCCATCGCCGCACAGCTCAAATCGCTGAACGAACGCAGCGCGGACCGCAGCGCCGTGCGCGACGTGCGCCTTGCCGTTGCCGGAGCGAAACGGCTGGCCTTCCTCGGCTTCGGTTTCCAGCCGCAGAATGTCGATCTGCTGTTCGAAAACAGCCTGTCGCATGGTCCTGAAGTACTCGTTTCGACTTACGGCATGAGTCCCGGCAACGCTGGCACAGTGGCGCAGATGCTCAAGCGCCTGTGCGGCGTGGAAAGCGACGATCTGCTGATGCTCTCACCGGTCAAGGCGTGGGAGATGCTCCGCGATTACTCGCTGTTGCTGGAAAGCTGAGCGCAATCAGCGCGGCGGCGCATAGCCTGCGGGCAGCGATTGAACCACGGGCTGCGAAACGAAAACCGTGGCAGGTCGCTGCGGCGGCTCCGGTGCCATAACGGGAACAACTGTAACCGGCGGCAGCACGATCGTCCCTTCCTGCTGGAAATCGGCCTTGCCCTTCAGCGCGTCGATCTCGGCCTGCCGCGTCTTGAGATAAAACTGGCGATAGGACGCGTAAGGATTGGATTCCTCGTCTATGCGTTTGAACAGCGCATCGTTCTCCACGCGATCATCAAGCGAGCGAACCACGAATCCGCCATAGACATAGGCTGGATGCCTGAGAGGCCCGCCCACTGCGAACGGCATCAGGAAACGGTCCAGCCCCAGCCCCACCACGTCGCGCAGCGTCGTTGGTCCGACCAGCGGCAGGAACATATACGGTCCCGGCCCGATGCCATAATAGCCGAAGGTATAGGCAAACCCGTTGCGCCGGTAAGGCAGGTTGAACGGCTTGCTTTTGGCAACGTCGATCAGACCCGCCACTCCGACGGTCGAATTGATGGCAAAGCGGCCAAGCGTTTCAAGCGCCTTGCCCGGCTTCATCTGCAAGAGGAAGTTGAGTGCAACGATCGGCTCTGTAAGATTCACCAAAAAATTGCGCAGGCCCTTGCGAACCGGGGCTGGCACGGCTTTTTCATATTGCATGGCAATGGGCGCGATCACCGCGCCGTCGACTGCCTGAACCGCGTCATAGGACGCCTGATTGACCGCCTGCATCGGGTCCTGCGCCGGGGTCCGCTCACCCGAAACAACGATGCCCTGATCGGCAGGCTGGCTGATTTCGTCAAGCGACGGCGCAGGCGGGTTGGCAGCGGGATTTGCAGGGACGAGTGTCGGCAGGACGATAGTAGCTGCTGGCGGCGCCGGAACAGAAGGCGCGACGGGATCAGCGGCGGATGGTGTGGCCACTTCCTGAGGCGCGATTTCCGCCACAGGAACAGCAGCGGTCACCATCAGCGCCGCGCCAGCAAGAACAGTCAAACTCAATGCAGCATTCCCTTTTGCGCCGGTCCGGTTCGGTCCAGCCGATCAGAACGGCAGCTTGAAGCCGGGCGGAATGCCAGCGGCCATCTGCACTTTCTGCATTTCCTCTGCGGCGGCGGCATCTGCCTTGCCGCGCGCATCGTTGAACGCTGCCGCAACAAGGTCTTCGAGAATGCCCTTGTCGGCAGGCACGAGCAGGCTGTCATCGATGGACACGCCGATCACCCTGCCCTTGGCCGAAGCGCGGATACGCACCAGTCCGCCACCGGCGAGGCCTTCGACCTCGATGGAATCAAGCGTCGCCTGAGCATCTTCCATTTGCTTCTGGATGGTCTGCGCGGCTGCCTGGGCGGCCTGGATCATCTCTTCCATCGACTTCATGCGCGTTTGCTCCAAGGTCTCTTTTCGTGCTCTCGCGAGCTTTCTTCATCAACGATCACCGCGCCCGGAAAGGCTTCCAGTGCCGCCTTGACCAGCGGGTCCTGCCTCATCGCCGCAGCTTCTGCCGCAACCTTTGCCGCCTTGATCTCTTCAAGGCTTGGGGCGGCCTCACCTTCTGCCTGCTCCACGGTCCAGACATCGCCTGTCACGTGGTTCAAGGCGCGCCGGATATCTGCGCCCGGATCACCCGGCAAACCGGGCGCCAACTGATAGCGCAGAACACCATGCTTCAACTCTACGATACGAATGCCCAGCCGCATCGTAGAACCGATCAGGGGCGAAACGTGCTCGACCTTCTCGACCAGCGTTTCCCAATTGACTTGCGCAACCTGAGCGGGCGCTGAATGGGCGACTTCGCCTGAAGACCCGTTTCCATCGACCGGAACCTGCATGGCAACGGCCGGGCGCGAAGACAGTTCCTCAAGCTTGCGCACCAATCCGCCCGGATCGGGCATATCGGCCGCATGCATCACGCGCAGGAGCGCCATCTGCGCCGCCACCAGCGGATCGGGTGCAGTCTTCACTTCCTCGTAGCCCTTGAGCAGCAACTGCCACAGCCGGTGCAATTGCCCTGCCGCCAGCACCTTGGCCCACCGCTCCAGCGCCTCGCGCTCCTCGGCCGATCGTACGTCGGGTCCAATCCCGCCGATCTGAGTCACCGTAATGCGGTGGACCACATCCATTTGCGCGCGCATCATCGCGATGGGTTCGATTCCCAGCGCATATTGCTGCGCAACTTCTTCAAGGACCGCCCCACCCTTGCCCGAAAGAACCGCTTCAAGCAGACGGCGCTGCATGGTCTTGTCGGCAAGGCCGAGCATCTGGCGGACCTGATCGGCCGAAACATGCGTACGCCCATCGTCGCTGCCAACAAGATCCGCGTGGCTGATCGCCTGATCGAGTATCGACAGGCCATCGCGCACCGAACCTTCGGCGGCTGCGGCGACCATGGCAAGCGCCTCGGAATCGGCCTCTACGCCCTCCTTTTCGCAGATCATGCCGAAGTGGCTGGCGAGCAACGGCGCCGGAATCCGCTTCAGGTCGAACCGCTGGCAACGCGACAGCACCGTGACCGGCAGCTTGTCCACCTCGGTCGTGGCGAACAGGAACTTCACATGCGCGGGCGGTTCCTCAAGTGTCTTGAGCAAGGCATTGAATGCGTTGCGCGACAGCATGTGAACTTCGTCGATGATGTAGATCTTGTAGCGCGCCGAAACGGCGGCATAGCGCACCGCCTCGATGATCTCGCGCACGTCATCGACGCCGGTGTTCGAAGCGGCGTCCATCTCGATCACGTCGATATGACGGCCCTCGGCGATGGCGATGCAGGGTTCGCACTGCCCGCAAGGATCGATCGTCGGCCCGCCCTGCCCGTCCGGTCCGATACAGTTCAGCGCCTTGGCGATCAGGCGCGCGGTGGAAGTCTTGCCCACCCCGCGCACACCGGTCATCAGGAAGGCATGGGCCAGCCGGTCACGTCGGATCGCATTGGCCAGCGTCTGGACCATCGCGTCCTGCCCGATCAGTTCGGCAAAAGTCTGCGAACGATATTTGCGCGCCAACACACGATAGGGCTGGACTGCGGGTGCCGCAGTTGCTGGTGCAGGCTTTGGCGGTGAAGGCATTGGCGCTGAAACGGGCGGCGGTGCGGCAGGCGCTACCGGGACCGGCGCGGGGTCGCCGAACATCGAGGACTGCCCGGCAGCCTCAAGCTCCTGCTTGCTAGGTCCCGTTTCGTCGTCTTCCGGCTCGCCGCCGAACATGTCAGGTGAATCGCCCATCGCGTCCTATGTAGGAAGTCGCGCCGCCCTTGTCGAAGGGGACGCAGCGTTATGGGTGGAAAAGGAAATAGGAGCCGGCCGACCCGCCGCAAACCGTTGTGGCTGCTTCCTTCCGGACCTGACCAGGTTGGCGGACGCAAGCGTCCGACCGACTCCCAAGGCGGCATATGGCGAGGGTCGCAAAGTTTGTCCAGCCCTTCAGGCCGGGGTGCAAGGTTTGTCCAACCCTTCAGGCCGGACGATCGATCAACGGAAGTTGTCGGCGTAGCTTTGCAGCTTGAGCTTGCGCACGGGGGTCGGGATCACGTGGGCATCGATGCCATAGCGCGCGGCATAGGCCTGCGCATCGTCACAGGTTTCGAACTTGAGCACGACCTGCTGCTGGGTATCGCCCGATCCTGCCCAGCCCATCAGCGGATCGGGGCGCTTGGCCTCCGATGCTTCGAATTCGAGCAGCCAGTCGCTGGTCCGGGCCTTGCCGGACTGCATGGCGTTTTTCGGGCGCTGATAGATGCGTGCTGACATGGATGTTGCACTGCGTCGAATCGCCGCCGGAATCAAGTAGGGGAATCGCCCTTTCCTTCTGTGATCCTCAGCGCGAACGGTTGAACGCATTCTTGGTCTTGAGGCTGGGGTCTTCGGTCCACGGCTCATCCGGCCAGCGGTGGCGCGGATAGCGGCCCTTCATGTCCTTGCACACGTCCTTCCACGATCCGCGCCAGAAGCCCGGCAGATCGGCCGTGGTCTGGATCGGCTTGCTGCCGGGGCTGGTAAGCGAAAGCAGCAAGGGGCGCGGCGGCTGGCCCACGCAGGGGTGCCGGTCAATCCCGAACAGCGCCTGCACACGCAGTTCCACACACGGCCCGCCTTCGTGGGCATAGTCGATGGCATGAGTGGTGCCCGCCGGAGAACGGAATTCCGCCGGAGCCAGTCGTTCCAGTTCCTGCTGATCATTCCAGTCCAGCCGCGAAAGCAGCGCGTCGTGCAGCTTGCCCGCACTCACGTTCAGATCGCGCCGCCCTGCCAGCAACGGCGCGAGCCATTCTTCCAGCGAAGCGAGCAGCGCCGGTTCCGAAAGCGCCTCAAGCCCCGCATAGCCTGCCCGCTCGATCAGCGCCTTCGCGCCATCACCCAGCGGCAGCAGGCCCAGTCCGTCTTCGCGCACCTGGGCAATCAGCAGTGCGGTGACGTTTGCTGGATCGGGTTTGGGATCGGGTACGCGGGCCAGCACGATAGCGCCCAGTCGCCGCTCCAGCCGCGCCTCCATCCGTCCCTCGCCTGCATTCCATGACAGCGAATGCCGCTCCCCTATCCGATGCGAAAGGTGGCGCAACACCTCCGCTTCATCCAGCGCCAACGCCGCTGTGATCCGTGCGCCCTTGGCCTCACCCTGCGCATCGCCGATCACCAGCCACTTCGCCGTAGCGAGCGGCGATGCCGGATCCAGCCGGTAGCCGCGCCCGCCCGACGCAAGCCATTCCTCGCCAGATGCCCCCCGCGCTCGCGCGATCCGGTCGGGAAATGCTTCCGCGAGCAGGATGCCGGTCGGCACTTCGGCGAAGCGTCCTTCGACAGGCTCAGGACGAGCGGGGTTTTGGCCTTTGGCTTGCCTGTCCCCCAACCGCTCATGCTGAGCTTGTCGAAGCACCCGCGCCGCCACATCCGCCCAACGTGCAGCCAGCTTGCGCGAGGTTTCTGCCCGGCTTCCGCGCTCGCCCGCCCAGCGATCCAGCCTGCCCCCCAGATCCTCGCCCCGCCCACCAAGGCCGCGTTCCTGTAGCAGCAACGCCAACCGCGCCGCCTCGACCGCCTGCCCACGCTCTGCCGCAAACAGCAGCATGTGCGCCAGCGCCGGTTCCATCGGCAGCCGTGCCATGGCCCGCCCGTGCGGGGTGATCCGGCCTTCGCGGTCAAGCGCGCCCAGCGCCGCCAGTGCCGCCCGCGCTGTCGTCATTGCCGGCACAGGCGGCGGATCGAGCCATGCCATGGCGGCAACCTCGCCCGCACCCCACTGCGCCAGCGTAAGCGCAAGCGGCGCAAGATCGCTGGTCATCACTTCGGGCGGATCGAAGGCGGGACGGCCCGCATGCGCGGCTTCTTCCCACAACCGATAAGCCACGCCCGGTCCCTGACGTGCGGCGCGGCCTGCGCGCTGCGCGGCCGAAGCCTGGCTGGCGCGGGTCGTGATCAGCCGGGTCACGCCTGCCGCCTTGTCGAATTCCGCCCGGCGCGAAAGCCCGGCATCGACCACCACCGACACGCCGTCCAATGTCAGCGACGTTTCGGCGATGCTGGTGGCCAGCACGATCCTGCGGCGGCCCTGCGCATCGCGCCGGATGGCCGTGCGCTGCGCCGCAGGTTCAACCTGTCCGTGCAGCGGCAGCACCAGCGCAGACGGCAAGCGCTCCTCCAGCAGCGCCAAGGTCCGTTCGATCTGCGCAACGCCGGGCAGGAAGGCGAGGATATCGCCGCGTTCCTCGCGCCACGCCGTCTGGATGGCCGATGCCATCGCCGGTTCGATCTTCACATCGGGCCGCGCGCCCAGCCACCTGATCGTCAGCGGATGCGCCTTGCCCTGGCTCTCGATCACCGGGGCGCCGTCCATCAGCGCGGCAAAGCGCGACCCGTCGATGGTGGCGGACATCACCACGATCCGCAGATCCTCGCGCAACACGCCCTGCGCCTCTATCGCCAGCGCAAGCCCCAGATCACTGTCGAGATGGCGCTCATGCGCTTCATCGAACAGCACGGCCGAAACGCCCGAAAGTTCGGGATCGGCCAGGATCGTGGCGACGAAGATCGCCTCGGTCATCACCAGCACCCGCGTTTTCGCGGAACGCCGGGCATCAAGCCGGGTAATATAACCGATGGTGTCGCCTGCCTCCTCGCCCAGAAGTTCGGCCATGCGTTCGGCAGCAGCGCGCGCAGCCACGCGGCGGGGCGAAAGCACGATGACCTGCCCCGTGCACCACGGCGCGCCCAGCAGCGCGGGCGCAACGGCGGTCGTCTTGCCCGCCCCCGGCGGTGCTATCAGCACGGCGCTTGAACGCTCGCGCAGTACGGCAAGCAGGTCTGGCAGGACAGCGTGGATCGGCAGGTCGCTCACGCGACTCGCCTTACGGGGAATATCGCCCGCATGGCAACGACCAGCTTCGCAATGCGGGGTGGCTGCGATAAGGCGATACACATGAAGACCACGCTGGAATTCGTGGTGGCGCTGACCACCGGCATCCTGTTCAGCGGGGCGATTATCGGCGCGGGCATTCTTGGCGTCGGCGCAGTGTGCGGCGGCAGTTGCTACTGGCTATGGCGGCGTTTCGGCCGCCGCAAATGATCAGGTGGCGCGGCGGAACAACCCCGCTGCCACAAGCCAGCAGGTGCCAAAACCGACCGTCGCGGCAATGACATCGATCGTCCAGCCAGCCATCACGGCTGCCACCATCTGCATGGCGGCCATGGCCAGCATGGTTATCATCATGCCCTGCGCGCGCAAACGCGCGCGTACAGCGCCCACGATGCCAACCAGCGGAACCGCCATGAACCACCCATTCGCCGGATCGCTTTCGGAACCGGCGATCCCGACGGCCAGATTGGCCGCGACAAGCAGCAAGGCGGCAAATACCGCAAGGCATGCGCCTGCACGATAGGCAGGCTTGCGGCGGGAACAGATCGCAAGTTCAACCGCACCGCCTGCCATGCCGAACAGCAGCGCCGCAGCCGCAAAATCGCCGCCAGACCAATTGACCTCACCGGAAAACTGCATGGCTACCAATGGAGACAGCAACGCAAGCAGGGCACTGCCCCACAGGACAATGCGGCAGGGACAAAGCAGAGCGCTGCGTCGGTCAGCCTGCAAGTTCACCATGCCATGTCACTCCAAAATCACGGCAAATCCTCGCACGCGCCGCGGCGATGTCAAGCAGCCGGTTCAGAACCTTCGCGAGACGGCAAACTCGGCAGCTTCGGTCATGGCCGACTTTGCAGCGCTGTCGGCGAAGCCTGCAATGGCGTCGATCGCGCGCTGGGCATACATACGTGCCCGTTCGCGGGTGGCATTCACGGCATCGTGCCTGTGAATCAGCCCAATCGCGTGGGCAAGGTCCGCATCCGAAGAACGATCACCCGCAATAGCCTGCTGCCAGAAGGCGCGCTCATCGGCGTTGCCCCGCGCATAGGCAAGGATCACCGGCAGGGTCATCTTGCCTTCTCGGAAATCATCCCCCTGATCCTTGCCCATTTCGGCAGCGTCGGAATCATAATCGATCGCATCGTCCGCCAGCTGGAACGCGATGCCAAGGTTCCGGCCATAGGAATTGAGCGCCAGTTCATCGGCTTCAGGCCGTTCAGCCACCACCGCCGCAATGCGGCAAGCGGCTGAAAACAGCGCTGCTGTCTTGGCCGCGATGATGTCGAGATACATTTCCTCGGTCGTACCGATCTGGCGCTGGGCGACCAGTTGATCGACCTCGCCTTCGGAAATCACCGCCGAAGCATTGGACAGGATGCGCAGCACCTTCAGCGAGCCGTCCTCGACCATCAGTTCGAAGCTGCGGCTGAACAGGAAATCGCCGACAAGCACCGTGGCGGGATTGCCGTAAACGATGTTCGCGGTCTTCTTGCCGCGCCGCATGTCCGAACCGTCGACAACATCATCGTGCAGCAAGGTGGCGGTGTGAATGAATTCGACCGCTGCGGCCAGCTTGTAGTGGCGGCTGCCGCCGTAGCCCAGCAACGATGCACTGGCGAGCGTCAGCATCGGGCGCATGCGCTTGCCCCCGCCTGCGATAAGGTGCCCGGCCAACGTCGGGATCAGCGGGATGCGCGATTGCATCCGTTCGAGGATCACCGCGTTGACGCTGTTCATGCCTTCGGCCACCAGCGCCATCATCGGTGAAAGCGAAGGTTCGGCCTTGCGTGGCAGGGGGTGAATGGTCGCAGTCATCTTACGGCACCGCTTGGCGTCAAGGGCGGCGCTTGGCAAGATGCAAGTTGCAGGGTAGCGGGCGGATCAGGCGTTGAACGGGGTAAGCGGAATGAGCGAAGACGCGGTGCTGGCAGGTTATCGCCAGTCGATCGACAATATCGACGCGGCCATGATCCACATTCTGGCCGAGCGTTTTCGCATCACGCAGGCGGTCGGCGCCTACAAGGCGCACAACAAACTGCCCGCGTCCGATCCAGGGCGTGAAGAACGCCAGATCACGCGTCTGCGCAAACTGGCAGAGGATGCCCGGCTCGACCCCGAATTTTCGGAAAAATTCCTGCGCTTCATCATCGAGGAAGTGATTCGTCACCACCAGAAAGCGGCAAACACGCCGGATTGAGCGCGCATCAATCGTCCAGCGGAACACCTGGCACTTGCTTGGCAGTGCGAATCGTCAGGGAGGTTTTCACGCTGGCGACGTTCGGTGCAGGCGTCAGCTTGCTGGTCAAAAATTCCTGGAAACTTTGCAGATCGCGGCTGACGATCTTCAGGATGAAGTCGATCTCGCCATTGAGCATGTGACATTCGCGCACTTCGGCCAGCGTACGCATGTGCTCTTCGAACTGGCGCAGTGATTCTTCAGCCTGGCTCTTCAGGCTGACGAGAGCAAAGACGGTGATCGCAAAGCCCAGTTTCGAAGCATCGAGTTCGGCGTGATAGCCCTTGATCACCCCGGCATCTTCCAGCGCACGAACCCGGCGCAGGCAGGGCGGCGCAGTCAACCCGACGCGCTGCGCCAGTTCGACGTTGGTTACACGCCCTTCATCCTGCAATTCGGCCAGAAGCCGCCTGTCGATAGCATCCAAGGTTGCCATGCCCTCTGTTCGTCCGTTTCACGTTCGCCCACCGCGACATTCGGAAAGAAGCGCATATGGCAACTTTCCGCATAAAATCGAACAGCGGATGATAATAATGTTGTTTCATATCGCAATCGTCCCACATTGCAACGCGGTGGATAGCCGCCTTTTGCGCAGGGCCACGATTTGTTAGCTTTCGGTAGGTTAGACGGGCGATCCTGATTGGCACGCTGCGGCCTCTCGTTGAATCCATTTGCGGAGCCTTGATGATCGTTGATGACCGCCTTGAAACCGTGCTGCGTACCCACGCGGCCGGAAAAACGGCGGGTCGCACGCAGTTGCGGCAACTCATCGATCTGGTGGGTGCCGTGCCGTTATCGGCATGGTCGGCCCGCCACGCATCCGCGCTGGATCGAATCGATTCGCTGGCTTCGCTGCTGACGGACGAGGAATGCGCGGCGGTATTGCGCGGCACCAGCCACCGATCCGCCGTGCTGGTCTATCACTTCGCGCAGGGTAGCCCGCGCATCGCCTCGGCTGCCATATCCTCCGCACGTCTTCCCGAAGAGGACTGGCTGGCGCTCATTCCGCGCCTGCCCACGATGGCGCGTGGTTTCCTGCGCCACCGTACCGACCTTGGCGAGCGCGTTCGCAAACTTCTATCGCAATTGGGCATCAATGATTTCCTGCTGCCCCAACCTGAAATAGCCGAACCTGAAATAGAACATGCGGTCGAGGCTGTAGCTCAGACTCCCACGACCCCACAGCCAGACCCGGAGCCAGAGCCGGAAAACATACCGCAGCAATCGGCTGCCCCCCCCCCTGCCGCCGAAATTCCGGCAGAAGAAGGCATCGGTGCCATTGTCCGCCGGATCGAAGCCTTCCGCCGCAAACGCGACGAACGCGGCGCAGCCCTGCTTCCCCCCCGCAGCGATGGCGTTGCCCCGCTGCTGCCGTTCGTCGATGATCCGTTGCCCGCGCGCAAGGCACCGCTTGCGATCGATTTGCGCACCGATGCCGAAGGCGTTGTCGTGCAGGCGGGGATCGATCCTGCCGGCATGCTCGTTGGCAGCCGCTTGTTCGCCACCGATCAGGCTGCGCCGGTTCATTGCGACGATATCATGGCCCTCGCCTTCCGCCAGCACTTGCCGATCAGCGCAGGCCAGGTGTGCATCGCGGGGGCAGATCACGTTGCCGGACAATGGCAGGCCGATGGTACACCGGATTTCTCACGCGACGGTGGCAGCTTTACCGGCTACCTCCTTCGCCTGCGCCGCCCGCTGGCCATTGCCCATGCGACCGGCGCTGACCAGCAACTTACGCCCGCCATCGAAGCCGACAGGTTGCGCCAATTGCTGCATGAATTGCGCACACCGATCAATGCGATCCAGGGCTTTGCCGAAGTGATCCAGCAGCAGGTGTTCGGCCACACCCCGCACCAGTATCGCGCCATAGCTGCAAGTATCGCGTCGGATGCCGCACAGATGCTTGCCGGATTCGAGGAAGTCGAACGGCTGGTAAAGCTGGAAAGCAAGGCGCTGTCCATCGACATCGGTGAAGCTGACGCCGCTGCGATAGTCGCGCGGCTGGTCGAGCAGATATCGCCCGTCCTGTCGGCGCGCAACGTCCGGCTGACCATCGCCATGCCGCCGCTCCAGCTTGCCGTGTCGTTCGCGCCCGAAGAGGTCGAGCGTTCGGTCTGGCGCGTCCTGTCGGTCATTGCCGCCAGCGTGGCTCCCGGCGAACGACTGGGGATAACGCTCGAAGCACTACCCGATTTCGCAACTCTTGCCATCACCCTGCCCGCCGCCTTGCAACGGCTTGACGATGCGGCACTGTTCGCGCCCGATGCTGGCGGAAGCGGCGGATCGTTTGCTGCATCGGCCATGCTCGGCAACGGCTTCGCCCTGCGCCTTGCCCGCGCCGAACTGACCGCCGGCGGTGGCGCCCTGCGTCGCGATGGCGGTCGCATTCTTGTTGGTCTGCCGTACTTGACCAGTGGCACCGGCCCTCATACCCCATCCTCGCCCAGACCTGACGGCCCGTTTGCGGACCGGCAGTCGGTTGCAGGCTGACCGGGGGTGCAAGTGGATCAGCGACCGAACATTACCGACATGCCGCGCGACGCTGATTTTGTCCGCTTCGATCCGGCATTCGGCACACGTTTCGTGCTGACCGTGGATACGGAAGAAGAATTCGACTGGAGCAAGCCGCTCGACCGCACCAGCCATGCGCTCGACCATGTGCCCCGCCTCGCCAAGTTTCAGCAGTTTTGCGAAGGCGTTGGCGTGGTCCCGATCTACCTGATCGATTACCCGGTGGCGAGCGACAAGCGCGCCGTTGAAGTGCTGGGCGATGCGGTGAAGGCCGGGCGGGCGGAAGTCGGCGTGCAGTTGCATCCATGGGTCAGCCCGCCGCATGATGAAGTGGTCAACGTCCACAACAGTTTCGCCGGCAACCTGCCTGCCGAACTGGAACGCGCGAAGTTCCGCAAACTGCGCGATACGATCGAGGATGCCTTCGGCGTCGGACCGCAGATCTACCGCGCCGGACGCTATGGCGTGGGGCCAGCCACCGCCTCGATCCTGTCGGAATGCGGAATAGGCATCGATACGTCGGTGCGTTCACGCTTCGATTACAGTTCCACCGGTGGTCCCAATTTCCGCGATCTGCCGCTGCGGCCATGGTGGATCGACAAGCGCCGCGGCCTGATGGAAATGCCGCTGACAACCACTTTCTGGGGCTTGCTGCGCCAGCAGGGACAGGCGATCTATCCGGCACTGTGGCGTGTGCCCCGGCTGCGTGGTGCGCTATCGCGGCTCGGCTTGCTCGATCGCATTCCGCTGACGCCCGAAGGCGTCACGCTGGAAGAAGCGATCAAGGGCATCGACATGGCCATCGACGATGGCTTGCCGATCCTGGTGTTTTCATTCCACAGCCCCTCGCTTCGCCCTGGCCTTACGCCCTACGTCCGTGACGAGACGGAACTCGATGCCTTCTATGATTGGTGGCGCGGCGTATTCGCCTATCTTGCCAGACGGAACGTAAAGCCTGCCTGCGTCCGTGAAATCATCGCAGCCGCGCAAGTCTGATCCTCATGGCTTGCCAATCCGGCCATCGGCCTGTACCGGCACACGGCGATGGGCCTGTAGCTCAGCGGTTAGAGCTGGCCGCTCATAACGGCTAGGTCGCGGGTTCAAATCCTGCCGGGCCCACCATCACCCTTTCACGCCAACATTTGGGCGCCATCATGCTGACGATCAACGGCCTTACCGTGCGCCTGGGCGGGCGCGACATTCTGTCCGGGGCCACCGTCGCGGTGCCGCCGCGCGCAAAGGTCGGGCTGATCGGCCGCAATGGCGCGGGCAAATCGACGCTGGTCAAGGCGATCATCGGCGAAATCGAGCCGGACGAAGGCTCGGTCGAGATGCCGCGCCGCACCAAGCTGGGCTACATCGCGCAGGAAGCGCCCAACGGCGTCAAATCCCCGTTCGAAACGGTGCTCGAATCCGATGTCGAGCGCACCGAACTGCTTGCTGAATCCGAAACCTGCACTGATCCCGACCGTCTGGGAGACGTGCACGAACGCCTGCTCGCCATCGATGCCTATAGCGCCCCCTCGCGCGCCGCACGCATCCTCATCGGCCTCGGCTTCGACGAAGACATGCAGGCCCGTCCGCTCGACAGCTTCTCCGGGGGCTGGAAAATGCGCGTCGCGCTCGCCTCGCTGCTGTTCTCCTCGCCCGACGTGATGCTTCTCGACGAACCGTCAAACCATCTCGATCTTGAAGCAACGCTGTGGCTGGAGAACTTCCTCAAGTCTTACCCCGGCACCCTGATCGTCATCAGCCACGAACGCGATCTGCTCAACAATGTGGTCGATCATATCGTCCATCTGCATGCGGGCAAACTCACGCTCTATCCCGGCGGCTACGACAGTTTCGAACGCCAGCGCAACGAACGCCTTGCCCAGCAGGCCGCCGCGCGCGCCGCGCAGGAAGCGCAGGCCGGCCGCCTGAAGGACTACATCGCCCGCAACAGCGCCCGCGCCTCCACCGCCAAGCAGGCGCAATCGCGCGCCAAGATGCTGGCACGGATGCAGCCGATTGCGGCGATGATCGAAGATCCCTCGCTCAGCTTCGATTTTCCCGATCCCGAAGAACTGCGCCCGCCGCTGATCACGCTCGATCTCGCTTCGGTCGGTTACGCCCCCGGCAAGCCGATCCTGTCGCGACTGAACCTGCGCATCGATCCCGATGATCGCATCGCGCTGCTCGGCCGCAACGGCAATGGCAAGACCACGCTCGCCCGCCTGATCGCCGCGCAACTGGCGCCGATGGACGGGGCTATGCAGGCCACCGGCAAGATGCAGGTCGGCTATTTCACGCAGTATCAGGTGGAAGAACTGGCAGGCGCATCCACGCCGCTGGAACTGATGACCCGCGCGATGGAGGGCAAGACGCCCGGCGCGGTGCGCGCACAGCTTGGCCGCTTCGGCTTTTCCGGGCAGCGCGCCACATCGCAGGTCGGTACGCTTTCCGGCGGTGAACGCGCGCGTCTTGCGCTCGCGCTGGTCACGCGCGATGCGCCGCACATGCTGGTGCTGGACGAACCGACCAACCACCTCGATATCGATGCGCGCGAAGCGCTCGTCCAGGCGCTAAACACCTATCAGGGCGCGGTCATCCTGATCAGCCACGATCGCCACATGGTGGAACTCGTTGCTGACCGGCTCGTGCTGGTCGATGGCGGGACAGCCAGGCCCTATGACGGCAATATCGAGGATTACATCGATTTCATCCTTGGCCGTAACCAGCCCAAGAGCGGTCAATCGGGCCAGCCCAAGGAAAAGGGCACCGCGCAGGACCGCAAGGCCCGCGCCATGGCCCGCGACGAATTCAAGGCACTCAAGAAAAAGCAGGCCGAGGCCGAAACCGCCGTCAATAAACTCCAGGCCGAACTCGCCCAGATCGACCGCGCGATGTTCGAACCCTCAGCCGCAATCCCCGCGCTTGCCAAACTGCCGATGAGCGAACTCTCCCAACGCCGCGGCAAACTCGCCCGCGAACTCGAACAGGCAGAAGAAGCGTGGATGCTGGCAGGCGAAAAACTCGAATCCGCGAGTTGAGCGCCGTCCAGACGCAATGGCCAGCGCACCGCGCCACCAAGCCATTTTGCCGCATGTTACAGGTGCCTTGAACCATTCCCGCGCCGTGGCGAACAGGAAAATGGTGCCGCTTAGGTGATTCGAACACCTGACCCCATCATTACGAATGATGTGCTCTACCGACTGAGCTAAAGCGGCCCGCCTTGGGGGCAGGCGGGCCGTTTACTCAGGCAGGGGGGGCTAGGCAACCCTTTTTGCGGGAAATCTTGCCGATTGCCTAAGCCTGCGGGTTCTGGCTCCATTCGATCACCGCTTCGACCATCGCCGATGCAATGTGCGCGATGTCTTCCTCGCCTGCGATCAATGGCGGCGTGGTGTACAGGATATCGCGGAACGGGCGCAGCCAGACGCCTCTTTCGATACAGGCGGCGGACAGCCGGTCCGCGGGCGCTGGGCTATCGAACTGGATCACGCCGATGGCGCCGCGCACCCGCACGTCCCTGACGCCCGGCAATGTTCGCGCCGGTGCCAGCAGGCGTTCAAGCTGCTTGCCGATCGCGCGCGACTGTTCCAGCCGGGGCTCGCTTTCGAACAGGTCAAGCGAGGCGTTGGCTGCCGCGCAGCCCATCGCATTGCCCATATAAGTCGGCCCGTGCATCAGCGCATGGAGCGGATCGTCAGACAGGAAGCCCTCGTAAATCCGCGCGCTGGCAATCGTGGCGGCCAATGGCAGCGTACCGCCGGTCAGCGCCTTGGACAGCGTGACGATATCAGGCTGGACGCCCGCAATCTGGCAGGCGAACAGCGCATCGCCCAGCCGCCCCAGCCCGACGAATATCTCGTCGAAGATCAGCAGGAGGTCGTGCGCGTCCGCCAGCCGGCGCAACGCCTGCAAGGTAAAGGGATCATGGAACACCATGCCGCCTGCGCCCTGCACCAGCGGCTCGACGATGATTCCGGCAAGCTCCCCACGGTGCCGGTTAATCAATTCGCCGAGCGCGATTTCGTCAGCGGCATCGCGGGGCAGATCGACAACCACCTGTTCGAGCAGCGCCCCCTTGAACAGGCTGTGCATCCCCTCGTCCGGGTCACACACGCTCATCGTGGCGAAGGTATCGCCGTGGTAGCCACCGCGAAAGCACAGGAACTTGACCCTGCGCTGACCCCGGTTGAGCCAGAACTGCGCGGCCATCTTCATCGCGACCTCGACCGCGACTGACCCTGAATCGCTGAAGAACACATGATCGAGATCGCCCGGCAGAAGGTTCGCCAGCCGCTCCGCCAGGATATAGGCCTGTTCGTGGGCCAGACCGCCCAGCATGACGTGAGGAAGCGTCTGCAACTGGCGCTGGACCGCCGCCTCGATATGCGGATGGCGATAACCGTGGACAGTGGCCCACCAGCTTGAAATGCCGTCCACCAGTTCGCGCCCGTCCGCGAGTATCAGGCGCATGCCGCTGGCCGAGGCGACCGGCAGCGGTGGCCGCGCGGTCTGCATCTGGGTGTAGGGCAGCCACACATGCCTGCGCCCGCTGGCATACCAATCGGGTTCGCGCGTCATCATCATCTCCGGGTCATTCCGCCGCCGCCGATGCCCTTAACTGTGCCACGGTTCAAGCGTGCTGACGGCGCTGGCTGGTCACCCCGCGAAAGGCCCAGCGTCCGGCATCGCTCCACGGCCCGCCCATGTAGTGATGCAGCGCCAATCCGGCGAAGGAAAAGCTGCGCGGGACAAATGTTTCGCGCAGGCTCGACTGGAGCGCGATGGCATCCTTGCGCAGGACCTTGTTTTGCACGGTCACATGCAGGCGGGGCACCTGATCGTCCTGTCGGCTCAAAAGCCCGTGAAAATGATCGGCAATCCCGTCACGCAACGCGAGCATGCCGGGGCTGTCTATCCTGAACGCCGTCCCGCCGCCCAGATCCATGACATCGCAGAGCCGCGCCTCCACCGGCGGGTTCTGACCGGCAATGCGGGCAAGCAATGCCCGCGCTTCATCCAGCACATGGTAAGGCAAGGCGTGGAACAGCGTGACATGCGCGCGCAGGTGATTGCGTTCCGGGGGAAAATGCGCCCGGCGCAATCCGTCCGCCCACGATTGCAGCGGCGCGGGCAGTTCAGCCGTGACGATCAGCGGAGCGTTGAGAGGAGCGGTTGCTTGCACACTGCAAACTTTCGCAGGTCATGCAGCAAAGGCAAGCGCGGCAAAAGGGAATGACGGGAACATTCGGCAAAGTCGAGGCGGGCTGCTTTCACGACCCATCCGGCCAAGCCGCAATGTTCCCTGGATTCCGGGCGAAGCGATGCAATCGCCCCGAGCCTCCGTAAATCATCTTACGGCCTGTGCGTTAAAAATATAGCACTTATTGGCCAAACTGGATCGTTCAGCCGCGCGGCTACATGTCTCCGCGCGCCTTGCGCAGGGCGAACCATTTGGCAACATTGGCATTATGTTGCGCCAGCGTATCGGCAAAAACATGGCCGCCGGAACCATCTGCAACCATGAACAGCGCATTCGTTTCGGCCGGATCAAGCACCGCTGCAATCGAATCGCGCCCCGGATTGGTGATCGGTCCCTTTGGCAGCCCGACCATCGTATAAGTGTTGTACCCGTTCACCGCCTGAATCTCGGACTGGCGGATGCGGCGACCCAGCGGTTTTCCGCGCGTGATCGGATAGATGATCGTGGGATCGGCCTGAAGGAGCATGCCCTGCCGCAACCGGTTGGAATAAAGCCCGGCAACCATGCGACGCTCTTCGGGCTTGCCGGTTTCCTTTTCCACGATCGAGGCAAGGATGAGCGCCTCCTGTGGTGTCTTGGCCACCGTTCGCCCTGTCCGTTTGGCCCACAGTTCCGCGAGCGTACGGTCCATCGCTGCCTGCATGCGTTTGAGCACGGCCGCGCGCGCCTCGCCCTTCTGCCAATCGTAGCTGTCAGGCAGAACCGTGCCCTCTTCCGGCACGGCGACCGGCCCGATGAGATCCTTGTTCGCCATGAGACGATCGGCGACCATCACCGAGGGCATGCCTTCGGGAATGGTGACGAGGCGACGGATCACCTTGTCGCCTTTGAGGATTTCAAGGATCGTCGCTTCGCTGGCCCCCTTGGGCAGAAGGAACGATCCGGCCTTGACCTCGGTCCCGCCACCAAGCAGCCTTGCCCGCAGCTTGAACATCGTGGCGGAGTCAACCGCCCCCGCCGCCTCAAGGTCGTCAGCCAGCGCGCTCAGGCCTTCGCCCTCGCCAACGTCGAACTCCAGTTGCTTTTCGAGCGGCCCGCCTGTGTACCAGCCTCCGGCGATCCACGCCAGAATGGCAAGCGCGCCAAGCAGCACTGCAAGAAACGGCAACCTCGACCGGCGACGGGCCACAGCCCAGCCCCTCAGTCTTCCACCGATTTGACGACAAGGCTCGCGTTGGTGCCGCCAAAACCGAACGAATTGTTCAGCGCGGCACGGACCCGGCGCTTCTTGGCGACGTGCGGAACAAGGTCCACGCCCACGCAGCTATCGCTAGGGGTGTCGAGGTTCAGCGTCGGCGGCACGATCTGATCGCGCAATGCCAGAATGCAGAAAATCGTCTCGACCGCGCCCGCGCCACCCAGCAGGTGACCGATGGCCGATTTGGTCGAGGACATCGACACATCGTCGATGGCAGTGCCGAACAGGCGGCGCACCGCGCCCAGTTCCAGCTCGTCGCCCAGCGGCGTCGACGTGCCGTGCGCATTGACATAGTCGATGTCGGCAGGGGTCATGCCCGCCTTCTTCAAGGCCATTTCCATCGAACGGAACGCGCCCGAACCTTCGGGATGAGGTGCCGTCACATGATAGGCATCACCCGACAGGCCATAGCCGACAACTTCGGCATAGATCTTCGCGCCGCGCGCCTTGGCATGTTCGTATTCTTCGAGAACGACCACGCCCGCGCCTTCGCCCATGACGAAACCGTCACGCGCCTGATCGTAAGGGCGGCTGGCCTTGGTCGGATCATCGTTGAACCCGGTTGAAAGCGCGCGGGCCTGTGCAAAACCGGCAATCCCGATCGGGCAGATCGTGCCTTCGGCACCGCCCGCCAGCATGATGTCGGCATCGTCGTCGCGGATCATGCGCGCGGCATCGCCGATCGAATGCGCGCCGGTGGAACACGCGGTGACCACCGCGTGGTTCGGACCCATCAGGCCGTACTTGATCGATACCTGCCCGGATATCAGGTTGATCAGACGACCATGGACGAAGTGCGGGCTGACGCGCGTCGGCCCCTTGGCCGCCAGCACCAGCGATTCGCTTTCGATTCCCGGCAGGCCGCCAATGCCCGATCCGATCGAGCAGCCTGCGCGATAGCGCATGGCTTCGGGCATGTCCTCCAGCCCGGCGTCCTCGATGGCCTGTCCCGCAGCGTCAATGCCATATACGATGAACGGATCGACCTGGCGCTGGACCTTGTGATCCACGCGCTTGTTCGCGTCGAAGCCGTATTCATGGTCGGCCGGCTTCACCTCGCAGGCGATGCGGCACTTCTGGTCGCTGGCATCGAAACGCGTGATCGGGCCTGCGCCAGACTTTCCGGCAAGCAGGTTCTTCCACACGGTTTCCACGTCCGCGCCCAGCGGGGTGACGAGGCCAAGTCCGGTTACGACGACACGACGCATTGTATTCTCCGGGAAATATGCAAACAGGCCCAGCCCCGAAAGAGAGGCTGAGCCTGCCGAAGTCCTCCCCTGCCCTGCCCATCGGGGCCGGACGGCTCCACGGTCCGCGTCCTGCGCAGGACCGGGAACCCCGGGTGGATCTGGGCGATCAGCCCTTGTTTTCGTCGATGTACTTGATCGCGTCCTGCACGGTCGAGATCTTCTCGGCCGCATCGTCGGGGATCTCGACGCCAAATTCTTCTTCGAAGGCCATCACCAGCTCGACGATGTCGAGCGAGTCTGCGCCCAGATCGTCGATGAAGCTGGCTTCTTCGGTGACCTTGTCAGCCTCGACGCCGAGGTGCTCGACAACGATCTTCTTTACGCGGTCGGCGGTATCGCTCATGAAATGCCCCTTCGAAGGAAAGCTGTTGGTTCTGGTTCGGCTTTCGCCCTAATGAACGGATTGAAGGCTGGCAAGTGGTGTGGTGCGGAACATCACAGACCACGCACCATCCGGCTTGTCCCCCGCCTTATCCTTTCGCCTGTTCGACCACGCGCACATGCAGTTCGCGCAACTGCTTCAGCCCCGCCGGAGACGGCGCGCCCATCAGCAGATCTTCGGCGCGCTGGTTCATCGGGAACAGCGTGATCTCGCGCAGGTTCTGCGCACCGCAGATCAGCATGACGATACGATCCACACCTGCGGCCATGCCGCCGTGCGGCGGTGCGCCATACTGAAACGCGCGATACAGCCCGCCAAAACGCTCTTCCACATCAGCTTTCGAAAGGCCGACCAGTTCGAACGCCTTGACCATGGTTTCGGGCGACTGGTTGCGGATTGAACCAGACGCAATCTCGAAGCCGTTGCAAACAAGATCGTACTGAAACGCATTGATCGTCAACGGATCCTGCGTGTTCAACGCTTCGAGACCACCCTGCGGCATCGAGAACGGGTTGTGGCTGAATTCGACCTTCTTGTTGTCCTCGTCCCATTCGTAGAACGGGAAATCGACGATCCAGCACAGTTCGAAGCGGTCCTTGTCGATCAGACCAAGCTGTTCGCCCACGCGGGTCCGGGCAAGACCAGCCAGCTTTGCCGCCTGCTCTTCCTTGCCGGCGGCAAAGAAGCAGCCGTCATCTGGTCCCAGACCCAGCGCATCGAACAGCGCCGCCATCTTGTCCTCGCCGTGATTCTTCGCAATCGGTCCGCCGAACACGCCAGCCTTGCGGGTGGCATAGCCCAGCCCGGCATGGCCTTCGGCGCGCGCCCAATCGTTCATCTCATCGAAGAACTTGCGGCTCTTGTCCGCCGTGTTCGGTGCGGGGATCAGGCGCACGGTGCCGCCGCTGCCCACGATCTTCTCGAACAGGCCAAAACCGGATTCGCGGAACTCTTCTGACACATCGCGGATGATGATCGGGTTGCGCAGGTCCGGCTTGTCCGAGCCATACTTGAGCATCGATTCGGCATAGGGAATGCGCGGGAAGCTGCCAATCGGCGTAACCGCCCGAACTTTTCCGTCCTTGGCGGCAAAAGCTTCAAACACGCCGCCGATCACTGGCTCCATCGTTTCCCACACTTCTTCCTGGGTCACGAAGCTCATTTCCAGATCGAGCTGGTAGAATTCGCCCGGCAAGCGGTCAGCGCGCGGGTCTTCGTCGCGGAAGCACGGGGCGATCTGGAAGTAGCGGTCGAAGCCCGCCACCATCAGCAACTGCTTGTACTGCTGCGGCGCCTGCGGCAGCGCATAGAACTTGCCCGGATGAATGCGGCTCGGCACGAGGAAATCGCGCGCGCCTTCGGGCGACGATGCGGTCAGGATCGGCGTCGAATATTCGGTGAAGCCTGCGCCTTCCATGCGGCGACGCATGTCCGATATGACCTTGGTGCGGGTCACGATGTTGGCGTGGAGCGTCTCGCGGCGCAGGTCGAGGAAGCGATAGCGCAGGCGGATGTCTTCGGGATATTCCTGCTCGCCCGCCACCGGCATCGGCAGTTCTTCAGCAGCGGAAAGTACCGTGGCCCCGCGCGCGTAAACCTCGATCGCGCCGGTCGGCAGGTTCGGGTTCACCGTGCCTTCTGACCGCGCCTTCACGGTGCCATCGATGGTAACCACCGATTCCACGCGAAGTCCTTCAAGGATCGCCAGCGCCGGGCTGTCCACGTCCGCTACGATCTGCGTCATGCCATAGTGATCGCGCAGATCGACGAACAGCACGCCGCCGTGATCGCGCTTGCGATGCACCCAGCCCGAAAGGCGGACGGTCTGTCCGACATCACCGCGCGTCAGGGCGCCGCAGGTATGGGAACGATAAAGGTGCATCGAAACTCTTTCCAATCGGTCTGCAATCGGGCAGGGGAAACAAGCGCGGCTAACAGGCGATGGCCGCAGATTTGTCAAGCCACAGCCCCCATTGCCAACGTGGGCGGGCGAAGACGAAGTCCCCGGCAGGGGGCACCACCGGGCCGCGTATCACGCGCGCCATACAGAAAAGACCGATGAAGATACATCCCCTCATCACCACGACCGAAGCCCTGACCGAACTTTGCGACAGGCTGGCCAAAGCAGATTTCGTCACGGTCGATACCGAATTCATGCGTGAAAACACCTATTGGCCCGAACTGTGCCTGGTGCAGATCGCCGATGACAAGGAAGCCGCGGCGATCGATCCGCTCGCGCCCGGTATCGACCTGAAACCGCTGCTCGACCTGATGTGCGACAATGAGGACGTGCTGAAGATCTTCCATGCAGGCGGCCAGGATGTGGAAATCATCTATAACCTCACAGGCAAGACCCCTCACCCGATCTTCGATACGCAGATTGCGATGATGGCGGTCAGCCAGTCCGAACAGATCGGCTATTCCAACCTTGTCGAATCATGGCTCGGCCTGTCGATCGACAAGGGCGCGCGCTTTACCGACTGGTCGCGTCGCCCGCTCACCGAACGCCAGATCGAATATGCCATCGGCGACGTCACGCATCTTTCGAAGATTTTCCCCAAGCTGCTGAAGCGGCTGATCAAGACCGGGCGTGGTGCATGGCTCGACATCGAGATGGAAAAGCTGGCCGACCCTGACAATTACCGCGCAGACATGGAAACCGTGTGGCAGAAAATCCGCGCCCCCAGCCGCAATCCCGCCGTGCTCGGCCGGTTGAAGGCGCTTGCTGCATGGCGTGAACGCGAAGCGATGGACAAGAACATACCGCGCGGCCGCATCATGCGCGATGAAACACTGGCCGATATCGCCAGTCACCCCCCGCGCGATCAGGCAGATCTTGCGAAGGTGCGCGGCCTTTCATCGGGCTGGAAGGAAAACGACATTGGCCGCCGCCTGATGCAGGTCATCGCCGATGCCAAGCCGCTGACCGAAGCCGAAATGCCGCCCAAGACTCCGCGCGGCGCCCCGCTGGGCAAGGAAGGCGCGCTGGTTGCCGATTTGCTCAAGCTGCTGCTGAAGATCCGCAGCCGCGAGATCGACATTGCCGCGCGCCTGCTTGCCCGCACAGACGATCTCGAACTGCTCGCCGCCGGCCAGCGCAAGAACCTCGCCATCCTTGAAGGCTGGCGCTTCGACCAGTTCGGTCGCGATGCGCTCGAACTGGTCGAAGGCAAGCTTGCCTTCGCGGTGGTCAATGGCAAGCTCAAGATGGCGCATATCGACAATATCGCGGACAGGGACGATGCAGCCGCCGAGGTTGCGGAAGTCGTCGTGCACATCGACGAATAGCCCCCTATGCTCCATCCCTCTTCTCGTCATTGCGAGCGTAGCGAAGCAATCCAGTGCGGCACTCGCAAACACTGGATTGCTTCGCTACGCTCGCAATGACGACCGTTTAGAGAAGTCAGATGAGCACTTACCTGCCGACCCTAAAGCAGTTGCAATACCTCGTTGCCCTGCACGAACACGGACATTTCGGGCGCGCGGCCGACGCCAGCTTCGTCTCGCAGTCCACGCTTTCGGCAGGCCTGCGCGAACTCGAATCACTGCTCGGCGTCACGCTGGTCGAACGCACACGCCGCGTTGTGCGGTTCACGCCGCTCGGCAATCAGGTCGTCGCCAAGGCGCACCGTCTTTTGCGCGAGGCCGAGGAACTGTCCGAACTTGTCCAGAGCCACGGCGCACCGCTGGGGGGTGAATTGCGGATGAGCGTGATCCCGACCATCGCCCCGTTCCTGCTGCCGCGAATCCTGCCGCGCCTGCGCAAGGAACGCCCGCAACTGAAGCTGTTCCTGCGTGAGGAACCCAGCGCCGCCGCCATCGAATCGCTGCACCATGGCCGCGCCGATTGCGTCCTGCTCGCGCTGCCTTATGCCACCGGCGAGGTCGAAGCCGAAGTGCTGTTCAAGGACCCGCTGCTCGTCGCCTTCCCGAAGGACGATCCGCGCGATCCCCCGGCCACGATCACGTCGAGCATGATCGACGAAAACCGCCTGCTCCTGCTTGAAGATGGCCACTGCCTCAAGGAACACGCGTTGGCCGCCTGCAACCGCCCGGAAATGCGCGCCAGCGCAACGATGATCGGCACGAGCCTGCATACACTCGTCCAGATGGTCGACAACGGCCTCGGTCTCACGATGCTTCCGCAGATGGCCATCGATGCGGGCATCCTGCACGATACCAATATTGTCGTGAGGCCGCTGAAAGCCGACCACGCCTGGCGTGACATCGCGCTGGTGTGGCGCAAGAACAGCCCGCGGGCAGAGGAATTCCGCCTGCTCGCAACGGAACTGCGGGCGGGTTGACTTCACAAGCGGATGCGCAGAAATATGCGCATATGACAAAGCAAGACCACGCTTTTCCAGACGAGCAGCGAAGAGCCACCAATGTCTCGCTGCAAGCGGGTATGGTGGGTGAGGCCAAACGCCTCGGAATAAACGTATCGCGTGCTTGCGAAGCTGGTTTGGCGGCCGAAATTGCAAAAGCGCATGCGCGTCAATGGAGAGCGGACAACGCCTCCGCGCTTGCAAGTTCAAACGAGTGGATAGAAAGACACGAACTGCCGTTGGCACGCTACCGCCAGTTCTGATGGCAAAATTCGATGTCTATCGTGGCAGGGCCGATGGTGTCCTTCTGCTCGATTGCCAGGCCGACTTGCTCAACGATCTTTCAACACGATTGGTCGTTCCATTGCTGCTTGAGCGAGACGCCCCACGCCCAGCCGCGCGGCTTAACCCGGTCTTTGAATTGAAAGAACAGCGCTATGTAATGGTCACGCAATTTGCCGCAGCAATCGCGGTGCGCGACCTCGGCGGCCGAATTATATCGCTGATATCCGAGCAGGATCGCGTAAATTTGGCGCTCGACATGCTGATAACAGGCCTTTGAAGCCTCAATCCATGTGCTTCAGCCCCACCCGCAGGTAATCCCACCCGGTCACCAGCGTCAGCGCGGCGGCAGCCCACAGCGTCGTCAGCCCCACGGTGTGCGGCACATTGACCACGATCAGGCCCACATCTGCCGTCCAGCCGGGCATGGCCTGTCCCAGGATCAACGCGCCAAGGCACACCATCTGGAAGGTCGTCTTCCACTTTGCCAGCTTGCTGACCGGCACCGAAACCTGAATGCCGCCCAAAAACTCGCGCAGGCCCGATACCGCGATTTCGCGCACCAGAATGATCAGTCCGGCGATGACATGCATGTCGCCGACGTATGGCCCGGTCAGGATGCCCTGCGCGGTCAGCACGAGAATCACGGCGGCGACCATGATCTTGTCCGCAATCGGATCGAGGAAAATGCCCAGTTTGCTGACGGCGCCCTGCGCGCGCGCCAGATAGCCATCGAAATAGTCGGTAATCCCCATCAGGCAATAGACGCCGAACGCCAGCGCATAGCCCAGTCGCCAGTCCGGCCACCACAGCAATGCGGCAAGCAACGGGACGGTCACGATCCGCGACAGGGTGAGAAGGTTGGGCAAGGTCAGCATTGCGCCCGCCATAACCCGCAAATGCGTCGAACGGAATTGTAACCTGCAACGGCTGGTCGCGGATGGCGCAAATCCCTCTTGCCGATGCATGCCATCGGGTTAAGGGTTCGCGCAAGTTGGGCGGCTGGCAAAGGGTTCATGACAACATCGACGCATCTGGTGCGCACGCGCCGCTTCCTGCCGTTGTTCATCACCCAGTTGCTGGGCGCCTTCAACGATAACCTCTACAAGAACGCGATGGTCCTGTACGTGGTGTACAGCGTCTACAGTTCCGAAGCGGAAGAAGCACGCTTCTCGGCCATAGCATCGGGCCTGTTCATCCTGCCGTTCTTCCTGCTGTCCTCGCTTGCAGGCCAACTGGCCGACATGCGTGACAAGGCGCGGATCATCCGCATCGTCAAGGCCTGTGAAATCGCGATCATGCTGGTCGGCGGCGCAGGTCTGGTCATGGCGTGGATGGGCATGGAAGTGGAAGCCATCGCCATTCCGCTGATGCTGGCGGCGCTTCTGGCCATGGGCGTCCACTCCACCTTCTTCGGCCCGATCAAGTACGCCATCCTGCCGCAACATCTGCGCGAAGGCGAAGTTCTCGCAGGGACCGGACTGGTCGAAGCGGGCACGTACATCGCGATTCTGGCAGGCACCATTCTCGCGGGGTGGATTCCGGTCGAGGTCGCCGCGGCAGGCGTCGTGATCACCGCCATGATCGGCTATTTCACCGGAAGGCAAGTGCCGCCTGCCCCGCCAACCGTCGAAGCCCAGCGCGTCGATTACAATATCTGGCGATCTTCGATAAACCTCATCCGCAACACCACCCGGCACCGCCAGGTGTTCATGGCAATCATCGCGATCAGCTTCTTCTGGACCGTGGGCACCGTGCTGTTCATCCAGTTTCCGCCGCTCGCCAAAAATGTGCTCTTTGCAAGCAAGGAAGTGGCCAGCCTGTTCCTGGTGATGTTTTCGGTCGGCATCGCCATCGGTTCGGTATCGATCAACGCCTTGCTCAAGGGCACCGTGTCGGCGCGCTATTCGCCCGCCTCGGTGATCACGATGGGGCTGTTCGTCGTCGCGTTCTACGTCGTGTGCAATTCGTGGCGGGACGTGCCGGGGCAGCAATTGATGGACGTCGCCACCTTCATCGCCCATCCGCTCGCCATTCCGCTGCTCATGTGCCTGCTCGGCATCGCCGTTGCCGGCGGCATGTTCGTGGTGCCGCTTTATGCCTTTCTCACGACCGTGGTCGACAAATCGGAAACCGCACGCACGATTGCCGCGAACAACATCATCAATTCAGGGGCCATGGTGGTCGGTGCGCTGGTGGCCGGGGCATTGAGCGGTATGGGCGTTGCGCTGGTCGACCAACTGCTGCTTGCCGCTGCGATGTGCGTGGTATCGGCATGGCTCGGCTGGCTGCTGTACAAGGCGGAACGCGCCGCAGCCTGAGCTAGCTCCGATAAGGCGTTGAAATCAGGCGATGAAGACCATGACCGCCAGAAAACACGCGCAATAGGCGATCATGAAATCGCGCAAGTCCTGCATGGTGATGCGCTTGAGATCGACCGGGGCGGAACGGATTTCCGCCTCGCGCAGACGCTCCTCGGCACGGCGCATTGCCGCCAGTACTTCGGGTTCGGCTCGCGGCAATTCACGCAGCACATGCCGCGGCAAGGAACGCCGGAAAGGGTGGCGTGACGTGCCATACTGGATGGCGGGCATGAATGCGGGCGACCTGTTCATGCTGTCGTCTTAACGAATTCTTCACCATTCGAAATCCCGTGCATCGGGCGAATTTGCGTTCGTTCCAAGCCGGGACAACCCCGAACGCAAAAGGCCGCCCCCGACAGGGAGCGGCCTCAATCACGCTATCATCAAGCGGAAGTCAGATGCTGTCGCCAAGCGCGCCCTTGACCTTGCCCTTGACTTGCTGGGCTTCACCCTTGCGCTCCTGCGCCACGCCTTCGGCGTGAAGGCTGGCATTGTCAGTCGCCTTGCCGATGCCCTGCTTGACATTGCCGGCAGCTTCATTGGCGAGGCCCTTGGCCTTGTCGGTCATTTCACCCATGATATATCTCCTTGATAACTGGTGAATTTCTTCACCGTCTCGTCGAAGATACTACGGTCGAACAGCCGGGCGGTTCCCGCCTCAATCAACGCCGGCCATTTTGAGGATCAGTGCCCACTCTTCGGGCCGTACCGCGCCGACAGACAGGCGCGACAGCCGGATCAGGTCCATCCCGGCAAGTTCGGGTGTAGCCTTGATCGTCTTGAGCGTCACGGTTGCGGGCAACTTTTCCACCGGCTTCACTTTCACCGCCGCCCATTTGCCGTCGGGATCAGTCGGATCGGTCAATCCGCCCTGGCTGATCACGATCACGCCGACAATCTCGATACCGATGTTCGAATGATAGAAAAACGCAAGATCGCCCGCCTTCATCGTGCGCAGGTTGCGCGCGGCAAGGTGATTGCGCACCCCGTCCCACGTCCCCTCACCCTCGGCCACCAGATCATCCCAGCCATAGACGTCAGGCTCTGACTTCATCAGCCACAAGTTGCGACCAGCCGTGTCGGCGATGTTGATTTTGGTCATGAAACCCCGCGTGAATCCCGTTAAGGCGGTTTCCATAGCGACAATTGTGCGAACTGGAACACCATGCCTCTCGAAACCCTGCCGGTAATCTCGCTTTCCGGCGATCCGGCGCCCCTCGCCCGCAAACTGGGCGAAAGCTTCCAGACGTTCGGGTTCGCCATGGTCAAGGATCACGGCGTCGACCCTGACCTGATCGGCCGCGCCTGGGCACTCACCGCTCAATTCTTTGCCCTGTCCGAAGCAGAAAAGCGCAGCTATCACCTTGCCGGGCAAGGCGGCGCGCGCGGCTATACCCCGTTCGGCACCGAAATCGCCAAGGGCGCCAAGCTGCACGATCTCAAGGAATTCTGGCACGTCGGCCGCGATCTTCCCGCAGGCCACCCCCTGTCCGGTTCCATGCCGCCAAATGTATGGCCTGCCCGGCCGGCCGACTTCCGCGAAACCTTCGAAGCGCTCTATGCCGAATTCGACCGCGTCGGCGCGCGCATCCTCTCCCACATCGCTGTGTGGCTCGGCCTTGATCAACACTGGTTCGATCCCGCGATCGACGATGGCAACTCGGTCATGCGCCTGCTGCACTATCCGCCCGTTCCCGACGCCGAATCCGGCGCGATCCGGGCGGGTGCACATGAGGACATCAACCTCATCACCCTTTTGCTGGGGGCCGAGGAAGCGGGCCTTGAACTTCTGGCCAGGGACGGACGCTGGATCGGCGTATCGCCGCCCGAAGGCGCGATGGTCGTCAACATCGGCGACATGCTGCAGCGCCTGACCAATCACGTCCTGCCATCGACCACGCACCGCGTACGCAATCCCGATGGTGAACGCGCCAGCCACAGCCGTTATTCGATGCCGTTCTTCCTGCATTTGCGCAGCGATTTTGCGTTCCGCACGCTGCCGGAGTGCATCACGCCCGAAAATCCTGACCGCTACCCCGTATCCATCACCGCAGACGACTATCTGCAGGAACGCCTGCGCGAAATCGGGTTGAGGAAATAGTCTTGGCGCGCGCGCTCGCCCCGCGCGCGCTATTCTGCCCGCTCCACCGGCACCACGTTGTACTTGCGCACTTCATCCTGGCTCAGGCAATAGCGGGTCGAAGGGTTTTCCTTCGAAGCTACCGCCTGCTGCTTGTACATCACTTCGGTCAGCAGCTTGCGGCTGATACCCATGCGGATCAGGAAATCGTTATCCTCGCTCGCCAGCAGTGCGCTGGCCTGCTCGATTTCGCCGATCAGCCGCGTCGTCTCCTCGGTGCCTTCGTCCACCGAAATCTCGATCACGTCGCGATCGCCCGTGTGCGTGAACATGTGCACCATGAAGAACCCGCCCGGCTCCACGAACCGCCGATCCCCGCCCATGAACACGAAGTTGCACGCTGAAAAGCAGGTCCACCCCGCAGGAATGCGCGTGACCATGCCGGGGTAGGACCGGATGACCTTGCCCGCGCGGTTGCCTGCCGATGCATCGCCGCCGCGCGATTTCAACCAGACTTCCTCGATTCGCTCGTCGGCCTCGATTGCCGCCTGCAAACGGTCGGGCAGCCGTGCATCGATGATGCCATCGGCAATCAGAACGCGCTTCTGGCCCTTGTCGGCCACCGTCAGCGTCATCGCGCGCGCCTGGCCCCAATCGGGCTTTTCCGGGCATGTCGGGTTCTTCGGATCAAGCGCAACCGGCCTCGTCGCCCCGGTCGCCAGCAACAACGCAGCGCCAAGCAATCCGCAACGCAGCATCACGCCGCCAGAGCATAACGCGATGAGCCAGGCGCGCGGCACATCCGCTTGTTGGCCGTCGTCTCCTCGCCGTTGACGATGATCACGTCCGAAACCGTGATGCACTGCCGCCCCTGTCCACTTGCCCCCGCCGCTTCGTCATTGCGCGCGATCACCGTCGATGTGCCCGAAACATTCTCGCGCGTGTTCGAAGTCCACGATGCCGTGCTGCCCACGTCATCGCCGCGTGTGGCCTCCACCGTCGCCTCGGCGGCCTGCTTCTGCTCTTCGGGATCGAGGCGGCAGGCGATGGCATTGGTCAGCGTATCAGCCACTTCGGCAGTCGGGAAAAAGCTCGAAAGTCCGGCTGACCCGGCCGCCCGGCCAAGCCCTTGCCCGATAAGCCCGCCCAGCATCGAAGATCCGGCGCTCTTGCTCTTGCCTTTGGGGCAGCCGTTCGAATCGTTCTTGGCTGACGAGGAACTGCGTGGGATCGAAGGGATACTGAACCCGCCGAACTGCGCCGATGCCTGGCTTGCCATCAGCGCCACCGCCCCGACGGCGCAGACCGCCGAACCGCTTCGCATCATCCAGACAAACTTGCCGTTACGCATCACAATTGCCCTGCCAGTAGTTCCATCATGCCGGAGCCGCGCCTTCTAACATGGGTTGCTACCAGCGGTGTGATGTTCGTCAATCACCCAGCGGCAATCGACGGCGGCAGCGAACGCCCTGTCGCAAATTGGACGCAAACCATCGCACCGAAACGAAAAAAGCCGCCCGCAGGCGGCTTTTCAGGATGGATGGTGGAGCCTAGCGGGATCGAACCGCTGACCTCCTGCATGCCATGCAGGCGCTCTCCCAGCTGAGCTAAGGCCCCATCTATCCAACATGTTCGCCCTGGGAGGCAAACCGTTCCGGCGGTGTCTCTCGCCGGGAGCCGCGCCTCTAAGAGAAGCCTTCCCCACTGGCAAGACCATTTTTCAATGGCCGCGGTTTTTTGTGGCCCACCCGTCCGGGCAGGCCACGCAGGATCACACTTCGTCGTCGTTACCGTCGTGGCCGGGAACGCCAAGATCGTCGTCGCCGCCAAGGTCAACGTCGTTGTCGGGCGAATCGCCGTCCTCGTCGATGTCGAGATCCTCGTCGGCCAGATCCACGTCAGGGGCGACGTCGACCTTTTCCTTCTGGATTTCTTCATAGGGGATCGGCTGCTTCGATTTCAGCACCGGGTCCGGGTGCCAGGCATATTTGCACTCTACGCAGGTGATCGGGTCGCTCTTGCCCAGATCGTAGAAGCGGGTGCCGCACTTCGGACAGCTGTGCTTTGCGCCCCATTCCGGCTTGACCATGAAACTTCCTCAACGCTGGCCCGATGCCATCAATCTGGACCGGGCGGAAAAACTGCACACTTGATCGGTCCGCGACTGCGCGGAATCAAGAGAGCGCGCGCCTTGCCATAGGCGCGCCACGCTGTCAAAAGCCGCGCGCCTTATCCGCCCTTCTTTGCGCGAAAGATTACCAACGCCGTGTCGTCCCACGATCCAGCCCAGATGCGCCCACGCCGCTTTACCGCCACCGGCCCGCTCAAAGGGCGGATTCGTGTGCCGGGTGACAAGTCGATCAGCCACCGCTCGATCATGCTGGGCGCACTGGCCGTGGGCGAAACCCGCGTTACCGGCTTGCTCGAAGGCGAGGACGTGCTCTCCACCGCCGCCGCGATGCGCGCGATGGGGGCCACGATCACGCGCGATGGTGATGGCATGTGGCATGTCCACGGCGTCGGAGTCGGCGGGCTGCTTCAGCCGCAACAAGCGCTGGACATGGGCAATTCGGGCACGTCCACCCGCCTGCTCATGGGCCTCGTCGCCACGCACCCGATCACCGCCACGTTCATCGGCGATGGCAGCCTTTCGAAGCGCCCGATGGGCCGCGTGATCGACCCGCTGTCGATGATGGGCGCAGACTTCACCGCCGCGCCCGGAGGCCGCCTGCCCCTGACGCTGCGTGGCATTTCGCCCGCCGTGCCGATCGAATACCGCCTCCCGGTCGCTTCTGCACAGGTCAAGAGCGCGATCCTGCTCGCCGGGCTGAACACCCCCGGCATTACCACCGTGATCGAACCGATCCCCACCCGCGATCACTCCGAACGCATGCTGCGCGGCTTCGGCGCGGAACTGACGGTGGACATTGCCGATGACGGCGCCCGCGTGATCCGCGTGACCGGCGAGGCGGAACTCCGCCCGCAGGATATCGTGGTCCCCGGCGATCCCTCCTCCGCCGCCTTCTTCGTCGTCGCGGCGCTGCTGGTCGAAGGCTCGGACCTCGTGGTCGAGAACGTCGGCCTCAACCCCACCCGCGCCGCACTGTTCGATGTGCTGCGCCTGATGGGCGGCTCCATCGAGGAACTCGACCGCCGCGATGTCGGCGGAGAACCCGTCGCCGATCTGCGTGTGCGCCATTCGCTGCTCAACGGCATCGACGTGGACCCCGCCGTGGTGCCGAGCATGGTCGACGAATTCCCGATCCTGTTCGTCGCCGCCGCGCTGGCCAGGGGGCGCACTGTCACCACGGGTCTTGAAGAACTGCGCGTCAAGGAAAGCGACCGCATCTCCGCGATGCGCGCCGCGTTGGAACTTGCAGGCGCGACCGTGACCGAAACCGAAGACGGCCTTGTCATCGACGGCATCGGCGGCGATCCCCTACGCGGCACGGCTGAGGACGCTGCCATCGTCACCCACCTCGATCACCGCATCGCCATGGCCATGGCCATTGCCGGAATCGCCAGCCGCAAGGGCGTGGAAGTGGACGATACCCGCCCCATCGCCACCAGCTTCCCGATCTTCGAAAGCCTGCTGGCGCAAGTGAGCGGCGCTGCATGATCATCGCAGTCGACGGCCCCACCGCATCGGGCAAGGGCACCATCGCCAAAGCGCTCGCCGCCCATTTCGGCCTGTCCCATCTCGATACCGGCCTGCTCTATCGCGCAGTCGGGCGGCAGGTATTCTTGAACGGCGGCAACCCCGATGACCCAGCAGATGCTCTGGCCGCCTGCACGTTCGCCGATACCTTGCTGAACGATCCCGAACTGCGCACGGAAGAGTCCGGCGGCTACGCCAGCCGAGTCTCCATCCACCCGGCCGTGCGCGCAGCGCTGCTGGCCCGGCAGCAGGCCTTTGCGAACCAGCCCGGCGGCGCAGTGCTGGACGGACGCGACATCGCCACGGTAATCGCCCCCCACGCCGACGCCAAATTGTTCGTCACCGCGAGCGTGAGCGCCCGCGCGATGCGGCGCTGGGTGGAGATGAAAGGCTTCGGCCTCGACGTGGAGCGGGCCGCAATCGAAGCCGACCTCGAAGCCCGCGACGAACGCGACCGCAACCGCGCCGAAGCGCCGCTGCGACAGGCCGACGGAGCGGTCCTGCTCGATACGTCCAATCTGGCGAAGGAAATGGCCGTCGCGATGGCGATTGCTCTGGTGGAGAAGCAGGTGGCGCGGGGGTGAGTGGCTACGCGGCCAAAAGGCTGCACACGCCACAATACCCACACCGTCATCGCCCTCAAGCCAACCCGTCACCCTGAACTCGGTGCACCCCACAACCAGCAGGCTGATCGGCAAAATGGATCCTGAAACAGGCTCAGGATGACAAGGAAGGTAGGAAGGGGATTGCAACGAGCAATTCCCACCAAAACGGCGTCACCCTGAGCTTGTCTCAGGGTCCATCCCTCGGCACGCAATGGCCATGCCGGACGAAAAACAACCCTGCGTCTACATCCTCGCAAGCGGGCATTACGGCACGCTCTACATCGGCGTGACGTCAGACCTGATGAAGCGGCTCTGGCAGCACCGCGAAGGCGCACTTCCCGGTTTCACGGCGGACCACGGTGTGAAGCGCCTCATTCACTTCGAACTGTTCGGAGATATGGAACGGGCGATCCGGCGCGAAAAGCAGCTCAAGAACTGGCGGCGACAGTGGAAGATCAATCTGATCAACGAAGTAAATCCTGAGTGGCGGGATTTGGCGGTGGGTTTAGGATTCGCCCCTTTGGCGTAGTGTGGTCCGAAAATGGACCCAGAACCGCGGGCCAGCACAGCCGAACAAGCTGCTGCAAAACCCGTTCGGCAACCCACCGCCAAAATTCCGTCATGCTGAACTCGTTTCAGCATCCATCCCTCCCCAACCACTGTCCGCGCATGGGGAGAAATGGACCCTGAAACAAGTTCAGGGTGACGATTCTGTTTGGGGCAGAAACTTCGCCCTCCCGCAGGCAGGAGGGCCGCGAGACTTGCGCTTTCGCAGAAAGCGTTAGTCGCAGCAGGGTGGGTTTGTGGCGGTTGCTAATTAAAACCAGCTTCGCGCTGATGGCGGATGGCGAGGATGGTCACAACATCCCCGTCCATACGATAACGCGCAACGTACCCGCTATCTCCGAAGTCGATCACCCACTCGCGGAAGTCTTCGGGAAGGTCATCCACCATACGGCCAATGTGCGGGTGGCTTCCTAAAAGCCTAACGCTGCGAACGATGGCCTCACCCGCGCGGCGGGCAACATCCGCACTTTTCGGCTGCAGAAAATCCCGAAGCCGCCGAAGGTCACGTATTGCAGCAGTGGAATAAACTACTTGTGGCATTCGGGTGCGCGCGACTCATTGTCGGAACCCCAGCTTGCCAGCCATTTTTCGACCTGGTCAGCCGTAGCGTGCAGGCCAGTCGCCTGAAATTCATCCCACGCATTGAGCGTGTCCTGACGGAAAGATTCACACTTTTCCTCACGCTCGACATATTGCGCGATGGCCTCACGCATGATCCAGTGCGATGTACGGCGGCGGGTTTGGGCAAGCTGCTGGATGCGACCTTTCAGCGCGTCATCGAGCTTAATGGATGTCACAGCGGGCATTGACCGACCTCCGTAGTTCAAGGTATTACCTTGCAACACTACATCAACCCGACAACGATGTCCACAAGGCTTGCCTATCCACGACTATCATTCAACCACATTAACGTCATTGGAAAGTCAACATACTAGAGGTTGTTAACGACATCCGCACAATGTTACGGTACGTAAATCAATGCGGGCCGGAGGCGGAGTTCAATGCAGCTCAGTAAAACCTTGGCTGTGTGCGAACAGATTGAAATGAGAGTGACAAAGCGCCGCAATAGAGCGGTTGCATCGCTTTGTGTCGGAGCCGCATTGCTTTACGTGAGCGCTTTGATCTGGACACCTTGGCAAAGCGGCCTTGAAAGCCGTTTAGTTTTGATCAGCATTCTCGCTGCCACCTTCGGGTCAGTGTGCATCTTGCTTTTGGGACGTGCAGAACAGCGGCGCTACCAAGCCTTTATCAATCAGCAGAAAGATATTGTTGCTGCTATCGCCGCAACAGAGTCGAAACCTCTTAAGACTGCAATAGACTGCCTCACCCAAGCTAAGTCACATTCAGGAGATGCCAGAGCTTATTTGCAGATATGGGCACCGATGCTGGATCGGCATCTTAATCACCTGCTCGACAAGGAGGCCAAAGAAGAACGTGAAGCCAGGATTGCACAGCTTTGTCGAGACGCCGATCAATTGGTGAAGTCTGCCATCCGACGGCAGCACGAAGCATTGCCTGAAATCAAAGCTAAAATGCGGCTTGAGGAAGAGCTTCCCCACTTGCGTCGCCTCGTTGAGGAGGCGGATAACCAGTTCAAATCCGCGCTAGGCAAGCGCAAGCTAAAATGGTGGTTGATGCTAACGCGCAATCGGAGCGCGCTTGAGGAAGTTGAGCGTCAAATACTGGCGCTTGAGACCGCACTGGAGAAACTGAACGCATCGCCAACCGTCATCATAGCTGAAGAGCAATACCGCGAATTCAAAGCGATCGTTGACCGAAGAGTGGCACAGGCAAAAGCTGCTGCAATCGGAACGGTTCCCGATAGTCGCAACACGCCTTTCGAACCTGACCACGCTCTCACCGTTGGCCTGTTTGCAGGAGTTGCCACCGGTGCAAGATCATTGGTCCATGACGTGATCCAAGCGGGTAGCGTCTTTAACTCACTCCGTGAAGTGAATCGTAATTTCGATGGCATGAGTGATTTTGAAATCTGGCAAGAGGCTCTTGCAATGCCGACCGACTCTTTGATCGGGCTGGCTTCATTGACCAAGGGCGCGTATTTTGAGAAGCTAGTAGAACACGACTTTGGCGGCGAGAGGTTTGCAAATTTCAATCACCCCGACACCGACATTGTCATCGACGGGGTAGCGATCCAAATCAAGGCTACCGATAGCGTCAGCTACATCAACAGCGTTGAAGACCACATTCCCATCATCGCAACATCCGAAGTTGCGCAGAAGACCGATGCAATCGATGGCGGATTTTCGGACGAGGAACTGTCGGAAGCCATCGATCTGGCACTGGGCGGAACTGTCATCGATATAGGCGATGCGGTTCTGGATGGCGTCGCCTCCGGCATTGGCGGTGTCGGCATCGTCGCAATCCTTGCAGGATCGCATAGCGCATGGAAATCATATCAAAGCAACGGTGATGCCATTGCGGCGTTAGGAGTTGGCTTGCAAACGACGGCTGTCAGGACCTTACGAACCGCAGTCAATCTTTTCGAAATAGCTTATCGGGGTTCAGCAGCAGTTTTCACATCAAAGCCGACGCAGTTCGTAACAAAGACGGTTCAAGCAGGTTTGAAGGCTGCACATAACAAGATGAACGATTCGTCGACCGGTTCGACGCAAGCCAACTCTCTTACCCCTCTTAGCCGGCCAATTGAGAAATCGTCGTAGAACGCGCTGTCTGTACTCCCACCTCCATTTTCCTTGCTTTTCCTGCCTTTCACGCCTAAGCGCCGCCGGTCCGACAGGCGTTTGCGCTCTATGGATACCCGTCATGGCATACGGCCCGGCGGGTGGTTCGGCCCTTTTTGGCCCACGTGTCGCATGGTGCGGCAGGTGGAGGAAAGACCGGCGGATACAACCGCCTGGCCGGGATACTTAAGACAGGAAGCTCACAATGGCTACCAATCCCACGCGCGACGATTTCGCCGCGCTGCTCGACGAAACGCTTGGCGGAGCCGCCAACGGTGGCTTTGAAGGCCGCGTCGTCAAGGGCACCATCACCGCAATCGAAAACGACAAGGCCGTCATCGACGTGGGCCTGAAGAGCGAGGGCCGCGTTGCCCTGCGCGAATTCGCCTCGCCCGGCCAGCCGCACGGCCTCTCGGTCGGCGACGAAGTCGAAGTCTACGTCGATCGCGTCGAGAACGCTGACGGCGAAGCGATGCTTTCCCGCGACCGCGCTCGCCGCGAAGCCGCATGGGACAAGCTTGAAAACGAATTTGGCGAAGGCAAGCGCGTCGAAGGCGTGATCTTCGGCCGCGTCAAGGGCGGCTTCACCGTCGATCTCGACGGCGCCGTGGCCTTCCTCCCCGGCTCGCAGGTCGATATCCGCCCCGTGCGCGATGTCACCCCGCTGATGGACATGCCGCAGCCGTTCCAGATCCTCAAGATGGATCGCCGCCGTGGCAACATCGTCGTCTCGCGCCGTGCCGTTCTGGAAGAAACCCGCGCAGAACAGCGTTCGGGCCTGATCCAGAACCTCAAGGAAGCGCAGATCATCGACGGCGTGGTCAAGAACATCACCGATTACGGTGCGTTCGTTGATCTGGGCGGCATCGACGGCCTGCTCCATGTTACGGACATGAGCTACAAGCGCGTGAACCATCCTTCGGAAGTGATCGCCATCGGCGACACGGTGAAGGTGCAGATCATCCGCATCAATCAGGATACCCAGCGCATCAGCCTTGGCATGAAGCAGCTGGAATCGGATCCGTGGGATGGCGTGGCCGCCAAGTATCCGGTCGGTGCGAAGCTCTCGGGCGTTGTCACCAACATCACCGAATATGGCGCGTTCGTCGAACTGGAAGCTGGCATCGAAGGCCTCGTCCACGTTTCGGAAATGTCCTGGACCAAGAAGAACGTCCACCCCGGCAAGATCGTCTCGACCAGCCAGGAAGTCGACGTTCTGGTTCTCGAAGTCGATAGCGACAAGCGCCGCATCAGCCTCGGCCTCAAGCAGGCCCAGCAGAACCCGTGGGAAGCCTTTGCAGACAAGCACCCGGTCGGTTCGACTGTTGCTGGCGAAGTCAAGAACGCCACCGAATTCGGCCTGTTCATCGGTCTCGATGGCGACGTGGACGGCATGGTTCACATGTCGGACATCGCCTGGGGCATTTCGGGCGAAGACGCGCTGGCTCTGCACCGCAAGGGCGAGGAAGTTTCGGCCGTGGTTCTCGACGTCGATGTCGAAAAGGAACGCATCAGCCTTGGCATGAAGCAGCTTGAAAAGGGCGCTCCGGCTGCCGGTGGCGCTTCGCCTGCCGCTGCTGGCTCGCTCCGTCGCGGCGAAGTCGTCACCGTCACCGTCCTCGAAGTCCGCGATGGCGGCCTCGAAGTGCAGGCTGGCGAAGACGGCGCGACCGGCTTCATCAAGCGTTCGGACCTTGGCCGCGATCGTGACGAACAGCGTCCTGACCGTTTCCAGGTCGGCCAGAAGCTCGATGCCATGATCACCGGCTTCGACCGTTCCAAGAAGCCGAACTTCTCGGTCAAGGCGCGTCAGCTGCACGAAGAGAAGGAAGCCGTGGAACAGTACGGTTCTTCGGATGCCGGCGCTTCGCTGGGCGACATCCTCGGCGCCGCGCTGAAGGCGAAGCAGTAAGCTTCACCGCCTTCAAGGCACTGAACAAGCAAAGCCCGTTCGGAGCGATCCGGGCGGGCTTTTGCTTTGTCGGCAAGACGCAGCTAGAACGCCTCCATGACCCTGCAAATCCACCAGTTCCCGTGCCTGTCCGACAATTACGGCTTCCTTGTGCATGACCTTGCAAGCGGGGAGACGGTGTGCATCGATACGCCGGATGCCGAAGCCTGTTTGCGCGAAGCTGCGGCCCAGGGCTGGCCCATCACCCAGATCTGGAACACGCACTGGCACCCCGATCATGCGGGCGGGAACGAAGCGATCAAGGCGGCAACCGGCTGCACCGTCATCGCCCCTGCAACCGATTCCGGGAAAATCGCCGCCGTCGACCGCAGCGTAGGCCACGGGGATACGGTGACGCTCGGCCAATACACCGCCACGGTCATCGATGTCGGCGGCCACACGCTCGGCCATTGCGCTTATCACTTGCCCCACGCCGCCACGGCCTTCGTCGGCGATGCGCTGTTTCCGCTGGGCTGCGGGCGCATGTTCGAAGGTACGCCCGACCAGTTCTGGGCCAGTCTTCAGCGCCTGAAGGCCCTGCCGCCAGAGACCGCCCTCTATAGCGCGCACGAATATACCCAGTCCAATGCCCGCTTTGCGATCTTCGCCGATCCCGACAATGCCGCGCTGGAATCCTACGCCGCCAAGGTCGATGCGCGCCGCGAACTGGGACAATGGACCGTTCCGACCACGCTAGCCGCCGAACTTGCCGCGAACCCGTTCCTGCGCGCCGATGCGCCCGATATGGCCGCGCGCTGGGGCGGCGCATCCCCGGTGGAGACATTTGCGGCGCTGCGCGCGGCCAAGGACACTTTTCGCTGACGCCGATCCTGCTAAAGCAGCACGGACTTTGGGGGACAGGCAGTGGCGACCGACAGGAAGATCATCCGGGTAACGTCATTCGACGTCGCCGAAGCGGCAGGCGTCAGCCAGTCCACCGTCAGCCGCGCATTGGCAGGCGATACGTCGATCAGCGAACCGACCCGCCAGCGCGTGATCGAAGCCGCAGGCCGTCTGAATTATCAGGTAGACGAAAACGCCGCGCGCCTGCGCCGGGGCCGCACCGGTACGATTGCTGTGGTGATGATCTGCCGCGAGGCGCAGGACCGCAAGGACATCAACCCGTTCTACTTCTCGCTGCTGGGCAGCACGTGCGCGGCGGCATCTGCGCGCGGCTATGAAACGCTGGTCGCCTTTCAGGACGCACCCGAAAACTTCTGGGGCCACTTTCAGGATCGCCGCAAGGCCGATGGCATGATCGTGATCGGCACAACCACCAACACCGCCGCGTGGGACTATTTCCGCGATCTGCCCGAAGGCACACACTGGACCTGCTGGGGATCGCCTGACAACGAACTGCCGTGGGTGCGCAGCGATAACCTCTCAGGCGCGACGCTGGCGACAAGACACCTGCTGGTACGCGGGTACAAGCAGATCGTCTGCATCGGTTCGGCCACCTCGCCCCAGCGGCAGTTTCAGGAGCGCTACGAAGGCTATGCCGAAGCCATGCGCAGCGCCGGGCAGGAACCTCGCTTCGTTCAGGTCGAATCCGGGCTTGCGCGTGAAGAACAGGGCCGCCGCGCCGCCATCGCCCTCGTCGAGAGCGGCGAACCGTTCGACGCAATCTTCGCGGTGTGCGATGACATGGCGCTGGGCGCGCTCAAGGAACTGACCGCGCGCGGGTTTTCGATCCCCGATCAGGTTGGCATCATCGGCTTCGATGGCATCCGCGCAGGCGCATGGTCCACCCCGCCCCTCACCTCGATCGAACCGGATTTCCAGATGGCCGGAAGCCTTATGGTCGAACAGTTGCTGGCGAAGATCAACGGGACTGAAGGCTCCGGGCGGCGGGTGCCTGTGAAGCTGCTGGTCCGGGGATCGACGCGGGCTTGAGGTCACTTGAAGAGTGGGCAAGATTGTATTACTTTTTGGTACTCGCCTTTTTGAAAGGGTAGTCTGTGCCGCGCAACACCTCCGTTACCATTGGTGAACACTTTACCGATTTCATTTCAACGCAAGTCAAAACCGGACGCTACGGCTCGGCCAGCGATGTAGTACGTGCGGGTCTTCGGCTGCTTGAGGACTACGAGGCGAAAGTGCGGGCGCTGGAGCAGGCTCTGATTGAGGGCGAGGAATCGGGGGAGCCGCAGCCATTTGATTTTGATGAGTTTCTACAGCGCATGAATCGGGAGTATAACGCTCGATGAGAATGGTCAGATTCTCACCAGCGGCCGACGAGGACCTGGTGGGGATTTGGCGCTATTCCGCCGCCAATTGGGGTACGGCCCAAGCCGACAGGTACGTGGTTGAACTGCGAGAGGTTTCCAATGGCCTAGCCAGCAGCACTGGCGGTGGACGGCGTACGCTGCGATCTGATTTATTCAAAATCCGCAGCGGGGCACACATGATCTACTACCGCATGTCGTCAGACCGGATCGACATCATCCGCATCCTGCACGGCAAACAAGACGTCGAACGGCACCTCTGACACCGCCCAAACACAAGACCCCTCCCGGCTTTCACCGGAAGGGGTCTTGTGTTCTTTCAGACCTGATGCGCGATTAGCGGATCAGTTCACCAAACCCGCAATCGCGCCATCGACCAGCGCCTTGTCGGCACCGGCGGAGTGGTTCTTTGCGATCAGGTTGCGGGCAGCGGCAGTTGCCGCTTCGGCAGCCTTGGCGCGGAGTTCGTCAACCGCGGCACGTTCGGCTGCGCCGATCTTGTCGGCGGCCATCTTTTCGCGGCGACCGATCATTGCGGTTGCGTCAGCTTCGGCCTTGGCGATGATCGCGGCGGCTTCTGTCTTCGCGTGTTCGACCATCGACGCCGCGTCCTTTTCGGCGTTGGCGATCTTCGCGGCATATTCGGCGCGCAGCTTTTCGGCTTCGGCGCGGAGCACCTTGGCTTCATCAAGCTGCTTGCGGATCGCATTGATCTGTTTGTCGAGACCCCCGACGATAGCGGCGGGGACTTTCTTGTAGGCAAGAATGCCGAGGAAGATCAGCATCGACAGTGCCACCCAAGCTCCCGGACCCATGCCCAGAGCGGAAGGTTCGACGTGATGTTCACCGCCAGCGGGTGCGTGTTCGACGACAGCAGTGGTTTCCGGCGCGGTGGTCTCAGCGTGGTTAGCCATGAGCGAGAACTCCCTTCACGGCGGACTGCGCCTCGTCGGCGGGGATCGTAAGACCGGCGAGGCGGCTTGCGATGTCCTGCGCGGCTTCGGCGGCAACGCCTTCCACTTCACCCAGCGCAGCAGCGCGGGCAGCGGCAATGCGGGCCTCGGCGGCGGCGACGGATTCTTCGATACGGGCCGATGCAACGGCAAGCGTTGCTTCGGTTGCCCTGGCGGCATCCGCCTTGGCGGCAACGATCAGGGCTTGCGCCGCTGTCCGCTGCTTGTTCGCCTGGACGCGCCAGGATTCCTCTTCGGCATCGGCGGCGGCCCGCGCGGCTTCCGCAGCGGCAAGGTCGTCGGCGATCTGCTTGTCGCGGCCATCCATCGTGGCCATGACCTTGGGCACCATGCCCCGGCCGATCACGAAGAAGATGATGCCGAAGAACACCAGCAGCCAGAAGACCTGGCTGGAATAGGTGGTGGCAAGCTGTTCAATCTGAGGCATCGCGGGTGTCCGGGCGTCAGGCGGCCGGGGCGAACCCCGGCCAGCATTTCAACAATCTGTGACGTTCGTCGCCTGATCAGGCAACGAAGATCAGGATCATCGCGACGACGAACGACAGCAGGCCGAGAAGTTCAGCAGCAGCAAAGCCGATGAACAGACGACCCTGCTGGCCATCAGCAGCGCCCGGATTGCGCAGCGCGCCTTCGAGGAACTTGGCAAACACGTTGCCCACGCCGAGCGAGGCAAGACCGGCGCCAACAGCGGCGAGACCGGCTCCGAGCAGCTTTGCGCTTTCTGCGTCCATGTCAAAAACTCCCTTTTCTCAAATCCGAATGGAACAGGCGTTCCAGATAGTGGTGGCCAAATATCGGTGGGTTGCAGGTATCAGTGAAGATTCTCGGCGTCGTTCAGATAGACGCAGGTGAGCAGGGCAAAGACATATGCCTGAATGCCTGCCACCAGAAGTTCCAGCGCGCAGATGCCGATCATCAGCAGGAAGCTCGGCAATGCAGCGAGGAAGAAGATGCCCACCCCGGCATTGGTGCCGGAGATGACGAAGCCCGATAGCACTTCAAGCAGCACGTGGCCGGCCATCATCGCGACGAACAGTCGCAGGCCAAGGCTGAACGGACGCACCATGAACGAGATCAGCTCGATCGGGAAAATGATCGGGATCATCGCAACGGGCGTACCGTGCGGCACGAACAGCGAAAAGAAGTGCAGGCCATGCTTGGCAAAGCCGACGCCGAGCACGATGGCAAAGCTCATGATCGCGAGTACGCCAGTGACGGTGAAGTGGCTGGTTGCCGTGAACGGGTGCAGGCCAACGAGTGCCAGCGGCATCAGGCCAAGCATGTTGGCAAACAGGATGAACGCGAACAGCGAGAATACGTAAGGCAGGTACTTGCGCCCGGCCTTGCCGATATTTGCCTGAAGCAGATTGTCGACGAAGCCTGTCAGCCCCTCGACCGCCATCTGCCAGCGACCGGGAACCAGTTCGCGCTTGGCACCGCCCGCCACGAACACGATCAGCACCACGGTGGTGATCGCCATCCACAGCGCGGAATTGGTGAACGCGATGTTGTAACCACCGATTGCCCATTGATCGGTCCCGAACAGGGACTCGATCGTGAACTGGTGAACCGGATCGACCTTGCCTTCGGCCACGCGCAAAACCCCGTATCACTCGAATACAACAACAGCGCCCCTATTCGGGGCGCCGGCTCGAAATTCGGATGATGTTACGGAACGCCACGACGACCCCCATGAACAACATCACCAACAACCCCCAGGGGCTTGTCCCGGCGAACTGGTCAATGACCCAGCCGATGAACGCGCCGCCTGCAAGACCCCCGATCAGTTCCGCCAGCACACGGTTGCCCAAGCGATAATTCGCATCGACTTCCCCGCCTGCCTTTGGCCGGTTGCGTTCATCTTCAAGCTCTCGAAGGGCTTTCAGCCGCTTGTCGAGCGCGTCGATCCGCGCATCCTCACCGATAGGTTCGATCCCGGACGGTTCATCATTCATGCCTGTCTCCTGTCAGTTGCCCGACCGAAAGTGCAGCATAAACGACGGTTCACCGCCGAGGGCGCCGCCCCCTTAGGCGGGGGGTAAATTAGAGTCAACCGCTAGCGCGGCCCTGCATCGTCGCTTTCGCCGCAAAAGCAAACGCCCTTCCCCACAGGTGTGGAAAAGGGCGGAATTGCGTCGGCGATTCGTATGCATCGCAAGTGTCAGGGGCAACGCGAATCGCGCAGGGGCGGACCATCGCCGCGGGTCTGCCACGAACCGTCGGGCGCCTGGTACTTCTCTCCCGGCCGGGTCTGGCTGATCAGCAGGCAACCCGATGTCAGCGCGTATTCCTCCACGGTCGCCTTGTTGGCTTGCGCCTTGGTGGCATAGACCGCCTTGCGCTTGATGTTGATATCCTCGACCACCGCGCGCAATGCCGGGGCAGGCGGCGTTACATAGCCGAGGTAGCCGTCCATCTTCTCACCCACCTGCCCTGCGGCGCGCGCCGCAGCATAAGCCGGGTCGCGCGCCTGCGCATAGGCCGCGAGCGGGGCCAAAGTCCCGGCGACCAGTCCGGTAGCGGCGATCGTCATCAAGCACTTGCGAACAGAAATCTTCGCCATCTGCGTCATCCCAATGATCTCACAGGCCATCAGAAGATGCCCGGATTCTCGTCAATCGTGTTGCCCGCGTCCGCCGCGAGCCGATACACGACTTCCTGCTTGATGTTGATGTTCAGCTCGATGACGATGGGCTTGTCCGGCGCATTCACCGAAATGCATCCCCCCGTTGCCAGGCTGGCGATCAACGGCAGCGCCAGCAGGCCGCGCCGCCACAATAGTGATCCTTCTTCCCTCATGCGAAAGATCGTCGCAGGGTTCGCGGATCGGGTCAATTGCACTGGTCTCATGGCAGGTTTCCGCTTTCTGCAGGCTGAATGTTCCGTTGTGCGCCGGGCAGGACGATCACCGGCGCTCCACCGGACCGCACTCCATTGGTCAACCGCTGGACCGGCCGCCCTTGGGCATCGACCAGTCCGAGCGTACGTGGGTCCTTGATCGAGGCCGGGTCGTACATGGCCTTCATCGAGGTAATCAGTTGGTAGAACGGCGCGCGGATGTTGATGTTGAACTGGATGGGCAGGTTGGCCACCTGCCTGGTGAGGAAGTTGCTCTTGGTGCCGGCGCCCTGCTTGACCCCGCCGAACTTCACATTGGTCACGATCTCGCCTTCCAGATCGCCACGCATCGCGATGGTCATAGTTCTGTAATCGATCGATTTCAGCGCATCGAACGCGAAGTTCGCCATCGTGCCCATGTTTTCGTAGGTCAGCGCACCGACGTAGGAGACATTGCCTCCCGGCGCGCGCGACACCAGAGTACCTTCTTCAAGCCTTCCGCCATTTGCGTCGAACACCAGCGGAAACTGCCCATCGAATATACCGGTGGCCGCCAGGTTACCCAGTTCCATCTTTTCCAGGAACTTTGCGGCGTCGATCCCCGCAACCGTCAGGGTATAGCGCCGCGCCTCGGCCAGCCCCAGCCGCAGGTCGGTCGGCTCAAGCTTGAGCGTACCGCCAAGGAACGGCCAGTTCGCCTCGTGCAGGCGCAGCACCTGTTCGGGCAGGAGCGTTACATCGACGACGCCGTCGGTCACCTCGATGCCCGGATTGATCGATGCGACTTTCAGCTTCTGATGAGGCGCGCTGACCATGCCGAGCAGATCGGTAAATTCGATCGTGCCGGACAAGCCTTTCACCGGGCCGAAGGCAGCAGCAAGGTCCATAGCCTCCGTGCCGAAACGCCCGCTGCTGGTCACCCCGCGCGGGTTCCAGTCGATCACGCCGGATCCGCGCACGGTGCCTTCGACATTGGCGACCACGCCCTTGGCCAGATAAGTCAACTCGTCGGCACTGAAGCCCTTGTCGAAGGTCAGCGCATCGACAAACAGGTCGGCATGTCCATTGCCGCTCGAAAGATCGTGGCGGATCGCGGTGCGCAAAACCTCCCGCGATGTCTTGGCTTCGCGCAACAAGGCATTGGCGACAATGCGATTGTCAGCCAGAGACAGCGCGGCCCCTTCGCCCCGCAGCAATTCGAAGCGTTGCGGTTGCAGCCGGTCCGTCACCGTGAACCCCACGTCGGAAAGCACCAGCGCACCGTCGGCAAAGCGCCATTGGCCCGCGGCGCCTGCTATATCGAGAGGAACGGCGGCAAGTTGCGCCTCGACCCCGGAAAACCGCCCGGTGAAATCGGCACCAAGCTGCGCATCGAGATCGGCCAGCCGCAGCTTCGTTGCCGTTTCGGGCGGCCCCAGCGTAACGTCAACGGCCTTTGCATTGAGTACGCCCGGCCACGCGAACCCGACAGCGCCGGTCTTCACCACCAGCGGCGTCTCACCCAGTCGGCCGAACAGGTCCAGCCCCGGCGTTCCCGCGGCCACGCGCAAGCCTGCCGTGCCATTGCGCACGATGGCGCTGCCGCCCGGCGGGCACAAGTTCAGCGTATTGCCATCAACCGCCATCGCCCCCAGCACCAGCCGATCGAACCGCGCGCTGACGCAACGCTTCCACAACGAGAGTTCGCCGCTCGCGCCATAGGCCCCGTTCACGGGCAGCAGCAGGTTTTGCACCGAACCACCTGGAATCGCACCGGAAACTTGGGTGGTCCCGGCAAACCCGAACGAGCCGTCGCCGACCTGCACAATCATCATTTCGGGAATCGCCAGTGATCCACCGCCCGCGCGCCAAGGCGCCATGGTCAGCCGGAACAACGCCTGTCCAGCGCGGCCGCGCTCCATCCGTCCAGTCACGCGCGGCAGGCCCGCGCCACCGGTCATGAAATTCCCGGCGAGGCGCGGCGGTCCATCTCCGCCATCGGTTGCCATCTGAAAACGCGACAGCGACAACAGATCCTGCCCGCTACCGCCGACCAGCCGCGCCTGCGGCACCACCAGCGTCAGGCCTTCGTTGCCACTCCGGCGCAGCGAAAGCTCACCCGTCATGCGGCTTCCGCGCTCCTCCCGCTTCAGGCTGGCCCGCATCTGCGCCAGCATGGGCACCAGCAGCGTCCCTTCCGAACCTTTCTGGGCATCTGCCAGCGCGGTATCGAGCGCTGTGCCCTGACGCAGCCCTTCGCCTTGCACCGTGCCGCGAAACTCCGCCTTGTCGAACCCATCGCGCGCGCGAACCAGCCCTTCCACGCCCAGCAACCCGATCTTGACACCGCCGCTACTGACGCTGCCCGCATTGGCTTCTACCCGCCCGCTGAGCACTCCCTCGCGCCAGCCGAGACGCGTGTCGAGCGCCAGCGACTCTGCCGCCAGCCCGGGTGCGACCAGAGCCTTTCCGCGCAGCGCTGCGTTCCCGGCAAAACCGGCCAGCCCCTTGTCCGCCAGCGCATCGATATTCACCGTGGTTGCGCCGGTCCGCAGTCCGCCTTCGCAACTCAGCCCAGCCAGGCGCAATGGCCCGGCAAACGATGGGCGCTCCTTGGCGATCCCGATCTTTCCGAAAAGTGTGGCGCCGTCACTTGCGCAGCCACCGCCGGACAAGCGCGGCGCGACCGCCGCCAGAGTGCCCGCAAAGCCGTCCTGCAATCCGCCGCTGCCGTCCAGCCGAAAACCCACTTTGCCGAACTCGGTCAGCATCAGTCCGCGCCCGTCCTCTACCGTGATGTCCAGCTTGGGAAGCGCAAACGGCTTATTGTCCGGGTCGGGCGCGAACAGCATCTTGTCGAGCGAGCCAAAGCTCAACTTTCCATCCAGGTATTGCCCGTAAACCCTTGGCCGAACAAGCCTGACGAAGCCGATGGTGGGAGTGCCGAGGCGATACTCGACCGCCACCAGTACACGGTCCACGGTCAGGTCGGGGCGCTTGGGATCGCCCACCACCACATTGCGCAGGATTTGGGTGCGGGGGCCGATTGTCTCGATTTCGTATGTGACCGGCAAGCCATAGACAGCAATCTGCCCGGCAATGACCCGGTCCGCCAGTTGTTCGCGCGATAGCCACACCCCAGCCCCTGCCACCAGCGCGACGGCGAGCGCGGGCACACCGATTCTGCGCCAGCGACTGCGGCGGGTCGCACGTTCTGGCGCGGGCGCACCGTCAGGTTCCGCCATTTCGAAACTATCTGCCATCTGCCCCCTTCTTGCGCACTACCCCCGCTTCGGCAATGCACGGCGTTGAACGCGCAACAGGAAAAGTGGTGCCCGCCAAAACGCTCATGGCCGACCAGACCCGACTCTTTCCTGAACAAGGGTTCGCGCCGCCCGGAAAAGGTGGCTTCGACGGTGGCGACAACAGCGGCCACCGCGCCCGTCTGCGCAAGAGATTGATGACCGGCGGCGAAGATGCGCTGGCCGATCACGAAGTCATCGAATACCTGCTGATGGTCGCACGACCCCGGATCGACACCAAACCAATCGCGCGGTCCTTGATCCAGCGCTTCGGCAGCCTCGCCGCCGTGCTCACGGCAGACCCGCAGGCGCTCGCGCTCCACCCCAACATGGGCGAAACCAGCGCCGCTGCATTGCGTATAGTTGCGCTTGCCGCGCGCCGCCTTGCCCGCAACACGGTGCGCGAACAGCCGGTGCTGTCAAACTGGCAGGCGCTGCTCGATTACCTGCATATCGACATGGCGCATCTGAATGTCGAACGTGTGCGGGTGCTCTATCTCAATACCCAGAACATGCTGATCCTCGATCATCTGGTCAGCGAAGGGACATTGGATGAAAGCCCGATCTATGCCCGCGAAGTGATCAAGAAGGCGCTCGAAATCGGCGCGGCATCGATGATCCTCGTGCACAATCATCCGTCCGGCTCGCCCCAACCCAGCCGCGCCGATATCCAGATCACCAACCGGATCGCCGAAGCCGGACGCCTTATGGGCGTCGTCGTACACGATCACATCGTGATCGGGCGTGAAGGTCATGTCTCGCTGAAGACCAAGGGGCTGATCTGAAATCGAACCCGGCGCTCGGTTCAGATCGCCTTCGCTCCGGCCTCACCCACCGATTCAATATCCCGTCCGATGCCCTTGACCGTGTTGCACCCGGCCAGCGCCACGGCCGATCCCAACGCAATGAACAGGGCAATTTTGCGAATCATGATGGTCTCCAAAAGCGAATTGCAGCGAGTTTAGCCAAAATCGCGATTTTCGTCGCCACCATCTCCGCCGGTCCTCCACCTTCGTCATTGCGCGACCCCTGACACTACCCACTCAGGGCACTGCAAGCAGCGCAAATTGTTCAGGCGGACACGGCATTTCCTGAACGAATCCGCAACGCCCCTTGCCTTTGCACTATCCGCCCCCTAGCGGCGCGAGCGAGATTTGCAGTTGGAGTCGAACATGGTCCCCCGCTACGCCCGCCCTGCCATGACCGCGATCTGGGAGCCTGAGGCGCGCTACCGCATCTGGTTCGAGATCGAGGCCCACGCCACCGAAAAGCTGGGCGAACTCGGCGTTGTCCCGCCATCGGGCGCCAAGGCGCTGTGGGACTGGTGGGCGACCAACCCGACCATCGACGTCGCCGCGATCGACGCGATCGAAGCCGTCACCAAGCACGACGTCATCGCGTTCCTTGATTGGGTGGCGCAGCAGGTCGGCCCCGAAGCGCGCTTCATGCATCAGGGCATGACCAGTTCCGACGTGCTCGACACCACGCTCAGCGTCCAGCTTGCCCGCGCATCGGACCTGCTGATCGCCGACATCGACGCGCTGCTTGCTGCAATCAAGCGCCGCGCGTTCGAACACAAATACACGCCCACGATCGGCCGCAGCCACGGCATCCACGCAGAACCGACCACCTTCGGCAAGAAGCTCGCCGAAGCCTATGCCGAATTTACCCGCTGCCGCGCCCGCCTTGTGGCCGCGCGCGCCGAAGTGGCGACTTGCGCCATCTCCGGCGCGGTCGGCACTTTTGCCAACATCGATCCCTCGGTCGAGGAATACGTGGCTGAAAAGCTGGGTCTCGAAGTCGAGCCGGTTTCGACTCAGGTTATTCCGCGCGATCGTCACGCCATGTATTTCGCCACGCTCGGCGTGATTGCCAGCAGCATCGAACGCCTCGCCACCGAAGTCCGCCACCTCCAGCGCACCGAAGTTCTGGAGGCCGAGGAATATTTCGCGCCCGGCCAGAAAGGCTCGTCGGCGATGCCGCACAAGCGCAACCCGGTGCTGACCGAGAACCTCACCGGCCTTGCCCGCGTGGTCCGCTCCGCCGTCACCCCCGCGCTGGAAAACGTGGCGCTGTGGCACGAGCGCGACATCTCGCACTCCTCGGTCGAGCGCTTCATCGGCCCCGATGCCACGATCACGCTCGACTTTGCGCTGGCCCGGCTTACCTCGGTGATCGACAAGCTGCTGGTCTATCCTGAGCGGATGCAGAAGAACCTCGACAAGATGGGCGGCCTTGTCCACTCGCAGCGCGTCCTGCTCGCGCTGACGCAGGCGGGGCTGGAACGCGACGCTTCGTACAGGCTGGTGCAGCGTAACGCGATGAAGGTGTGGGAAAGCGATGGCCAGCTTTCGCTGCTCGAACTGCTCAAGGCCGATCCCGAAGTAAGCGCAGTGATGAGCGCGGCCGAACTGGAGGACAAGTTCAACCTCGACTATCACTTCAAGGCCATCGACACGATTTTCGCGAGGGTGTTCGGAGAAGCCTGAAAACGCGGGGACTCGCCAAGCGCGCCCGCCTGCCCTAGCATTGCGACGGACGGGCGGGTCACGAAGCGAGAGGCGTGAATATGCTGCGTACGATTTTCTGGGTTGTGGTCATTTCCGCACTGGCAGCGTTCAGCGCGGCCAACTGGGTGCCGGTCGAAGTCCGTATCTGGGAAGGCCTGCTGCTGGAAACGAAGCTGCCTGCCCTTGTCATCGGTGCGTTCCTCCTCGGACTCGTGCCGATGTGGTTCCTCTACCGCGCCACCCGCTGGCGTCTGGCCCGCCGCATTGCCTCGCTTGAAACCTCGTTGAACACCCGTACATCGCCGTCCCTCAGTTCCACCAACCTCGAAGCCGCCCAGGGCCAGCCCATCAGAAGCGAGACACCGTGAGCAACCCGATCTACCTGGCCCTCGACCTTCCCCGCCTCGACGCAGCCGTCGCACTTGCCCAAAAAGTGAAGGGCCACGTCGGCGGGCTGAAGCTGGGCCTCGAATTCTTCTGCGCCCACGGCCATCATGGTGTACACGAACTGGCAAAGGTCGGCCTGCCGATCTTCCTCGATCTGAAGCTGCATGACATTCCGAACACCGTCGCGGGCGCGATGCAATCGATCCATGTGCTCGAACCGGCTATCGTCACGATTCATGCATCGGGTGGTCGCGCGATGATGGAAGATGCCAAGGCGGCGGCTGGCGAACATACCAAAGTCATCGCCGTGACCGTGCTGACCAGTCTCGACGATGCCGACCTGAATGGCATGGGTGTAGGCGGATCGGCGCACGATCAGGCACTCCGCCTTGCCGATCTGGCACAGGAAGCGGGCCTTGATGGCATCGTCTGTTCAGGCCAGGAAGTCGCCGCCATCCACAAGCGCTGGAAAGACGGTTATCTCGTCGTGCCAGGTCTGCGTCCGGCGGACGGCAAGCTGGGCGACCAGAAGCGCGCCGTCACGCCCCGCGCCGCGCGCGACGCCGGTGCCAGCATTCTGGTGATTGGCCGCCCGATCAGCCGCGCCGAAGATCCCGTCTCCGCCGCGCGCGCGATCGAAGCCACGCTCTGACGACAATCGGTGCACAGGAACGAAGGCTCGCCTGAACGGTTCATCGCCCTGTAACGTCGGTCCGCCCACATCTGCCGGCAACGACACTTACGGGAGATACCCCCAGATGAAGCGCACGTTCCTTCTCGCTGCCGCCATGGCAGCCCTCACGCCGCTTGCCGCCGCTCATGCACAAGGCATGTCCGCAGGGCCGGTTGTCGCATCGGGCAACACTCTGCTCAGCGTCGCTGCCGAGGGCAAGTCCACACGCACACCCGATCTTGCCGTGTTCAGTGCAGGCGTAACCACGCAGGCCAAGACCGCAGGCGAAGCGCTGACCGAGAACGCCGGCCGCATGACGGCGGTGATCGCATCGCTGCGCAAGGCCGGTATTGCCGAGCGCGACATCCAGACCAGCAACCTTTCGGTCAATCCCGTCTATGGCCAGCCCAAGCGCATGCCCGATGGTTCGATGGAGCAGCAGGACCCGGTGATCATCGGCTATCAGGCGACCAATCAGGTATCGGTCCGCCAGCGCAAGCTCGACAGCTATGGAAAGGTGATCGACACCCTGGTCGCCAATGGTGCCAATCAGGTCAACGGCCCGTCCTTCCAGATCGATAATTCCGATGCGGCAATGGACGAAGCCCGGATCGAGGCGATGAAGAAGGCCCGCGCCCGCGCCGATCTCTATGCCAAGGCCGCAGGGCTGCGCGTTGTCCGCGTCCTGACGATCAGCGAGAACGCGGGCTGGTCACCCCCGCAGCCGCAAGTGATGTTTGCCCGCGCCGAAATGGCCGGAGCGCCCAAATCCTCGCCGGTTGCGGCAGGCGAACTGGAAATGACCGTCACGATCAACGTCACTTACGAACTGGCATCCTGATCGCAAATTGACAGGGGTGGCGCGTTGACCGTAACGCGCCACCCATGACAGCACCCGGATCCGCGCCAGCCATCAAGATTTGCGGCATCAATACGCCGCAGGCGCTCGATGCTGCGGTCGTCGCGCGTGCCGACTACATCGGACTGGTGTTTTTCGCCAAAAGCCCGCGCAATGTGTCGTTGCACGATGCTGCCGTACTTGGCGAGAGGGCAGCCGGACGCAGCAAGGTCGTCGGCCTGTTCGTCGATGCAAACGATGCGACTGTTGCCGAAGCCGTCAGCGCCGCACGGCTCGACGTGATCCAGCTTCATGGCAAGGAAACGCCCCAACGGGCTGCACAGTTGCGCGCGCAGTTTGGGCTGCCGGTGTGGAAGGCCCTGTCGGTGGCCAGCCGCGACGATGTGGGCAATGCTCAAGCATACGCCGCAGCGGCAGACCTGATCCTGTTCGATGCCAAGGCGCCCAAGGGCGCCAATCTTCCCGGCGGGCTGGGGCTGGTGTTCGACTGGGACCTGCTTGCCGCCTATCGCGGCAAAACGCCGTGGGGCCTGGCAGGCGGCCTCTCCCCCGACAACGTGGCAGACGCCGTGCGCCGTACCGGAGCCACGCTGGTCGACGTATCTTCGGGCGTCGAAAGTGCACCCGGCGTGAAGGACGCAGACCGCATCCACGCCTTCTGTTTCAACGCCCGAAACGCGTGATCCGCTAGCCAGCAACGCAAACGGGCGGACTTCGGAAGAAGACCGCCCGCGCAATCGCTTCATTGCGCAGGATCATCCGACCCCGCGCGAAAGGCTTCAGAAGCCGTAAACGAGCGAAACGACAGCCTGGTTGTTGTTCAGGCCGGTCGAACCGTCTTCGCCGTAGTAGTGGGTGTGGTTGTATTCGACGCGCACGCCCACCTTCTCGGTCAGGTCTGCCTGAAGGCCAAGACCAAGACGCAGGCCGTCAGCCGAATCCGAGAACTCATCGCCAGCGACGATCGCGGTGGCACGGCCACGCTGATAGCCGACACGGCCATACAGGGCAGTCGCTTCGCTGGGGCGGAAGCCGAGCAGAGCCGAGGCACCGAAAGCATGATCAGCTTCGAGAGCATCGGTATCGTCACCGACCTTGGCGGTCGACAGGTCGAAGTTGGCTTCGAAACCGGCATAAGTCGAGGTCGACAGCGGGAAGTTGTAACCCGCGAACACGGTGCCGCCGACGCCGTTGATACCGAGGCCTTCGTCATCCGCCGAAGTTGCGAAGTTGTCGTGCGTGACGCCAACGCCAACGTAAGAGCCGGCATCGCCAGCTGCGAAGGCTGGGGTAGCCGCAACAAGCGAGGCAGCGAGAGAGATAAGAACCAGACGCATATATTGTACTCCTGACTTTTTGGCCCCTTCTTTGCGAAGTGAGCGGAGCGGCAGGTAGTATCGCTCCAATTTGGTAGCAATGACAAAAATCACAAAGCTTTTCAGATGCGTTGCGAATGTGACTTTCTCGCAACATTTGTCTTGCTAACAATTTTTAGAGCAGGAAAATTTACTGCGCCATTACTTGAAAAAATGAAGGCGACCCCTAACGGAGCCGCCTCCACGACGTAGCAAGGCCCGTCTAGCCCGTTGCAGATTGCCGGTGGATGAACGACGCATACAGCCTGCTGCAACGCGGCATTGACCTGCACCAAGGGGCGCGACGGCCCGCGACATCAAAGGCGAATCTGGACAAGCGCCGCGCCCTCTGCCAAGCGCCGGGGCATGAGCGTAGAAACCCTTGGCCAGACCCCAAACAGCTTCCGCAATCAGCCTGATGAGCGCGGCCACTTCGGCCAGTTCGGCGGACGCTATGTCGCCGAAACGCTGATGCCGCTGATCCTTGAGCTTGAGCGCGAGTATGAAGCCGCAAAGGTGGATCCGGCGTTCCATGCCGAGTTCGACGATCTGCTCGAACACTATGTCGGACGCCCCAGCCCGCTGTATTTTGCCCCACGCCTGACCGAAGAACTGCGTAAGGGCGCTCCCGCGGGGGGCGGCGCACAGGTCTGGTTCAAGCGCGACGAGCTGAACCATACCGGCGCGCACAAGATCAACAATTGCGTCGGCCAGATCCTGCTCGCCATGCGCATGGGCAAGACGCGGATCATCGCCGAAACCGGCGCGGGCCAGCACGGCGTGGCCACCGCCACCGTCTGCGCGCGCTTCGGCCTGCCTTGCGTGATCTTCATGGGCGCCACCGACGTTGCCCGCCAGGCCCCCAACGTGTTCCGCATGAAGCTGCTGGGCGCCGAAGTTGTGCCGGTGACGGCAGGCGCGGGTACGCTGAAGGATGCGATGAACGAGGCGCTGCGCGATTGGGTCGCCAACGTCCACAACACCTTCTACATCATCGGCACCGCCGCCGGTCCGCACCCCTATCCAGAGCTCGTCCGCGATTTTCAGAGCGTGATCGGCAAGGAAGCGCGCGCGCAGATGCTCGCCCGCACTGGCCGCCTGCCCGATGTGCTGGTTGCGGCCATCGGCGGCGGATCGAACGCCATCGGCCTGTTCCATCCGTTCCTCGATGATCCCTCGGTGAAGATGCTCGGCGTGGAAGCGGCAGGCCACGGCCTCGACAAGCTTCACGCTGCCAGCCTTGCCGGCGGGCGCCCCGGCATCCTTCACGGCAACAAGACCTACCTGCTGCAGGACGATGACGGCCAGATCCTCGAAGGCCACTCGATCAGCGCAGGTCTGGACTATCCCGGCATCGGACCTGAGCATTCCTGGCTCAAGGAAATCGGTCGCGTCGATTATACCTCTGCAACCGACAAGGAAGCGCTCGACGCGTTCCAGCTGCTCTGCCGCACCGAAGGCATCATCCCAGCGCTGGAACCCGCCCACGCCATTGCCGCTGTGCAAAAGCTGGCACCGACAATGGACAAGGACCAGATCATCCTCGCCAACCTGTGCGGTCGCGGCGACAAGGATATCTTCTCCGTCGCGGAGCATCTGGGGGTTTCGCTGTGAGCCGTTTGTCCAACGCCTTCGCCAAGGGGCGTCCCGCCCTAGTCACCTTCGTCACCGGCGGTGACCCTACGCCTGACGCCACCGGCGCCATTCTTGATGCGCTGGTTGAAGGCGGCGCGGACGTGATCGAACTGGGCATGCCCTTCACCGATCCGATGGCCGATGGTCCGGCAATCCAGTTGGCCAACTTGCGCTCGTTAGGCGCTGGCACGACCACCGCCGACATATTCCGCATCGCCACCGAATTTCGCGCGCGCCATCCCGAAGTGCCGCTGGTGCTGATGGGCTATGCCAATCCGATGACCATTCGCGGGAGCGACTGGTTCGCTGCCGAATGCGTGAAGGCAGGCGTCGATGGCGTGATCTGCGTCGATATTCCGCCGGAAGAAGACCCCGAACTTGGGCCTGCCCTGCGTGGCGCTGGCGTCTCGCCGATCCGCCTCGCCACGCCGACGACTGACGCCGCGCGCCTGCCCGCCGTGCTCGAAGGCTCGTCGGGCTTCCTCTATTACGTCTCGGTCGCGGGCATTACCGGCATGCAGCAGGCCGCACAGGCGAGCATCGATGAGGCGGTTTCGCGGATCAAGGCCACGGCCACAATCCCCGTCGCGGTCGGTTTCGGCGTACGCACACCCGATCAGGCCGCGGCCATCGCGAAAGTAGCTGACGGCGTTGTCGTCGGTTCGGCGCTGGTCGATCTGGTCGCACAGCACGGCGCGAATGCCGCTGGCCCGGTGCGGGAACTCACCGCCGCGCTTGCCGCCGCCGTCCACTCTGCCCGCAAGGGCGCTTTGTAAGGATATTCTGGGCATGAGCTGGCTCAACAAGGTCCGCAACGCGCTCCCCTTCACGCCGAAGCGGGACACGCCGGACAACCTGTGGATCAAGTGCCCGTCGTGCAGCGAAATGCTGTTCGTGAAGGACTATGAAGACAACCTCTCGGTCTGCCCGCATTGCGATCACCACGGCCGCATCGGCGCCGATGCGCGGTTCGACCAGTTGCTGGACGCAGGCTACGAACTGCTGCCCGCGCCCAAGGTCAAGGAAGACCCGCTCAAGTTCCGCGACAGCAAGAAGTATGTGGACCGCCTGAAGGCCGCCCGCGCCGCCAATCCCCATGCCGATGCGCTGACCAACGCTTTCGGCAAGATCGAGGGGCAGAAGGCCGTCGTCGGCGTACAGGAATTCGCTTTCATGGGCGGATCGATGGGCATGGCCGTGGGCAATGCCTTCGTCGCTGGCGTTGACCGGGCTGTGCGGGAAAAGTGCCCATACGTTGCGGTCACCGCAGCAGGCGGCGCGCGCATGCAGGAGGGCATTCTCAGCCTGATGCAGATGCCGCGTTCCACGGTGGCAATTGCCCGCCTGCGCGCCGCTGGCCTGCCCTATATCGTCGTGCTGACCGATCCCACCACCGGCGGCGTCACCGCCAGCTACGCCATGCTGGGCGACGTGCAGATTGCCGAACCGGGCGCCCTGATCGGCTTTGCCGGACAGCGCGTGATTCAGGACACCATCCGCGAAAAGCTGCCCGAAGGCTTCCAGCGCGCCGAATACCTCTACGCCCACGGCATGGTCGATATGGTGACTCACCGCCGCGACCTGAAGATCACGCTGGCGCAGGTGATCGACTACCTGATGGCGGCGAAGGCGGCTTGAGCCTCATCCTCCCCGCCTGGGGAGGGGGACCGCGCGAAGCGTGGTGGAGGGGACTCTCCACTGAGCGCAGCGGTTTCCGCGAGTCCCCACCACCGTCCTTCGGACGGTCCCCCTCCCCATGCCGGGGAGGATAGATGCGCGACTTCGCGATCTCCGAAAACCCTGCGGTTCAGGCCCAGCTTGATCGCCTGGGTGCACTGTCGCTGCCATCGGGCCGTCTTGGTCTTGATACGGTGCGCGAACTCTGCGCCCGGCTCGGCAACCCGCAAGACAGCCTTCCGCCGGTGTTCCATGTCGCGGGCACCAACGGCAAGGGCTCGACCTGCACCTATCTGCGCTACATTCTCGAAGCCGAAGGGCTGACCGTCCATTCGGCAACCAAGCCCCACCTGGTGCGATACAACGAACGCATCCGCATCGCAGGTTCGCTGATTGACGACGCGCCGCTCGCCGCCCTGCTCAAGGAAGTGCTCGACGCCGGGGCCGACCTCGAACCCAGCTTTTTCGAAGTCACCACCGTCGCCACCTTCCTGGCTTTCGCCCGCATACCCGCAGACGCCTGCGTGATCGAAACCGGGCTTGGCGGCAGGCTCGATGCGACCAACGTCATGCCCACCGCCGCCGTCTGCGGCATCGCCACACTGGGCATCGATCACGAAGCATTCCTGCTCACCCCGGAACAGGGCGTACCCTCTGCCCCGCTCGCCCGCATTGCGTTCGAGAAGGCGAGCATCGCAAAGCCCGGCGTACCGTTGGTGACGATGGCCTATTCCGAAGACGCCGCCGCCTCGGTGATCGAAACCGCAGCCCGCATCGGTGCGCCGGTTATCATGCGCGGGCGGGATTGGGACGCGGATATCGCAGGATTGATCCACTACCGCGATGAACGCGGCGAATTGCCGCTGCCGCTGCCCGCGCTCCCCGGTGTGCATCAGGCGGAAAACGCTGCGCTGGCCGTGGCTATGATCCGCCACCAGAGCGCGGTGCAGGTAACGCCCGGCGCAGTGGGCAAGGGCATCCTCGACGCGCGCTGGCCTGCGCGGTTGCAGCGGCTGAGGTCCGGGCCGATCACCGATCTTGCAGGAGGGCGCACGGTCTGGCTGGATGGCGGGCACAACCCCGACGCAGGCATCGCCATCGCTCGTCATCTGGAAAGCCAGCCGCCGGTCCACCTGATCATGGGCATGCTGGCGAACAAGGACCCGTCGGCGATCCTGAAGCCGCTGGCCGACCGCGCCTTGTCGATTTCGGTCGTCCCCGCGCCGGGGCACGATGCGCACCAGCCAAGGGACTTTGCGCCATTCACCGCCCTGCCGGTGCAAAGCTTTGCCACGGTGCCGGAGGCGATGGCCGCGCTGCCGACGCAGGGCAATGTGCTGATTGCCGGATCCCTTTACCTTGCCGGTGAAGTGTTGCGATTGAACAACGAGATACCTGACTAACCCGTCCGTGTCAGTTGAACACGTCTGCCTCGCTCTCCGCGTCTTCCCCGGCCGAGCCCATCGCTGCATCGACCAATCCACTGCGGCTCATCCACCAGAACAGGGCAATGCCCGGCAGCGCCAGCAGCGTGGTAGCCACGTAGAAGTTCACGTAACCCAGTGATTCGATCAGTCCGCCCGCGGTCGTGCCCGTGGCAAAGCGCCCCACGACGCTCGCACTCGCTGAAATCAGCGCATATTGGGAAGCTGTGTAGCGCAGATCGCACAACGCCGAGAAATAGGCGACGACGACCACCCCGCCATAGCCCGACGCGATGTTTTCGAACCCGATGGCGCCCGCCATGCCGATGTTCGAATGTCCGGCCGCTGCCAGTGCGGCAAAGGAAAGGTTCGAAACCGCCATCAGCACCAGTGCCAGCAGAACCGAGCGCTTGAGACCCATTTTTGCATAGGCGACGCCGCCGATGAACACCCCGATGAGATAGGCCCAGAAGCCGACACCCACATCCCAGATCGCAATCTCGTCGTTGGTGAAACCAAGATCGTCGAACAGCAGGCGGAAGGTCAGGTTCGCCAAAGTATCGCCCACCTTGTGAACGAGGATGAACAGTAGCACCAGCCACGCGCCGTGGCGACGGAAGAACTCGCCAAACGGCCCGGTGATCGAGGCAACGACCTCGCCGACCCCCTTCTTCGCCAAAGGTTCGCGGTGGCGGGAAGGTTCGCCCAGCACCAGCGCAGTAAGCATCGCAGGCAGCGCGAACAAGGCGCAGACAAGGTAGGCCGCGCTCCACCCGAAACGCGCCGAAATCACCAGTGCCAAAGCACCTGCGCCCGCTGAACCGATGCGCCAGCCGTACTGGCTCATGCCCGATCCGGTGCCGAGCTGGTACGGTTTCAGCGTCTCGATCCGGTAAGCGTCGATCACGATGTCAAAAGTCGCCCCGGCGATGCCGACAAGTACGGCAGCCAGCACTGTAACGCCCAGGTCCGCCGATGGATCGACCAGCGCCAGATTGGCCACCGCCGCCATCACCAGCGTTCCGGCCAACAGCATCCACGACACGCGCTGTCCCAGCCTGCCGAGTAGCGGCAGATGCACACCATCAACCAGCCAGGCCCAGAAAACCTTGAGGTTGTAGACAAGAAACGCCAGCGTGAACGCGGTGACGGTCTTCTTGTCGATACCGTCCTGCGCCAGCCGCGTGGTCAGGGTTGCGCCGATCATGGCATAGGGAAAGCCCGACGACATGCCGAGGAAGAACGCGGCGAGCGATTCCTTTTCAAGGTATGGCTGCACCGATTGCCACAGGCTGCGCTTTGCGGACGTGTCTGCGTTCATCGACGCGAATGCTCCCTCTTCGTTACCGCGCAGACTAGCGGCCAATTCTCGCGGCGCCAGAGCCTGATGACGCAGGGGTGACGGATCGCGCGTTCTCGCGTAAGGGCTGCCCCATGACTTTTCCCCCAAGAAACGGCGGCGACCGCCCCAAAAGGTTCAGCCCCCGAACCACTGCGCCTGAAAAGAAGCCGTTTTCCATGCGCAGCGGTGCGCCGCGCACGTCGCAGCCGGTAGTGCCAGCCAAGCGCGCGCTGGCCGAAGACGGCACCGAGCGTGAAGGCGATCGCATCGCCAAGCTGCTCGCGCGCGCCGGGATCGCCAGCCGCCGCGAGGTTGAGCGGATGATCGAGGATGGCCGCGTCAAGATCGGGGACGAAGTCGTCACCACGCCCGCCACCTTGCTGAAAAGCCTGCGCGGGGTTTCGGTGGACGGCAAGCTTGTCGGCCCGATTGCCGCACCGCGCCTGTTCCGGTTTCACAAACCTGCCGGCCTCATCACTGCCGAGCGCGACCCGACGGGACGCCCGACGATCTACACCGCGCTGCGCAATTCATTGCCCGCAGACACCCCGCGCGTGATGCCGGTGGGTCGCCTCGACGTGAACACCGAGGGCCTGCTGTTGATGACCAACGATGGCGAGTTGAAGCGCGCCATGGAACTGCCCTCAACCGGCATCCCACGCACTTATCGCGTCCGTACCTTCGGTGACATCACCCAGGCGCGGCTGGAAGAACTGATCGAAGGCATCGAGGTCGACGGTGTGCGCTATGGCCCGATCAACGCCAATCTCGAACGCAGCGCAGGCCGCAACAAGTGGATCGAAATGACGCTGACCGAAGGCAAGAACCGCGAAATCCGCCGCGTTCTGGAACATCTCGGTCTTGAAGTCTCGCGTCTGCTGCGCACCCGGTATGGTCCGTTCGAACTGGCCGACCTGCAACGTGGTTCCGTCGAGGAAATCCCGCAGGTTCTGGTCGAACGCTTCCGCAAGACACTGAAACCGGCATGAGGATCATAGCGGGAGAATGGCGCGGACGCCCGGTCCGCGCGCCTGAAGGCGACACCACGCGCCCCACCGCCGATCGCACGCGCGAGACGCTGTTCTCGATGCTTGCCAGCCGCCTCGGCAGTTTCGAAGGGCTTGCCGTGGCCGACCTGTTCGCAGGATCGGGCGCGCTCGGTCTTGAAGCGCTGTCACGCGGCGCGGCGACTGCCATGTTCGTGGAAAGCGACGCCGCCGCCGTTCGCGCCATCCGCGCCAACATTGCCGCACTGCGCTGCGCCCCGCAATGCGATGTGCGCGCGTCTTCCGTGCTGTCGCTCGGCCCCACGAAGAAGCCGCTCGATCTCGTCATGCTCGATCCGCCCTACGGCACCGGCGCGGGCGTGGTCGCCATCGAGAAACTGGCCCGGCTTGGCTGGATCGGCGAAGGCACCTGGATCAGCCTGGAAACCGGCCTCAAGGAAGTGCCCGATGTGCGGATCTGCGAAGTCGATGCCGACCGCAAAGTTGGCAAGGCGCTGATCACGCTGATGCGGCTGAAGGGTTAAGCGCGCTCTCCCCTTCAGGGGAGATGGCTATTCAATCCCGCAACTTCGGCGAAAACTGCACGCCTGCCAGCGTCATCGCGCCCGCCAGCGTCAGAAACACGCCGACATAGGCAGTGCCGCCCTCGCTCGCGGCCCATGCCGCCGCGAACGGTGACAGCGCGCCGCCGATGATCCCGCCCACGTTGAAAGCCAGCGAAATACCGGTGTAGCGCACCGAGACGGGAAACAGCGTCGGCAACCAGGCGCCCAGCGGGCCATAGGCAAGGCCCATCACGAACAGCGATCCGGCCAGAGTGGCAAAGACCAGTGGCAGCGAACCTGAACCGAGGCCCGTCCCGAACACCAGCCCCATCACCGCCGTCAGCGCCGCGCCGGTGCCCAATACGCGCTGGACCGAGGACTTGTCGGCCCACCACCCCGCCAGCAGGATGCCAACGGCGAAGAAGGTGTTCGCGCCAAGCTGCACCGCGAGGAACTCCTGCTTGGCATAGCCGAGCTTGGTCGTGGCGAAGGACAAGGCGAACGTGGTGGCAAGGTAGAAGATCGCGAAACATGCCACGACGCCCGCGATCCCGGCAAACACTGCGGGGGTGTGATCGCGCAGCAGGCGCGTGATCGGCACTTGCGGCGGCGGGGCCTTTTCCATCTCTGCCTTGAACGAAGGCGTTTCGCCGATCTTCAGGCGCACCCACAGCCCCACGCCGACGAGCACCGCGCTTGCCAGGAACGGCACACGCCAGCCCCAACTTGCGAAATCCTCGTCCGAAAGGCCAAGACCCAGCAGCAGGAACAGCCCGTTGGCGAAGAAGAACCCCACCGGCGCACCCAGTTGCGGGGCGCAGCCGAAGCGCGCCTCCCAGCCCTTGGGCGCATTTTCCACCGCCAGCAGTGCCGCCCCGCCCCACTCTCCGCCAAGGCCGAAACCTTGCCCGAAGCGCAGAAGGCACAGCAGCGCTGGAGCAATCCAGCCGGCCATGGCATAAGTCGGCAGGAACGCGATCAGCAGAGTCGATGTGCCCATCAGCATGAGCGAGGCGACCAGCGTGGACTTGCGCCCGATGCGGTCGCCAAAGTGTCCGAAAGCCACCGCGCCCACTGGCCGCGCAAAGAACGCCAGCCCGAAGGACATGAAGGCCAGCAGCGTTTGCGCGGTCTGCGATTCGGTGGGAAAGAACAGAGGGCCGATCACCAGAGCGGCAGCGGTTGCGTAGATGTAGAAATCGTAGAATTCGACCGCCGTGCCGACGAGGCTGGCGGTGAGCACACGACCGTGCTGGCGAATCGGATTCATCTGTGCGCTCTCCCCCATGCGTCGCGACGCGCTTGTTCAGCGTCAGGGTGCCTGGGTCAAGCAAACCAGAATTCCGCGAACAGGCAAAGAGCGCCGGTTTCCCGACGCTCTCGTACCTTCGCGCGTTCTCCAATGCTGTGTGACGTTAAACGCCGCCACGGTTGCGACAGCTGTCCTTCACGGTCTTGCTGCACAACGGATAAGTCTTGTTCATGGCTTCGGCTGGCGGCGAGGCCATGTTGCCCGTCTGGGCCGGGGCCGAGGTACTGTCGCCAGTCGAACTCATCTTCCCGGCTGACATGGGCGTTGAAGACATGGGCGAAGCACCTGCGGCGTTCGGCGATGACATCGGATCGGCCGGGCTAGCAGGATTCCCCATACCGGGGGCGGGCTGTGCTGGCGTGGCGGGCATGTTCCCCGATGCCGAAGGCGCAGGCTGTCCCTTTACTTGGGCAACGATTGAGGGCCACACTTGCGTACGCTGGTCGGGCGTCATCGCATAGACTTGCGCTTTCTGCTCATCGGTCAGCGCCCACCAACCCTTCTGCTGATCGGGATCGAGCGTCCAGAAGTATTCCTGATAGTTTGCAGGCCAAGCGTTGTACCTGGTCTTCTGCTCGGCTGGCCAAGTATCGATCTGGCTCTGCTGATCGGGCGTCGGCGCGAACGTGCCCGTTGCCGTGGCGGGTGCGGTAGGTGCCGTTGAGTCCGTCATCGTGGGTGTGGTCGACTGCGCCGCAACGAATGCAGGCGCCGAAGCCAAGGCAAGCGCCAGTGCGCTTGTGGCAAAGAGGTTTCGCATCGTATTTCTCCTGGCTATTTCTTTTTTACCCGAAAGTATTTGCCCAAACGCTGGCGCGCATCGGGGTTCCCGCAAGTGAGACGGAAAGAGCGCAACATGAGATCGCTGGATAAGGCTCGTGTTAACCAACTAGCCGCTACGCCAGAACCGAGTTTTGATTTGGGGGCTTTCGTGACTGACTTGATTCGAAATGTGCTGATGGGCTTGGGTTGCCTTGGCCTGCTTTGGATGGGGTCTTGCGCGATGATCGGTGCAGGGACGGCGGTGGCGGTCAACTCGACTTCGGAAAAGGTCGGAAAATGGTACGAAAAGGAAGAGCTCAAGCAGCATAACGAGCGCGACAACAAGGCCGCCGCCTATCATGAGCATTCCGATTACAATGCCGACTACTACGAAAACTACGAGGATTGAGGCAGGCCGGGCGGTGATGGCCCGCCGCCCCCTTGTACGACGGAGCGATGTTCTCTAACCGTTCCGCGGTGAACCAACCTGCGAATCTCGATCAAACCTGGCTGGACGGCCTGAATGCCCCCCAACGCGAGGCGGTGACCACGACCGAAGGGCCGGTGCTGATGCTGGCGGGTGCCGGTACGGGCAAGACTGCCGCGCTCACCGCGCGCCTTGCCAACCTGCTGCGCCAGAGGCTTGCGTGGCCCAGCGAAATCCTGTGCGTCACCTTTACCAACAAGGCCGCGCGCGAAATGCGCGAGCGCGTCGGCGCGCTGATCGGGCCTGCGGTGGAGGGGATGCCGTGGCTTGGCACATTCCATTCGATCGCCGCCAAGATGCTGCGTCGCCATGCCGAACTCGTTGGCCTGCAATCGAACTTCACGATCATCGACACCGACGACCAGTTGCGCCTGCTCAAGCAGTTGATCCAGGCCGAGGGCGTTGACGACAAACGCTGGCCTGCCAAGCAACTGGCGGGCCTGATAGACAAATGGAAGAACCGGGGGCTGAACCCCGCCGATCTGGATGCGCTGGAGAACGAAGCCTATGCCAATGGCAAGGGCCAACGCTTCTATGCGCTTTACCAGAACCGGCTGCGCGACCTGAACGCCTGCGATTTCGGCGACCTGACCCTGCACATGCTCAACATCTTCCGGCGTGAGCGCGATGTGTTGGAATCGTGGCAGCAGCGATTCAAATACGTGATGGTGGACGAATATCAGGACACCAATGCGGTGCAGTACCTGTGGCTGCGCCTGCTCGCCCAGAACCGCAAGAACATCTGCGTGGTGGGGGACGACGACCAGTCGATCTATTCATGGCGCGGCGCAGAAGTTGCCAATATCTTGCGGTTCGAAAAGGATTTTCCGGGCGCGAAAGTCATCAAGCTGGAGCAGAACTATCGCTCCACCCCGCACATCCTCGGCGCGGCATCGGGCCTGATCGCGGAAAATTCGGAACGGCTTGGCAAGACGCTGTGGACCGAGATCGACGGCGGCGACAAGGTTCGTGCCATCGGTGTGTGGGACGGGCCGGAAGAAGCGCGCCGCGTGGGCGAGGAAATCGAACGGCTTGAGCGCGAAGGCGCCCCGCTCGATCGCATCGCCATCCTTGTGCGCGCGCAGTTCCAGACACGCGAATTCGAAGACCGCTTCATCCAGATCGGCCTCGGTTACCGCATCGTCGGCGGCTTCCGCTTTTATGAGCGCGCCGAAATCCGTGATGCGCTGGCCTATCTGCGGATCATCGCCAGCCCGCAGGATGATCTGGCGTTCGAGCGAATCTACAACACCCCTAAACGCGGCCTTGGCGACAAGACGCTGGAAAAGCTGCACCGCCATGCCCGCGCGCGCGGCGTGGCGCTGTCCATGGCTGCGGTCGAAATCCTCGATACCGACGAACTGCCCGCCCGTGCGCGTGGTACGCTCGCCACGCTGATGCGCAGCTTCGCCAAGTGGCGCGACGATGCCAAGACGCTCGTCCCTGCCGAACTTGTCCGCACCATCCTTGATGAAAGCGGCTACACCGCTGCGCTTCAGGCTGAGAAAACCGCCGAAGCATCTGGCCGCCTCGAAAATCTTTCCGAACTCGCCCGCGCGATGGAAGAGTATGAAACGCTGGGCGATTTCCTGGAACACGTCAGCTTGGTGATGGACAACGAGGCCGCAGCGGACACCGAGAAGGTCACGATCATGACCATCCACGCCGCCAAGGGGTTGGAGTTCGATCACCTGTTCCTGCCAGGCTGGGAAGAAGGCGTATTCCCCTCGCAGCGTTCGCTGGATGAGGGCGGCCTTGCCTCATTGGAGGAAGAACGCCGCCTTGCCTATGTGGCGATCACCCGCGCGCGGCGACGCTGCACCATTCTGCATGCCGCCAACCGCCGCATCTATGGGCAGTGGACGAGTTCCATCCCTTCACGCTTCATTGCCGAATTGCCCGCTGAACATGTCGATGAAGAAACCACACTTTCGGGCGGTGCATCGATGTGGCGCGCGAACTGGAGCGAGCGCGACGATCCGTTTGCCCATGTAGCGCAAGCACAGCCATCACGCGCGCAATCGCGCGGTCCCGGTTGGCAGCGCGCCGCCGCGCAACCGTTCACCCCTGCCCCGCGCCGCATTCCCGAAGCCACCCGCAGCGCCGCCAGCTTCGCCGCAAAGCCGCGCGGTGATGTGGCCGTGGGCGTCCGCGTGTTCCACGAAAAGTTCGGCTACGGCACCGTGGCGGCGCAGGAAGGCAACAAGCTGGAAATCGATTTCGAAACCGGCGGCCGCAAGCGCGTGATCGACAGCTTCGTCAAGCTGGCGGGTTAGCGCAATAAATGACTTTCCCCTGAGATCAGGGAAAAGTCAGAGCGCCGAAACGCTCAGGAACCCCGGAACCGGGCCGTTCCATTCCCCCGCCTGGGCTGGCGGATCGATGCTGTCGCGGCGCGGTGTGGGTTCGGAGCGCAGGGCGCGGCTCGGCTCGGCAATGCGTGGTTCGGTCGGCGCATTGCGTGGCTCACGCGCGGGGCGTGGCTCACGCGCGGGGCGTTCCTTGCGCGCGGCGCGCGCTTCTACAGCCGGAGTTTCGACAACGGCCGCTTCGACGGCCACTTCGCGTTCGGGGCGCTTGGACCGTCCGCCACGGCCCCGCGGTTCGCGCTTTGGCTCCGCACCGGCCTCGCGCTCGGCACGGGGCTTGGCTTCGGCCTTGTCGCCTGTGCCGCCCATGTCGATCTTGAATTCGGGAATCTTGGTTCCCTGCAGTTTCTCGACGTTTTCGATCGATTCGATATCGTCGTCCGAAACCAGCGTGAAGGCGCGACCCGTTGCCCCGCCGCGGCCAGTGCGACCGATGCGGTGGACGTAATCGTCGGGGTGCCATGGCGTGTCGAAGTTGAACACGTGGCTCACACCCTTCACGTCAAGCCCGCGCGCGGCGACATCGGAGGCGCACAGGATGGTGATGACGCCATCCTTGAACTTCTGCAGTTCGGCGTTGCGCGCGTTCTGGTCCATGTCACCATGGATTTCACCAGCGGCAAAGCCATGGCTTTGCAATGATTTGGCGAGTTCCCGCACGGTCGTCTTGCGGTTGGCAAAAACGATCGCGGTGGATACGTTATCGGTGCGCAGCAGGTGGCGCAGCACATCGCGCTTGGCACGGGTGGTGCAGCGCACCTTGTGCTGGACGATGCTGGTATTGGTGCTGGCGGGCCGCGCCACTTCGATCGTCTTGGGATTCGAAAGGAACTTGTCGGCCAGCTTCTTGATCGGTGGCGGCATCGTGGCCGAAAACAGCAGCGTCTGGCGCTGGGCTGGCAGTTTAGTGCAGATATTTTCGATGTCGGGGATGAACCCCATGTCGAGCATGCGATCAGCCTCGTCGATCACCAGCAGATCGCAGCCAGTCAGCAGGATTTTGCCGCGTTCGAACAGGTCCATCAGGCGGCCCGGCGTGGCGATCAGCACGTCGACGCCGTCCTGTAGTGCCTTGACCTGATCACCCATCTGCACGCCGCCGATCAGCAGCGCCATCTTCAGGTCGTGATTCTTGCCATACTTTTCGAAATTCTCGGCAACCTGCGCCGCAAGTTCCCGCGTGGGTTCAAGAATGAGCGAACGCGGCATCAGCGCGCGGCGGCGGCCATGAGCCAGAATGTCGATCATCGGCAGGACGAAGCCGGCAGTCTTGCCCGTGCCCGTCTGCGCGATACCGATGATGTCACGCATCATCAGGACCGATGGAATCGCCTGCGCCTGAATCGGAGTTGGCTCATCATAGCCGGCGTCGAGAACCGACTGGAGCAATTCATCCGAGAGGCCGAGGTCGGCAAACTTCATGCAGGCAATGTTCCGAAAACAAGAGGCGGCGCAAAATTCATGGCGCCAGTTGGACAGCGGCCCGCAAGGGGAAGCGCCAACACCGTCCGCGCGCTATGCCGATTTGCGGCGAAAAGTCAACAATTCCTCAAGGTCGGCAAAGTACCGATGTGGAGGATCATTCGTCGTCCGGTACAAGTTCGCGCAGCTTGGTAACTGCGCAGTTCGCACCGGCGCGTGAATGAATGATGTCGCGCCCGGCGCAAAGCTGCCCATCGGCGTTCTGCTCGACATAGAACCCGGAATAGAAATCGCGCGCGCGGCAGGATTTGTCGAGGCTAGCGCCGATCAGCTTGCGGTTGCGGGTAATCAGCATCAGCCGGTCCGATGATTCGGGCTGGACGCCGGCAATGCTCGTGATCGGCAGGCACTTTGCCGTCTTGCGTTCGAAAAATCGCGGTTGCTGGGGGGGACGTGATGGCAGCGTGAACATCTGGCCCGGCATGCGCGGCGCGATGCGAATGATCATGCGTTGCTCGATCCGCACCTGATTCCAGGTATCATCTGCCAGACCGTCGGCAAGAAACGCCGAAAAGGCGCCGACTTCTACAGGTTCAGCTGCAATGGGCGGCCCTGCGGGCATGGTCGCGGCCGCCCATTGCGCCTCCAGCCCCGCGTCCGCAGCAGCCTCGTTCCGGGCAGGCACAGCCATCTCCTCGGCCGTAAACAGCAGCGCCAATGGCGCAAGAAGATGGGCAATGCTGGGCATGTGCGGTGTAAATACCCTCTTCGGCCTCGATCACAGGATGGCAGCCCTGACCTGCCTGCCTTGTCGCTTCACCCCTACCCGCGAGGCTTGAACCTTGGCTTAACCCCGCGGTCGCGAAAAATGAATTGCTCTTGCGTCGACGGGACCATAGCCGAAGTTACCATGACCACCGAATTCCTTGATGAAGCTGCGCGCCTGCTCGGATCGAAAGGGCTGACCGCCGCCCCGGACGACATCGCGCCCTGGCTGACCGACTGGCGCGGACGCTATACCGGCAGTGCGCTGGCGCTGGCCTCACCTGCAAATACCGCCGAAGTGGCGGCGCTGGTCGCCCTCTGCGCGCGCCATGGCGTACCGATCGTGCCGCAGGGCGGAAACAGCGGCATGTCAGGCGGAGCCACCCCATTCGAGAGCGGGAACGAACTTCTCCTCTCGTTGCGCCGGATGAACCGGATCGTGGCGCTCGATCCTGAAGCACGCACCGCCACGGTCGAGGCAGGCGTGATCCTGCAAGTGCTGCACGAGGCAGCTGAGCGCGTCGGCCTTCGCTTTCCGCTGTCACTGGGGGGCAAGGGATCGGCGACGATCGGCGGCCTTGTTTCGACCAACGCGGGCGGAACGCAAGTGCTGCGGCACGGATCGATGCGCGCGCTGGTGCTGGGGCTTGAAGGTGTTCTGGCCGACGGGTCGATCTTCAACCAGTTGACACCGTTGAAGAAAGACAATCGCGGGTTCGATTTGAAGCAGGTGCTGATCGGATCGGAGGGTACGCTCGGCATCGTCACGGCGGCAACCCTGAAGCTCGAACCTGGCATGGCAGGGCGCACCGTGCTGTGGGCAGGGGCAAATTCGCTCCATGATGCCCGCGCGCTGTTGCTGCTGTCGCAATCCATGGCGGGCGATCTGCTCGAAGGGTTCGAAGTGCTGCCCCAGCACAGCCTCGAAGCGGTGCTTGCCTATCTGCCTGATGCGCGCGCACCGCTGGCCGCGCCGCATGCCTGGCATGCACTGATCGAACTTGTCGCGGGCGATCCTGCCATGGCAGACAAACTCCCCGAAGTGGCTGAGACCCTGCTGGCACAGGCTTTCGAACGTGGTCTGATCCAGGACGCCACGATTGCCGCCAGCGAAGACCAGGCAGAACGGCTCTGGCTGATTCGGGAAACCATTTCTCCGGCAGAGCGGGCGATCGGCCCGGCCATGCAGCACGATATTTCCGTGCCGGTCGAACAGATGCCTGCCTTCGTGGAAGCCGCCGTGCCCCGGCTCGAAGCCGATTGGCCGGGAACCCGCGCGGTGTGCTTCGGCCATCTTGGCGATGGCAATGTCCACTTCCATGTCATCGCGCCAACGGGCAGCGACCGCGTGGCGTGGGAGGCGCGGGACGGCAAGGCAATCAGCCGGCAAGTGCACGACATGGTTACGCAATGGGGCGGTTCGATCTCGGCGGAACATGGCATCGGCCGCCTGAAGCGCGACGAGCTTGAGCGCCTGGCGGACCCTGTGGTTCTGGCCATGATGCGTGCGATCAAGCAGGCACTGGACCCTCAGGGGCTGATGAACCCAGGAAAGCTTGTCTGACGCCGCTTGCGCGGCTTCCTGCCAGCCCCTAAGAACCGCCGTTCCCGCCAGTACCGCGGCGTGCCGCGCGTTACCTGTTGAATCTGGAGAGATGCCAAATGGCCAGCGCGCCGCAAGCCAACCTGCCGATGTTCTATAACGACCTCATGCCGCTCAACAGCCGCGACCATGCAACGTGGAAGGCCAAGAATGCGGATGCAGCCCCGTGGCTGATCGGCCAGCATGCCATCCCTTTGACGGCAGAGGAATTTCCGCAAGCTGCGCGCCATTATCCAATCATTTTTGCATCGGGTGACAATCCGGTGCCGCTGGCGCTGATGGGCCTGAACGAAGGCGTGAACGTCTTTGTCGATGCAGACGGCAAGGTTACCCAGCCGATCTATATCCCGGCCTACGTCCGTCGTTACCCCTTCCTCCTCGCCAAGCTGAACCCCAGCAGCGAAGAGCTTTCGCTGTGCTTCGATCCATCGTCGGGCCTGATCGGTGATTCGGTCGGCGAAGGGCAGGACCTGTTCGCCGATGGCCAGCCTTCCGAAGCGACCAAAGCCGCACTCGGCTTTTGCGAGCAGTTCGAACAGGCCGGCCAGCGGACGCAAGCCTTCATCGACGAGTTGAAGAAGCATGACCTGCTGATGGAAGGTGAAGTCGCCATCCAGCAGCAGGGCAACGAACAGCCTTTCATCTACCGTGGCTTCCAGATGGTGAATCAGGAAAAGCTGCGCGAAACGCGTGGCGACGTATTGCGCGGCTGGGCGCAGAGCGGACTTCTGCCATTGCTTTATGCTCACTTGTTCTCGCTGGAATTGATCAGCCAGGTGTTTGGCGCTCAAGTGCAACTGGGCAAAGGGCCGATTCCTGCCGTGGCTGTGCCTGCGCAATAATTTTGGCCGAAGCATTTCGGCCACACATCAAACAAAAAGGCGACGGACCCAACGGTTCGTCGCCTTTTTCCTTGGGGTGTGACAATTTTCCCTCGAAACCACTTGCGACGGCAACCGGGGTCCCCTATTTAGGAGTCGTTGCGTTGCGGCTCCCCTCATGGCCCAGCGTAACTGGTGCACCTTCGGTGCACCTCCTCCCTGAACCTTGGCCACCTGGAGCACGTCTCCAGGTGGTTTTTTCGTGGCCAGTCCGAAACTTGCTATTCAGCGGCAGCGCGCCAGCGCCCGCGATCGGACGTGCGGCCCATGTCGGCCACATCAACCGCAAGCCTGCGCACCAGTCCGATCAACAGGTCGACCGTCGCGCCAAATCCGGCCCCAGGCTCGGCGAGCCGTGCGTCCAGATAGCAGGTGCGGTCGATCTCAAGCTGAAGACAATGGAGGCCTTCCAGCCGCCGGGCATGCCGTTCCAGCACATAGCCGCCGGCATAAGGTTGATTGTGAGCGGCGCGACGGGCCGATTCGGAAAGAACGGTGAATGCCGTGCCGATGATGCCGCCGTCACATGAAGCGCCGAATCGGTCACCGATAACGAACTCCGGCGCCCCTTCCCCCGGCGATCGGACTGCGAGCGGCGGCATCGAGTGCAGATCGATCAGCAGCACTGCCCCCCAGCGATCGCGAATCTGTTCGAGCGTGGTGGCAAGCGCGCTATGATAGGTCTGGTGAATGGCGCCAATGCGTTCCTGAAGTTCTGCATGGTCCATGCGTCGCTTCCACAATTCCCCCAAGCCCGGCAGACGGCGTGGCACCAGCCCCAGGCCACTGCGGGCACGGCGTCCGAACGTGCTTGGCGTGGCCGAAGCGTCCGCCGGCAGACCGCCCATCATCTCCCAGTCAACATCGTCACACGACCGGTTGAGATCGAGCATGGCGCGCGGTGCATGTGCCACCAGCAGCGCGGCGCCAGTCTCACGCGAGACGGCTTCGCCCAGCAGGTCGGCGTAGCGATCTTCAAGACGGGGCGCTGCAAATGCCGGGTGGCGCATCCGGTCGAGCAGCGATTTGGCATAGGCCCGTCCGGCGTGAGGCACGGCGATCACGACCGGTATCGGGGATGGATCGCGTGTTTTCAATGAATAGGCCGGGACACCGGGATTGCCGGGTATCCACCCGCCTTGCACCAGCGTCGAATCTCCCGCTTGCTTGCCAAACTCCTGCATGACCAAATCGTGCAACCGATTCGCGCCGAAGTCAAAAAAGTGCGATGCCGAAGACTGCAGAATGTTAACCCCGTCAGGTTATGACGTGTTGCTCAGGCGGCGCGCAGATGCCGCGATGTGACTCATACAAACATGCAAAGGTTGGCCATGATCCGGATCCTGCTCGCCGAAGATGAAGAGGCGATGCGCACTTACCTTTCACGCGCGTTGGAAAATGCCGGATTCTCCGTCGCTTCGGTGGATCGTGGTACGGCGGCAATCCCGCTTCTGGAACAGGAGCACTTCGACCTCCTGCTCTCGGACATCGTCATGCCGGAAATGGACGGCATCGAACTCGCGCAGCGCTGCGCTGAAATCAGCCCGACCACGAAAGTCATGTTCATCACGGGATTCGCGGCGGTAACCCTGAAGGCGAACCGCGAGGCACCGCAGGCGCGCGTATTGTCCAAACCGTTCCATCTCAAGGATCTGGTCCTGGAGGTTGAGCGCATTTTCGAAGATGCCGCCTTTGCGGGGTCGCACAAGCCGTGAATTGCAGCGCATCGGAATGTTCCACGCCCGAAGGTTGCAAATACCCCCTTGCCTTGGCCAGATGCCGGGGCTAATGGGCCGCTTCCCGAAGGCGTCAGGGACAACCTGTCCGCCACCGGGACGCATGATGGTGCGGGCGTATAGCTCAGTGGTAGAGCACTATGTTGACATCGTAGGGGTCGCAAGTTCAATCCTTGCTACGCCCACCATCGGCACGAAAACCCCGCTACGGCGGGGTTTTTCATTTGCGGCCCGCTGGAACGATCCCGCCCTGCCCGCCCCCTCGGCCAAGCGCTGGCGCTTTACCCGCCGCCCATACCATTTTAGCGCGGCTTCTTGCGCAGACGCGCCTCTCTGCTAAGGGAAAACGCAACTTATCTCCCCAGCTTGAAAGACAGGACGGACATGGCGAAGATCAAGGTAAAAAACCCGGTCGTCGAAATCGACGGCGACGAAATGACCCGGATTATCTGGGAATGGATCCGCGAACGCCTGATCCTTCCTTACCTTGATATCGATCTCAAATATTACGACCTCTCGGTCCAGAAGCGTGACGAGACGGGCGACCAGATCACGATCGATTCCGCCAATGCCATCAAGCAGTATGGCGTAGGCGTGAAGTGCGCCACGATCACGCCTGACGAACAGCGCGTCGAGGAATTCAATCTCAAGTCGATGTGGAAGTCGCCCAACGGCACGATCCGCAATATCCTTGGCGGTGTGGTGTTCCGCGAACCGATCGTGATCCAGAACGTGCCTCGCCTGGTTCCGGGCTGGACCGATCCGATCGTGGTTGGCCGTCATGCCTATGGCGATCAGTATCGCGCCACCGATTTCCTCGTGCCCGGTCCCGGCAAGCTGCGCCTCGTCTGGGAAGGCGACAATGGCGAAGTCATCGATCGCGAAGTGTTCAAGTATCCTTCGGCAGGCGTTGCCATGGCGATGTACAACCTTGACGATTCGATCCGCGACTTCGCGCGCGCCAGCCTCAACTACGGTCTCAACCTCGGCTGGCCGGTTTACCTGTCGACCAAGAACACCATCCTCAAGGCCTATGACGGCCGGTTCAAGGACCTGTTCCAGGAAGTGTTCGACACCGAAGGCTTCAAGGAAAAGTTCGCCGCAGCCGGCATCGTCTACGAACATCGCCTGATCGACGACATGGTCGCATCGGCGCTCAAGTGGTCGGGCAAGTTCGTCTGGGCATGCAAAAACTATGATGGTGACGTACAGTCCGATACCGTGGCGCAGGGCTTCGGCTCGCTCGGCCTGATGACTTCGGTGCTGATGACCCCGGATGGCAAGACGGTCGAAGCCGAAGCGGCTCACGGCACCGTCACGCGTCACTACCGTCAGCACCAGCAGGGCAAGCAGACCTCGACCAACCCCATCGCGTCGATCTTCGCCTGGACGCGCGGCCTGATGTATCGTGGCAAGTTCGACGAAACCCCCGAAGTGGTGAAGTTCGCCGAAACGCTGGAGCGCGTCTGCATCGAAACCGTCGAAAGCGGCAAGATGACCAAGGATCTCGCCCTGCTCATCGGTCCAAGCCAGGCCTGGATGACCACGGAAAAGTTCTTCGAGGCCATCGTCGAGAACCTCGAAGCGGAAATGGCGAAGGGGGCGTAACCGGCTCTCACCGTCACACACAAAAGGCCCCGGTTCGCGCCGGGGCCTTTTTGTTTTTTGATAACAGTTCTAAACGCGTTTCACCGTGACACACGCGACCCCCTTCCCTAACCTTCGGGTATGGCAGGCAATCTCGAACCGACTACCGCACTTTCCGACGTACTGGTGGTTCTTGGAGCAGCCGGAATCGTCATCCCGGCCTTTGCCCGTCTGCGCATCACGCCGATCATCGGGTTCATTCTGGTCGGGCTTGCCGTAGGACCTTTCGGGCTTGGTTCGCTGGTAAGCCAATATCCCTGGCTCTATCATGTCACGATAACCGATCAGGCCGCGATCACGCCATTTGCCGAATTCGGCATCATCCTGCTCCTGTTCGAGATCGGCCTCGAACTGTCCTTCAATCGCCTGTGGGACATGCGCCGCCTTGTATTCGGGCTGGGCGCGATGGAACTGGGCCTATCGGCGCTGCTGCTTTCCGGCGCGCTGATCGCCACGGGGCTGCCGATCAGCGGCGCATTCGGTCTTGGGCTGGCGCTTGCGCTTTCCTCGACCGCGCTTGTCCTGCCGATTTCCGGGACCCAAGGCCCGGTCGGTCGTGCCGCACTTGCGATGCTGCTGTTCGAAGATATCGCGCTTGTCCCGATCATCTTCCTGCTTGGTGCGTTCGCGCCATATGCCATTGCCGACGCTGGTCCCAGCCTGGGCGAGACACTGATCTACGGCGCACTGGTGGTCGCAGCGCTGCTCGTGTTCGGCCGCATGCTCCTGCCGCGCCTGTTCGCGCAGGCCGCGCAGACGAAAAGCCCGGAACTGTTCCTGGCGGCAACGATGCTCGTGGTCATTGCCTCGGCACTGGCCACGTCGATGGTCGGCCTCTCGCCCATCATGGGCGCGCTGCTGGCAGGCCTGCTCATCGCAGAAACCGAATACCACACCGAAGTCGAGGCGATTAGCAAGCCGTTCAAGGGCCTCGCGCTTGGCGTATTCCTCATCACTGTCGGCATGGGAATCGATCTGCGCGTGGTCTGGGCGCAGATCATGCCGCTCACCGCTGCGGTGCTCGGTGTCGTGGTACTCAAGTCTCTCGTCACCGGCTTTGCCCTGCGCGCGATGGGCAAGAACCGCGCGACCGCGCTCCAGACCGGTATCCTGATGGCCAGCCCATCGGAAACGACACTGATCGTGCTGACCGCCGCTGCAGAAGCCGCACTGATTGACCGCGAGACCGCGCAATTCTGGCAGATCGTCACCGCAATCGGCCTGACGATCACGCCGATGCTGGCCAAGCTCGGCGAAACCTGGGCCGGTCGTCTTCACAAGGAACCGGCCGATGCCGGGCAATCGATGCCGGTCGCCGAACCGGAAGGGGACCGCGTGGTCGTCATGGGGTTCGGCCGCGTCGGCCGCCTGATTTCCGACATGCTGACAGTCCACGGCGCGACCTGGCTTGGCATCGACAGCAATCCGGCGATCGTCAAGGCCGCGCGCAAGGAGAGTCTCCCGGTCCTGTTCGGCAATGTCGACAGCGAGACCGCAATCCAGCGTCTGGGCCTGGACAATGCCCGCGCGATGATCCTGACGATGGACGAACCCGTCCTGATCCTGCGCATGGTCAAGCGCCTGCGCAACGCCCACCCCGATCTGCCGATCATCGTGCGCGCCCGCGATGCCGCCCACGCCGCCGAACTCTACAAGGCCGGGGCCAGCCACGCGGTGCCCGAAACGCTCGAAAGCTCGCTGCAATTGTCCGAGGCCGTGCTGGTCGATCTTGGGTTCCCGATGGGACCCGTCATCGCCTCGATCCACGAAAAGCGCGACGAATTCCGCCAGAAGATCAAGGAAGAGGGCGAATTGAACTCGCTGCCAAAGCTGAAATCTGCGTCTCTGCGAGAACGCGCCTAAAACGAACGCGGCTCGAAAACACTCCACCCGGTGCGCTGGACGAGCCGTTCGAGCGCCAAAGTGCCCAGTTGCGAATTGCCGCTGGCGTTGAGGCCGGGTGACCATACTGCAATACTGGCGACGCCCGGCACGACCGAGAGAATGCCACCGCCCACGCCCGATTTTCCCGGCAGCCCCACATGGAATGCGAAATCGCCCGAATTGTCATAGTGTCCGCATGACATCATCAGCGCGTTGATGCGCCGTGCACGACTGGCCGTAACGATGGAGTGGCCGTCCACGCGCCCGCCGTCCATCAGGTAACGCCCGGCCATGGCCAGCTCGCGGCAGGTCATCGCGAGCGCGCAGAAGTGGAAATAGACGCCAAGAACCCGCTCCACCGGCGCGCGGATATTGCCGAAAGCGCGCATGTAATTGGCCAGCGCCATGTTGCGAAATCCGGTGTCCTGTTCGGCATGGGCCACCGCTTCATCGATCGTGATCGATCCTGCCTCGTCGCCCGCCAGCATGCGCACGAAACGCAGCATCTGCCCGATCGCCTCGCGCGGTTCATGCCGCCCAAGCAACACATCGCACAGCACGATGGCCCCGGCATTGATGAACGGATTGCGCGGAATGCCATGTTCCGTTTCAAGCTGGACGATGGAATTGAAGGCGCTGCCCGAAGGCTCGCGGCCAACGCGCTGCCACAACTGGTCCCCCACTGCACCCAGCGCCTGAGTCAGTGCGAAGACCTTGGAAATCGACTGGATCGAAAAGGCTGCGTCCGCATCTCCGGCCACATGAACCGCGCCATCGGCCATGACCACGGCCATGCCGAACCTGTCCGGCGAAACCTGCGCCAGCGGCGGAATGTACGTTGCCACGGTGCCCCGCTCGGAAACGTCACGCATTTCCGCAGCGATGTCGGCCACGATGCTGGCGATGTCTGGGGCGGCGATGGCGTCCATGGGATTTACCATCGCACGAAGCCCTTCACCCTGCCAGCACAGCCTTCGCCGCGGCAACCGCATCGGCAGCCTTGGCCCCATCCGGCCCGCCGCCCTGCGCCATGTCTGCACGGCCACCGCCGCCCTTGCCGCCCAGCGCCGCGACGCCCGCGCGCACCAGATCGACGGCGCTGACCTTGCCCACAAGGTCCTCGGTCACCGCAGCGGCAATGCTCGCCTTGCCCTCGTTCACCGCGACGATCACCGCCACGCCTGAACCCATGCGCTGCTTGGCCTGGTCGAGAAGCCCGCGCAGGTCCTTGGGGTCCAATCCTTCGAGCACCTGCCCGGAGAACTTCACCCCGCCCACGTCTTCGTCGGCGTGTTCGGATTTGGCCGAACCACCGCCCAGTGCCAGCGCCTTCTTTGCCTCGGCAAGTTCGCGCTCCAGCTTCTTGCGTTCGTCCATCAGCGCGGCCACGCGCGCCTCGACATCCTCAGGCGTCGTGCGCAGAAGCGATGCCGTGTTTTTCAGCGCCTCCTCGCGCGCGATAAACCATTTGCGCGCGCCTTCGCCCGTCAGCGCCTCGATACGCCGCACACCCGAAGATACTGCGCTTTCCGACACTATGCGGAACACCCCGATATCGCCCAGCGCACGTACGTGCGTGCCGCCGCATAGCTCTACGGAATAGTGCTTGTCCGTCGCACGCCCCATGCTGAGCACACGGACCTCATCGCCGTACTTTTCACCGAACAGCGCCATGGCACCCGCCTCGATGGCATCATCCGGCGTCATCAGGCGCGTGGATACGGTCTCATTGGCGCGGATTTCCGCGTTCACTTCGGCCTCGATCGCAGCAATATCGTCGGCGGTAAGCGCTGTCGGCTGCGAGAAATCGAAGCGCAACCGTTCAGCCGCGACCAGCGACCCCTTCTGCGTCACATGCCCGCCAAGACGGTTGCGCAGCGCGGCGTGAAGCAGGTGTGTGGCCGAATGGTTCGCGCGGATCGCATCGCGGCGCTCCACATCGATATCCAGTTTCACCACATCGCCGACCTTGATCGTGCCTGCGTCAACTTTGGCATTATGCGCGTGAAGACGTCCGAGAGGCTTGGCCGTATCTGTGACAGTCAGCGCAAGGCCGTCTGCTCCGGTGATCGTGCCCGCATCGCCGGTCTGGCCGCCACTCTCGCCATAGAATGGGGTCTGGTTGACGATCACGGTGACGGTTTCGCCAGCGCCGACGGATTCGACTTCCTTGCCGTCCTTCACCAGCGCGACGACTTGCGCCTCTCCGGTCGTCGCGGTGTAGCCGGTGAACTCGGTCGCGCCGACGCGCTCGGCGATGTCGAACCACACGTCGCCGTCGGCAGCCTGGCCCGACCCCTTCCACGCAGCCCGCGCCGCTGCTTTCTGCTGCGCCATGGCCGCATCGAAGCCTTCACGGTCCACGCTGATTCCGCGCGCGCGCAGCGCGTCCTCGGTCAGGTCATAAGGGAAACCGTAAGTGTCATAGAGCTTGAATGCGGTTTCGCCGGGAAGTTTGTCGCCCTCTCCCAGCGCGCCCGTGGTTTCGTCGAGCAGCTTCAGGCCGTTCGAAAGGGTGCGGCGGAACTGCACTTCCTCGCGCAGCAGCGTTTCTTCGATCAGCGGCTGCGCACGGCCCAGTTCAGGGTAGGCGGCGCCCATTTCGGCAACCAGCGCCGGCACCAGACGGTGCATCAGCGGATCGCGCGCGCCCAGCAAGTGCGCGTGACGCATCGCGCGGCGCATGATCCGGCGCAGCACGTAACCGCGCCCTTCGTTCGAAGGCAGTACGCCATCGGCCAGAAGGAAGCTGGTCGAGCGCAAGTGATCGGCGATCACGCGGTGGCTGGCGCGCTGTTCGCCTTCGGCCTTGACCGAGGTCAGGCTTTCGGAGGCCGCGATCAGCGCCTTGAACGTATCGGTATCATAGTTGTCATGCTCGCCCTGCAGCACGGCGGCGATGCGCTCCAGGCCCATGCCGGTGTCGATACTGGGCTTGGGCAGGTTGCCGGTGATCTCGCCCGCAGTCTGTTTGAACTGCATGAAAACAAGGTTCCAGATCTCGATGAAACGGTCCCCGTCCTCTTCCGGCGATCCGGGAGGGCCACCCCATATGTGATCGCCATGATCGAAGAATATCTCCGAACACGGGCCGCACGGGCCATCATCGCCCATCGCCCAGAAATTGTCCTTGGTGGCGATGCGGATGATGCGGTCTTCCGGTAATCCTGCGATCTTCTTCCACAGCTCGAACGCCTCGTCATCGGTGTGATAGACCGTGGCAACCAGCTTTTCTTTCGGCAGGCCCCATTCGCGGGTCAGCAGCGTCCACGCATGCGTGATCGCCTGCTCCTTGAAGTAATCGCCGAACGAAAAGTTTCCGAGCATCTCGAAGAAGGTGTGATGCCGCGCGGTATAACCCACGTTGTCGAGATCGTTGTGCTTGCCACCTGCGCGCACGCACTTCTGCGAGGATGTGGCACGGGGTACGACGCGCGTCTCAAGACCCGTGAATACGTTCTTGAAAGGCACCATCCCCGCGTTGGTGAACATCAGCGTCGGATCATTATACGGCACCAGCGGTGCGGACTGCACCACATCATGGCCCTGCGAGCCGAAGTAATCGAGGAAGGACCGGCGGATTTCGTTCGTGGAAGTCATAGCCTGCCGATTAGGCGAGCGTTGGACGTGCTACAAGCACGTTTCATCCATGACTGTAATCGGACGTGGCGGTTACCAGCCAGGCCGCTGCAGGAAAGGCGACCTTTTCGCCATCGCAATGCGCCTCGACCAGTTCAAGCAGACGGCTTTCGAAATCTGCACGATCGGGTTCGGGCAAGGTCCGCATTGCCGATGCTGCAGGACCGATTCGGCGGAACAGTGCCATCGCCTCGGCGACTGCATTCGGCCCTGTTCCTGCAATATAGGAAAAATCCACAGGAGCGAAAGCAACGTCGCGCCAGCCCGCCATGCACAGACGGACGTGATCCGGTTCGGCAAATGCGAACGGTCCGGGGGCGAAAGGCCGGGTTTCCGGTTCGGGGGCCTGCGACAGCAACCCCGCAATGGCCGACGCCCAGGCATTCTCGGACGCGGAACGGAAACACGAGAACACAAATCGCGCTCCCGGTGATGCTGATGCAGCAAGATGCGCAAAAGCCGTCGGCGGGTCGTCGAAGAACATTACCCCGTGGCGGGATATGTACAGATCCGGTGCACCATCCGGCGCAATCCATTCGGCGGCGTTTGCCAGGACAAACGACACCCCGGACATGCCGGACGCGCGTGCCTGTGCTGCCTCGACAAGATCGGGCGAAACATCGACGCCAGTCACGCAGGTATCCGGCCTTGCAAGCGCGATGGCAATGGCAACCTCTCCCGCGCCACAGCCGACATCTACGATCCTGCGGCCGGGTTCGGCGGCGATCGCTGCCAGCAGGCGCGGCGTAAGTTCACTGAACGTGATGTCAGTGCGCTGCCATGCGTCCGCCCAGTTGCGGCCCACGCCCCCCTGCCATTGCGCTTTATCCGTCATGGGTCACTGGTAAGGTCGCGTTGATCGAAGCACAAGTCGCACAAACCCCAACCACTGCGAGGACCAACCGCGCGATCCGCAGCCCTGCAGATATATGCATATGACAACCAAAGCCCGCATGCTCCTGCCGGGGAACACGCGGGCTTCTGGTTCTGGCTGACACCTGCAAAAATCGAAATGCAGGTCGTCGCCTTGAAGGATCAGGTGTCGTCGTCCGCGTCCGGGCCTGACATCAGTCCTTCGGCAACCTGATCGGTGCGGCCACGGATCGCGGCTTCGATGCGGTTGCAGATCTCTGGATTGTCGCGCAGGAAGTTCTTCGAGTTTTCACGCCCCTGCCCGATGCGAATGGAATCGTAGCTGAACCAGGCGCCGGATTTCTCGACAACGCCCGCCTTGACGCCAAGATCGAGAATTTCCCCGATCTTTGAAATACCCTCACCATACATGATATCGAATTCGACCTGCTTGAACGGCGGGGCAACCTTGTTCTTCACCACTTTTACGCGCGTGGCATTGCCGACGATTTCATCGCGGTCCTTGATCTGCCCGGTGCGGCGGATATCGAGACGGACCGAGGCATAGAACTTGAGCGCGTTACCGCCCGTCGTCGTCTCTGGATTGCCGTACATCACGCCGATCTTCATGCGCAGCTGATTGATGAAGATCACCATGCAGCGCGAACGGCTGATCGAGCCGGTCAGCTTGCGCAGCGACTGGCTCATCAGGCGGGCCTGAAGGCCGACGTGGCTGTCGCCCATCTCGCCTTCGATTTCAGCACGGGGCACAAGCGCAGCAACCGAGTCCACCACCAGTACGTCAATCGCGTTCGAACGCACCAGCGTATCCACGATCTCCAGGGCTTGTTCGCCCGTATCCGGCTGCGACACGATCAGTTCATCGATGTTGACGCCCAGCTTGCGCGCATAGACTGGATCGAGCGCGTGTTCCGCATCGATGAATGCCGCCGTGCCGCCGCCCTTCTGTGCTTCGGCGATGACATGCAAGGCCAGCGTGGTCTTGCCTGAGCTTTCGGGGCCATAGATCTCGATCACGCGCCCGCGCGGCAGACCACCCACGCCAAGCGCAATGTCCAGCCCCAGCGAGCCGGTCGAAATGGCTTCAACCTGCATGGTTTCCTTTGAGCCCAGCTTCATTGCCGAACCCTTGCCGAACGCACGATCAATCTGCGCAAGGGCTGCGTCGAGCGCCTTCTGACGATCCATGTCCTTGGTCTTACCTTCCTCGATGAGCTTGAGCTGTGCCGCCATGGCTACTTGTCCCTTGCTAGAGTTGGCTCGCATGAACCGTCAACAAGGGTTATGTACTTGTTCCGTTCTCATGGAACAAGTGGTGAACGAAAATATTTCTCCACTATGGAGGCAACAGTTGCCAAACCTCTATACCGGAAAGCAAAATCCGTCACGGCGCAGCGTCCCGCGCCTGTGGGAAAGGTTCAAAAGGGGGTACGTGAGCAACCACGAGATGCTTCGGAAATGAAAGAACCGGTTGCAACGGCGAATGATTCGCGCCGCTGCAACCGGTCCCGGTCACAATCCAGATCAGGCCCGCAGTCGCCCGCGATCAGACCACGCCGAACGCCAGCATGGCATCGGCCACTTTCTTGAAGCCAGCGATATTGGCGCCTTTGACATAGTCAATATAGCCGCCGCCCTGATCGCCATAGGCAAGGCAGGACTTGTGGATGCCTGCCATGATGTCCTTGAGCATCTGCTGCAGTTCTTCTTCCTTCCACGAACGGCGTTCGGAATTCTGGCTCATTTCAAGCCCGGAAACCGCAACGCCGCCAGCGTTCGATGCCTTGCCCGGCGCGTAGAGGATCTTGGCCGCCTTGAAGACGTGCACACCGTCGAGATCAGTCGGCATGTTCGCGCCTTCGGCCACGGCCTTGCAGCCATTGGCGATCAGCAAGCGCGCATCGTCGCCCAGCAATTCGTTCTGCGTGGCGCAGGGCAGCGCGACATCGCAAGGTACACCCCATGGTGTCTTGCCCGCGTGGAATGAGGCGCCTGGGTAGGCTTCGACATATTCCTCGATCCGGCCACGCCGATGCGTCTTGTGGCTTTTCACCCAGTCGATCTTTTCCTGATCGATCCCGTCCGGGTCATGGATATAGCCACCCGAATCAGACAGCGTCAGCACCTTGCCGCCAAGTTGCACAATCTTCTCTGCGGCATGTGTGGCGACGTTGCCCGAACCGGAAATCACCGCCGTCTTGCCGGCAAGATCCTCACCCCTGGTCGCCAGCATGTTGGCGAGGAAATAGACCGCACCATATCCCGTCGCCTCGGTGCGGATCAGCGAACCGCCCCATTCCAGACCCTTGCCCGTCAGCACGCCCGTAAAATTGTTGGTGATGCGCTTGTACTGGCCGAACATGAAACCGATCTCGCGCCCGCCGACGCCGATGTCGCCCGCAGGGACGTCGATGTCCGCCCCAATATGGCGATAAAGCTCGGTCATGAAGCTTTGGCAGAAGCGCATGATTTCACGCACGCTCTTGCCCTTGGGGTTGAAGTTGGAACCGCCCTTGCCCCCGCCCATCGGCAATCCCGTCAGGGCATTTTTGAAAGTCTGTTCGAACGCCAGGAACTTCAGCACCGATTCCGTTACCGAAGGGTGGAAGCGGATGCCGCCCTTGTAGGGACCGATCGCATTGTTGTTCTGAACGCGCCAGCCACGCTGCACACGAATGTTGCCCTTGTCGTCCTCCCAGCACACCCGGAACGAGACCACCCGGTCAGGCTCCGCAATGCGGCGCAGGATTTGCTGCGAGTGATACTCTTCCTTGTCCTGCATGAACTCGAAGATGTCTTCGGCGACTTCTTGCACCGCCTGGACAAATTCCGGCTGGTATGGATTGCGCTTTTTCACGCCCTCCATGAACGTCGGCAAATCGACATGATCGGAAACGGCCACGATACTCTCCCCTGATCCAAGCCCATTTCGGGCTTCCTGTGGTGGCAGATGCGGCCCGTTTTCCCGCAACTTCTGCCGGGATGGCCGAGTCGCGGTGTTATGGTGGTAAGACTAGCGCCTTTTGCGCGCGGCAAAAGCGGCGATGCGCATTGTTATCGGCGCGGAGGCTTTTCCTCCTTCTTCCTGAACATCCTGTCCAGCGCCGCCTTGACCGATTCACCGGCCGCCGCCTCATCTTTGGCTGGATCGGGGGTGAACGCAGGCTCGTCCGATGTCACAACGTCTTCTGGCAGAATGTCGTCTGCCCTTGTCGCCACGGGCGCGGGCTTCAATGGCCCGACCTGCTTGATCAGGCCCAGCAACTGATCGGCCAGAACCTTGTCCACCGCAGCGGAAATCGTGTCGGTCTTGTAGCGCATGTAACCGCCGACAACGTATTCCCACAAGATGCGTGTGCCCTTGCCCGCAGGACCGTCGACTGGCTTGAACGTCACCGTCATCGTGCCCGTAACAGCCTCGGATTGAAGCGGGCCAAGCCCGCCCGATAGCCGGAGCGCACGATATGGTTCAGCATAAAGCACCCGCATGTGCATCACCGATCCCGGCTTTTGGCCGGCAGGCGCGTCCTTGGGCACTGGCATCTTTTCGCAAAAGCAACCGTTTGCGGTCGGGTCCAGCGTGAGGTTTGCCGCTGCCCCCGAAAATGTATGTGCCCCGCTCCACCATTGGGCGGGCGTCACGAACGCCTTCCACGCTTCCGCAGGCGTTGCGGCCACCTCACCGACCACTCTGGCGACAAAGCCCGCATCGCTCTTCTGGATGACTTCCGCAGATGCAGGAACGGCGAGGCCCGAAAGCCCCGCCGCCGAAATTATCAAAAGCCTGCGCATCGGATCGACACTCCCGTCCGCGCCGGGACGGGCGAACCGGCACGATGATTAGCGCGCCGTGAAGATTGCCTCAATGGCTGCTGTCACGTCGTCCATTTCCGCCATGCCATCGACGCGCGCGACAATGCCCTTCGCGTCGTAGATTGGCAGGATCGGCGCGGTCTTGGCGCGATACTCGGCCATGCGGGTACGCACGGTTTCCTCGTTATCGTCGGGACGGCGCTTGAATTCGTGACCGCCACACTTGTCGCACGTACCTTCAACCGCAGGCTTTTCGAACGTGTCGTGATAACCCTTGCCGCACGAAGCGCAGGTATAGCGCCCGGTGATGCGTTCAACCAGGGCGTCCTCGTTCACTTCAAGCTCGATCACATGGTCGAGTTTGCGTCCGCGGCTGGCAAGGATGGCTTCAAGGGATTCGGCCTGAGGCGCGGTGCGTGGATAGCCATCGAAAATGGCGCCTTGCCCGGCAGGCATTGCGTCCAGCTCATCGCCGATCAATGCCGAAACGATCTCGTCCGACACCAGCTGACCCGCTTCCATGACAGCCTTGGCCTTGAGGCCGACCGGCGTTTCGGCCTTCACCGCTGCCCGCAGCATATCGCCGGTGGACAGTTGCTTCATGCCGTGGCGTTCGACCAGGCGTTGTGCCTGCGTCCCCTTGCCCGCGCCCGGAGGCCCCAACAGGATGATATTCACGAATTCGCTCCCCTCTTGTCTGCGCGCGTCAGCGCAGGCGCCCCTTCAGCTTGGCCTTTTTGATAAGGTCGCCATACTGGTGTGCCAGCAGGTGTGACTGGATCTGCGTGATGGTATCGACCGTCACGTTCACCACGATCAGCAGGCTCGTTCCGCCGAAGAATACGGCCCCCATGCCCGTCTCGGCCATGATCCATTCCGGGACCACGCAAACGACGGTAATATAGGCAGCACCAAGCACGGTGATGCGCGTCAGCACGTAGTCGAGATAATTCGCGGTGTTCTTGCCTGGACGAATGCCTGGAATGAACCCCCCATTTTTCTTGAGGTTCCCAGCCGTCTCTTCAGGATTGAACACAACCGCAGTGTAGAAGAATGAGAAGAAGATGATGCCTGCCGCATAAAGCAGCATGTACAGCGGCTTGCCATGACCCAGATACTGGTTCAGCGTGACGATCACCTGCCCCATCGTGGTGTCGGGCGAGATCGAATTGCCAGCGAACTGGGTGATCGTCAGCGGAAGCAACAGCAGCGAGCTGGCGAAGATCGGCGGGATCACGCCGGCGGTGTTGAGCTTCAACGGCAGGTGGCTGCTATCGGCCTGCATCATGCCGCGCTGCGTCGCCCGCTTGGGATACTGGATCAGCAGGCGCCGGGTCGAACGCTCAAAGAAACAAATCGCCAGGACGAGGGCGATCAGCATGATCACGATGCCGACGATCAGGAACGGCGAGATTGCGCCCGTACGGCCACCGTCAAACAGGTTTCCGAAGAATTTCGGAAGCTGGGCAACGATGCCCGCCATGATGATGAGTGAAACGCCGTTGCCAATGCCGCGAGAAGTGATCTGCTCACCCAGCCACAGCAGGAACATCGTGCCACCGATCAGCGAGATCACCGCGCCGACGCGGAACAGCAGGCCCGGATTGACCACCGCCTGCAAACCACTCGATGCACCGTAAGCCTCAAGCCCGGATGCCAGCACCCAGCCTTGGATCGCTGTGAGGAATACCGCGCCATAGCGGGTGTACTGGTTGAGCTTCTTGCGTCCGCTTTCACCTTCCTTCTTCATCGCGGCAAGCGACGGGTGAAGCGAGGCGGCGAGCTGCACCACGATCGATGCCGTGATATAAGGCATGACGCCCAGCGCAATCAGGCTCATGCGCTCCAGCGAACCGCCGGAAAACGCGTTGAAAATGTCGAGAACGCCACCACGCGTCTGATCGTACAGCGTCTCCATGATCAGCGGGTTCACACCCGGCAGCGGCACGAAGCTGAGGAACCGGAATACGATGAGCGCGCCCACCGTGAACCAGATCCGCTTTTTCAGCTCGGTCGCTTTGGAAAAGTTGGCCAGACTGAGGTTGCTGGCAATATTATCGGCGCGTGATGCCATTTTGGGGGTTCAAGCCTTGCTGTGAGACTGCCTGCGGTGGGAGCGGCAATGCCGATCGCATCCACCATATCGAGCTAGCCCATATAGTGCGAGTTCGCGAAAGTCGAACCCGTGCAATGCCAAAATCCCCGCCCGTGTTGCGGGCGGGGATTGAAATGCTTCACTTGGCCAGCTTGTTGGCCTCGCGGCGAGCCGTCTTCTTCTCGTGCTCGCTCGGCTTGGCTTCGGGCAGCTCAACCGAACCGCCGGTCTTCTGGACCGCTTCGAGCGCGCCCTTGCTGACGCCGTCAACCTTGAACGCAACCTTGGCGGTGAATTCACCCTTGCCAAGCAGGCGTACACCGTCCTTGCCGCCACGGGCGAGACCGGCTGCCTTGAGCGCAGCGTGATCGACCGGAGCCGAGATGTCGAGCTTGCCGGCATCGATCATCTTCTGGATCATGCCGAGGTTTACCTCAGCAAAATCCTTGGCGAAGATGTTGTTGAAGCCGCGCTTCGGAATACGCATGTGGAGCGGCATCTGGCCGCCTTCGAAGCCGTTGATCGATACGCCCGAACGCGCCTTGGCACCCTTCTGGCCGCGACCTGCGGTCTTGCCCTTGCCCGAACCGATGCCACGGCCCACGCGCATGCGCCCCTTGCGGGCACCCTTGTTGTCGGAGATTTCGTTAAGTTTCATGTCGTGCACTCGCTTTCGCTTTTGTCGCGCTGATTTGGGAGATGCGCGCCTAGACTATCGGGCAGCGCTTGTCACCCCTTTGATTAGGCTGGCGGAGGTCCGAGATCTGATCGCTTGATTCCCACTTTCTCGGCAGCTTCGTACCATTTAAGCCGTTCGCCATTAACTGCGCGCCACTGTCGCTCTTCACGATACCGATTATACTTTAGAGGGCTATGCATACGCAAAGCCTCCTCAAATTCTCGCTCCTCCTTCAGATCGGCGAGACGTTCACGTTCAGTCCGCTTATCTTTCGCGATTTGGCCTAACACCCAGAAGACTAATCCGATAATGGCAAGCCAGCCAATTAGTCGAGCGATGTTGTCAAGGAGTTCGATCAAACCACCCACGTACCATCCTCCGAATGGCTATTAACCGCAGCTAATCCAGCAAGGAATCTTAAGACGCCCAACGCTCGCTGAGTTTATTCCCCCAGACGAGATATCAAAACAAAAAATGGGGGCCTCCGTCATTGTGACCGAGACCCCCTTTTTAATGCCACGCAATCAACCTGATCAGTCGATCACTGCAACCATGTGGGGAAGCTTGGCAATGGCGCCGCGCACTTCAGCCGTGTCTTCCAACTCGACGACGCGATGCATCTTGCCCAGGCCCAGACCGATCAGAATCTTCTTCTGATGTTCGGGGCGACGGATCGGCGAACCGATCTGCTTGATCTTGATCGTAGCCATTACCGATTACTCCGCGATGGCATCGGCAGCGGCTTCGGCTTCCACCGGAGTGGCGCCGCCGCGACCGAGCAGATCGGCAACCTTCTTGCCACGACGCTGGGCAACCGACTTCGGCGAAGTCTGGTTGACGAGCGCGTCGAAGGTTGCGCGGATCATGTTGTAGGGGTTCGAAGTGCCGACCGACTTGGTCACCACGTCGGCAACGCCGAGGCTTTCGAAGACTGCGCGCATCGGGCCACCGGCGATGATGCCCGTACCGGCCGGAGCCGTACGCACATTGACCTTGCCTGCACCGAAACGGCCCTTGCCGTCATGGTGAAGGGTGCGGCCTTCCTTCAGCGGCACGCGGACCATCGCGCGCTTTGCAGCGGCAGTGGCCTTGGTGATCGCTTCAGGCACTTCGCGGGCCTTGCCCTTGCCGAAGCCTGCACGGCCCTTGCCGTCGCCGACCACGACCAGCGCAGCAAAGCCGAAGCGCTTGCCGCCCTTGACCGTCTTCGACACGCGGTTGATGTGAACGAGCTTTTCGATCAGCTCTTCACCACCGTCATCGTCGTTGCCGCCACGGCCACCGCGACGATCGTCGCGACGCCCACGGTTTCCGCCGCGATCGTTGTTGCCACCGCGATCGTTGCCGCCACGGCCGCGACCACGGCCACGACCTTCACGCTGCGGCTCACCGCCGGTCGCTTCCGCGACAACGGCGACTTCGCCTTCCAGGTTGGTTTCGTCAGCCATCATCAGAACTCCAGGCCGCCTTCGCGGGCAGCATCAGCCAGCGCCTTGACGCGGCCATGGAAGAGGAAACCGCCGCGATCGAACACAACGGTGGTAACGCCGGCGGCCTTGGCCTTCTCGGCGATTTCGGCGCCAACCTTTGCCGCAGCATCGATGTTCGCGCCAATCGACTTCTCGCCCTTGACCAGCGTCGAAGCCGCAGCGACCGTGCGGCCCTGTGCATCGTCGATGATCTGTGCGTAGATGTGACGGCCTGAACGATGGATCGAGAGACGCGGACGACCGCCCGAACGCGCCTTGAGCGCAGTGCGGACACGCAGCCGACGGCGTGCGAAGAGAGACAGCTTTGCCATTACTTCTTCTTCCCTTCCTTGCGGAAGACAAACTCGCCACGGTACTTGATGCCCTTGCCCTTGTAAGGCTCAGGCTTGCGCCAGCGGCGGATTTCGGCGGCAACCTGGCCGACCTTCTGCTTGTCGATACCCGATATTTCCACCGTGGTGTTGTCAGGGGTCTTGATCTCAATGCCTTCCGGCACCGCGAAATCGACATCGTGGCTGTAGCCAAGCTGCAGCTTCAGGTTCTTGCCCTGCGAATTCGCACGGTAACCAACGCCGGTGATTTCCAGCACCTTGGTGTAGCCCTGCGTTACGCCGGTGACGAGATTGTCGACCAGAGTGCGCTGCATGCCCCAGAAGGCACGCGCCGCTTTGGTGTCGTTCGCAGGCTTCACGGTGATCGTGTCTGCTTCGACGGTGTAGCTGATCTCTTCGCGCAGCGTGAGCGTGAGGGTGCCCTTGGGACCCTTCACGGAAAGCACACCGTTTGCGATGGTGGCGGTCACGCCACTTGGGATCGCTACCGGCTTTTTGCCGATGCGGCTCATCAGAACACCTCCGCGAGCACTTCGCCACCGACGTTGGCGGCACGTGCTTCGGCATCCGAAAGCACGCCACGCGGCGTCGAGACGATGGTGATGCCAAGGCCGTTACGGATCACCGGAAGTTCCTTGGAACCCGAATAGACGCGGCGGCCAGGCTTGGAGACACGGGCAACATGCTTGATCGCAGGCTGGCCTTCGAAATACTTCAGCTCGATGCGAAGCTGCGGATGAGCGCCAGTGACGTCCTCCGAAAAGCCGCGAATGTAGCCTTCGCGCTGAAGGACTTCGAGAACGTGCGCGCGCAACTTCGAAGCGGGCGAAAGGACGGAGTCCTTCTTCGCCTGCTGGCCGTTGCGGATGCGGGTGAGCATATCACCCAAGGGGTCGGTCATTGCCATCGGATGTCCTTACCAGCTCGACTTGGTCAGGCCGGGGATCAGGCCCTTGTTGCCTTTGTCCCGCAGCTCGATCCGGCAAAGGCCGAACTTGCGATAATAGCCGCGCGGGCGACCAGTCGTTGCGCAACGGTTGCGAACCCGGGTCGGGTTTGCGTTGCGGGGAAGCTCGGCCATCTTGAGGCGGGCAATCAGGCGCTCGGTTTCGTCGAGCGACTCATCGTCAGCGACAGCCTTGAGCGCTGCAAACTTCGCCGCATACTTTACGACGAGCTTCTTGCGACGCTCATTCTTGTTGATGGAACTCAGTTTCGCCATGGACTTAAGCTCTCTTCTTCAAATCAGGATCACGCGGCCTGCTGCTCTTCAGCAGCTTCCTGCGGGAACGGGAAACCGAACAGGCGGAGCAGCTCGCGCGCTTCGTCGTCGGTCTTCGCGGTGGTGGTGACGATGATGTCCATGCCACGCACCTTCTCGATCTGGTCGTAGCTGATCTCCGGGAAGATGATCTGCTCTTTCAGACCCATCGCATAGTTGCCACGGCCATCGAACGACTTCGGGTTCAACCCACGAAAGTCGCGGATGCGGGGCATTGCGATGGTGATCAGGCGGTCGAGGAATTCGTACATGCGTTCGCGGCGCAAAGTAACCTTGCAACCGATCGGCATGCCTTCACGCAGCTTGAACTGCGCGATCGACTTCTTCGCCTTGGTGATGACAGGCTTCTGGCCAGCGATCAGCTCCATTTCGGCAGCTGCGGTCGTGACCTTCTTCTTGTCCTGACTCGCTTCGCCCACGCCCATGTTGAGCGTGATCTTTTCGATGCGCGGGATTTCCATCGCGTTCTTGTAGCCGAACTTGGCCTGCATCGCGGCTGCGATTTCGGCATCATACTTCGACCGCATACGCGGCGTATACTTATCAGCCATCGATGGCCTCCCCGGACTTCACGGCCACACGGACCTTCTTGCCGTCCTTGGTTTCAAAGCGGACGCGGGTGGGCTTGCCATCCTTGTCTGCAACCGAAACCTTGGAGATGTGCAGCGGAGCTTCAAAGCGGTCGATGCCGCCCTGCGGGTTCTGCTGGCTGGGCTTGCGGTGACGGGCAGCAATGTTGATGCCGCCGACGACAACCTTTTCATCCTTCGGAAGGACCTGGAGCACAGTGCCGGTACGGCCCTTGTCCTTGCCCGAACGAACGACGACGGTATCGCCCTTCTTGATCTTTGCAGCGGCCATTACAGCACCTCCGGCGCAAGGCTGATGATCTTCATGAAGCCCTTGGCGCGCAGTTCGCGAACCACTGGGCCGAAGATACGCGTGCCGATCGGCTCTTCGTTCTTGCCGACGAGCACGGCAGCATTGCCGTCAAAGCGGATGACACTGCCATCGGCGCGACGCACGTCCTTGGCGGTACGCACGATCACGGCGCGGTGAACGTCGCCCTTCTTGACGCGGGCGCGCGGCTGCGCCTCCTTGACCGACACCACGATGATGTCGCCAACGCTCGCGAACCGACGCTTAGAGCCACCCAGCACCTTGATGCACTGGACGCGCTTTGCGCCGCTGTTGTCCGCGACGTCGAGATTGGATTGCATCTGGATCATTGATCCGGTTCCTTCTCACTGGCTTGCCGGAACCAGTCCGGCAGTTCCAAAACTGTCGCCCGGGCCGAAGCACGGCTTGCGCCGCACTGCAACCCGAAATTCGTCAGACGTCCGCTTCGATCGCGGTGCCCTTGCCGGCCTGAACGACGTCGATAACCTTCCACGTCTTCAGCTTCGAGATCGGCGCGGTTTCTTCGATCCGCACGGTCTCACCGATCTTGAACACATTCGCCTCGTCGTGGGCGTGATACTTCTTCGAGCGGCGGATGATCTTCCCGTACAACGGGTGCTTCACCTTGCGCTCAACCTTCACGACCACGGTCTTGTCGGTCTTGTCGGACACTACGGTCCCGACCAGAATACGTTTGGGCATACTAGCTTCCTTACGCCTGGGCCGACTGAGAACGCTCAGTCTGCAGCGTCTTGATGCGGGCGATGTCGCGCCGAACTTCCTTGATGCGCGCAGGACGCTCAAGCTGGTTGGTCGCACCCTGAAAACGCAGGTTGAACTGTTCGCGCTTCAACTCGGCGAGATCAGCAGAAAGCTGGTCGTCGCTCTTGACGCGAAGGTCTTCGAACTTGGCCATCGTCTTTCCTCCTTACTCGCCGCCAAGGTGCGAAGTATCACCCAGGCGGGCGACGACCTTCGTCTTGATCGGCAGCTTCATCGCAGCGCGGCTGAAAGCCTCCGCAGCGAGTGGACCGGGGACGCCATCCAGTTCGAACAGGATGCGACCCGGCTTCACGCGGGCAGCCCAGTATTCGATCGAACCCTTGCCCTTGCCCTGGCGGACTTCGGCAGGCTTCTTCGACACTGGCACGTCGGGAAACACGCGGATCCACAGACGGCCCTGACGGCGAATGTGGCGGGTGATCGCGCGGCGGGCCGCTTCGATCTGACGCGCGGTAACCCGTTCAGGCTCCATGGCCTTGAGGCCGTAGGAGCCGAAGTTCAGGTCCGTACCACCCTTGGCCAGGCCGTGGATACGGCCCTTGAAGGTCTTGCGGAACTTGGTCTTCTTAGGTTGCAGCATGGTGCTTCTCTACCCTCGATGCTCAGCGTGCCGGACGGACGCCGGAAGTCTGGGCTTCCATCATCAGTCGGTCCTGCGCCATCGGATCGTGACCGAGAATCTCACCCTTGAAGATCCAGGTCTTGATGCCGATCACGCCATAGGCGGTGTGGGCTTCAGCTTCAGCGTAGTCGATGTTCGCGCGCAGCGTGTGCAGCGGAACCCGGCCTTCGCGATACCATTCGACGCGGGCGATTTCAGCACCGCCAAGACGGCCACCGCACGTGATCTTGATGCCTTCGGCGCCAAGACGAAGTGCAGACTGCACCGCGCGCTTCATCGCGCGACGGAACGCAACGCGACGGACGAGCTGATCGGCAATGCCCTGGGCGACAAGCTTGCTGTCGATTTCCGGCTTGCGGATTTCAACGATGTTCAGCTTGACGTCGCTGCTGGTCATCGCGGCAAGCTTCGAACGAAGCTTCTCGATGTCAGCACCCTTCTTGCCGATGATGACACCCGGACGGGCAGCATAGATCGACACGCGGCACAGCTTGGCAGGACGCTCGATCACCACCTTCGAAATCGCTGCCTGCGGCAGGGTCTCGACGATGAACTTGCGGATCGCCAGATCTTCCTTGAGCATCTGCGCGTAATTACGCCCTTCGGCGTACCAGCGGCTGTCCCAGGTGCGGTTGATCTGCAGGCGCAGACCGATGGGGTTGGATTTATGACCCATGATCAGGCCTCCGCTTCTTCGGTTGCTTCGCGCACGACGATCCGAAGGCGCGAGAACGGCTTCAGGATGCGCGTCGACTTACCGCGACCACGGGTGTGGAAACGCTTCATGGTCACCGACTTGCCAACCGAGGCTTCCGCCACGAACAGCGCGTCAACGTCGAGGTTGTGGTTGTTTTCCGCGTTGGCAATCGCCGAAGCGAGAACCTTGCGCGCATCAACAGCCATGCCCTTCGTGGAGAAGGACAGGATGTTCATGGCCTCTTCGGCGGTCTTGCCACGGATCAGCGCGGCAACGAGGTTGAGCTTCTGGGCCGAACCACGGATCGTGGTACCGACGGCCAGCGCTTCGTTGTCACCAACGCGGCGTGGAGCTGCAGGCTTGCTCATCAGCGCTTGCCCTTCTTGTCAGCGGCGTGGCCAGGGAAGGTGCGCGTGGGCGCAAATTCACCAAGCTTGTGGCCTACCATCTCTTCCGAGACGGCAACGGGAATGAACTTGTGACCGTTGTAGACGTTGAACGTCAGTCCAACGAACTGCGGCAGAATGGTCGAACGACGCGACCATGTCTTGATCGGACCCGCACGCGAACCTGCATCCTGAGCCACTTCGGCTTTCTTCAGGAGGTGCAGATCGACGAAGGGTCCCTTCCAGACGGAACGTGCCATGGGGTGTTACCTCTTCTTCTTCGCGTGACGCGAACGGATGATCATCTTGTCCGTCGACTTGTTGTGACGGGTACGGGCGCCCTTGGTCGGCTTGCCCCAAGGCGTGACCGGATGACGGCCACCCGAAGTGCGGCCTTCGCCACCACCATGCGGGTGATCGACCGGGTTCTTGGCGACACCGCGGGTCAGCGGGCGGATGCCCTTCCAGCGGTTGCGACCAGCCTTTGCAAGGTTCTGGTTGGCATTGTCGGGGTTCGACACTGCACCAACCGTGCCCATGCAATCGCCACGCAGGTAGCGCTGCTCGCCTGAGTTCAGGCGAACGATGACCATGCCGCGGTCACGACCGACGAGCTGGACATAAGTGCCTGCCGAACGCGCGATCTGCGCACCCTTGCCCGGCTTCATCTCCACGTTGTGGATGATGGTGCCGACCGGCATCTGCGACAGAAGCATGGCGTTGCCAGGCTTCACGTCGGTCTTTTCGCCAGCGACGACCGTATCACCAACCGCAAGACGCTGCGGTGCGATGATGTAGGTCTGTTCGCCATCCTCATACTTGATGAGGGCGATGAACGCCGTGCGGTTGGGGTCATATTCCAGACGCTCGACGGTAGCCGGCATGTCCCACTTGCGACGCTTGAAGTCGATGAAGCGGTAGGTCTGCTTGTGGCCACCGGCGATGCCGCGCGAGGTCACATGACCCTTGTTGTTGCGGCCGCCGGTCTTGCTCTTGCCCTGGGTCAGCGCCTTGAGCGGCTTGCCCTTCCACAGCGACGACTTGTCGACGAGGATAAGGCCGCGGCGTGCGGGGCTGGTCGGGTTATAGTTCTTGAGTGCCATGGTGCGCGCCTCAAATACCGCTGGTGACGTCGATCGACTGGCCTGGGGCCAGAGTCACGACAGCCTTCTTGAAATCAGAACGCTTGTAGGGCTTGCCCTTCCAGCGCTTGGTCTTGCCGTCCTGGTTCAAGGTGTTCACTTTCGTGACCTTGACGTCGAACAGCGCTTCGACCGCTGCCTTGATCTCCGGCTTGGTCGCCTTGTCGGCAACCTTGAAGACCACGGCGTTGTGCTCGCTGAGCAGCGTCGCCTTCTCGGTGATGTGGGGGGCCACAATCACGTCGTAGTGACGGGTGTCGATCGCTTCCTTAGCCATTGAAGCGCGCCTCCAGCTTTTCGACAGCCGAGCGCGTCAGCACCAGGGTGTCATGCTTCAGGATATCGTAAACGTTTGCACCGATTGCGGGCAGGACGTTGACGCCGAAGATGTTGCGCGCAGCCTTGGCGAAGTTGTCGTTCACCGCTTCACCATCGATCACGAGGACCTTCTTGCCCCAGTTCGCCTTGGCGAGCTGATCGACAAGAACCTTGGTCTTTGCATCGATGTCGAGGCTGTCGACGATCACCAGACCGGCCTTGGCCTTCGATGACAGAGCCATCTTCAGACCGAGCGCACGGACCTTCTTGTTGAGCGAGACGTCGAATTCACGGACGCGGGGACCATGGGCCTTGCCGCCGCCGATGAAGATCGGAGCCTTGCGATCACCGTGACGAGCCGTACCGCCGCCCTTCTGGCGACCGAACTTCTTGCCGGTACGAGCAACGTCCGAACGCTCACGCGCCTTGCGGGCAATGCCGCGACGGTTTTCAAGCTGCCAGGTGACGACGCGGTGCAGAATGTCGGCGCGCGGCTCAAGGCCGAACACGTCATCTGCAAGTTCCACTTCGCCCTTGCCGGCGCTACCGTCCAGATTGAGGACCTGAACCTTCACGACTTAGCCCTCCTGGCCTTCGGCGGTGTCGACAGCCGCGCCGGTATCGGCGGGTGTGTCGGCAGCAGCCGAATCGTTGCTGTTGGCGGCCTGCTTGAGACCGGCGGGATAAGGTGCATCAGCGTGGCGCGAGACCTTGACGGCATCGCGGACGAGCAGCCAGCCGTTCTTCGAGCCAGGGACAGAACCCTTGACGAAAATCAGGCCACGCTCATCGTCAACGCGGACGACTTCGAGGTTCTGCTGGGTGCGCTGCTTGTCGCCCATGTGCCCTGCCATCTTCTTGTTCTTGAAGACGCGGCCCGGATCCTGGCGTTGGCCAGTCGAACCCAGTGCACGGTGCGAGATCGACACGCCGTGCGTTGCACGCATGCCGCCGAAACCCCAACGCTTCATGCCGCCCGCAAAGCCCTTGCCCTGCGTGTTGCCCGAAACGTCGACCATCTGGCCGGGAACGAAGTGCGAAGCGGCAATGGTCGAACCGACATCGAGCGTGGCATCGTCTGCTACGCGAAATTCGGCGACTTCCATCTTCAGCGGCACTTCAGCCTTGGCGAAGTGCTCACGCTGCGGCTTGGCAACATTCTTTTGCTTGGCAAGGCCTGCACCGAGCTGGAGAGCGACGTAACCGTCGGTCTCTGGGGTGCGAACCGAAACCACCTGGCAATTTTCTAGCGAAAGGACCGTGACCGGCACATGCCGTCCATCATCCTGAAAAAGCCGGGTCATCCCGACCTTCTTCGCGATCACGCCGGTGCGCATGATCCATACTCCTCACAGAGGCATGCCGGACCCATTCCGACATGCGTGTTCAGCCCGTATGTGAAGCGCGCCCCCGACCGGGCTGAGTGTCCCTGCTGAAACAGAAACAATCGGGGGACGCTTGCCCGGCTGTGCCAAAAAGGCGGCGCCGGAGGTATCCCATTGTCAACGAGGCTTTTGTTACCCCGGAAACTCTGGCCCTTCATCAAGATGAAGGTCTGGGCCGGACTGAACCGGCCAGAAACTCTGGATCGTTGCGGACGATCCGACCGGAGCGGGCATCTGCCTTGGCAGGGCCGTCAACAAACCCGCTTAAGCGAGCTTGATCTCGACATTGACGCCGGCAGCGAGGTCCAGCTTCATCAGCGCGTCGACAGTGGCAGCGTTGGGCTGCACGATGTCGAGAAGGCGCTTGTAGGTGCGGACTTCGAACTGCTCGCGCGACTTCTTATCGATATGCGGGCCACGGTTGACCGTGAACTTCTCGATGCGCGTCGGAAGCGGAATGGGACCCCGGATCAGCGCGCCGGTGCGGCGTGCGGTATCAGCAATTTCTCCAGTGGCCTGGTCGAGCACACGATGATCAAAGGCCTTGAGGCGAATGCGGATATTCTGGGCGTCCATGTCCGTTTACCGATGCGAAAGAGCAAAACAAAAAAGCCAGTCGACCTGCCCTCTACCCCTGCCCCATCTGAAGCTCGGGGAGAGCGGGCCAACCAACCAATGGCATCTCTGCCAAATAGCGATCAGAAGCAAAAAACCGTCCGGCGGGAAGAGCGAATCTCCCCGCCGGAGCGCGGCCTATATTACTTCGTGATGGTGCTGACAACCCCAGAACCGACAGTCCGGCCACCTTCGCGAATTGCGAAGCGCAGACCCGGATCCATCGCGATCGGAGCGATCAGCTTGACGCCGATCGAAACGTTGTCGCCAGGCATCACCATCTCGGTGCCTTCAGGCAGGACCACTTCGCCGGTCACGTCCGTGGTGCGGAAGTAGAACTGCGGGCGGTAGTTGGCGAAGAACGGCGTGTGACGGCCACCTTCATCCTTCGACAGCACGTAGACTTCAGCCGAGAACTCGGTGTGCGGCGTAACCGAACCGGGCTTGCACAGCACCTGGCCGCGCTCGACGTCTTCACGCTTGATGCCACGAACCAGCGCGCCGATGTTGTCGCCAGCTTCACCCTGATCGAGCAGCTTGCGGAACATTTCAACGCCGGTCACGACGGTCTTCTGGGTGTCCTTCAGACCAACGATTTCGACTTCTTCGCCAACCTTGACGATACCGGTCTCGACGCGGCCGGTCACAACCGTACCACGACCAGAGATCGAGAACACGTCTTCCACTGGCATCAGGAAAGGCTTGTCGGTCGGACGCGGGGGCTGCGGGATGTAGCTGTCGACAGCGGCCATCAGCTCGTTGATCGAGTTCTTGCCGATGTTGTCATCGCGACCTTCGAGAGCGGCGAGAGCCGAACCCTTGATGATCGGAATATCGTCGCCAGGGAAGCCGTACGACGACAGCAGTTCGCGAACTTCCAGTTCGACGAGTTCGAGGATTTCCTCGTCGTCAACCTGGTCGACCTTGTTCATGTACACGACCAGAGCAGGCACGCCGACCTGGCGGGCGAGCAGGATGTGTTCGCGGGTCTGCGGCATCGGGCCGTCAGCAGCGTTCACGACCAGGATGCCGCCGTCCATCTGGGCAGCGCCGGTGATCATGTTCTTCACATAGTCAGCGTGGCCTGGGCAGTCGACGTGCGCGTAGTGACGGTTGGCGGTTTCATACTCGACGTGTGCGGTCGAGATGGTGATGCCGCGCTCGCGCTCTTCGGGAGCCTTGTCGATGTTCGCGTAGTCCGTGAACGTCGCGCCACCGGTCTCGGCGAGAACCTTGGTGATTGCGGCGGTCAGCGTGGTCTTGCCGTGGTCAACGTGACCGATGGTGCCGATGTTGCAGTGCGGCTTGGTCCGCTCAAACTTAGCCTTGGCCATTGTTCAAACCTTCTTTTCGTATGTGTGCAGATACTGCGGGAAATGGACGGCACCCGCTGAATCGAGCGCCGCCCCTAAAGCTATCCGTGGTCTTATGCAAGCTTCGCCTTGACTTCGGCCGCGACGTTGGCCGGAACCTCGTCGTAGTGGTCGAAGAACATGGAGTAGTTTGCGCGGCCCTGGGTGAACGAGCGGAGCTGGTTCACGTAGCCGAACATGTTGGCCAATGGGACCATGGCGGTAACGGCCTGGGCATTGCCCCGGCTGTCGGTGCCCTGGATCTGGCCGCGACGCGAGTTGATGTCGCCGATCACGTCACCAAGGTATTCCTCAGGCGTGATCACCTCCACCTTCATGATCGGTTCGAGCAGCTTGATGCCTGCCTTCTGCGCGACTTCACGCATACAGCCACGGCCCGCGATTTCGAACGCCAGCGCCGACGAGTCGACGTCATGGTAGGCGCCGTCGTAGAGGTTGATTTCGAAGTCGATGATCGGGAAGCCGACGAGCGAACCCGTAGCTGCCGTTTCGCGGAAGCCCTTTTCGATCGCGGGGATATATTCCTTCGGAATGTTACCGCCCTTGATCTCATCGGTGAAGATGATGCCCGAACCGCGCTCGCCCGGCGTGACACGAACCTTCACGCGACCGAACTGGCCCGTACCGCCCGACTGCTTCTTGTGGGTATAATCCACGTCCACAGCCTTGCCGAGGTATTCGCGGTAGGCCACCTGCGGCGCACCGACGTTGGCTTCGACCTTGAACTCGCGACGCATGCGATCGACGATGATTTCGAGGTGGAGTTCGCCCATCCCCTTGATGATCGTCTGGCCCGATTCGTGATCGGTGGCAACGCGGAACGAAGGATCTTCGGCAGACAGGCGATGCAGGGCAACGCCCATCTTTTCCTGGTCGGCCTTGGTCTTGGGTTCCACCGACAGTTCGATGACCGGCTCAGGGAATTCCATGCGTTCAAGGATGATCGGCTGACGTTCGGAGCACAGCGTGTCACCCGTCGTCGTTTCCTTGAGGCCGGCCAGCGCCACGATGTCGCCTGCATAGGCTTCATCGATGTCTTCGCGGCTGTTGGCATGCATCAGCAGCATGCGGCCAACCTTTTCCTTCTTGCCCTTCACCGAGTTCAGGTAGCTGCCCTTGTTGAGCGTACCCGAATAGATGCGGGTGAAGGTGAGCGAACCCACGAAAGGATCGTTCATGATCTTGAACGCCAGCGCCGAGAACGGAGCATCGTCGGCAGTCGGACGGCTGTCCGGCTCGTCGGTGTCGGGGTTCACGCCCTGCACGTCTTCGATGTCGAGCGGCGAAGGCAGGTAATCGACCACGGCGTCGAGCAGGGGCTGAACGCCCTTGTTCTTGAACGCCGAGCCGCACAGCACCGGCACGAAAGCCTGGCCGAGCGTACCCTTGCGGATCAGCGCCTTCAGCGTTGCCACGTCAGGCTCATTGCCTTCGAGGTACGCTTCCATCGCGTCATCGTCCTGCTCGACGGCAAGTTCGATCAACTGGTTGCGGTAGTCCGCAGCCTTGTCGGCCAGGTCAGCCGGGATTTCTTCATAGAAGAATTCGGCGCCGAGCGCTTCGTCCTTCCAGATGATCGCGCGGTTTTCGACGAGATCGACCAGGCCCTTGAAGTCCGCTTCCGCACCGATCGGCAGATACAGCACCGCAGGCTTCGCACCCAGGCGATCGATGATCGTCTGGACGCAATAGTAGAAGTTGGCGCCGGTGCGATCGAGCTTGTTGATGAAGCACATGCGCGGAACTTTGTACTTGTCCGCCTGGCGCCACACGGTTTCCGACTGCGGCTCGACGCCGGCAACGCCGTCAAACGCGGCAACGGCACCGTCGAGCACGCGCAGCGAGCGTTCGACTTCGATGGTGAAGTCGACGTGGCCGGGGGTGTCGATGATGTTCAGGCGGTGATCGTTCCAGATGCAGGTCGTCGCGGCCGACGTGATCGTGATGCCGCGTTCCTGCTCCTGTTCCATCCAGTCCATCGTTGCGGCGCCGTCATGGACTTCGCCGATCTTGTAGGACTTGCCGGTGTAGTAAAGGATGCGCTCGGTCGTCGTCGTCTTGCCGGCGTCGATGTGCGCCATGATGCCGAAGTTGCGATAGCTCTCGAGCGGATGGCTGCGGGCCATGAGATTATCCTTGGGAGTATGGGGGAGCCGGGAAAGGCTCCGCCCATATGGTTACAAGTGTGACCGTTTAAAGACTAACCACCCTTCGACAAGCTCAGGGCGAGCGGTCAATAGGTTACCAACGGTAATGGCTGAACGCGCGGTTGGCGTCGGCCATGCGGTGGGTGTCTTCACGCTTCTTGACCGCGTTGCCACGGTTGTTGGCGGCATCGAGCAGTTCAGCCGACAGGCGCGCAGCCATCGTCGTTTCCGAACGGTTGCGCGCAGCCGTGATCAGCCAGCGGATGGCGAGCGCCTGGGCGCGTTCCGGGCGAACTTCGACCGGCACCTGATACGTAGCACCACCGACGCGGCGCGAACGCACTTCGATCTGCGGCTTCACATTGTTCAGCGCATCATGGAACAGCTGGATCGGATCCGCCTTGGCGCGGGCCAGCATGGTGTCCATCGCACCGTAAACGATGCTTTCTGCGACCGACTTCTTACCATCGAGCATGAGGTTGTTCATGAACTTCGACAGAACCTGATCACCGAACTTCGGATCGGGCAGGATGACCCGCTTTTCCGGACGACGACGACGTGACATCTTGAATTCCTTCCGATCGGATCGACCCTGGGCCGACCCTTTAACCTGCGAGACGTTTCAGCGAGCGAGCAGCCAGAAGGCGCCCTGCCCCGCCAAAGACATCACTTCGGACGCTTGGCGCCGTACTTCGAGCGCGACTTCTTGCGATCCTTGACGCCCTGCGTATCGAGCACGCCGCGCAGGACGTGGTAGCGAACGCCGGGAAGATCGCGGACACGGCCGCCACGGATGAGCACGACCGAGTGCTCCTGAAGGTTGTGGCCTTCACCGGGGATGTACGAGATGACTTCGCGCTGGTTGGTCAGGCGGATCTTGGCAACCTTGCGGAGAGCCGAGTTCGGCTTCTTCGGGGTCGTCGTGTAAACGCGGGTGCAAACGCCGCGCTTCTGCGGGTTCTGCTCCATCGCAGGGACCTTCGACTTGGCCTTCTGCGGTTCGCGGCCCTTGCGGACCAGCTGATTGATAGTAGGCATGAAGTACTCTTCACCTTGGTTGTGACCCAATCGGCAAGGTGAAGAAATCGCGGAATTCGCGAATGCGCGCGGGTTGCAAGGCACCTGCCTTGCCGCCCGTCACATCAACGAACCGAAACGCTCCACCCGGACGCTAGGGGCCGGGTTACTTTGACGGATGGCAGCAAACGGGAGACCCCGCCACGACGCACCGGCAATGTTCAGCTCTGGACCACGACATGGCTGACCAGTCGCGGAAGGATGCGCCCTTAGTTGGATTCGGATGGATGGTCAAGGTGATTGGCGGCTTGGCTCAGTCGACACGAGCGACGATATGCGAGACGATGGTATCGAGCGGATCATCCGACCGGGGCATTACGATATACGCAAACATCTACGCGCGAGCATGATACGTCCCAGCGCTGGACAGTGATTGCATGCCGACATCTGGAATCGGGTTCCGAGAAATCAGGCGCCACACGCAGAGTCCAGCCGGAGGCTGTCTAATACTGCCGAAACCCGGTCGGCCGGACGGAGGGGGTGCGAATTCCGTCCGGCCTTCCGGGGAACTGTCAATCGGTCAGCGCGGCCTCGTCAGCGGTATCGGATGCATGGATGGCACGTGACAGGTTCTTGCCCAGACTTGCCAGACTTCCATCCATCGCTTTCAACCCATGCGAAGTAAGGCGGACGAACGTGCGGCGGCCATCGCGGCCATCGTCTTCGCGTTCAACCAGCCCGCGCGTTTCGAGGATGCGCAGCCAGCGCAAAGCCGTGGTCGGCGGGACATGAGCACCGATGCACGAACTGGTGGTGGGCACACGCCGGTTTTCACGCGCGGCGATGTAGAGATCGAGAAGGATGTCCCAGGTCGGCTCGCCGAACAGATCGGCGGGCAGGAATTTGTGGCGGCGGCGGCGCTCTGCGTACACTTCGCGCGCAATGGCCAGGTGACGCGCACTCACTGCCGGATCGGCGTTGTCGATCACGGCTTCGATGTCGGCATGCGAAAGACGCCGGCTCTGGCTATCGGAATGGACACGTTGCGTGGTGGCCGCGCGCATGGAACGGACAGTCATGTGGATTGCTCCCCCAGGAGTTGGTTTGCTCGGCCCCGGAGACTGAAATTGTTTCGCTTGGCATCGGACCGGTCCCTTCCCCAAGGTGCCGGTCCCGCAGGCAGGCCGATCAGGCCCAGCTGCGATCAGTCCGCCACGCATGGTAGCGGCCAACGCGCTCTTCGCGCCGCACGTGCGCGGCGGTTCCAAGCAGCAGGGCGATAGCCTGGATGTTCAATGGCATCTGGGTCATCGCAAAGTAGCCATAGCGAACGAGGGAAAGTTCGATGATCTTGGACATGTGCCCAAGCACCACAATGATCTGCGCCGCAGTGACCCACATCGGCCAGCCGCGGTTTGCCCGCAACGCGACCCACATCAGGGCTGTCGTAGCCCAGACATCGATCACCAGGTGTCCGGGGTTCACCGCAAAGAATGCAGGCTCCCCGAACATCGCGTGATTGCCAAGGTCAAGCACGGTGGTAGCAACCAGCACGGCCGCGACGAGTCGCTCAGGTTCGCCACCCTTGCGGAAGGCAAAGAATACGACTGCCGCAATCGCGAGACGGAACGTCCAGATCAGCATCATTTCCCGCTGTCAGTCTCAGGAACGGTATGGATATGGCGTTCGGCAATCAGGCTGCGCGGACCATGGTGATAGCGGTATCGTTGGCAAGCGGATCCCTGGCAAGCGAACCCTTGGGCGGGCAATCGTCGACCATGCCGCTGCCCACTTCGCGACCGACTTCAAGCAGCTTGCCATGGACGCGGGCAATTTCGTTGCTCGCTTCGAGCATGGCCTTTTGACTGGCCGCAAGCCGCAGCAGCGCTTCCTGGCCGGTGAAGGCCCCGACCAGTGAATCCCGGCGGGCACGAACCATGGTGGCGAGAAGGTTTGCCTGCCGGATCAGCGCTTCGTCGATCGCGGCTTCGGCTTCGTGAAGATCGCGCGTGATGCGCATGCCGTGAATGGCGACGGAATTGTGATTGGTGTTGTGCATCGTAGCTCCCACCTGCGTATTATCGCAGGCCCCTTATACATTGGGCGGCAGCGCCCCCGCGCCGATCGCCCGTGTTGACGGAAGGAGACGTGCTTCGGACCGTGTGGCCAATCAGCGATCGAGCATCGAAGACAATTGCGCAAACATGCTCAATCCTCCCAGCACGATCAGGATCAGGATCACCGTGATTGCAGCAATATATCCCAGCCGCATCATGGTGCCGTGAGGCCCGTCGAACATCTCCGGGAGGACCTGGTGATAGACAATCCCGTCCGGGATGGCGGGGTTGGCCCCCTCCATCATGTGAACCTGATCCCTGCCTTCGATCCCGGACGCAGGCTGCGCCAGAGGCATGGTCCGGGTTTCGGACGGGCCGACATCCACGTCTTCCCGTTCCGAGACTTCGGCCGGAAGTGGCGGAAATCCTATATGGGAAAGTTCATATACGGGTTGTTCGTATGTCTCGATCAGGCGACGATAGGCTTGAGCAACCTCATTCCGCGAGGCCACGCCAAGTTTCGCACGGGCCAGCATGACGCGCTGATCGACGGTATGCGGGGAAATGCCCAGGAGGCGCGAGATTTCCTTCGAAGTCTTGTGCTGTATGAGCAGGTCAAGAACCTCGCGCTGCTTGCCAGTCAATTCAAGCAACGGGTTTTCGACCAGATCGCCACCTATCATCATTGCGCGCGCACCCCGGCGTAGCCCCCACCCCAGGAAGAAGGTAGCGACCGCGCCTTCGGTTTTGCATTAAAATAACATATTTTCCAATCAGACTTTCGTTAAATTCGAAGTCTCTAGCCCGCCCGTACGTTTAATGAAAAACTAATGATATGCCATCGTTATAACCAAAGTCACGCTATTCGCCCATAGCCGAGTCGTGCACGGTGAATCTTCGCGAATCATGGAGCGGGGATTGTACGGCAACGCACTGACCAGACGGACGGGCAGGATTATATCGACCGGGCGAGCGATTCTCGCGCTGTCATTTCTGCTCGCACTGTGGCTGGACCCGCGTGTGCTGATGCGCGGCGCATCGGGCGGATATGTGCTGGTCAGCGTATACCTGCTGTGGACCGCCTTGCTCATGGTGATTGCGTGGCGCAGCTGGTGGTACGATTTCAGGCTGGCACCGCTGGCGCAAGCGATCGACATCGGCGTGTTCGTCGCAGCGGTGTATTTCACCGAAAGCCCCTTCACCGAATTCCAAAGCCCGTTCCTGGCGTTTGCCGCATTCCTGCTGGTGGCGGCGATGGTGCGGTGGAACTGGCGTGCCACGGTAGTGACCGCAGTGCTGCTGCTGGCGGTCAACATGACTTTTGCCCTGACGATGTATAACCTCGGCCTGGACATCGACCTGATGCGGTTCGTCCGCCGCACCGCTTACATGGTCATGCTTTCGGGCATCCTGATCTGGTTAAGTCTTTCGCGCGGAGGCGGCCACACGGTGACGTTCGACGAACCGCCAGGTCTGCCCGGCGAGCGGCGCGACCAGTTGCTCGATTCAATCGTGATACACGCGGCATCGATATTGGGCGCGCGGCAAGTGGCACTGGCGTTTGCGCCCAGCGAGGAACCTTGGGTGGAAATTCGCCGCCTTACGCCCGGCGGCATCACTCTCGAACGAACAGGACCCGCCGAATTCGGCGATGAACTCCACGCCCCGCGCTCCACCGCGCTGTTCAACGTGGCCAAATCGCGGCTGCTGTCATTCGAGAATCCTGGTTTCGAGGCATGGAACGCTCCGGTCCAATCGGGCCTTGCTGCGCGATACAGCGTAAACGAGGGCATCCTTGTCCCATTGCAGAGTGTTACAGGCACGGGCCAACTGATTGCGTGGGATTGTGATTCACTGAGCGCCGATGATCTGGCGATCCTGCGCACCCTTGCCAACCAGATCGGCCATTCGCTCGACCGCGAGGAAATGGCCAGCCTTGCGCGCAATGCCGCAGAAACAGGGGTCCGCCATGCTGTTGCGCGCGACCTTCACGACAGCGTTGCCCAGTTCCTGGCAGGCACCTTGTTCCGGCTGGAAGCGCTGCGTCGGTGGATCCGCGAGGGGCACGACCCCGAAGGTGAAATCGATTCAATCAAGCAGGCGCTCCGCCGCGAACAGACTCACTTGCGCATCCTCATCGAACGGTTGCGGCGTGGTGAAGAGGGCAACCGCAGTATCGAAATTGCCGACGAACTGCGCGCTCTGCTGGCTGAAGCCGGAACGCACTGGCACATCAGTACCGAACTGGTCCTGCCCGACCAGCCACTGCCGGTTTCGGTTCAGCTGTCACATGAAATTCGGCAACTTGTGCGCGAGGCGATCGCCAATGCGGTGCGCCACGGCAAATGTGGCAAGGTTTGCGTAGAGATATCCGAAGAAGACGGCGTTCTCAGGCTGACTGTTTCGGACGACGGCATCGGCTTTCCCGGCGGCCCTGCTGCAATCCGCCCCCGTTCGATAAGCGAGCGGGTGGAAGCGCCGGGCGGACAATTCGAACTTGACAGCTCGCCCGCCGGCGCGCGTCTCAACATTGCCATTCGTACCGGAGAACCCGCATGATTCCAGTCCTAGTTGCCGACGATCATGGCTTCATCCGCGCAGGCGTGGAAGCTGTACTGCGTGGGACGCGCTTCTCGATCGTCGCGGCCACGGCCAGTGGCGAGGAGACGCTGGATGCGATCAAGACTCACGATCCGGCAATTGTGCTGCTGGATATCAACATGCCGGGCATGAATGGCGTACAGGCCCTGGAAGCCTTGCGCGAACGCGGCGACAAGCGCCCCGTGGTGCTGCTTACCGCCGAAATCAACGACCGCCAGTTGATGGCGGTGATGCGCGCAGGGGTAAATGGAATCGTGTCGAAGGACGGCGCCGAGGACGGGCTGGTAGACGTTCTGGAGAAAGTCCATGCGGGCGAAAAGGCAATAGCGCCAAACTTCCTGCAACGTGCCCTCGACCTTTCGCTCAAGCCGGAATCGCAAGGCCCGCTGGCCAAGCTGAATCCGCGCGAACGCACGATCGCCGCGCTTGTTGCGCGCGGCATGCGCAACCGCGATATCGGCGCCGAACTCGGCATCGGCGAAGGCACGGTCAAGGTCTACCTGCATACGATGTACCAGAAGCTGGGCATCGACAACCGCACGGAGCTGGCACTGCTGGCGGTGAATGAGCAGGATGGGTGAGGTGCGCCGAAGGGAGGAAGGCTTGCCGCCCCGTCCCCTGGCGTATCAAGCTGGCTCCAGCAGCATGCTCGCCGCTGCGGTGTTGCTGATCGGGATGTGGTAGTTGCGGCTGACTTCGTTGAACGCACCATCGCCCATGGCGCCGCGCGCGGCGATCCAGTTGAGAATTTCGACACCTTGCGTACCGGCGAGTTCGGCAACTTCCTCGGCAGTGTGGCCGGTCAGCGCGTCAGGGTTGGCGGCAAGGTTGTCGAGGCAGAACATATCGTAATCGGGGTTCATGAAGCCGGCCCGCGGGCCGTCGAGCTGGTGCGAGAGACCGCCGGTGCCGCACACAAGAATGCGTTCGCCCCCGCCCCATGATCGCAGCGCACGATTGACGGCCCGGCCCAGCGCAAGGCACCGCTTCGGACTGGGCAAGGGATATTGCACGGTGTTGATCGCGATAGGGATCAGCTTGATCGGCCAGCTTTCCGCGCCAGGATATGCCAGTTCGAACGGGATCGACACGGCGTGATCGACCAGCATCTTCTGGCACGTGGTGATGTCAAACTCATCGCGCACCAGGCTGTCGATCACGTGCCATGACAATTCAGGATGTCCGGCGAAGCTCTTGTAGACCGGTAGGCCCCAGCCTTCATCGGCATTGTCGTAAGCCGGTGCCGCGCCGACCGCAAAAGTGGGCATCTTGTCGAGGAAGAAGTTCAGCCCGTGATCGTTCGAGAAGACAACCGCGACATCGGGTTTTGCCTGTGCCAGCCATTCACGGATCGGGGGAAAGCCATCGAAAAACGGCTTCCAGTAAGGCAATTCCTGATCGCCGCGCACGATGGCGCCGCCGATACCGGGGACATGGCTGGTGAAATAGCCGCCGATCACACTGGCCATCATGCGTTCTCCCGGTGGGGGATATTGTCCGCCCAGGCGACGAGCATGGCCTTGAATTCATCGACGGACATGCCAGTCTGCAACGCCCCCAGATCCTGTACGCCAAGACCGAAGATTCCCGCCAGCTTGGCGAGGTAATAGACGTTACCACCCGCATCGAGCATGGCGAGCACATCGCGGTCCGCAACGGCCTTGCGCTGTTCGGGAGTCAGCGCGTACTTCGCACAATAAGCGCCTTCATCTGCAACGAAAGCGTCGCGATTTGCCTTTTCGTTGAAGGAAAAGCACATCGCGTTGAGTTGAAATCCGCGCGTGGCAAGATCGCCGTCGAACAGCGGAATGGCCCGGCGGATCGCCTTTTCCGCTAGTACCGAATCAGATGTCATCTCCATATCTCCCAGCCGGACCTTGGCCTCCGGCGCGCAGGATTTAATATGCGATGCATACAATTCTGCCTTGATCGGGGTCAAACATTGCACCCGATTGCTAACAGGTGACTAAGTAACGTAACGGGCTGTCGGCTCACGTGGTTAATGGCTAGGTTCGGGCCATGCCCCTTACCAATGCCGAACGCCAGCGCCGCTACCGCCAGCGCCTCAAAGCCCGCGCTTCGGGCGGCGCAGTGGTGGAGCAGGCGCGCACGGCGGTTGAGCGCGCCGTACTGGCGCTGTGGGCCTATCACGAACGTCCCGGCCCTTCAGGCGTGGCATGGAGCGCAATCGACGGCTGCCGCACACTGGACGAATATCGTTCAGAACTGGAGCGGTCACCCAGCAACCTGCTGCAGGCGTGCCGCGCGTTCCTTCCCGGATTTGAAGGCTTGACCTGGGACGAGGCCCGCGCCGTGGCAGACGTGATCGAACTGGCAGAAGCCCTGCGTCTTTCGCCTGCCGGCCGGGTCACGCTTCCCCAAGCGGCCTGAGACAGTGGGCAAAAGTGCTTCTGGGATACATAGTTAACACTGATATGGTGGCAACTGTACGCTGTAAAATCCTTGCACCTTTGGGCATATTGACTCTAAAACAATCCAGAATGGACCTTGGCTAACAAGGTAGCCGTCGCACAATTGCGGATGACCGGGAGGCAGGCCTTGAGTGCTGAACAAGCGCGCCATAACCGGCCTGCCCACGCGGTGTTCATGCGCGCAATAATCGCGCATGATCGCAGCATTCTGCAATCCGTGGTGTGGATGGCCGGACTGTTTCTGGTGCCGACCGGAATCCGCGAACTGGTGGATAACGGAACGCTGGGCCTACCATTCGTGACATACTGGCCCAGCCTGCTGATTGCCTCGCTCGTGCTTGAATTGCGTTTTGCGATCATCTTCGCGTGTTTTGCCGCGATTGTGGCGCAGCGCCTTTATGGCGGTGGTGCATGGTTTTATGAAATCACCACACCGCGCATCGTGTTTTTCGCGATGTTCGCGCTTTCAGCAGGCATGATCGTGACGACAGGCGCGACGTTGCGCCGCACATTGCGCGAAATCGAGATCGTTGTCGAAGGCCAGCAACGCTATAATCGCGAGCTGCGCCATCGCGTGCGCAATATGCTGACGCTGATTCAGGCGCTGGCGTCACGCGGACCGAAGGCGGCATCCCCGATCGATTTCTACAAGGAATTCGCGCTGCGGCTGGAAGGGTTGGCCAATGCCAGTGACTTGCTGCAGATTGGCGCCGAGGCTGACGGGCGATTGCCGGAAATGGCGCAGCAAACTGTCGCGCCCTTCGACCGTGACGGCAGGATAAAGCTCAAGGGAGAGCCATGCCTGCTGCCGGGCGATACTTGCATTCCGCTGATCATGGCGCTGCATGAACTGTGCACCAACGCGATCAAGCATGGCGCGCTTTCCTGTGATACCGGCCATGTCGAACTGAGTTGGTTTATCGGGCCGAATGGAACCACGCTTTATCTGCTGTGGGCAGAAAAAGGTGGGCCGCGCGTTGCAAAGCCAACGCGAGAGGGGTTGGGTACGCGACTGCTGATGCCGCAGCCGGGGATCGATGGCGTGGACCTGAATTTCGATCCGGCCGGGGTCTGGTGCGAATTCAGGATCGAAGGCTCTTCGCCAATTGCGCGTTAAAAACCTGCTTCGATGGCAACGCGGATGGCATCGGCGCTGGTCTTGACATCAAGCCCCTTGAGCACGGCCGAACGGTGCATCTTTACCGTGCGTTCGCTCAATGAAAGTTCGTAGGCGATCTGCTTGTTCAGCTTGCCCGCCGCCATGAGGACCAGAATTTCCTTCTGGCGGCGGCTCAGGCGTTCCACGCGGGCAGCAGCGCCACTGCGGCGCGCATCGTTGGCCTGGGCCTGATCCTCGGCGATTTCGACTTGAGATCCGAGGAAGTATTCAACCTCGCCGGCGGCATCGAATATCGGGGCAACCATGACGGCGTTGCGGAAGGGCGTCCCGTCCTTCTTGTAGTTCAGTATCTCGACCATCACCGGCTGCTTGCGCCAGATCCCTTCGCGCAGGATAGCCGCGCGGTCATCCTCTGTCTCCGTTCCACGCAGGAAGCGGCAGTTGCGGCCGATGATCTCGTCACGGGCATAGCCGGTGAGTTCGACAAACGCATCGTTGCAGGCAACGATCGGGTTGTCCGGCAAACGCGGGTTGCTGATGACGGCGGCCGTCGGGCTGGATGCGATCATTTCGGCGATGGACATGGGGGTCATATACGCGTGCCCGGCCCGATTTCCAATGCGTGCCCTTTGGTCCGTGTTGTTACCTGCCATGGCCGCGCGCATCCGAGTGAACATTGCAGCGCCGATTGCTGCCGGAGCGTGTTGACCGATGAACGTCCTTTCTCCTTCCTTAGCCGCCTCTTCCGGCATGGCCGATGTCGTCGGGGAGGACGGCAAGATCGTGGTGCCGACCGACGTGCAGGATGCGATCCGCACACTGATCCGCTGGTCAGGCGACGTGCCGGAGCGCGAAGGCCTGCTCGACACGCCCAAGCGCGTGGCGAGGGCATGGCGCGAATATTGCAGCGGTTATGCAACCGATCCGGGCGCGCACCTTTCGCGAACGTTCGAAGAAGTCGGCGGGTACGACGAGGTCGTTCTGCTGCGCGACATCCCTTTTCAAAGCCACTGCGAACATCACATGGCACCGATTACCGGGACCGCATCGATCGCTTACCTGCCGCGCGACCGCGTGGTCGGCATCTCGAAGCTGGCGCGCGTGCTGCACGGCTTTGCGCAGCGCCTGCAGGTTCAGGAACGCCTGACGGCCGAAGTGGCGCAATGCATCTGGGACAATCTCCAGCCGCACGGCGTGGCTGTGGTGATCGAGGCGCAGCACGGCTGCATGACCGGGCGCGGAGTCAAGACACATGGCGTGGGAATGGTAACCAGCCGTATGCTCGGATGCTTCCTCGACGATGCCAGCAGCCGCAAGGAAGTCCTGGCGTTGATGGGTCGTGGTTGAGCTTCGGACCACCGTGACAATGCGAATTGCTATCATCGGTGCCGGCATGTCCGGCCTGTCCTGTGCTGACCGGCTCAAACATGCCGGGCACAGCGTTGCCCTGTTCGACAAGGGGCGCGGCCCCGGTGGGCGTATGTCGACCCGGCGGATGCACACCCCTTTGGGCGAAGTCCATGTGGATCATGGAGCGCAATACTTTACCGTTCGCGATCCTGCATTCATGGCGCAAGTCGCGCGCTGGTCGGCCAGCGGCGTAGCTGCACCCTGGCCAGCCGCCGGAACCGGCGCATGGGTGGGCGTACCGGGGATGAGCGAAGTCGTCCGCGATCTGGCGCAGCAGCATGACGTTTCATTTGGCTGGCATGTGCGCGGGCTGGTCCGGCGCGATGGCGCTTGGCACCTGACCGGTGACACCTCCACGGGTGAGCGTGTGCAGAGCGGCCCGTTCGACACAGTGATCGTTTCCTTGCCGCCAGAGCAGACAGCCGCGATCGTGGCGCTCCATGACCTGTCGCTTGCCGCAGCGGCGCTTGCCGCACGGTCGCAACCGTGCTGGACCGGCATGTTCGTGTTTGAACAGCGACTGGCCACCGATCGTGACGCAGTTCGCGATTCAGGGCTGATCAACTGGGCCGCGCGCAATTCCGCAAAGCCGGGCCGAGCGGAACCGGAAGCCTGGGTGATACAGGCCAACGCGCATTGGTCGGGCGAGCATATCGAGGAAGCCGCCGACGTGGTGGCCACCCGGTTGCACATGGCGCTTGGCGAAGCGCTTGCGATCGAGATGCCAGCCCCGGTCATGTCTTCGGCCCATCGCTGGCGCTATGCCATGTCGACCGGCAGCGATCTTGGCGCCTTGTGGAGCGAACAATCGCGGATCGGCATCTGCGGTGACTGGCTGCTTGGCCCACGGGTGGAAAATGCGTGGCTTTCCGGCAAGGCTCTGGCGAACAAGATCCTGTCAACAATGCAACAACAAGCCGCATAGCGCTTGTTCAGACATCCCCGGATTTGCCGCCGGGCAGGCATTTCAACTATGGTGAAGACGTTGCCTCTGCCGGCCGGGCTTTTCCTTCATTAAGGCCTCCTCCCAACGCGCGATAGAGTTCAACCATGTTGGCCGCCCTGGTCAGCCGCGCCAATACGAGCGCCTGCTTTGCGGTGTACAGCGTACGCTGGGCGTCGAGCGGTTCGAGGTAGTTGGCGATCCCGGCATCGAACCGGGCCTGCGTGAGACGATAGGCGATCGCGGCATTGCTTTCGAGTGATGCTTGCGCAGTCACCTTGTCGTCAATCGTGCCGCGGCGGGCCAAGGCATCGGAAACCTCGCGGAATGCCGACTGGATCGCACGTTCATAAGCAGCAAGGGCTGCATCGCGTGATGCATTCGCGGCGCCAAGATTGCCTGCAATGCCGCCGCCATCGAAGATCGTCTGCCGGGCATTCCCGCTGACAGACTTCTGGAAGCTGTCCCCATCGAACAACGCGCCAAGGCCGCTGCTGGCAAAACCGAGCAAACCGGTCAGCGAGATCGTGGGAAAAAATGCTGCGCGCGCCGCACCGATATCGGCATATGCGGCGCGCAGATCATGCTCGGCGGCAAGCACGTCGGGGCGGCGCAGCAGTACGGCGGATGAAAGCCCGACCGGCAGCGAGCCACGCAGATAGTCGCCATTGCCCAGCGTCATGGGCAGCAGATCATCCGGCAGTGCATCACCTGCGAGCAGATCGAGAGCGTTGCGCGCCTGCGCCAGACTGGTGCGGAAATCCGCGACATCCGCTTCCGCGCTGTTGACCGCCGTGGTGGCGCTGGCGACATCCAGCCGGGTGCCGATCCCGTTTGCTTCGCGCCGGATATTGAGCGCCAGCGTTTCGCGACGCGAAACAAGCGTTTCTTCGGCAATGCGCAAGGCATCGGCGGTAGCGGCGTGCGTAAGCCAGGCGCTGGCGGTTTCCGCAACCAGCGCGATTTGCGTGGCCTTGCGGCCTTCGTCGGTGGCCAGATAGCTCTGGAACGCTGACGCACTCTGGTTGCGCAGTCGCCCGAACAGATCGATTTCATAAGCGCTGACGCCTGCCTGCACGGAAAAGTTGTCCGTCACCCGGCCTGCACTGGCGCGTGTTTCGGATGCGGTGCCCGTGGTCCCGATCGCAGGAATCAGGGCCGCCCGCTCGACGCGATACAGGGCGCGGGCACGCTCGACGTTGGCAACCGCGATACGCAAGTCGCGGTTGTCGGAAAGCGCCTTGGCGATAACCTGCTGTAGCCGGGCATCGGTGAAGAACAACCGCCAGCCGAGCGCATCGACCGTCGTTTCGCCTTCCGCAAGGGCAGGATAGGCAGGACCTTGCGGCAATTTCGGCGTGACGGGTGCTTCAGGCCGGACATATTTCGGCGCGAGGTTGCACCCGCCCAGCGCCAGCATCGGAAGCACGGCAATGCTCAGGCGAATACGGATCATGCCGGTTCTCCGTGCGGTTCGACCGGACCTTTTGCCTTGCGCCGGAACAGGCCTTTCACCAGCACGAAGAACAGGGGCACGAAGAAGATCGCCAGTACCGTCGCTGAAATCATCCCGCCCATCACGCCTGTACCGATGGCCTTGCGACCGTTCGCGCCTGCTCCGTCCGCGATGACAAGAGGCACGACGCCGGCAATGAATGCAACGCTGGTCATGATGATCGGCCGCAGTCGCAGCCGCGCGCCTTCGAGCGCTGCGGCGACTGGTTCGACACCGCGCTGCATGGCGGCTTCGGCAAATTCGACGATGAGAATCGCGTTCTTGGCGGACAGGCCGATCGTGGTCAGCAGCGCGACCTGGAAATAGATATCGTTGCTGAATCCGCGCACGGTGACCGCCAGCACCGCGCCAATGATACCCAGCGGGATCACCAGCAGCACCGCAACCGGGACCGACCAGCTTTCATAAAGCGCCGCAAGGCACAGAAAAATGAAGAAGATCGAAGCCGCATAGAGCAGCGTCGATTGGCTGGAGGCGGCACGTTCCTGATACGAAAGGCCGCTCCACGCGACCGAGAAGTTGCCATCGAGCCGGGCGGCATTGTCCTCCATGATCTGCATCGCCTCGCCCGAACTCACGCCGGAAGCGCCGCTGCCCTGGAGTTGCTGCGCCGCTATGCCGTTGAAACGATCCAGCCGCACCGCACCTTGGGTCCAGTGCGAAGAAGCGAAGGCAGAGAACGGCGCCATCTGCCCCCCGCTGCCGCGCACGAACCACTGGCCAAGATCGGCCGGTTCATTGCGATAAGGCGCATCACCCTGCACGAACACACGCTTTACACGGCCACGATCGACGAAGTCGTTCACATAAAGCCCGCCCCATGCAATCGACAGGGTCGAGTTGGCACTTGCGGGCGTGATCTGGAACGCCGTGAGAGCATCGTCGTCGATGTCCACCTTCAACTGCGGCGTGTCTTCCAGACCGCTGAGGCGCACTTGCGCGAGGCGCGGGTTCTCTTCGGCCAGCTGCGCGAGTTGACGGCGCGCAGCGGTAAGCGCCTCGCGGCCGGCACCACCGGCATCCTGCAACCACATTTCGAACCCGCCCGAATTGCCGAGACCGCGAATGGGTGGCGGGTCGAGCACGAAGATTTGCGCATCGCGAGATTTGCGGAAATGCGCGTTGAGCCTTTCGGCAATGGCCGTGGCGCTACGATCGCTGCCCGTGCGTTCAGACCAGTCCTTGAGCAGAACGAAGCCCTGCCCCGCATTCTGCGCAGAGCCGGACTGACCACGCCCCATAATCACGAAAACCGCCTTCACATTCTCGCTTTCGGTCTGGTTGATATAGTCCGAAATGCCTGCTGCGATGGCTCTGGTCTGCTCCGCAGTGGAGCCGACCGGCAACTGGTAATTGAGCGAAAGATTGCCCTGGTCCTCGGCTGGCAGGAAACTGGTCGGCAACCGGACGTAAAGCACCACCATCGCCACACCGATGGCCGCGAACACCGCGAGCCATGGTGCCGGGCGTCCGACCACCCGCGCCAGGCGATTGCGATAACGATGTTCGAGACTGGTGTAACCATTGTTGAACGCCGAAAAGAACCGTCCCTTGGGCTTTTCGTGATCGGCGACGGGTTTGAGCAGGGTCGCGCACAATGCCGGGGTAAAAACCAGCGCGACGATCACGGAAAGCACCATCGCGGACACGATGGTAACCGAGAACTGGCGGTAGATCGCCCCGGTTGAACCGCCGAAGAACGCCATCGGTACGAACACGGCGGTCAGAACCAGCGTAATGCCGATCAGCGCCGAGGTGATCTCCTGCATCGATTTGACCGTGGCCTCCAACGGCCCCAGCTTTTCCTCATGCATCACGCGTTCGACGTTTTCGACCACCACGATGGCATCATCGACCAGCAGGCCGATGGCCAGAACCACGCCAAACATCGTCAACGTATTGATCGTGTATCCCGCCAGCGAAAGCACACCGAACGTGCCCAGCAGCACGACCGGCACGGCAATTGCCGGGATCAGCGTGGCCCGCCAGCTTTGCAGGAAGACAAACATCACGATCACGACCAGCACGATCGCCTCGAACAGCGACCAGACGACCTCTTCGATCGAGAGCTTGACGAAAGTGCTGCTGTCGCGCGGGTAGGCGATCTTGTAGCCGGGGGGAAGATCACGCGCCAGTTGCTCTACCGATGCCTTGACCAGATCGGCTGTCTTCATCGCATTCGCGCCTGAAGCAAGGCTGATCGACAGGCCGGTGGCAGACTTCCCGTTGAAGCGGCTCAGCGCGCCATAGTTCTCTTCGCCCATCTCGACGCGAGCGACGTCCTTGAGCTTGACCACCGAGCCATCGACATTGGTCTTGACCACGATGTTGCGGAACTGGTCGGGCGTTTCAAGACGCGAACGGGCGGTAACCGTGGCGTTGAGGCGCTGCCCTTCGGGCGCTGGATTTCCGCCGATTTCGCCAGCGGCAACTTGCGTGTTCTGTGCCTGCAAAGCTGCGGTAATGTCTGACGGGATCAGTTGCACCGCGGCCAGACGCAACGGATCAAGCCATATCCGCATGGCAAAAGACCCGCCGAAAACCTGTGTACTGCCCACGCCTTCGACGCGGGAAATCGGATCCTGGAAATGGGTGGTTAGGTAATCCGAGATGTCCGAATTGGTCGCGCGCCCGGTTTCGTCATAGATGGAAACAACCATCAGCTGGTCGGACTGCGCCTTGTTGACGTTGACGCCCTGTTGCTGGACCACGGCAGGAAGGCGGCTGATCGCACGCGAAATCGCGTTTTGGACCTGCACTTGCGCGGTGTCGGGATCGGTGCCCTTGTCGAAGGTTACGGTGATGCTGGACGAACCGTTGGACGAGTTCGCATTGAAATAAAGCAGCCCGTCAAGACCCTTGAGCTGCTGCTCCAGTATCTGCGTGACGCTGTTTTCAACCGTCGCGGCATCGGCGCCGCCATACGTGGCGTTGATCGAAACCGTGGGAGGGGCAATGTCGGGATATTGCTCGACACCCATGGTGGACACGGCAACCAGGCCCGCCGCCATGATGACGATGGCCATGACCCATGCGAAAATCGGACGGTGCGCGAAGAAACGGGAAATCATCGGCGTTTACTGCGCAGCGGCAGCGGCCGCACCCCTGGTTGTGCTGGACTGTTTCGAACCGGCGGGCACGATCTTGGCCTTCTGGTTTTCACGCGCGTTGATCAGGCCTTCAACGACGATCTTCTCACCCGGCTTCAGCCCGCTGGACACAAGCCAGTTCTGGCCGACCGGCGTATCGGCAACGATTTCACGCTTTTCAAGCAGGCCATCCTTGCCGGCAACCAGTACGCTCGCGCGGCCGCGCGGATCGCGACTGAGGGCTGCCTGCGGCACCAGGATGGCACCCGGCACGGTTCCCTGCCCAACCCGGACACGGACGAACAGCCCAGGCAGGAGATCGCCTTTCGGATTGGGCACCACCGCGCGGACAGTGATCGTGCCGGTTTCGGGATTGACGTCGATATCCGCCGGATTGAGCTTGCCCTTGATCGGATATTCCGAACCATCGGGCAGGATGACCTGAACCGGCGCGGCGCCTGACAACAGCTTCCCGCTTTCGATGGCACGGCGCAATGCAATGAAATCGGCACCCGATTGCTGGACGTTGACATACATCGGATCAAGCCGTTGGACCTTGGTCATCGGATCGGCCTGGTTGGTGGTGACGAGCGCGCCCTTGGTGACCATGGAAATGCCGATGCGGCCCGAAATGGGCGAGGACACGCGCGTAAAACCGAGATTGACCTTCGCGGAAGCCAGGGCAGCGCGCGCCTGCTCAACCGCCGCGCGTGACTGATTGTAGGCCGCGCGCGCGTCGGCGGCATCCTGTTTGCTGACGCCGCCCTGTTCGGCCAGCAGAGCAAACCGCTCCGCCTTCAACTTGTTGGCCTCAACGGTCGCCTGGGCCGCAGCGACCGTTGCCGAAGCCTGCGCCTGACTGGCGGCGTAAATTCGCGAATCGATCTGATAAAGCGGCTGGCCTGCCCGAACATAGGAGCCTTCGGAAAACAGGCGGGCCATGACGAGACCCGCAACCTGTGGCCGTACTTCGGCTATTTCGTAGGCTTCGGTGCGGCCGGAAAGTTCGGTGGTCAATTCCACCGGCCCCGCGCGGGCTATCATCACGCCAACGACCGGGGCAGGTTTCGCCTTCGGTTCGTCGGTCGATCCGCAGGCGGACAGGGTGAGGGCAAATGCACTGGCTGCAACAACGGAAATGGTCGGCAGGCGCAAGGGCTGGAAAATTCTGTGCGGCAAGAACGATCTCACTGGTAACTGGCACCGGTTCGGCTTCGGCGCTCGGTGCGGCATGACGTGCCATTGCGCACAACGCCGGATCACCCTGCCCGGCACCTTGGCAGAACGAATTTATTTTGCATGTCTAGCAGATAGCTGCCCTTGCGCACGTCCCTAATTCGGACAGCCAATAGCTTGCGACACAAAGATACAATTGCCCCGGCGGCCCGTGATTGCACCGATTCGCGGCCAAGCAACCCCAAAATCGAGGAAAAAAGGCTGCCATGGCGCGAAATTCGGTGGAAAGAGTGCGCTGGGGCATGGCTTTGCCCGATAACCATGCGTTAGCCGTGCCATCCCTTTTGAGATGAGGACAGAATACCCATGAACAACAGCGACCTCGCCGACATCATCGCGGCAAGCCACGGCCTTACCAAGGCAGACGCCCGCAAGGCCGTCGACAGCGTGTTCGCCGCGATCACCGACGCCGCTGCAAAGGGCGAAGAAGTTTCGCTGAACGGCTTCGGCAAGTTCAAGGTGAAGAACACCCCGGCCCGCGAAGGCCGCAATCCTTCGACCGGCGCGACCATTCAGATCGCCGCTTCGAACAAGCTGACCTTCGCTGCCGCCAAGGCCGTCAAGGACAAGCTGAACGGCTGAGCCTTAACCGACGCATCGGCCAGGACCGGCGCCCGTAACAATCGGGCGCCGGATCCGCCCCCGCCCCGTCAGGCCATGCGCGGTAAGTACGCGCAGGCGATCTACCGCCGGCCTTGACGCATGACGATATCGGGCGGCAAAAAACCAAGTCAGACAGGCTCACCGGCTGTCCTATCCTTCGGGGGGTTTTCGCACTGAATCGCTGGACCTTGCTGCCGCCATCCCTATTTCTAAAGTTATATTTTGCACTACCTTTATATATTAACCTAAAAAACCATCGAGCAGATTTTGTGACGTGAAGCACACTTCATGGCGATGACATTTGTTGATCGTTCGAAATTCTTTCTCAAGCATTCAGTCGCTTGTCGTCTACTTCCCGAAGATATGTAGGGCGTCCGCAAGCCCACTCCACCCTTCCCCGCTATTAACCATTGCTTAGGTGCGTCTACCTAGGGGTTTTCCCTGTCCGGCGACCATGGCCGGCACTCCGGTGACCGCAATTTATCCAGACGGAATCCGGCTCGGGACTGCCCCGCTTGCTACCGGGGCCTTGGATAGGGGAATTGAGATGAAGAAGGTTATTGCCAGTGCGGTTATCACCGCCGGGCTGCTGGTCGGAGGCAATGCTTTCGCCCAGGCCGCCAACACCGATTCTGCAACGGCCACCGGCTCGGTAACCATCATCCGTCCGCTGACGATTACCAAGAACAGCGATCTGGCGTTCGGCCGCATCGTCCAGCCACGCACGGGAACCGGCACGGTTACGCTGGCGAACACCGGCAATTCGGTTGTCGCAGCAGCAGGCGCGGTTGCGCTTTCGGGCATCACCACCAGCCGCGCCCAATTCACCGTGGACGGCGAAGGCGGCCAGGTCGTCACGACATCGATCCCCAGTTCGGTTACGCTGACCAGCGGTTCGGCAACGATCCCGGTTACGCTGGCGCCAGACTTCGGCAGCACCGTTACGCTTTCGGGCGCGCTGGCCGCTGCGGGCAGTTCAACGCTCAACGTCGGTGGCAGTTTCAACCTGCCCAACACCCAGACGCCCGGTGCCTATACCGGATCGTTCACGGTGACCGTGGCGTACCAATAAGCGGGAAACTGCGCAATTGTTGACGCCTGCGAACACAGGCGCGACCGGTTGCCGAGGGGGACAAAAGGCATGACGCGTTTCATCTTCAGCAAGGTACGCATTTGTGCGGCTGTGCTGGGAACAGCGACGGCTTTCTGGACGGCACCGGCCGCACTCGCGGCCACGGGCGGAACCGCCGCGACGACCGATGCCCTTGCATCGGTCGTCGTGGTGGAGCCGGTGGGTGCGGGCTTTGCCTTCGACATCATCAACGATGCCGTGTCGGCGGTTTTCCTCAACGGCGATGCCGGGGATTCGGTCTCGCTACTGATGTCGCGCCGCAGATCGGAACCCCGCAACGGCCAGCGCAATCCGGGCGGCGTGGTGGTGATGACAAGCGGCGTATACCGGATCGACCTGCTCACCCCCGTAAACGGCGGATTGCGCGCATCGCGCGGTACGTCGGCCGGTGCAGGCTGGAGTGGCGGCAGTTCGATCCTGTTCCTTGCCCAGTTCAACTGAAGGTTTTAACGCCATGAGGCGCACATACGGATTTCTGGCGACAATTCTGGCAGCAGGCCCCGCAATGGCACAGCAGGTGTCGTTGCCGATTGCGCCGCCCAAGGCAGACGCTGCGACAACGCAGACCATCGCGCCGATTGCGGCGGCGGCCAACATCAACCTGACTCCGCGCCGCGTGATCTTCGATCGCAACAAGCGGATTGAAGCGGTATACGTTTTCAATCAGGGCAACAGCACAGTCACCGTCGACGTGGCGCTGGTCGACAATGCGATGCTGCCATCGGGCGAGATCGTGCCGGTATCGCGCCTTTCCGAACGTGATGGCGCAGCGCAGGGCACGGGCACGAAAGTCCGTTCGGCAAAACCCTTCCTGCTGGCAGCACCGAGCCGCCTGACCCTGCCGCCCGGGCAGGGCAAGACCATCCGCGTCCGCGCAACGCTGGCCGATGGCGCGACGACGAGCGAATACCGTTCGCACCTGACCGTAACCACTGTCCCTGCCGCCGATACCGGCCTGACCGCCGAACAGGCCGCGGCATCGCAAAAGGGCGAACTGGTGCTGAGAATCCAGTCGGTTTTCGGAATTTCGATCCCGTTGATCGTGCGCGGTGGCGTGCCCGATGCTGCGGGCGCGATAGGCCCGATCAGCCAGGTTACGACAGCAGAAGGCCCCGCCCTTGCCGTTCCGCTGCGCCGCACGGGCACGACTTCGCTTTATGGCAATATCGAATTGCGCACCGCCAGGGAAGTGGTCGGCGTCGTGCGCGGCGTGGCAGTCTATCCCGAAGTGGATGAACGGCTGGCCGTGGTGCCCCTGTTGCGCCCGCTGAAGCGGGGTGAGACGGTGACCGCAGCATTCGTTTCCGATGAGGCGCGAAAGCCAGAGCCGATCGCCAGCGGGACATTCACCGCGCCCTGACATGACCATCGCCGCCAGCCTCCTGGCCCTGACCACCGCCTTGACGGGCAGTGCGTCAGAAGGATCGGTTGCGCCTGCGCAACCCGCAACCGCTTCTGATGAAGTGGGTGTGCGGCAACTTCCCGCGCCTGCTTTCGGCGCTGATTGCAGCAACGATCTTCTGCTGCTGGTCGTCCAACTCGATCGCATGACGATCAGCGAGGCGCTGACCGCCTATGGCGATCCGGCGGACCCGCTGCTGCCGCTGGGCGAGTTGAGCCGGTTGCTCGAACTGCCCCTTGATGTAGACGTATCGAACGGCGTCGTCTCCGGGCGCATCGGCGAAAGCCAGCGCCCGATCACCATCGATCTGAAATCCGGGCAGGCGCTGATCGGTGGCAAGATCGTGGCGCTGATCCCGCCCGACAGCCTGACAACCGAGACCGACATCTATCTGCGGGCATCGCTGATCGCCCGGCTGCTGCCGGTAAAGGTCACGGCATCGCCCGACGAGATGCTGCTCTCGCTTGAGGCAACCGAGAAACTGCCGGTGCAGATGCAGCGCGAGCGGCTGGCGCGGATGGCCGGGCTTTCGGGGCAGCCGGAGTTGCAGGACGAGGCGCTGCGGGTCGCCACACCCTATCGGTGGCTGGGCCAGCCCGCGTTCGATTTCACCACCGAACTGGGTTATGACAGCGAAGACGTCGGCAAAGATGGCGGGAGGGCGGTCACGCGATTGGAAGGCCGCATTGCGGGCGATCTGTTGCAGACCGGCTTTTCGGCATGGCTGGCAACCGATGACCGCGCCAGACCTTCGGCGGCGCGCGTGGCGTTTACGCGCCGGTCCGAAGACGGTCATCTGCTGGGATCGCTGGGCGGCACGATGGCTGCGGCAGGTGACGTGTTCACACCACCCATGCCGATCGGTGCCCGCAGCACGGGCGGCGCCGGATTCGTATTCTCCTCCACGCGCAATGACGAAGCCAGCGTGTTCCAGCGCATCAATCTGCGCGGCGAACTGCCGGTGGGCTATGACGCAGAACTCTATGTCAATGACATCCTGCGTTCCGCGCAACGCGGATCGACGGCGCAAGGGCGCTACGAATTCAACGACATACCGCTGGTGCGCGGGCGCAACGCGATCCGTATCGTGCTTTACGGGCCGCGCGGTGAGCGGGTTGAACGCACAAGGGTAATCAATGTCGGCGGCGGCCAACTGGCGGCAGGCAAGACCACGCTCGATCTGGGCGTGGTGGCGCAGGACCGCGCGCTGATCGACCTTTCGGACGCCAGCCTTAGCGGGTTTTCACGCGCGCGCGGAGATTTGCGCGCAGTGATCGGGCTGGCCCATGGCGTAAGCGAAGGGCTGACGCTGACTGCGGGCCTTGCGCGCTTTACCGATAGTGGCGGCGTTGTTCGCACGGTGGGAACGGCCGGTACGCGCAATTCGCTGCTGGGCATGGCGATGCAGGCGGACATCGCCAGCGATTTCAAGGCCGGCCGCGCGGTATCTCTGGGATTGGCCGGGCGCGCGCTGGGCATCAGCTTCCTGGGGCGGCATGTGGAATACGCCGGCGGATTCGCCGATGAGGCCAACACCAGCTTCGATCCATCGCGGCCGATGCGCCGCTATAGCGAAGTGGTGTTCGACCTGGCGGTGCCGCTGCCGGGATCGCTGGGCCTGCCGGTTTCAGGCCGGATCGACCGCGCGCAGTTCATCGATGGCGGAAAGAGCGTTACCGCACGGGCACGCACCACGGCCAGTCTGGGCGGTACGCTGCTGGCGATCGGCGCAGACTATAACCACCGTTCGCAGGCCGGATCATCGGACACGCGGATCAACGGCAACATCGGCGCCATGCGCCTGATCGATTACAAATGGCAATTGCGCGCTACCGCCGATTTTCGGATCAAGCCGGGTCTCAAGATGGAAACGCTGGGTCTTACCGCCGATCGCGCGCTGGGTGAGTTCTATTCCATGCGGCTTGGCGCCACGCGGACGTTTTCGAACAGCGATGTTGCCCTTCAGGCAGGCCTTACCGCACGGCTGCCCTTTGCATCGGCCACGCTGGGGGGTGACTGGTCCACCGGGCAGAAGCGCTGGCGCATGGGGCTTCAGCTGAACTTCGGAATCGCGCGTGATCCACTGCGAGGCCGCTATCGCATGACCCCGCCCGGCCCTGCCAATGGCGCAAGCGCGGCGCTGCTGGCGTTCATCGACGCCAACGCCAACGGCCAACGCGATACGGGCGAGGAAGCCGTTCCCGGCGTGACTGTCGAAGGCGGCGGGCTGAAGGCCGTGACCGACGCACAGGGCCGTGCCTTCGTGACCGGATTGGGCGATGGCACGATGACGACGCTGCGCGCGGACATCGCCGGGACTGACACGATGTTCGTCGCAGCGCCGCCGCAGAACATCGTGTTCGCCGCGCGCGCTGGCGGGATGACCACGATCCCCTACCCTTTGGTGCCGACCTCGGAACTGGTCGCCCGGATCAATTTCCGCCGCAAGGATGGCGCGATGAGCGGGCTTTCCGCGGTGAAGCTAAGGCTGCTTGGCCCGAAAGGTGCGGTCGTGCAGGGTATGACCGAATTCGACGGGACGGCAGTGTTCGACCAGGTGAAGCCCGGCCAGTACAAGCTGGAGATCGATCCTGATCAGGCCGCGCGGCTGGGCATGCGGCTGCGCGAACCGGTGCTCGTACAGGTGGGTGCCGATGGGCAGATGATTGACGCATCGGGCGAAGTGGCGTTCAACGAACCGGTGCAGATGGTGACGCGATGATAAGCCGCGCAATCCTTTTCCTGATCGCGCTGCTGTTTGCGGCCACGGCACAGGCGCAGACGTATAGCGTGGATTCGATCACCGATGGCAGCTTCGGCGATATCGTTTCAGCGGCGTCGGGATCATCGACGTTCCGCGCAGCATCTTCGTCGGGCGCGGTAACCCGGCAATCGGGCAGCGCGGTGCGGGTATCGACCAATTCGGTCTATTCGGTCGTCACGATCGGTTGCTCGGCATCCAACCTGTGCAATTCGGCCACGGTCTATGTCACGCTGGCGCTGGCCGGAACCCCGACCGGACGACTTGGTTACATCCCGTCGGTTAACCTGACCAATGGCACCGCGACTGTCACGAACGCCTACAGCGCAGGCAGCTATATCGTGATCAACCTCAGCCCCATTCCTCGCAATGCCTCGCGCACGTTCCTGCTGGGATATGACGTGCCGGTGCTGGGCAACGATTCCGGCCAGCCGACCGGCAACGCGGTGTCATCGTTCCTCATCACCGCATCGCGCCTTTCGGGCGCCGGATCGGATTCACTGGTCGGCAATATCACTGCCAAAGTCATCCGCCCGATAGACATAGCCAAGACCGCCGACCTCCAGTTTGGCAGCGTCACCCGTCCTAGCAGCGGATCGGGCACCCTGACGCTCAGTCCCGCGGGTGTGGCGAGCGTGACCGGTGCAGGCGTACGGCGCATGCCGTCACCCGTTGCCACCCCTGCGGCCTTCACGGTGAACGGGGAAGGCGGACAGGCGGTGACGGTATCGGTGCCCGCCACGGTCACCTTGTCGGGCAGCGCAGGATCGGTGGTAGCGACCACGAGCGCCACCGGCAGCGGATCGCAGGTCTTGAGCGGCAGCACCGGCGGTTCGGGCACGGTTCAGGTAAAAGTCGGCGGCACGATCCCGCTTTCCGGCTCGACCGCCATCGGGACGTTTACCGGAACGCTGGTGGTGACGGTGCAATACAACTAGCGCGAAATTTCCTCGGCATCAGTTTCTGCTTGCCCCCGCGAGTCAGAATACCTAGGGGCCTCTTCGTGTCGGGGAGTAGCGCAGCCTGGTAGCGCATCTGGTTTGGGACCAGAGGGTCGTAGGTTCGAATCCTATCTCCCCGACCACTTTCCCGCATGATCTTTACAGCAGCGCAGATCAGCGCTTCTTGGCGGCGATTGCCTCGATCTCGATCAGGAATTGCGGGGCGACTAGCGCAGCCACCTGAAAGGTGGAGCGGGCGACGGTCGATGGCGTTTCAGCAGTCCTGAAGAAGGTCTTGAAGCCTTCATTGGCGCCGGCAAAATCCATTTTGCCCAGCTTCGGATCAGCCGCGACGAACAGCGTCAGCTTTATCACGTCATCCATTGTATAGCCTTGCCGGGCAAGGATCGCCTTGATCTTGCCAAGAACGCTGATCGTCTGCGCCTTGGTATCGCCATATTCGGGCGTGGCCCCCTCTGCCGGAGGCGCAACCGGCGCAGCAAGCTGGCCTGACAGGAAAATCATGTCGGTTCCGGCCTTCACATCGGCTGCTTCGAGAATCAACGCGGCGGGATTCGGCTGAATCTTGGTGACCTGTGCCGATGCCGCTGGCGCAAGCGCCAGGGCCGACATGGCAAGGCCTGCGCAAATGAAAGACCGGGCGGCGATGGACAATCTGGACAGCATGCCGATTCCTTTGCAACGAATGTTCCGACAGGCTGACGGGGGTTCGCGCAAGTGGCAACCTCCGCTTTGTAGAGCATTCTGATCCACCACCCTTTGTTGCGGTGGCGCGATACGAAAAATACATTATTTTCAATATCATGGTCGACAGAAACCCCACAGCTACCGTCCACTTACGTCAAATGGCGTATGTTGTCGGCGCGCGAACAGGCGCGCTTTCCGATTGTGTTCCCGGCCACTTGAGGCGGAACGCGACAACGATCACCGACCGGGTCGGCTTTTCGCATCGGCGATGGCACAGATTCCGGCGACAGGGGCAACGAGGATCGACACTACAGACAAGGTTTCCCGATGTCCTTTGCATGCGATCCAGTTTCCGGCCTGACGTGTTCCAGTGCCGTATGGCAGGGCACCGGTTTCACCAGTGATCGGTTGCCCGGATGACCGCAAGCCTGCGCATCGCCGTGCTGGGCCTTGGCGCATTGGCTATCGCAGGAACGGCGGCCTTGCGCGCGCAGGACGCGCCCGGCAGCGGACCGACCGCTGTGGAAGTCTCGCCCGAAGGCAGGGAAGTCTATGAGCAGATCTGCCAGGCATGCCACATGGCCGATGCGAAAGGGGGCGGCGTGACCGGCGCCAAAATCCCGGCACTCGCGGCCAATCCGCGCCTTGCCGACAAGGATTACGGCACGATCATCCTGCTGAAGGGCCGGGGCGGGATGCCGTGGTTTTCCGGGATGCTCACCAACGATCAGATGGCGGCCGTGCTGACGTACGTGCGCGGCCATTTCAACGATTACCGTGATCCGGTGACGGTTGCCGATATCGAGCGGGTAAACACCGCATCGCCGCCCGTTCCCGATTGCAACTGCACACAGTGACGTCCGCCACACACCGGAGTCCAAGGGAGTTATGATGGACGGAACAATCCTGCCGCAAACCCGGCGCGAACTGCTGCGGATGATCGGCACGACCGGCGGCACCATGGCGATGTATCAGGCGATGACCGTGCTGGGCCATGCCGCCGAAACGCAGTTCACCGGCCCGCCGATGCTTTCAGGGGCGCGCAAGGGGGCGAGCGTGCTGGTGCTGGGCGCAGGCCTTGCCGGAATGCTGGCGGCCCATGAACTGACCAGGGCCGGGTACAAGGTGACCGTGCTGGAATATCAGGACCGGCTGGGCGGCCGCAACATCGCGATCCGGGGTGGAGACAAGGTGGTCGAAGCCGGCGGATCGGTGCAGGACTGCACGTTTGCGCCGGGCAATTACCTCAACCCCGGCCCATGGCGCATCCCGCACCATCACCGTACGCTTTTGCACTACTGCAAGCAGTTCGGGGTGGAACTTGAGCCGTTCATCCAGTTGAATCACAACGCCTTTGTCCATCGCACCAAGGCATTCGGCGGGAAGCCCCAGCGCTATCGCGAGCTTGCGGTGGACTTCAAGGGCCACGTTTCGGAATTGCTGGCCAAGGCGTTGAACGTCGGGTCGCTGGACGATAAACTGACCAGGGAAGACAAGGACAAGCTGCTTGTCGCCATGCGCGAATGGGGCGTGCTCGACAAGGATCTGGCCTATACCAGCAGCCTCAACGCTTCGGGCCAGCGCGGGTTCGACAAGGCTCCGGGCGGTGGCGTGGATGGCGCGCCGATGCCGTCGAAGATCAACGGCCTGTCCGATGTGCTGGATTCGCACGTCTGGGGCCAGATGGGCTTCTTCTTTGCCAATGTGATGCAGACAACGATGTTCCAGCCCAAAGGCGGCATGGACATGATCGGCAAGGCCTTTGCCCGGCAGGTCGGCAAGCTGGTGCGGCTGAACACGCGCGTCACCGCACTGGCGCAGGATGAAAAGGGCGTGACGGCAACGTGGGAGGATGCGCTGACGGGGCAGAAAGGATCGACCAGCGCCGATTATTGCGTCTGCACGATTCCCGCCTCGATCCTAAATCAGATCGACATGCAGGTCGGCGCGCCGATGAAGGCCGCGCTCAAGGCCCTGCCCTATTCCAGCGGGGTCAAGATCGGGCTGGAGATGCGCCGCCGGTTCTGGGAAGAGGACTATTCAATCTATGGCGGGCACAGCTTCACCGATCAGGCGATCGGGCTGATTTCCTATCCCAACGACAGGTTCTTCAAGGACGGTCCGGCAGTGCTGCTCGGCTCTTTCGCCAGCGGGTTGGGCGGATACCAGTTGGCCGGGATGACTCCGGCCCAGCGGATCGAAGCCGCACTGGCGCAGGGATCGGTGTTTCATCCCGCAGAATACCGCAAGGAATTCGTCTCTGGCGTGTCCTATGCGTGGAGCCGCGCACCGTGGATTCTGGGGTGCTGCGCCATGTGGACCGACGAAAGCCGCGCGGCCCATTACCAGAACCTGTGCGCGATCGACGGGCGCATCGTGATGGCGGGCGAACATGCATCCTATTACGGCTGCTGGATGGAAGGCGCGCTGCTGTCATCCCTCGACGCCGTAACCCGCCTGCACAGGCGCGCCTTGGCGGCCTGAGCCACGAAAAAGGGGCGGCGGCCCGGAAGCCCCGCCCCTTTTCCATGCGATTTCGGTTGGATCAGGCCGGAACGACCGTTGCCTTGCTGATCACGCCCGGCTTTGCCGGCGGTTCGCCCTTGGGCAGCGCATCGACATGTTCCATGCCGCTGATGACCTGGCCCCAGACCGTGTACTGCTTGTCGAGGAAGCGGGCATCGTCGAAGCAGATGAAGAACTGGCTGTTGGCCGAGTGCGGCGCGCTGGTGCGGGCCATCGAGCACACGCCGCGCACATGCGGTTCGGCGTTGAATTCAGCCTTGAGGTCGGGCTTGCTGGAACCGCCCATGCCGGTGCCTTGTGGACAGCCGCCCTGCGCCATGAAGCCGGGGATCACGCGGTGAAACTTCACGCCATCGTAAAAGCCTTCACCGACCAGTTCCTTGATCCGTTCCACGTGACCGGGGGCGAGATCGGGACGCAGCTTGATAACCACATCCCCGGAGTCGAGCGAAAGCACGAGATTTTCGTCAGCCATTTGTCGCAATTCCTTCCTGTTTGACGCCGATATAGGGTGTTGAAAAAGAAAGTCACGCCTACCTCTGCCAAGGCGGTTTGCTTTTACCGGTCAGGAGGGTAACCCCGCCGCAATGCAGCGCGACGAAGACCTGATTGAAACCCTGGCTTCCGACGAGGACGATGCAGTCCCGGCGGCCGAACCTTCGCGCCATGCCGAAAGCCTGGATGAGGAAGACAACACCCTGCGTCCCGGCTTCGTGCGCAAGGTCGTCGAAGCGCTGGAAAGCGACGATCACGAGCGCGTCTACAACCTTGTAGAGCCGCTTCACCCCGCCGACATCGCCGACCTGTTCGAACTGATCGACCGCGAAGACCGCGTTCTTCTGGCGCGCGCGATCAACGATCTGATGGGCGGCGAGGTCTTCGCGGAACTGAACGATCACGTCCGCGAATTTCTGGTCGAAGAGCTGGACTACGATGAGGTCGCCGAGCTTGCAGAACAGATGGAGACGGACGACGCCGTCGCCCTGATCGAGGACCTTGACGAGGAAGACCAGCAGGCCGTGCTGGCCGAGATGGAGCCGGAAGACCGCGCGGCCATCGAATCGGCGCTGTCATACCCTGAAGAAACCGCCGGCCGCCTGATGAGCCGCGACGTGATCGCGGTGCCGGAAGCGATGACCGTGGGCGATCTGATCGATTTCCTGCGCCGCAACGACGATCTTCCCACCGAATTCTGGGAAGTGTTCATCGTCGATCCCAAGCATCACCCGCTGGGCACCTGCCAGCTATCGTGGATATTGCGCGCACCGCGCAGCGTACTGCTGGCCGACGTTATGAAGCGCGACCAGACGCTGATTCCGGTGACGATGGATCAGGAAGAAGTCGCGCTGCGTTTCCAGAAATATGCGCTGATTTCCGCCGCCGTGGTCGATGAAAGCGGGCGGCTGGTCGGGCAGATCACCGTCGATGATATCGTCCACATCATTCAGGAAGAAGCGAGCGAGGACATCCTGCGCCTTTCGGGCGCGGGCGACGGCGACATCAATGAGCCGATCCTGCTGACGGTGCGGACGCGCCTTACCTGGCTGGTGGTGAACCTTGGCACCGCGCTGGTGGCCGCATCGGTGGTCGGCCTGTTCCAGGGCGCGATTGCGCGGTTCGCGCTGCTGGCGGTGCTGATGCCGATCGTTTCGGGCATGGGCGGCAATGCGGGCACACAGACGCTGGCCGTGGTCGTGCGCGCCATCGCCACGAATCAGCTGACCAGTTCCAACACCGTGCGGATGATCCTGCGCGAACTGCGCATCGCCACCGCCAATGGGCTGACGCTGGGGTTGCTGATCGGCAGCGGCACTGCGCTGCTTTTCGGCAACCCGTTGCTGGGCACGGTGATCGGCGCGGCCATGGTCATCAACAATCTGGTGGCTGGCCTTGCCGGGATCATGGTGCCGGTAACGCTGGATCGCCTGAAAATCGACCCGGCTGTCTCATCTGCCGTATTCGTGACGATGGCCACCGATGTCATGGGCTTCTTCTCGTTCCTCGGCCTTGCCGTGCTGAGCGGGCTTGCAAGCTGAACTGACGCCATTGATTAAAGCCACTCGTCATTGCGAGCGAAGCGAAGCAATCCAGAGCGTTTCGCGCCGTGCTCTGGATGGCTTCGCTTCGCTCGCAATGACGCAACCCACTCAAGTTAGCGTAATTTAGACCCATGCCGCTTCACATGACCAAAGTTGCCTATGGCGCGCAGTCGCTGACTGAAATCCATGAGTGGTTTTCAGCAGATGGCCGCCGGGGCGATGCCCGCGAGGCACGGTTGACGACCAAGAACCGCCCCAAGCGCGCGGCGGAAATGATCGGCAGTTCGCTGTACTGGATTCACAAGCACCAGTTGGTGGCGCGTTCGGAAATCCTTGGGTTCGAGGAGGCCGAGGGCGGGCGCACGAATATCGTCATTTCGACCAAGCTGATCGACGTCCACCCCCACCCCAAACGCGCCCACCAAGGCTGGCGCTATCTGGAAGACGCCGACGCCCCCCGCGATCTGGCCGATGGCGAAGCGGGGGAAGTGCTGCCCGCGCAGATTGCTGCGGACTTGGCGAAGTTGGGGTTGGTTTAACCCATCAATGCGGCACCACGCCGCATCAATGCGGCACCACGCCCAACTCAACCCCTGTCTTGTCATGCAAGGCGAAGCGGTCGATGATGTCGGCGCTGGCTTCGTTGTAGCCGATCACCGCAACACTACGCCCGGCACGGCGCAACTTGTCGACGATCTTGTCGAGCGCGCCGACTGCCGAAATATCCCAGAAGTGCGCGCGGGATACGTCGATGGTGACGCTTTGCGCGCTGTCTTCTCCATCGAACGCGCGGGTGAAGCGATCGACCGAGGCGAAGAAGATTTCGCCGCGCACGTTGTAAGTGGCGGCGGTGCCATCGGCAGAGGCGTTGCGTTCCACCGCGAACATGCGCTGGACTTTGCCCGCGAAGAAGATGCCCGATAGCAGCACGCCTGCCAGAACGCCGAGCGCCAGATCACGCGTGGCGACGACGACGACCACGGTGGTCAGCATCACCGCCGACGAGGTGGGCGGATGGCGGCGCAAGTTGGGAATCGAGTTCCAGCTGAATGCGCCGATGGAAACCATGATCATCACCGCGACCAGTGCGGCCATCGGCACCCCGCCAACCCATTCGCCCGCCGCCACGAGCAGGAACAGCAGGAACGTGCCTGAAACGAACGTGGACAGCCGCCCGCGCCCGCCCGACGCGATGTTCATCACCGATTGTCCGATCACGGCACAACCGCCCATTCCGCCGAACAGTGCGGCCACGATGTTGGCCACGCCCTGCCCTTTGCATTCGCGCTGCTTCACGCTTTCGGTGTGAGTCATGTCGTCGATGATCTGAGCCGTCATCAGCGATTCCAGCAGACCGACGGCGGCCATCGTGAGCGAATAGGGTGCGATGATGCGCAGTGTTTCGAACGTGAGCGGCACATTTGGCAGGGCAAAAACAGGCAATCCATCGGGCAACTTGCCGGAATCGCCCACCGTGTTGACCGGCAAATCCAGCCAGATGGTGATGGCGGTAAGCACGAGGATGGCGACCAGCGGCGATGGCACGGCGCGGGTGATGCGCGGCAGCAGGTAGATCAGCACCAGCCCGGCGGCGACCAGCGCGTAAGTTTCCCAGCCGACGTTGGTGAGTTGCGGCAACTGGGCCATGAAAACGAGGATGGCCAGCGCGTTGACGAAGCCGGTGATGACCGAGCGTGAAACGAACTGCATCAGCAGATCGAGCCGGAGGAACCCGGCGATGGCCTGAAACACACCCATCAGGATGGTGGCGGCAAACAGGTATTCCACGCCATGATCGCGCACCAGCGGCGTGACCAGCACGGCCACGGCGGCGGTCGCGGCAGAGATCATGCCGGGTCGGCCACCGATAAAGGCGATGACCATGGCAATAGTGACCGAGGCATAAAGGCCGACACGCGGATCGACGCCCGCGATGATCGAAAAACCGATGGCTTCGGGAATCAATGCGAGTGAGACGACGATCCCGGCAAGGACATCACGGCGAACGGATTCAGGCCCGGCGAACCATTCGCGGACGTAACTGGCGATTTTTGCAGGCATTGGGGTTCCACATCAGGGCGCGTGGCGCGGCTTGGCCGGGCTGGAATGCAATTTCACGCGTGATGTTGTCCGGCGGATCGGCGGCCGGAAGAGCCACCCGGAATTTCACCGGGTCCTTGCGAATGGATGGTCCTTAGGCAATGGCGCGCACCTTTGGCAAGCCCGGTACAAGTTACCGCGCCAGCCACCATTTGAGCAAATGGTGCGCCACGGCAAACGGCGGAGGCGCGATGAATGCGCCGTCCTCCGCCCCGGTCATGGCATAGCGCACTTCTTCGCGGGTGAACCAGCGCGCGTCGTCGAGTTCGGTTTCATCGATGACGATAGTCTTGTCGTCGGCATAAGCGTGGCAGCCGATCATCAGGGATGACGGGAACGGCCATGGCTGGCTGGCGACATATTCGACCGAGCGGGCCTTTACCCCTGCTTCTTCCAGGACTTCGCGCATGACCGCACCTTCGAGGCTTTCGCCGGGTTCGACAAAGCCAGCCAGCGCGGAAAAGCGACGGGGGGGAAAACGGGGCTGGCGGCCCAGCAGGAGTTCACCTTCGCATTCTACGGTCATGATGGTGACCGGATCGACGCGGGGGAAGTGTTCGGCCTTGCAATTTTCGCTGGTGCACCCGCGCTGCCAGCCCCCCTTGGCCAGCACGGTAACGCTGCCACAACGGGCGCAGAAGCGGTGGCGGGCATGCCAATCGACAAGGCTGCGCGCGCCGCCGTAGATCGCAAGATCGGCGGGTGAGAGCATGCCCATCGCGGTCCACAGGCGCGGGTTCGGCGGGGCAACGCTGCCCATCATCGCGGGCGTGACTTGCGCGAAACAAGCGCGCCCATCTTCCATCAGGCCCAGGAAAACGAGTTCGGCGGCGGGATCGGCATCGGCCAGCGTACCCCAATCGAGGCTGCCATCGGGCGCTATCACCGGATCGATCCCATCGAGTTTGAGCAAGCGCGCGCGCCAGTCCATCAGGCTGCCGAGCTTTTCGGCATCGGCGCGGATGTGGTCGGCGCGGTCGAGGCCAGTGCTTGCAAATGCGATCGTGGATTCCATCAGGCTGCGGCCTTCTTTGCTGTGACATCGGCCAGCACGGCCTGTGCGAATTCGCGGTGAACCGGATAGGCTTCGGACGGCATATACTGCGTGTACAGCCCTGCCCTGATCCCGGCGCGATAATTGACAAAAGCGACAGTTCCGGCAGCCCCGCCCCAGCCATAGGTTCCGGCATCATCCCCCAGACCGACCGAACCACCTGCGCCGAAGCCGTTTCCTTTGATCAACGATTGCGAAACGTCTGCGGTTTCGGGCAGGAGATTGCTGGTGCCAAGCCGCACGGCGGCCTCGCTCATCACCTGCCGCCCATCGATACGGCCGAAGCCGAGCAACATGCGCAGGAAGCGGTCGTAATCGCGCGGGGACGAAACCAGCCCGGCGCCGCCGAACGGGCAGGGCGCCGGATCGAGATAGATCGAGGACTTGCCCGGATCAATCGGCAGCAACATTCCGGCAGCGACGGCATAATTGGTTGTAAGCCGCGCGACTTGCGCTTCGGGCACACGGAACCACGTTGAATCCATGCCAGCCGGTGCAAACAGGCGTTCGTGCAGGAAGTGATCGAACGGCCGGCCCGATACGATTTCGATCAGACGCCCCATCAGGTCCAGACCGACCGCATAGCTCCATATGGTGCCCGGTTCATAAACCAGCGGCATCGTGGCCAGTACATCGGCAAATTGTGCCAGGCTGGACACCGGCGTGAAGCCTTCAAGCCCCGCCAAGGGCAAGCGGCTGGCCCGTCCCGGAACAAGACCTGCCTTGATGTAAGCGTCCTTTATCGGCCCGCTCTGGATGATCGAATAGCCAAGGCCCGACGTATGCGTAAGCAGGTGACGCACGGTTATCTGGGTTTTTGCGGGGCGCAGATCGGTGATCGAGCCATCGGGCGTGACCTGCACCTGCATCTTGCCGAACGCCGGGATGAAATCGGCAATCGGCTGATCAAGCCGCAGCTTGCCTTCATCGATCAGCATCATCGCGGCCATGCCGGTGACGGGCTTGGTCATCGAATAGATACGGAACAGGCTGTCCATATCGACAGGGATCTGGCTGATTTTGGCAAGTGTGCCGCGCGCGATGTTTACCGGAGCGGCGCTGCTGCCCTGCCCCAATGCAGCGATCATGCCCGGAAGCCTGCCCGAACCGACATAGCCTTCGACCATCTGCGTGACGGCGGGAAAGCGCGCTTCGGCGGCAGCACTGGCCCAAGCCGCGTTTGGCAAAAGTGCGGTCCCGGCCCATGCACCAAGCGAGCCGATCAGGCCGCGACGCGATAGCGTGATGGCGTTCATGCGTTCAGGTCTTCCTTTCAGCAACTGCCAGCCGCGCCGCTTTGGCGAACACGGTGGGCAGTCCGGCAGCTTCGATTCCATCGACCGGCCACCATTCTCCCGGCGGCAGACTATCCAGTTCGGGCGAGGTGCAAAGCATCAATTGCAATTCCAGATCGAAATGGGTGAAGCTGTGGCGGACGACACCGCCCGGTAGCCATTGGCCGCCAAGCGCCTTCGCCCCATCACCGCGCGCCGACCAGCCATCATCGGGCAAGGCGCGCATCCCGCCAAGCATCCCCCGCCCCGGCCGCTGGACGAGCAGGACTTTGCCGTCGCGTTCGATCCAGTAGGCACGGCCCTGGCGGGTGGGTTTGGGCTTTTTGGCGGCCTTGACCGGCAAGCGTTCGGGTGATCCTTCGGCTTGAGCGCGGCAGCCTTCACGCAGCGGGCACAGCATGCAGCGCGGCGCGCGCGAAGTGCAGATCGTGGCGCCAAGATCCATCATCGCCTGCGCAAAATCGCCCGCGCGCGCATCTGGCGTGATCATTGCGGCGGCAGTGCGGATTGCAGGCCGCCCGGCAGGCAATGGTTCATCGATGGCGAACAGGCGCGCGACGACGCGTTCGACATTGGCATCGACCACCACGGCGCGGCGGCCAAAGGCAATCGCGGCGACAGCGGCGGCGGTATATTCGCCAAGACCGGGCAGCGCGCGCAGGGCCGCTTCCGTATCCGGGAAGGTGCCGCCCATGGCCGCAACCGCACGGGCGCAGGCCAGCAGATTGCGGGCGCGGGCATAATAGCCAAGGCCAGCCCACGCTGCCATGACATCGGCATCATCGGCGGCGGCAAGATCGCTGACCGTGGGCCAGCGCGCCGTAAATTTCTCAAAATACGGGCCTACCGCCGCAACGGTGGTCTGCTGAAGCATGACTTCGGACAACCAGACCTTGTAGGGATCAGCACCGCTTTTGCCCGGAGCGATGCGCCATGGCAGGCGGCGGGCGTTCACATCGTACCACGCCAGCAATTTTCCCGCGGTTTTCGAGGTTTGCGAATTAAGGGGGAGTTGCGCTCTGGCCTGCATCGCGCCGCTATGGCATGGCGGCAGGCAAGATGGAAAGCACCCCTTCGGACGCCGCGAAACGCAAAGCCCGCGCTCCTGCCAAGGCGGTTGCCAAACCTGCTGCCGGAAAGCCGTATGCCGGAAAACCTTATGAGCGCCCGCGTGGCGGTGAGGCGCGGCAGATTGCCGATCTGATGCCCGCCATCGGGCGCACCGCGTTCCGCCGCTTCGGCTTTGTGCAATCGAGCGTGGTTACGCGCTGGCCAGAGATTGTGGGCGAGCGCCATGCCCGGCACTGCATGCCCGAATCGATCCGTTTCCCGCCCGGAGAGAAGGCAGACGGCATCCTGCAACTGGTGGTGACGCCAGCCCACGCCACCATCATCCAGCATGTGATCCCGGAGATCATCGAGCGGGTAAATCGCTTCTTCGGCTATCGCGCTGTGGCCAGGGTCAAGATCCGGCAAGGCGTGGTTCAGGCGCCCAAGGCGAAGGAAGCCCCGCGCACCGCGCCGCCATCGCTCAGACCCATACCGATCGAACTGGGGGATTCGCTGCGCGACATCGGCGATCCCGAATTGCGCACCGTGCTGGAAAGCCTGGCGCGCAGTCTGGACGAAGCAAGCAGGGGCAGAAGCTGACGTGAAGAAAGCAATCGCAACCGCAGCACTCGCACTGGGTGCCATTGCAACCCTGACCGGCGCGGGCAAGCCTGCCAAGCCGCTCTCCCGCGCCAACTGGGTGGCGGCGGGATCGCTGACGCCCGATGGGCATCACCTGCTCGGCAATCCCGCGGCTCCGCTGCGACTGGTCGAGTACGTCAGCTACACCTGTTCGCACTGCGCCACTTTCGAGGTGCAATCCGAGGCGCAACTCAAGATCGGCATGGTGGCGCCGGGCAAGGGCGCCATCGAAGTGCGCAATTTCGTGCGCGATCCTATCGACATGACTGTAGCACTGCTGACCAACTGCGTGCCCGCCAACCGCTTTTTCCCGCTTCACAGCGCCTTCATGCGTAACCAGTCGACATGGATGGTGCCCGCGACAAATTCGACCGAGGCGCAACGCCAGCGCTGGACAACCGGGCCATTCGCGGCCCGTACCCGCGCCATCGCCAGCGATTTCAAATTCTATGAATTCATGGCGGCGCGCGGGATGGACCGCACTGCGGTCGACCGCTGCCTGGCCGACGAATCTCTGGCAAAGAAGCTCGCTGCGCAAACCGATGAGGCCGTAGACAAGTACTTCGTCACCGGCACACCAAGCTTCATGGTGGATGGCGTGCTTCTGGCCGGGACGCATGACTGGGCTTTGCTGAAGGCGCAACTGGAAGCGCGCCTGAAATAACCCACCTCTTCAAACACGGTCGACAATGGTCTAGCGTCACGCAAAATCCAGCCTTGGGAATATCCAGACAATGACATTCGCCCGCGCCCTGCTCGTTGCCGCCCTTCCGCTGACGCTCGGCCTTGCCGCCTGCGACAAGAAGACCGACGCCGCCACTGGTGAGGTTTCCAGTTCCGAACCGATCGCAAAGATCGCCGCTCCTGCTGGCAATGCGTGGACCGAGACGTTTTCGGTATCGCCCGAAGGCGGCTACGTGATGGGCAATCCCGATGCGCCGATCAAGGTCATCGAATATGGCGCGCTTTCCTGCTCGCACTGTGCCGAATTCTCCGAAAAAGGGTTCCCCAAGCTGCGTGACGATTACGTGGCATCGGGCCGGGTAAGCTATGAATTGCGCCTGTTCCTGCTCAACGCCCTCGATATGCCGGCGGTGCTGCTGGCGACGTGCGGCGCGCCCGAAGCGACGATCCCGCTTTCGGAACAATTCTGGGGTTGGCAACGCAACATGTTTGCCAACCTGCAAAAGGACGAGGCGGCGTTCCAGCAGGTTTCGAACCTGCCCGTGGAACAGCGCTTTGCCGGAATCGCACAGCTTTCGGGCATGAGCGAATTCTTCGCATCGCGCGGGATCGCTGCGGCGCAAGGGGCTTCGTGCCTTGCCGATACCGCTCGCGCGACCAAGCTGGCCACCGTCAATGATCAGTGGAGCAAGGAATACGATATCACCGGTACGCCCACGTTCTTCCTGAACGGAAGCAAGACCGGTGTCGGCACATGGGCAGAACTTGAGCCACTGCTGCAGAAGGCTGGCGCTCGCTAAAGGCGGCAGCGCGGCCGGGGGGCGCACATGCAGATCAGGCGATTGAAGCTTTCCGGCTTCAAAAGCTTTGTCGAACCTGCCGAACTGCGCATCGAACCGGGACTGACGGGGGTTGTCGGTCCCAACGGCTGCGGCAAGTCCAACCTGCTGGAAGCGATTCGCTGGGTCATGGGCGAAAGCTCGGCCAAATCCATGCGCGGCGGCGGCATGGAAGACGTGATCTTTGCGGGGACGGCCACGCGCCCCTCGCGCGGATTTGCGGAAGTTTTGCTGACGGCTGAAACCGATCCGTCCGGGCCATATGGCGGCGAACTGGAAGTCGTGCGCCGGATCGAACGTGGGGCGGGCAGCGCCTATCGCGTGAACGGGCGCGATGTGCGCGCCAAGGACGTGGCGCTGGTCTTTGCCGATGCCGCCACGGGTGCGCACAGCCCCGCGCTGGTCAGCCAGGGGCGGATCGCGGCGGTGATTGCGGCCAAGCCTGCCGAACGCCGGATGATGCTGGAAGAAGCGGCGGGAATCGCCGGACTGCACGTGCGCCGCCGCGATGCCGAACAGAAGTTGCGCGCGACCGAGGTCAACCTTGCCCGGCTGGAGGACCTGCTTTCGGGCCTTGAAAGCCAGATCGCCACGCTGCGAAGGCAGGCGCGCGCGGCAGAGCGTTACAAATCGGTCAGCGAGAAGATCAAGGTGGCCGAAGCGCGGCTGGTATTCGCGCGGTGGCGCGATGCGGCAGCGGCGGCAGATGCTGCGCGCAAGGAAGCGCACGCCGCGGACGAGCGGGTGACAGCGGCGCAAGCTCTCGCCAAGGCGGCGCAGGAGGCGCAGCACAAGGCAGCCACGGCCGTTGCGGAGGCGCGTGACGACCTGTTCGACCGGAGGCAGGATTCCGCGGCTCACGGCCAGCGCATGGCATCGCTGACCGCGCAGCTTGAGGCCGCAGAGCAGCGCGTGACGGACATCGACCGACAGCTTGCGCGGATCGACGAGGATCGGCGCAGCGCCGACCGCCTTACCGAGGATGCCGCAGCAGCGATGACGCGGCTGGAAAGCGAACTGGCCATCGCGGAGGCGGCGCTTGCAGCAGACGAAGCACGACGTCCCTCGACAAGCGCCGCGGCCGACGATGCGGATCGTGCCGCCCGCAGCGCCGAACTCGCGCTGGCCCAGCGCGTGGCAGAGCAGGCCGGCATCGACGCCGAATGGCGCGTGGCCGAAGCCGCAGTTGCGGCGGCGAAAGCGCGCATGGCCCGGCTGGATAGCGAAGCGGCGCGGCTTTCCGCGCAGGCCGCGGATCTAGCGCGCGAATCCGATCCGACCGCGCAGATCGTCCAAGCCGAAGCGCGCAAACGCCAAGCAGCTGCAACACTTGCCGAGGCCGAGGCCGAGCGGGCGCAATTGAGCACCCAGCGCGAGGCTCTTGGCGCGCAGCGCGATACAGCCAGCAACGGCCTGGCGCAGCTACGCGCGGAATTGTCCGGCGTCGAACGTGAAGCCGAGGCCCTTGCACGCGACAAGGCTGCGCGGGCCAGGGCTGCGGCGGCCAAGGGGCGTGGCCCGTCAGCTATTTCGGGCACGACTGTCGCGCCGGGCTATGAGCGTGCGCTTGCCGCCGTGCTGGGGCGCGATGCGTCGGCTCCGGTTGGCCCTGCGCCCACAGAGGCTGAAGGCAGGTTCTGGACCGGGGCGCAAGCGCCAACTCCCCTGCCCGATGCGCTGGTCCATCGCGTATCGCAATGTCCGCCGGAACTCGCAGCGCGGCTGGCGCTGGTCCGCGTGGTCGAGAACGACGAGGGCGAGGCGCTCGCTCCGGGCGAGTGGCTGGTCACCCGCGCAGGACGCTTGCGGCGGTGGGACGGGTTTGTGGCGCGCGGTGAAGGGGCTGCCGAAGCCGCCGCGCTTGAGGCCGACAACCGGCTTGCGGAACTGGAAGCCCTGCTGCCTGCCCGGCGGGAAGCCATCGTTTCGGCAGAGGTTGCATTTTCTGCGGCCCGCGACGCGCTTGTCGAGGTACAGGGTCGGCTCGGTTTGATTGACAAGACCATCTCCGCTGCGGCCGATGCGGAACGCGCCGCTCTGCGTGCGCTGGACGCCGCCGAGGCCGCCCGCGCGCGACTGGATCAGCGCAAGGCGGAAATTGCGCGATCGCAGGCTGGGCTGGCCGAACAACGCCAATCCGCCGAAGCCGAACTGCATGCCGCGCTCGACAATCTTGCGAGCCTTCCCGATGCCGCCGCAGGGCGCGCGGCTCTCGACGCGGCGCGAGCGCGCAACGATGCGGCGCGGGCGGGCCTTCAGACAACGGCAGCTGCCATGGCCACGCTCGAACAGTCCATCGCTGTCGGGCGCGAACGGCTGGCCGGGCTGAAGGGCGATGCGCGGGCCTGGACTGCGCGCGCGGGCGATGCGGCCAAGCGGCTTGCGGAAATGACCGGGCGGCGCGAGGAACTGGAGGCCGAACGCGCGATCTCCGCGGCGAAGCCCGCCGGATTGATTGCCGAAATCGAACAGGGCGAAACGATCCGCAATCGCCTGATGGCCGACCTTGCCACGGCAGAGACCGCCCTGTTCGCCGCCGATGCCGCCGCCAAGGCGGCCGACCTGGCGCTGGGCGAAGCCAACGAAACACTGGCCACCGCGCGCGAAGGCCGCGCCGGTGCCACGGCGCGCGCCGAAAACGAAGACGCGCGGCGGCAGGAGATGGCCGGGATTTCTGGCGAGCGGTTCCAGTGCCCGCCGCCGTTGCTGCCAAAGCATTTCGAATTCGATTCGGCCGGAGTCGCGTCCGCCAGCGATGAGTCTGCCGCGATGGATCGGCTGGTGGCCGAGCGCGAGCGGATCGGCCCGGTCAATCTGGTGGCCGCTGATGAACTGGCCGAGGCCGAATCACGCCATGGCACCAGCGTTGCCGAACAGGCCGAACTGACCGAAGCGGTGCACCGGCTGCGCGGGTCCATCGGCAACCTTAACCGCGAAGGGCGCGAGCGGTTGCGGGCGGCTTTCGCGGCGGTGGACGGCCATTTCCGCCGCCTGTTCAGCCGCCTGTTCGGTGGCGGCGAGGCGCATCTGGCGTTGATCGACAGCGAAGATCCGCTTGAGGCTGGCCTAGAAATCTTCGCACAACCGCCCGGCAAGCGGCTGCAATCGTTGACGCTTCTATCGGGCGGCGAACAGGCGCTGACCGCCGTCGCGCTGATCTTCGCACTGTTCCTGACCAACCCGGCGCCGATCTGCGTACTCGACGAAGTGGACGCCCCGCTGGATGACGCCAACATCGAACGCTTCTGCGACCTGCTCGACGCGATGGTGGCGGAAACCAGCACCCGTTACCTCATCGTCACCCACAACGCCGTAACCATGAGCCGCATGCACCGCCTGTTCGGTGTAACGATGGTGGAAAAAGGCGTTTCGCGGCTGGTCAGCGTGGATCTGGGCGGGGCGGTTGAGTTGCTGGAAGCGGCGGGTTGACAGATTATGTTTTTGTAGTTACATAAACATACGTCGAGATTGCCCAGCTCGGCAAATTTGAACGGGCATAAGATAGGACAGTCATCATGTAACTTTGAGGATGGGAGGCTGGCTTGAGCGGAATCGAAATTGAATACGATGAAGCTAAACGGCTGAAAATTCTTGAAGAAAGAGGCATTGACCTTGCTCACGCTAGTCTCGTTTTTGAAGCCGAATACTCAGAACTCCTCGATGATCGGCAGTCTTACGGTGAGACCCGATTTAGAGTTTGGGGGTATCTTAACGGACGACGTGTGAATTTGGTTTGGACGCCCCGTGGTGAACGTCGTCGTATCATTACGATGAGATACGCCCATGAGTATGAACACAAAGCCCGATACCGCACCATGGATTGACCCAGACGACGACGATGTCGAATGGACGGAAGATCATTTTCGACGTGCGGCAGTTTACGTCGGTGGCAAACTTGTCCGGCCTGCCGATGGCACGTGGACACGTCCCGGCCGCCCTACCCTCGAAAACCCCAAGAAGCAGGTTACCCTGCGCCTTGATCCCGATGTGATCGAGAAATTTCGGGCGACCGGCAAGGGCTGGCAATCGCGGATCAATGCCGAACTGCGCAAAGTGCTTGGAATTTAGATGCTGCCCACCACATAACAGGCCGCTGCCATAAGCAGTCCGGCGAAACGGTTGGAGCGGAACTTGGTGAGCGGATCGAGACCGTCTTCTTTTAGCGTCAGGACTTGCCAGCCAAGGTGAGCCGCCACCGGCGCGAGCGCCAGCAGTGCCAGCGGATCGGGCCGCAACAGCCAGACCGCGCCCGCCCAACATGCCACTGACAGCGTGTAGAGCGCAGCAACGCCAGCATTCACATGCCGACCAAAAGATAGTGCGGACGAACCGATACCGACGAGCGCGTCGTCCTCGCGGTCCTGCAGGGCATAAATCGTGTCATAGCCCATGCACCAGGCCCAGCAGCCCGCGTAAAGCAGGCCGAGCGGGCCGAGGCGGTCAAGCCCGGTAGCCTCGATCCAGCCGACCGGCGCGCCCCATGTAAACACCAGTCCGAGCCATGCCTGCGGCCAGCCGGTAATGCGCTTCATGAACGGATAGGCTGCGACGAGGCCAAGACTGCCCAGCGCGACGACTTGCGCCTCCCAGTGCAGTTGCAGCAGCACGACGAGACCGATGGCGCAAAGGCCAAACAGCCAGATCCACGCCGCGCCCCTTGAAACAGCACCGCTTGCCACCGGGCGCGCGGCGGTGCGCGCCACGCGGGCATCGAGATCGGCATCGACAATATCATTATAGACGCAGCCTGCGCCGCGCATGGCGATTGCGCCGAGCAGCAACCACGCCAGAATGCCCCAACGTGTGGTGCCGCCGGCCAGAAACAGGCCCCATGCGCAGGGCCAGAACAGCAGCCACCAGCCAATCGGGCGATCGAACCGGGCGAGCAGCGCATAATTGCGCAAGGGCTGCGGCATGCGGGCGACGAGGCCTCGATGTTCACTATCGGGGACGATCTGTGCGGAATGGGCCGGGTCCATGGCACGAAGCCTTACCGTCTGCAGCGAAATCCGCTAGGCGCTTGTTGATGTCCGCTACCCCCGCCTGGCCACCGAAGAGCGCACCGCGCCTGTTTGTCGAAACCCGGCTGGAGGCCGGGTTGCACTTGCCCGTTGAGGGGCAGCAGGCGCATTATCTGGGCAAGGTCATGCGGATTGCGCCCGGCGATGCGGTGATGCTGTGCGACGACCTGACTGGCGAATGGGTGGCGCGTGTGGCCGAGGTGGGCAAACGCGCGGTCATACTGGAGGTTGAGCGCCGGACCCGCCCGCGCGAGGACGTGCCCGATTTCTGGCTGTGCGCTGCGCTGCTCAAGAAGCCGAACTTCGATCTGGTTCTGGAAAAGGCGACCGAACTGGGCACGGGTCGTGTGGTGCCGGTGGTGACGCGGCGCTGCGTGGCGGACAAACTGAACCCGGAACGCGCGCGAACGATCATGATCGAGGCGGCAGAACAATGCGCGCGCACCGCCCTGCCCGGCCTTGGCGAAGCAACCAGGCTGGATCACCTGCTGCGCAACTGGCCCAGGGAGCGGGTGCTGTTTTTTGCCGACGAGAATGGCGGCATGCCGGTGGCCGAGGCATTTGCCGCACACAAGGGCGCCGCAGCCGTGCTGGTGGGACCGGAGGGGGGTTTCGACGAAGCGGAACGCGCCGCAATCCGCGCGCATCCCGCCGCCGTGGCGATTGCGCTGGGACCGCGCATCCTGCGTGGTGAAACCGCGGCGATTGCAGGCATTGCGCTGTGGATGGGGCTGAATGGCGACTGGAAGCCATGATCTGCGCGCGCTGTCATTTACCTCGCGATTGCAACAAAGGTTCTCACGAATAGCACTAGTATAAAGCTGTCTGGCACATTAACTCGGCGCGCATGAGCACGCGGCAAGTTTCAGATCGCAACGATCCTATCATCGAAAGCCGCGACATGCTCGTGGCCCCCATGCAAAAGGGTGAAAAGCCCAAGGCCGCATGGCGCATCGGCACCGAACACGAGAAATTCGTCTATCGCACCGAAGATCGCCGCGCACCTTCCTATGCAGAGCCGGGCGGGATTCGCGATCTGCTGATGGAACTGACCCAGTTTGGCTGGGAGCCGATTCTTGAAGGCGGCAATGTCATCGCCATGAGCGGGCCGGACGGCGCGGTCAGCCTTGAACCTGCGGGCCAGCTTGAGCTTTCGGGCGCGCCGCTGGAGAACCTGCACGAGACCTGCGCGGAAACCGGGCGGCATCTGGCGCAGGTCAAGACCATTGGCGACAAGTTGGGCCTTGCCTATCTCGGCATGGGCCTGTGGCCCGACAAGACCCGCGACGAATTGCCGATCATGCCCAAGGGCCGCTATGACATCATGCTGCGGCACATGCCGCGCGTCGGGTCGATGGGTCTCGACATGATGTTGCGGACCTGCACCATTCAGGTCAACCTCGACTATTCCAGCGAGGCGGACATGGTGAAAAAGTTCAGGACCAGCCTTGCGTTGCAACCGCTGGCAACCGCGCTGTTCGCCAATTCCCCGTTCCTTGAAGGCAGGCCCAACGGTTTCCAGTCCTATCGCAGCCACATCTGGACCGATACCGATCCGGCGCGCACGGGCATGCTGTCGTTCGTGTTCGAAGAAGGCTTCGGCTATGAGCGTTACGTTGACTACATGCTCGACGTGCCGATGTATTTCGTCTTCCGCGATGGCAAGTACATCGACGCTTCCGGCCTGTCGTTTCGCGATTTTCTCGACGGCAAACTGTCCGTCCTGCCCGGCGAGAAACCGACGCAATCGGACTGGGTCGATCACCTTTCCACCGCCTTTCCCGAAGTGCGGTTGAAGTCTTTCCTTGAAATGCGGGGTGCCGACGGTGGCCCGTGGAACCGGATTTGCGCTCTACCGGCATTGTGGGTGGGTCTGCTCTACGATCAGACTGCGCTTGATGCGGCGTGGGATCTGGTCAAGGACTGGGACATGGACGGGCGCGAAAAACTGCGCGCCGAAGTGCCCAAGCTGGGCCTTCATGCGTCGCTGCCGGGCGGTGGCACCTTGCGCGACATTGCCGCCGAAGTGCTGGCCATTTCGCGCAGCGGTCTTTCGGCACGGGCGCGTCTGAACGAAGCGGGCGACAACGAAACCGGCTACCTCCAGCCGCTGGACGAAATCGTGGCGACTGGAAAATCGCCGGCCGAGCGCCTGCTCGACCTCTATCATGGTGGATGGAATGGCGACCTTTCGCACATTTATGGCGAAAAGAGCTTCTGATGATCGTGGTGATGGGAAGCTTCCGGCTTCCGATCGAAAATTTCGCCTCGGCGCAGCCCATGATGGCAAAGGTTATCGCAGCAACGCGCGCTGAAGACGGTTGCCTGCTCTATGCCTATGCACACGATATCGTCGATCCGGGGCTGGTGCGCGTTTTGGAAAAGTGGCGCAATCGGGCAGCGCTCGATGCGCATTTTCAGGCACCGCATATGAAAGTCTGGGCACAGGAACGCGCCAGTCTCGGACTGTTCGAGCGGGACATCAAGGTGTTCGAAAGCGACGAGGGTGTCGCGGTCTGACCGCTATTCGGCGGGCTGAACCGCCATGGGCCGCCTGGGGGTGATCGCGGACGTCAGGCGGCGCAAGCTGCGCGTAATCGGGCCATGCTGCGCCATCCACGCGTGATATTCGCGATACTTTGCGTCTTCGGCGAGCAAGTGCCGCTCCTCGGTTCGCGCGCGCCAGTAATATACCGCGCTGACCAGCGCGAGGATCACCGTATTGCGGATCGCATCGACCATTGAACCGCTGGTGACGAGGAACGGTAGCGATGCCAGCCACCAGTAGGCATTCTTCGACAGATAGGCCGGGTGCCGCGTGAAGGCATAAGGCCCGTTGGTCAGGACACCGCGATAGGTGAGGTTCGAGAAACGCAGACCGAACGCGACGGTCGCCCAGGCATAGACCGCCGTCAGGAAGATCAGCGCGCCCGCCCACAGCCACAGCAATTCGGTGTGCCCCTGAAGCCAATAAGCCCACTCTGCACCGTTCTGGCGATAATCGAGGACATCGCCATCGCCCATCAGGATGAACGGCGGGTAGCACATCAGCGCGGCCACCCATGCGCCAAGGTGCGGGTTGGCGGTGCGGATCTGCGCGTCCAGCGGCTTCATCGTGACGAGATAGCCGACCATGGCGATCTGCACGTCGATCATGAACATCGTTTCGATCAGCAGCGTGGCCAGTTCCACCGGATCGTGGAACGCGTGCGACCAATCGAAGCGCACAACCGCGCCAAAGCCGCCGGGCACGATCGAGATCATGAAGGCGCAGAAAAAGCCTTTGACGATCCACGCCAGCCAGTGCCGCCTGACTTCCTCAGGCTCCCACGGTTCGCGCCCGATCAGCATCGCGCCAAAATGCCATGCCCCATCACGCGGGTTTACCAGAACCCGGTCGAGCCACAGCACATAAGGGATCGCGCCCAAGAACAGGAACGGGACCGCCGTTTCAAGCACCTCCATCGCGAACACATACTGCCCGCGCCAATACCAGCGCGCGATGCAATAGGCGAAGCCGATCAGCGCCCATGTCGCCCACAGCCCGGCGATCTTGGTGATCGAGATATCGAGGATATCGCGCAAAGGGCGCGGGGTCGACCAGTCGATTCCGGTGGAAGCGCGGCGGTGAACCTTGTCCACGATCAGCGACCAGCCGACCATACCAGCGCCGGAGAACAGCAGCGCGCAAAGCGCCGCCATCGGCCCGTCCATAACTGCATGAGGGCCGGGAAATGCGAATGCATCGGCAATCGCAGGCCAGAAGCGGCAGACCAGCACCCAGAAGGCAAGGCCTGCAAGACCGGCAAGGCCAACGCCTGCAGAGACGTCTGACGGCGGAAGGGATGGGCGCGTAGTCATTGCGCCCAAGTCCTTAAGCCGTAACGGTTAGCAATCCGTTGTGATTACCGGAAAGCGGTGATCTTGCCGCCATCGTCCAGAATGTAGAGCGTCTGGTTGGCGACGATCGGCGCGAGGCTGACCGCAGAACCGACTTCGGTGAACTTGCTGGCCGTGCCATCGGTAACCGATACGCTCATCACCTCGCCGCGCGAATTGGCAACCCACAGACGATTGCCTGCAAGCACCGGGCCGGTCCAGAAGATCGGATTCTTCTTTTTCTTTTCATTCCTGAAGCGCCGCAGCTCGGTCATCCACCGGACCTTCCCGTTGGCCTTGGCGATGCACAGCAGCTTCGATTCGTCGGTGAGCGTGAAAATCCAGTCGCCCGCAATGGCAGGAGTGGAAATGCCTGCCAGATTGAGTTCCCAGATGCGCTGGCCGGTGACGAGTTCATAAGCGGCCATGCGTCCGCCCTGCCCCAGAGCATAGACGCGGCCGCGTTCGATGATCGGATCGGCGTCGATGTCGGTCAGCGTGGAAACGCTGGTGGCGATGCTGGTGCGCGCCAGCGCGTCGGCCCAGAGCTGGCGGCCGTTTTCGTAACGATAGGCGACCAGTTCACCGGACGAATAGCCCGCAACGATGGTGCCCTGCCCGGCAGCCGGAGCCGCCACGCCAAACACGTTGGTCTGGCCGACCGAGGCGTTTTCGTTCCAGAGAACCGCGCCATCTTCGGCATTGAGTGCAAGGATCTGATTGTCCTGCGTCATCACCATGACCTGCCCGAACGCGACTGTGGGCGAACCGCGCATTGGACCGGCTGGCTTTACCCGCCACTTGATTGCACCATCTGCGGCATTGAGCGCGGCCACTTCGCCCACGCCATTGGTGACATAGACCACGCCTTCATCGAAGGCTGCGCCGCCGCCGAAAGTGGAGCTGGAATTCTGCTTTTCGGCTTCGACCTTGGTGGCCCATGCGCGCGCGCCGGTCGCAGCATCGAAAGCGTGAACCATACCTTCGGTGTCCATGACGAACAGCTTGCCGCCACCGACGACCGGCGAGGCCGCGAGACGTCGTGAAGAGGAGGACCCCTTGATTCCGACGCTCCACGCCTTGCGCGGCGAATCGCCGAGCGCGACATGACCGTAGGACTTGGCAGCATTGCCGCCGCCCTGCGCGAAATCGGCGTTCACTTCCGGTGCGGGGAGGACAACCTGCGTCAGCGCAATCGATTCATCGATCTTGGTGCCCGCTTCGATCTTTGAAAGGATCGGGGTACGCTGGCCCACGGTCGGCGTGGTCTTGGCCTTGTCCTTGCCGCCAATGATGCCGCAGCCGCCCAGCCCCAGCGCGAGAACCAGCACACTGGCAACAGCAGCGCGGCGAAGGGTGGGGGCAGACTTCATGGTCAGGCGTCCTTGCGTGTTCATTGTGCCGCTGGCGCTGCCAGCGTGGTTTCGCTCACATCCTCGACAGCGTCGACGCCAAGCAGCCCGGCCATCTGGCGGGCGCGGCGGCGCAGCGAATCCGGGGCGGTCTTTTCCTTGGCGATCTGGCCGAACAGCGCGCCGGCAAGATCGTTCTTGCCCTGCTTGAGGTAGGCCGTGCCCACCACCTCGCCCGCGCTGGCGAACCAGGCATTGCCCGGCACGGCCAGCGGCTTGAGCCGTTCGATCACCTTTTCAGGGCCAATCTTGTCAAAGGTGAGCGCCACTTCGCGGATCGTTGCCAGATCGCGAAAAACTTGCGGCGCATCGGGATCGGCGGCTACCGCTGCAAATGCCTTGGCGGCTTCGTCGGTCTTGCCCTGCTCTGCCAGAATGCCCGCGTCGAGCAGCTTGGCAGTGGCGCGGTAGCCATCGCCGCTATCCTTGGCGAGCGGCGCCAGTTCGCCCGACGCGCCCTTGAGATTGCGCGCTTCCAACTGGTCGAGCGCCTTGGTCAGCACTTCGCCCTGTTCGCCCGCCACGGTATTGCTGTGGTTCTGATACCAGAGCCAGCCAGCAAGACCGAGCAGGCCAGCGACGATCAAGGCCCCCACCGGCTTGCCATAGCGCTGCAGCGCAGTGAACACCTGATCTTCGCGCAGCGCGTCGTCCACCTCGCGCAGGAAGGCATCGCCCTGTGGCGAGCCTTGCCCATCGCCGCGAGCGGCAAGCTGATCGGAACGGGTCTGCGGACGGTCGGGACGGAGAGCCAAGTCAGCGCTTTCAGGATTTATGGTTGACGGTTGCTAGCGTTTGTCTGGCGCGGTGTTTAGCGGATGGGACCACCTTTTCAACGGAATTGATTCTCTAGGAATCGCGCGTGAACGCTGGCTGAAGCACCGTCAGAGAAACGATGCCCGCCCAAGCGCCGCAGCATAGATGCTGGCATAGCGGGTCGCCATCACGCTTTCATCATATTCGGCCCGCGCACGGATGCGGTTGGCATCGCCGATCCGACGGCGCAGGACATCGTCTGCCGCAAGGGCCAGAACGGCTTCGGCGAGAGCGGCATCGTCTCCCGGCGGGGTGATGAACGCGCGGTTGGCGTCACTCACCATCTCGGCAATGTCACCCACGGCAGGGCTGGCGACGGCAAGGCCGGCAGCCATTGCTTCGATCACCGAAAGCGGGGCCTGTTCGCTATCGGAAGACAGCGCGAACAGATCGAACAGGCCCACCGCCGCTGCCGGATCGGCAACATGGCCCGGCAGATGGACGCGGTGACCGATTTCAAGGCGGGTGGCTTCAGCGGCGATCGCATCGCGCTCAGGCCCTTCGCCCAGGATCACCAGATGCCATTCGGGCGGCAGACCCGGCACCGCGCGAACAAGGCGCGGCAGGTTCTTGACCGCCCGCAGCCCCGCCAGTGTACCGATCCACCGCTCACCCGCGCGCTTGACCACGCGGGGAAGCACGTCGGGCTTGGGCTTGCGGCCATAGGCTGCGGTATCGATAGCGTTGGGAATGCGCTGCACCCGCCCGCGCGGCTGCCGCCACACCGTCAGCGCGATGTCTTCCAACTGGCACGAAGGCACCACCAGCGCCGAGGCGCGTGACAGCGCGACCATGCGATACCAGTTGCGACTACGCTTCAGGCCGCCCGATTCATCGGCGTTGAAACCGTCTTCGTGATGAACCAGCGGTGCCAGCCCCATCATCGGGCCGAACACGGCATGGGCCAGCACCGCGTCCATCGCACCCCAGTTATAGGTCAGGATAAGGTCGAAGCTCTGCATGGCGCGGGCGAGTTTCTGTATCCGGGCGATACGCAATTTGCCCGCGAGCGCCGGGAAGCCGAACGGAAAGAATGCCGCAACGCGTTTGTCGATCAGCCCCTTGGCACCCATCGCGCCGGGCTGAGCCGACACGATGTGATGTTCCACCCCATTGCGGAAGCGGTTCATCAGCGCGACCGCGCGACGTTCCTTGCCGCCTGCGTCGAATGTGGAATGGAGGTGCAGCACCTTGAGCGGTGCGGCCTTTCCAGAAGTCTTCATGCCGCGCGCTGGAGCAGCCGTTCGATGGCCGCGATCGATTCCGGCTCGTCCAGAGTCGGCGCATGGCCAATGCGCGGGAGGGTGACGAGGTCCACGCCGCTTCGCGTCGCCATCTTCGCGGCGACGTCGGCCGCCAGAATATCCGAGGTTTCACCCCGCAGAACCAGCAAGGGCCTCGTGGCCAGCGCATCGAACATCGGCCACATATCGACTTGCGGCGCGGCCCCTGCCGGCGTCTCGAACGGTTCGGCGATCTTCATGTCGTAATCGAAGGCAATGCGTCCGCCGGTGCCAAGGGCCATGAGGCGCTTGGCATAACGCAACCAGTCTGTGATTTCCCAATCGGGGTAGATATCGCCGTTGCTTTCCTGAAGCGCGCGGGCCGCATGCATCCACGTTTCGAAATTGCGCCCCTGCCCGACATAGCCGCGAATGCGTTCGAGACCGGCCGCGGAAAGTTCGGGGCCGATATCGTTCAGAACCGCTGCCGCGATCCGCGCCGGATTGCTGACCGCCAGCAACATCGTCAGCAATCCGCCGAGCGACGTGCCGATGGATACGAAGCGATCGATCCCTTCCTGCGCTAGCAATAGCTCCACGTCCTGGAGATATTGCAGTGGATTGTAGGTCATCGGGTCCTTGGCATAATCGCTATCGCCGCGCCCGCGCATTTCAGGGCACAGCACCCGCCATTTGCCTGCAAGCAGGGCAGCAAGGCCTTCGAAATCGCGCGCATTGCGTGTCAGGCCAGGCAGGCAGATCACCGGGGGACGGCCGGTATCGCCATCATAATTGCGGAAATGCAGACGCAACCCGTCGGCGCTGGTCCAGTGACGATCTTCAAAATCGGCCATGATCGTGGTGAAACCGCCCTTTGCCTGCCCCGGTTCGGAGCCTAAATCAGACGCGCCTGCTTGCAGGTGAGCCGCGCCGTGCCCACTATTGCCGGATGCAGCCGCTCCCGCAAGACGCGATCTATCGCGCATCGCCCCGTATCCTTGCCCTGGCGGACTGGATCGGCGATCCGGTGCGGGCTGCTGATTTCCCGGAAACCCGTCTGCGCTGGCGCAACGACCGCGCGGCAGCCGACGTCGGCCTTGCCTCGCTGACCGACGACGAATGGGTGCGCCACTTCGGACGGTTTGCCGCCCTGCCGGGGAACATGCCGCAGCCGCTGGCGCTGCGCTATCACGGGCACCAGTTCCGCGTTTACAATCCTGAACTGGGCGACGGCCGCGGGTTTACATTCGCACAGATGCTGGATGGCGATGGGTGCCTGATGGACCTTGGCACAAAGGGATCGGGCGAGACGCCGTGGAGCCGGCAAGGCGACGGACGCCTGACACTGAAAGGCGCCGTGCGAGAGATTCTCGCTACGGAAATGCTCGGCGCGCTCGGCGTAAACACCAGCCGCACGTTCAGCGTGATCGAAACGGGCGAATCGCTCTATCGCGGTGACGAACCTTCGCCGACGCGTTCCGCGGTGATGGTCCGCCTGTCCCACGGGCACATCCGCATCGGTACGTTCCAACGGCTGGGCGCGCTCCAGCTTGAAGACGAGATGGCGCAACTGGTGGCCTATTGCCTCGAAAACTTCCCCGGCGCGGCCTTTCCCGATGCGCAGCATCCGGCGGTGCGATTCTTCAACCAGGTGATCGAACGCATGGCCGACCTGGCAGCCAGCTACATGGTGGCGGGCTTCGTCCACGGCGTACTCAATTCCGACAACATGAACGTGACCGGCGAAAGCTTTGATTACGGTCCATGGCGCTGGCTGCCCAAATGGGATGCCAGCTTCACCGCCGCCTATTTCGATCATCAGGGCCTGTACGCCTATGGCCGTCAGCCTGAAGCGATTCACTGGAATTGCGGGCAACTGGCGGTGGCGCTGCGTTCGCTGGTCGAGGCGGCGCCACTGATCGAGGCGCTAAACCGCTTTCCTGAACTGTATCAGCGGGCAATGGCGCGGCGCTGGTGCTGGCGGCTGGGCGTGGAACAGCGCGGGCTGGACGAGGATACCGCCCTGATCGGTGCCTGCGAGCAGGCAATGGGGAACAGCGGCGCGGGACCGGACGCGTTCTTCTTTGCCCATCGTGGCGGGCGCGGGCCATTTCCCGATACGGCAGAAGCGGGCGCGCTCAAGGCTGCGCTGGAACCCTATGTCGCGACGCAGCGGGATCACCCCTACTGGACGGACAGTACGCCCCAATCCATGCTGATCGACGAGGTCGAGGCGATCTGGCGCCCCATCGCCGAGGATGACGACTGGTCGGCTCTTCATGCCAAGGTGGCTGCGATCCGGCGCATGGGTGCAGCCATGAGCGCACCGCCGGAACCGGCGGGCCATGTGCCTGCCTGAAATCGCATGCTGCCTGAAATAGCGCGGGGGCACTGGTCGGGCAGATGAATATTGTTTAATCGGTAACCGGAGCGGCGCTATTACTCCGCTTGGCGACCGGTCCACCGTTCGTAAGAACACGAGATATAGACAGGCTGATCCGTGGCAGTTGCCGAAATCGTATCCTATGAACCCGCGACCGGCGCAGAACTGTGGCGCGGCAAGGTTGGAGATGTGGACGAAGTGGTGTCGCGGGCGCGGCGGGCATGGCCTGCCTGGGCTGCGCAACCACTGGCCACGCGCATCGAACTGGTCCGCCGCTTCGCCAATGAAGTGCGCAAGGAATCCGACAAGCTGGCCACGCTGATCGCGCGCGAAACGGGCAAGCCGCTGTGGGAAGCGCGCACCGAAGTTGAAAGCGTGATCAACAAGGTCGAAATTTCGGTCCGCGCCTATGCCGACCGCACATCGCAGCGCAAACTCGATTCCGCGCTTCAGGGCACGGCCGCGCTGCGCCACAAGCCGCATGGTGTTCTGGCGGTTCTGGGACCGTACAATTTCCCTGCGCATCTGCCCAACGGCCACATCGTGCCCGCGCTGATCGCGGGCAACGTGGTGGTGTTCAAGCCTTCGGAAAAAACGCCCGCGACGGGCGAACTGCTGGCGCTGTGCTTCAACCGCGCGGGCATTTCCGCCGCTGTGGTGCAGGTCCTGATCGGCGGACCGGAAACAGGACAGGCGCTGGTAGCACACGATGGCATCGACGGTGTGCTGTTCACAGGGTCTGCCCATGCCGGCATTGCGATCAACCGCAAACTTGCATCGAATCCGGGCAAGATGGTTGCGCTCGAAATGGGCGGCAATAATCCCATCGTGATGTGGGACACGCCCAAGATGCAGGACGCGGCATCGCTGATCGTGCAATCGGCGTTCACCAGCGCCGGACAGCGCTGCACGGCTGCGCGGCGTCTGATCGTCAGGGCATCGCTGTTCGATGAAGTGGTGGACGGGGTGAAGCGCCTGGCCGATCGCATCATCGTCGGTGCACCGTTCGATGATCCGCCGCCGTTCATGGGTCCGGTGATCGACAACCGCACTGCCGATGGCCTGACAGAAAGCTTCGTCTACCTGCTGTCATCCGGCGGGCGTCCGATCAAGCACATGGTGCGGCTGCGCGATGACCTGCCGTTCCTTTCACCTGCCATCATCGATGTGACCGGCGTGGCCGAACGGCCCGACGTGGAACTGTTCGGGCCGCTGCTGCAAGTCATCAAGGTCGATGATTTCGACGAGGCGATTGCCGAGGCGAACAACACCCGCTTCGGCCTTTCCGCATCGCTGATCGGCGGCACACCGCAGGACTACAACCGCTTCTGGGCCAATATTCGCGCAGGCGTGGTCAACTGGAACCGCCCGACCAACGGGGCAAGCTCTGCCGCACCGTTCGGCGGCGTCGGCCTTTCGGGCAATCACCGGCCCAGCGCCTATTACGCAGCGGACTATTGTGCCTATCCGGTTGCCTCGACCGAGATGGACCAGCCGCGCGCCAGCATCGGCGTGGGCCTGCGCAGCGATTGAGGGGCCTCAGTCAGCCCGATCAGGCAACGGCGGATCGGGCAAAGGCAGAGCAGGATCGATCGGCCCGCCGGGAATGATCGCCAGATTGCGCAAGTTCTGTTGCGACAGGTCGGGATCGACCATCAACTGGCCTTCCAGCGCTTCGGCCATGACCGGATCGAGTGGCTCACCATCCTGTTCGAGCGCAGCAGGCCCGCAGGCGGCGAGCGCAAACGTCAGCGTCGGCAACAGGAAACGCGGGAAGTGCATCCGGCGGCATTACGCCAGGTGTGGTTAACAAAAAGGGAGCGCCCCACCGCAGTGAAGCGCTCCCCTGCCGACCTTTCGATGCGACCCGAAGGACGGTCAGTAACCTTTTGTATTTAGCGGCAGCGTGATCCGCCGTTGTCAATTTCACGACCCAGCAGCGCGCCACCGGCGGCACCCAGGATGGCGCCAAGCGTCCGGTCACCGTAATCGCCAGCAACCTCGCGGCCCAGCAGCGCACCCGCTGCGCCACCGATCAGCAGGCCGGTAGTGCCGTTCGACCGGCGGCAGTACGTGCGGCCATCGTTGCCGCGCCAGACGCGGGTGTTGCGATAGACCGGATCGCCATAGTAACGGCGGTCGTTTCCGCGATAATTGTTGCGGTCGTAACCCCGACCATAGTCGCGGTCACCGCGCCACTCTCGACGATCGCGATTGTGCTCCCAACGCTCGCCATTCCAGCCCTGGTTCCATTCCGTGGCAACCACGGCGGAAGGACCGTGAACCGGCGTTGCAGCCATGGCCGGGACTGCGGTCGCCACGGTCGAGGCCGCAACGAGCGCGAGGGCTGCGTTCTTGAGATTGATCATGGGCCTTCTCCTTAATTCAAAGGACGGTCCGGGCATTCCGGGATCGTCCTGAAGTCTGCGTTGGTTCATGTTTACGCATCCAAACCTGAACGGATCGCAACCGCAGTGTCAGAATTGAAAAATGCGACAAAGCGATGGCAAGTGCCGATGAATTGCAGCCCGGCAGGGGCTTGGCGAGACGCCGCGATGCTGCCAAGGCGCTTGGCATGAACCATTCGCCCGCGATGCGGCGCGGCATTACCGCTGCGGTTGCCGCTTATGCCATCTGGGGCCTGCTCCCGCTGTATTTCCGTGCGCTGCATGCCGTGCCACCACTGGAACTGGTCGGCTGGCGGGTGGTGTTCACCTTGCCGGTCTGCCTGTTGTTCATTGCCGTTCGCCAAAGGCAAGTTGCGGAACTGCGCGCCGCCTTCCAAAATCGGCGCGTCCTTGGCCTGCTTTGCCTGAGCGCCGCGCTGATCGGTGCGAACTGGCTGATCTTCGTGACGGCGATCAACAACGGCCACGTTCTTGCCACCAGCCTGGGATACTACATCAACCCGCTGATCAATGTCCTGCTTGGCACGATGTTTCTGGGCGAACGGTTGAGCCGTGTACAGTGGAGCGCGGTGGCCCTGGCGGGCGCGGGAATCGCGATCCTGCTGGCGGGTGCGGTCGATACGCTCGCGGTGGCTCTATCGCTGGCATTCACATTTGCGTTCTATGGCTTCGTCCGCAAGCAGACGCCGGTGGGTTCGGTGCCGGGCCTGACGGTGGAAACGATCCTGCTGATCCTGCCGGCTCTGGCCATCGTGGCAGTGCCTGCGGTCAGTGGGCAGGGTTCCAGCCTTTCAATCGGCGGCACTATCACGCCATTGCTGGTCGCATCCGGTGTTGCAACGGCCATTCCGCTGACCTTGTTTGCCGTGGCCACACGCGCACTGCCGTTGACGACGCTGGGCTTCGTGCAATTCATCGCACCCACGCTCAGCTTCGTATTGGGCCTGACGGTTTTCGGAGAAACGCTCGACCCCACGCGACTGGCGTGTTTTGCCGTGATCTGGGTGGCTATCGCACTTTACACCTGGGACATGCTGCGGCGTTCACGCCAAAGCGTCGGCAATACGCCAGCCTAGCGTCTCGCCCGCATGGAACGGCACGATGGTTGTGCCGTTGGCATCAACCATGTCGGGCACGGTTACCTGCCCCTTTTCCAGCGTGATCGTGCCGCTGTTTACCGGCAGGCCATAGAACGCCGGGCCATTGAGCGATGCGAATGCCTCGAACCTTTCAAGCGCGCCTTCGTCGTCAAACACGGTGACATAGCTTTCCAGCGCAAAGGGTGCGTTGAAGATCCCTGCGCAACCGCAGGCCGCTTCCTTCAGGTGCTTGGCATGGGGCGCCGTGTCGGTGCCAAGGAACACGCGCGAGCAGCCCGATGTTGCCAGCTTGCGCAGTGCCAGCCGGTGTTTCTCGCGCTTGGCCACCGGAAGACAGAAGGCATGCGGGCGAATGCCGCCGACGAGCATCGCGTTGCGATTGATATGAAGGTGCTGCGGCGTGATCGTGGCGGCAATGGTCTCCCCTGCACTTTCAACGAACTGGGCTGCCTCCTCGGTCGTGATATGTTCGAACACGATCTTGAGCGCGGGCATGTCTGCCACAAGGGCCAGCAAGGTGCGTTCGATGAACACGGCTTCGCGGTCGAAAATGTCGACGTGCGAATCGGTGACCTCGCCATGGATCAGCAGCGGCATGCCGATGGCCTGCATCTTTTCCAGCACGGGGTAGATGTTGCGGATGTCGGTCACGCCATGCGCGGACCCCGTGGTGGCGTGCGCTGGGTAAAGCTTGGCCGCCACGAACGTACCAGATGCAAAGCCGCGCTCGACTTCGGCAGGATCGGTGCCGTCGGTCAGATACAGCGTCATCAGCGGCACGAAATCGCTGCCGCCGGGCAGGGCATCGAGAATGCGATCGCGGTAGGCAGCAACGCCTGCCACATCGGTCATTGGCGGATTGAGGTTGGGCATGACGATCGCACGGGCGAACTGGCGGGCGGTGTAAGGAACCACGCCCTTGAGCACGTCGGCATCGCGCAAGTGCACATGCCAGTCATCGGGGCGGCGGATCGTCAATTTGTCGGTCATCGCTTCCCCTTAGCCCCGGCGCTTCCTATGTTCCAGCCATGACACGTCTTTTCGACCGCGCGCTGATCCGCCTATCGCCACAAGCTCCCGATGAGGACGTGCCCTCGTTCCTTCAGGGGCTTGTCACCAACGACGTGAAGGGCGTGTTGCCGGTGTGGACGGCGTTGCTCTCGCCTCAGGGCAAAGTGCTGTTCGATTTCCTTGTCTGGCCTGATTCGGATGGGCTGTTGCTCGATTGCGAGGCCAGCGCGGTCGATGCACTGGTCAAGCGGCTCACCCTTTATCGGTTGCGCCGCAAGATCGGCATCGCGCGGGCAGATGACCTTGCTGTCCATTGGGAAAATCACCCCGGCGATGGCGGCGCGCGCGACCCTCGCCTTGCCGCACTGGGCCAGCGCTGGATTGCCCCTGCCAGCGATTCGGATGTGCCAGCCGACGATGCGTGGCGCGCGCACAGGCTCCGGCTTGGCGTAACCGAAGGTCAGGCCGAACTGGGCGACCTGCTGTGGCTGGAATGCAATGCGGCAGACCTCAACGGCGTCAGCTTCACCAAGGGCTGCTATGTCGGGCAGGAAAATACGGCGCGGATGAACTGGCGACATAAAGTGAATCGGCGCCTGCTGGTGGTGCCGCTGGACCAGTCGGTCGAGGCGCGGCGACGTGTGGCTTATCCCGAACTGGGGCTGGCCGTCGATCATCGCCGGGTCGAGGACATTCCCGCCGACCTCGCCCCTGCGTGGATGGACCTTAGCCCTCCTGTGTGACCGGCGCAGCCTGAAGTCCTTCGACCAGCATCTTTTCGGCGCGGTCGCGCGCGGAATCGCGCGGCAATTCCAGCGCTATGGCCAGCGGCCCGCCCATCAACGCATCGCCCAGCGCCATGAGGATGAGTGCGAGCGTATTGTTGCGCTGCATGCCCGAACCATGCTCGTCCAGATCCACCACCAGATCGTGGATCGTATCGACAATCGGGTCGAGCGCGTCCTCATTGCCTGACAGCAGCATCCACGATGCCAGCGCGCCAGCGCCCTCCTTGCCAAAGGCATCAAAGGTAAGATCCACCACATCGCGGGGAGAACCGATGCCTGATCGACTGGCGATCACTGCATCGCGGATCGTGGCGCAGATGGTTTCGGCAAGATGCTTCGCCAGCGCTTTTTGCAGGCCCGATGCCGAGCCAAAGTGATGCAGCAGGTTTGCATGCGTCCGACCGATTCGGCCTGCAACAGCTTTCAGCGTAACAGCTTGCGGCCCTGTTTCCACCAACAGGCCACGCGCTGCTTCGAGTGCTGCCATCCGGCTTTCCTCCGGCGACAGGCGTTTCCTTATTGACATCGATGTAAGTACGCCTAAATTCCGGCCCATGAACGCCATGCCCCTTCCCTCTGCCCTAGAACGCACGACGACTGCCGACAAGCAGGTGCCTACACCCCCGGACCTGACGATCACTATCCGCGATCAACGCTTCGGACGCAATGCACCGCCAGGCCGCTGGTGGCTGAACAACGATCCGGTGGCAACCGCATGGCACAACGCGCTTTCTGCCACGTTTCCCCGCGGCGAAGCCTTCTTCATCGAATCGATCAAGGCTCACCGCGAAGGCGCCCCGCCCAAGCTTGAGGCCGAAATCCGCGTTTTCATAAAGCAGGAGATCAATCACACGCGCGAACACGTCGCGTTCAACCGCGCGGCCGAGGCCGCAGGCTATGACATCGCCAAAATCGACAGGCGTGTGGAAGAAATGCTCGCGTTGACGAAGGACCGTCCGGTGATCGTCAATCTGGCAGCCACTATGGCGCTGGAACACTACACCGCGATGATGGCGCACGAATTCCTTGCCAACCCGGCGCACTTTGCCGGGGCCGAAACGGAACCCGCCGATATGTGGCGCTGGCATGCAATCGAGGAAATCGAGCACAAGGGCGTGGCCTACGATACATGGCTGCATGCGACGAAGGGATGGAGCCGGTGGAAACGCTGGAAGGTCAAATCGCTGATGATGCTGATCGTGACCAAGAACTTTTTCACTCACCGGGTGGAAGACACTCTGGACCTGCTGGCGCAGGACGGATTGACCGGCGCGAAGTGGAAGTGGCGGCTGGCCGCTTACCTGCTGTGGAAGCCCGGTGTGATCCGCCGCGTATTTCCGGCATGGCTCAGCTATTTCATGCCGGGCTTCCATCCGTGGCAACACGATAACCGCGCGCTGATTGCCAGGGCCGACAGTGCATTTGCGGACGCCGTGCTGGCGCGCTGAATCAGGCCGCGCGCAAGGTTCGCATCGGATTGAAGCCACCATCTTCCGGGCCATCGCACCCGGCAGGTTCGCGCAGCTCTATCGTGTGCATGATTGTTGGCGCAGCGACGCGGCGCGCGGCGCTACGCGCAAGGCGCATTTCTCCGGTTGGCCGGAACCCGGTCTTTGCCAGAACCCGCGCCGAAGCGGCGTTGTCGGCAAAGTGCCATGCCACGATACGGCGATGGCCCAGCGTTGCCGCAAGCGCCAGCAAGGCGCGCACAGCCTCGGTGGCATAGCCCTTGTTCCAGTGCTGGCGGGCGATCCAGTATCCGATCGCAGTTTCGCCGTCGTCGTCGACAAGTCCTGCGCTGCCGACCAGACGAGCGCCGGTGGCACCCGGAATGGTCACAAAGAAATGCGGGTGACGCGTACCCTGCGCACTTGCGGCAAAGCTGCGCGCCTCATCGGGACCATAAGGCCAAGGTACACGGGTCAGGTTGCAGACGATGGCTTCATCGTCGATCAGGGCGTGAAGCTCGGCCCAATCCTCCGGCCAGCCGGGCCGCAGGAACAGCCGTTCGCTGCGAATGAACATCTCAGTCTCCTAAACTCGGCCCTTGCCCCAACGCGCAGTTAAGCGCGCGAAGTGACAGCCATGTTGCGCCTTGCGCCCGGACGATTGCTTATCGCGACGGACGGAATCTGCGCGGTGGACGGCTGAGGGAGACATGAAAAGAGGGAGACGGGCGTGGCCCTCTCCCTCTATCGGCCAGCCTGCATAGACTGGCGGGGCCACCCCATCGGGATGGCCCTTTGAACGACCATCCGGTTATTCTGCTGCTTCGGCCATCACGTCGACCGACACGTACTTGCGGCCGAGCTTGCCACCATGGAAGCGTACGCGACCTTCACCCAGTGCGAACAGGGTGTGGTCCTTGCCCATGCCGACATTGACGCCGGGATATACGCGGGTTCCGCGCTGGCGGATGATGATGTTGCCGCCGATCACTTCCTGACCGCCGAACTTCTTAACGCCAAGGCGGCGGCCTGCCGAGTCGCGACCGTTGCGCGAAGAGCCGCCTGCTTTCTTATGTGCCATATCGAATTACTCCGAACTGTTCGCTTAGGCGACGGACAGGATGCGCAGCAGGGTCATCTGCTGGCGATGACCGTTCTTGCGACGGTAGTTGTGGCGGCGACGTTTCTTGAAAACGATCACCTTTTCCGACTTCGCCTGCGCGATGATCTCGGCCGAAACCGTGACCGCAGCAGCGTCAGCGAGCGAATCGCCTTCACCGGCGAGAAGAATATCACCGAGCGTGATCGTATCGCCGGCTTCACCCGCCAGCTTTTCGACCGCGATCTTGTCTCCGGCGGCAACCCGATACTGCTTGCCGCCCGTGCGCACGATTGCGAACATGGTTTCTGCTATCCGTTCCAAATGCCCAGGTTACCCAAGGCGATCCACTTGAGGCGCCCTACGCCTGCGAATCGCTGACAACGGGCAACGCACCGTTTCCCCACACGAATGAGGGGTCCCGGAAAGAAGGGGGCGGATAATCCAAGCCCCGCCTTGTGTCAATGCCGCCTGACGCCAGAAACCCGCTGAAATTGCAGTGTCCGCGCGCAATTCACGCATGGGGCCATGCATCCGGCGCTGGCGGGACGGGCCAGCCATGCTATGGCGCGGCCATGGCAATGTGCAATCCCCGCCGCGCGCTTCTTCCTCTGACCGGCGCCGCTCTCCTGATGGGTGGCTGCGCGCCACGGTCTGATTTCCCCTCTCTAGCCCGGCGTCCTGCCGAGGATGTCTATGCCTCTGCCCGCGCCGCACAAAGTACGCCAGCGCCGCAGCCCCCGGTTTCCGCAGCGCTCGTCAGCCGACTGGCGGGACTGCGCGGTGCGGCGCGCGAAGCGCATGACCGTTTCACCGCGCGTCAGCCAGCGGCCATCCGCGCGGTCAGCGCCGCTGCACGATCGCCCAAGGGCACCGAGGCATGGTCGGTGGCATCGGTGGCCGTGGCCCAGCTCGAATCGGCACGGTCGATTCTAGGCCTGCCGCTGGCCGATCTGGACAGGCTGGAGGTTGAAGCCAGCAATCGGGTGGCAGACGGGGCCGATGCGGATTTCAAGGCCGTGCTGGAAGCACGTGCCGAAGTGGAAGCGCTGGCTGCCAGTGAAACCGCCGTGATCGATTCGCTGCTGGCGCGTTTGGCGGGCTGATCCCGCCACCATTGGAAATCTAACGCCAGCGGGCGAGATCGTCGTGATCCTGCGCGCGCGGTTCGATCCAGCGCCAGCCATCGGCGGTCTTCTCGCGCTTCCAGAACCAGCTTTCGCTCTTGAGATGGTCCATCGCGAAATCGGCGGCAGCAAAGGCATCGCGACGGTGGCGCGCGGCGGCGGCGACCAGCACGATCGGATCACCGGGATGCATCACCCCGCTGCGATGAACGATCAGCAGGCCTTCAAGCGGCCAGCGCGATTCGGTAACGCGGGCCAGTTCCGTCATGCCCGGCAGCGTCATCGGCCCATAATGCTTGAGTTCGAGCGCTTCGACGCCACCGCCTTCACGCACCTGGCCAAGAAACGTGACAATACCGCCCGATGTTGCATGCCGCGCGTTGAACGCGGCGATCTCTGCCACCGGGTCGAGCGCCATTTCGGCCAACCTGACGTCAGCCATGCTCAGCCACCGCTTACAGGCGGCAGGAATGCCAATTCGTCGCCCTCACCCAGCGAAATCCCGCCCATATCCGTAATCAGGCGACCATTGAGCGCCATGCGCACCTTCTCGCCAAGCAACTGGACCGCCAGCGCCGGATCAAGCGCGGCGAGAATCCGTTCGAGCGGTCCTGCCGACACCACAAGTTCGCCCGTGCCCGCAATGTCTTCGAGCCTTCCCATGAATACCAGCCGTGGCATATCAGCCGCCAGTGGTAGACATATGGCGCGAAACGGCAGGTGCGCCGCCCGGACGGTCGATCACGAAAGAGTGACGCTCCTGCTTCTCGCCCATCGCGCGGGCAAATGCGGTTGCCAGCTGCTCGTCCGGGTTGTCCGAACGCAGTGCCGCGCGCAGATCGACCCGGCCCTCGCCGCCAAGGCACATATAGAGCTGCCCGGTGGCGGTCACCCGCACACGGTTGCAGCCTTCGCAGAAATTGCCGGTCAGGGGCGTGATGAAGCCCAGCCGCCCGCCGGTTTCGGCAATATCGACGTAGCGCGCAGGCCCGCCGGAGCGGGCATCGCTGGGGGTAAGCGTCCAGCGCCGTTCGAGATCACGGCGTACGGCATCGAGCGGGAGGTAATGATCGAAGCGGTCGCCTTCGACTTCGCCCAGAGGCATGACCTCGATCAGGGTAACGTCATGGCCCCGTCCGTGCGCCCATGCGATCAGATCGGGCAGGCTTGCTTCGTTGATGTCTTTCAGCGCGACCGCGTTGATCTTGACCTTGAGACCCGCCGCCTTGGCCGCAGCGATGCCTTCGAGCACTTGCGGCAGCATGTCGCGACGCGCGAGTTTGGCGAACGCGGCGCGGTCGAGCGTGTCGAGCGAGACATTGACGCGCTTCACGCCAGCCGCCGCGAGACCATCGGCAAATTCCGCCAGCCGCGTCCCGTTGGTCGTCAGGGTCAGTTCGTCAAGACCGTCACCCAACTTGCGGCCAAGAGCCTGGACCAGCTGGATCATGTCACGCCGGACAAGCGGTTCGCCCCCCGTAAGGCGAATCTTGCGCACCCCGCGTTCGATGAAGGCGAGGGCAAGGCGGTGCATTTCTTCAAGCGTCAGCACTTCGGCGCGGGGCAAAAACTCCATCCGTTCCGGCATGCAATACGCGCAACGCAAGTCGCAGCGATCGGTGACCGACAAGCGCAAATACGTGATTCGCCGCGCAAAACGGTCAATCAGGGGCACATTGGCGTTGGGGGAAGCGCTGTTCACTTCTCCATGTATACGAAGTCGCGGGGGTAAGATTCAAGGTTTGCGCCCGCATCAACGAAAATAGTCTGGCCGGTGACCGATCCGGCGGTGCTGAGGTAATGCACCGCATCGGCAATTTCGTCCGCACCGGGCAGGCGTTTCAGCGGCATGATCTCTTCGAGACGCTGCCACTGTGCAGCATCGTAGTCCGACGTCGGCAGGATCAGGCCCGGTGCAACGCCGTTGATCCGCACACGCGGCGCCATGGCGCGCGCCAGCGTCCGCACAGAGGCATGCAGGGCCTGCTTCGACAGGGTGTAGCTCATCTGGTCGGGCACCGGGTTCATCACGCGCTGGTCAAGGATATTGACCACGCTGCCCGGACGCCCGCCGAGTGCTTCGGCAAAGGCGCGCGTCAGCAGCAGCGGTGCGAACAGGTTGACGCGGAAGTGCTGCTCCAGTTCCGCACTGGTGATCGTATCGGCGCGATCATCGTGAAACAGCGATGCACAATTGACCAGCAGGTCCGGCGAACGCCCCGCGGCCTTGGCAACCGCCGCCATCAGCATGGGCGGAAACGCCGGGTCTTCAAGATCGCCTGCCACAGGGTGGACCGCCGCCCCCAGCCATTCCAGCTGTGCCTTGAACTCGGCGTCGAAAGTCCGGGCGTGATGAGCATGCAGCGCAAGGTCCCACCCCTCCGCCGCCAGCTTCCGTGCGATGGCGCCGCCAATTCGCCGCCATCCGCCGGTAATCAGCGCCAACGGGCGCGTATCGGCCATCAGGCGCGCCGCTGCCGGTGCAGCGTGATGCCGATTTCTTCTCCGTTTTCGCTGATTGCCAGCTTCACGATCTTCACCTCAGCCCACATTATCCGATTATCCTGAAAGAACAGCGTTTCGCAGATGTGGTCTGCCACGGCTTCGATCAGCTTGAAATGCACCCCCTGGGGCAAGCCCTGACTGGCCGCGAATTTAAGGTCCATGTAGTTCTTGCTGGCAGTCAGCGGACAATCGGGGGTGTAGCGATCCTTCACTTCCAGGCCGACCCGCAATGAAATGCGCAAGGGCTGCGGCCGCCCGGTCTCTTCCGAGTAAATCCCGGTGAGGACATCGGTTTCAAAATTGGCGACTTCGAGGATCAGGGAGTCGGTCACGGCGTCAGCCTTCGCATTGCGGCGCACGCAAGTCCATCGCACACCACCTGAGGTTTCGTTTATCGGGGCGTTTCAGTTTTTCCAGCGCGCAAAGATCGCGGTGGGCAGCAGTCGGCCATCGCAGCCTTCCTCGCGGATCGACAAGTCGCCGTGTTCGATCGTGCCGGGCAGGCCTTTCAGCGCCTCTGCCAGCAGTCCGGCAATGGCCAGCGACGACATTCGCACGGCATAGACCGTCAGGAACAGGAAGCGGCTTTCGGCATCGAGCAGTTGCGCGCAATCAGCGATCAGATTGGGCAAGTGCTCCTCAAGCCGCCAAACTTCGCCATCGGGGCCACGCCCGAATTTTGGCGGATCGAGGATAATGCCGTCATAGCGCCTGGTGCGGCGCACTTCGCGCGCGGCAAACTTGGCGGCGTCATCCACGATCCAGCGCACCGGGCGGGCCGTCATCCCCGAAAGTTCGGCATTGACGCGGGCCTGCGCGACCGACTTCTTGGAAGCATCGACGTGTGTCACCGGACCGTAGTCGCTGAGCGAGAGCGTTCCGACGCCGGTATAGCCGAACAGGTTGAGGGTCTGCGCGTCGGCTTTCCCTTCGAGCCGCGCAGCCATCCAGTCCCACACCGGCGCCATGTCGGGGAAGAAGCCAAGATGACGGAACGGTGTGCACGAAGCCTGAAACCGAACATCGCCGCGGCCAAGCTCCCAGCCATCGCGCGGAACCGGACCATTGTATTGCCAGCGTCCGCCGCCGTCCTCGTCCGATCCGGGCACGAATTCGGCATCGGCCTGCCAATCAGGCAACATCGGACTCCACATCGCCTGCGGTTCGGGCCGGATGAAACGATATTTCCCGTAACGCTCCAGCTTCCGGCCATTGCCCGAATCGAGCAGGGCGAAGTCTGCCCAGCCCTCGCCGACCATAAGCTTTGGCTGGATGTCCAGTTCAGCCATTGCGCATGGTCGCACGGTCGGCAACGTAGGCCGCGATTTCATCGTAGCTGCCCGACAGGTGGTCGCAGCGCTCTTCACGCTCGAACAGGTCGCCCACGCGCGCGGGCAGGCCGGGGCGCAGGCCGGTGGCGCGCTCTACCGCATCGACGAACTTGGCCGGGTGTGCGGTTGCCAGAGTGACGATGGGCACGCCCGCCGGAATACCGTCGGCCACGCGCGCGGCATGGAGCGCGATGGCAGTGTGCGGATCGAGCACTTCGCCGCAAGCCTCGTAAGCCCAGCGCATGGCGTTGGCCATGTCACCTGCGTCGGCGCGCTCGGAGGTAACCAGGGCGGCTGCCGATTCGCGCTGCGCGTTGGTCAGCTGGATCGCCCTGGTCGCTTCAAACGTCCGCATCTGCCCGGCCAGCGCCGCACCATCGCGGCCGCAGCAATCGAACAGCAGGCGCTCGAAGTTGGATGACACCTGAATGTCCATCGAAGGCGCAGCGGTCGGCGTCACCGTGCTCGCCGAATAGTCGCCCGTCGAAAGCGCGCGGTGGAGGATGTCGTTGACGTTGGTGGCCACGATCAGGCGTTCGATGGGCAGTCCCATCTTCGCCGCGACATATCCTGCGAACACATCGCCAAAGTTGCCCGTCGGCACCGAGAACGCGACCTTGCGGTCCGGCGCGCCGAGTTGCAGCGCGGCATAGAAGTAATAGACCACTTGCGCCATCAGCCGCGCCCAGTTGATCGAATTCACCGCAGCAATGCCGAAGCGCCCGGTCATCGCGGGATCGTTGAACATGCGCTTCACGGTCGCTTGCGCATCGTCAAAACTGCCGTCGATGGCGATATTGTGGACGTTGGGCGCGATCACCGTGGTCATCTGGCGGCGCTGCACATCGGACACGCGGCCATGCGGGTGGAGCATGAAGATATCGACCTTGGCCCGGCCCGCCACGGCATCGATTGCAGCCGAGCCGGTATCGCCCGATGTGGCGCCAACGATGGTCAGGTGGTCCTCGCCCTTGGCGAGGAACTCCTCGAACAGCAGGCCGAGCAATTGCAGCGCCACGTCCTTGAACGCCAGCGTGGGACCGTGGAAAAGTTCGAGCACCCATTGCGTCTCGTCGAGCTGCTTGAGCGGGACGACTGCGGCATGCGCGAAGCGGCCATAAGCCTGTTCGCACAATTCCAGCAGGCGCTCCGGCGTCAGGCAGTCGCCAACGAACGGCTGCATGATCGTCTGCGCCAGTTGCGCATAGGGCAACCCGGCCATTGCGGCGATTTCGTCTGCGCTGAACTGCGGCCAGGTTTCGGGCACGTAAAGCCCGCCATCGGAGGCAAGACCTGCGAGCGTGACGCCCTGGAAATCGAGCGAGGGTGCCTGCCCTCTGGTGCTGACGTACTTCATGGGATTGGCCGGTTAGCGGGCACGGGGCTGCGTGGCAAGGATTCTGGCATTGCCTGCGCCGCCCCATGACAGGGCGGTGACAGGGCGGTGCCTGTCAGCGCTCCTGCCAACGCTTCCGCAAAGCGATCGCATAGATCACCAATGCCACGCCCGCGAAGAAGAACCACTGCACCGCATAAGCCAGATGATTGTTCGGAATGTCCTTGGGATCAGGTCGCGCGCTGGCGGCAAGGCCCGCAAGCGGCGGATCGGCGATCAGCTTCGGACCGGGCGCGATCCAGCCACTGACGCGGCCACCACTCCACGGTACGATGGCGGGAGACTGTGCCAGACCGAGCACGACCTCGACACTGGCACCACCGGCGGTGCGGCAAGTCACGATCTGGGCAATCCCCGCATCGCCGTTCGCATTGCGGCCCGAACGCGAAGTGGGATTCGCGCTCGACAGGCAATCGACTGTCGAGCGACGAAAGAGCGCGGCATCGACATCGTCTGGCGCAGCAGGAAAAGGCATTTCCGCCGATGACGCCTGTGCCGCGTTATAGCGCGCCAGCATCGCCTCCTTCTCGTGCAGGCGATCAAGCTGCCACAAGCCAAGGCGAATCATCACGCCCACCGCGATAAGCACGACGATCGTGGGCAGGATCGGCAGGCGGCGCATTACAACAATCCCTCATTTTCGAGTCGTGCGCGTAACACTACCGCCTTGGCGAAGCGCAGCGCACCAATCACGGCAAGCGGTACAACCAAGGCCCACAGCGGGACCAGAACCCACACCGGCAGCTTCACCGCCTCGTCAAGCTTGAGCGCAGCGAGGACGAGCAGAATCGTGACGGGCAGGACGACGAGGTAGAGGCCCCTGCCCCCAGGTTCAAAGCGCGAAAGATCAAGTCCGCAGGCGTCGCACCTCGCCGCCAGATTCGCCGGGCTGTCCCACAGGCCCTTGGAACCGCAGCGCGGGCACAAACCGAAAAGGGCAGCCTGGGTAATCCCCGGCTGCCCCTTCGTGTTCTGGCCGTTGCCAGACGACATCAGTGAGTCGGATAGCCCCAGCTGCCCCACACATAGATGGCGACAAACAGGAACAGCCAGACCACGTCAACGAAGTGCCAGTACCACGCCGCCGCTTCGAAGCCGAAGTGCTGGCGCGGAGTGAAGTGGCCCTTGTAGGCGCGGATCAGGCAGACGATCAGGAAGATCGTGCCGACGATCACGTGGAAACCATGGAACCCGGTTGCCATGTAGAACGACGAGCCGAAGGTGTTGGTGCCGAACGCGAACGGTGCGGCCGAATATTCATAGGCCTGGATAGCCGAGAAGATCAGGCCGAGGATGATCGTTGCCCACAGCCCTTTCTTGAGGCCATCGCGATCACCATGGATCAGCGCGTGGTGCGCCCAGGTGAGCGTAGTGCCAGAGCACAGCAGGATCAGCGTATTGAGCAGCGGCAGATCGAACGGGTCCATGACCGCTTCGATCGCCTTTGGCGGCCATTGACCGGCAACGGCTTCGGCCATTTCCGAAGGGAACAGCGAGAAATCGAAGAAAGCCCAGAACCAGCCGACGAAGAACATCACTTCCGAAGCGATGAACAGGATCATGCCGTAGCGCTGGTGAAGCTGCACGACTGGCGTGTGATCGCCGGCATGCGCTTCCTTGATGACCTTGCCCCACCACGAGAAGAACGTGACGATGACGCCCAGCAGGCCGAGCATGAAGGTGGCGGTGCCGCCAGCCATCTCGTGCATCCAGAAGACGCCGCCAGTGGCCATGATCAGCGCCGACATCGCACCGATGAACGGCCAGATGTCAGGCGGCAGAATGTGATAATCGTGGTTCTTAGCGCCGGCCATGATCGTCGAAATCCCCCAGTCAAATCTGGTCATATACGCGTGGTCCGGGCGTGGCGCCCGAAACGCAATTCAAAATGGCCTTTATCGCCGCGTTTGCGCGCGGTCCAGAGGCTTTTCCATCGGTTGTGCAATGGGCTTCTGCGTGGCCGCAGCAGCGCTCTCGGCAGTTTCGGTGAAGGTGTAGCTCAGCGTGATCTCTTCGATGTTGCGCGCGGCAGGATCATCGAGAATCGCCGGGTCCACATAATAGATCACCGGCATGCGCACATCCTGCCCCGCCTTGAGCGTCTGTTCGGTAAAGCAGAAGCACTGGATCTTGTTGAAATACTTGCCAGCCTGTTCAGGCGAGACGTTGAACATGGCCGTCCCGGTGATCGGGCGGCCGGAAAGATTGCGCGCGCGATAGGTCGCGATCTTGCGCTCCCCCAACCTCAGGTCCTGCTTGATCTGTTCAGGCTTGAATTCCCATGGCAGCATCTTTGCAACATTGGCATCGAAACGCACGGTGATGATCTTGCCCGCAACCTTCACGCCTGCGGCGGTGGCTGAATCTGCGCGCTGGGTCGTGCCACCATACCCCGTCACCTGGCAAAACAGGCGATAAAGCGGCACCGAGGCATAACCCAGACCCAGCATGGCCACCGCGCCCGCTGCCGCCAGCAGGCCGACTCTGCGATTTTTGCGAGGATCAGCGATGACGCGTGAGGCCATGTCAGTTGGCTCCGCCTGCTTGCCCGGCGATCTTCACGATCGAGATGGCAAAGAACAGCACAGCAAGCGACAACAGCACGATGCCCAGCACCTTGTTGCGGCTACGCTGGCGCTTGCGATAGAGTTCGGTCTGCTCGCGGTCCATGGGCACCAACTTTTGCGGTTCGGTCATCACAGCCAGCCTTGCACCATGGCAAGCCGATCAGCGACCAGCATGCCGAAGAGAACGAAGAGATAAAGTATCGAGTAACCGAACAGCCGCTTTTCCGGCAGCATTCCGTCACCCGGCACCGAGCGCCGTACCCCGACCTTGATCGAGAGCGCGACGAACACCAGCCCCAATACCAGCGCCGACCAACCGTAGATCGCGCCTGCCCCGCCGATCCACCACGGCACCAGCGTCAGCGGCAACAGCAGCAGCGCATAGGCCATGATCTGGCGACGTGTCGAACGCTCTCCAGCGACCACCGGCATCATCGGAATGCCGACTTTGGCGTAATCGGTCTGGACGAACAGCGCGAGTGCCCAGAAGTGCGGCGGCGTCCACATGAAGATGATCGCGAACAGCAACACAGGCATCAGCGTAATGTCGCCGGTTACCGCAACCCAGCCGATCAGCGGCGGAAATGCGCCTGCCCCGCCACCGATCACGATGTTCTGCGGGGTGCGTGGCTTGAGCCAGACGGTATATATCCACGCATAATAAAAGATCGAGATCGCGAGGATGGTCGCAGCCAGCCAGCCGACGCCGAGACCCATCGTGAACACCGAGCCGCCAGCAAGCGCAAAACCGAAGTCGCGCGCCGATGTGCGGTCCATGCGGCCCGCAGGCAGCGGACGCCCGGCCGTGCGCTTCATACCGGCGTCGATATCGGCTTCCCACCACTGGTTGAGCGCAGCAGCGCCACCAGCGCCCACGGCGATGCACAGGATCGCGGTGAAAGCGATGACCGGATGGATCGTTCCCGGCGCGGCAAGCAGCCCGCACAGCCCGGTGAAGATCACCAGCGACATGACGCGCGGCTTGGTCAGCGCGAAGAAATCGCGCCAGTCGGCAGGGAGCGGAAGGGTTTGGCCTGAGTCCATGATTGGCCGGGCCTATACGCGCGCTTGATGCACTAGGGAAGCGAAACGGGACGAGTGGTGGGCACTGACGAGAAACCTGTGCCTGCGGACGGGGTTCTGCGCTGCTGACCAATGAAAAAGGCCTCCGGGTTTCCCCGGAGGCCTTTTTCTGTCCGTCGGTCAGGCTCAGTGTGCGTGAGCGGTGTCGTCGATGACGGGAAGCGTTTCGAACTGGTGGAACGGCGGCGGCGAGGACAGCGTCCACTCCAGCGTCGTCGCGCCTTCGCCCCAGTAATTGCCGGGCACCTTCTTGCCGGCAAGGAATGCGTAGGCGATGTTCACGAAGAAGATGCCGACCGATGCAGCCATGATGACATAGCCGAACGAAGCGATCTCGTTCCAGTAGGCATAGGCCTGAGCATAGTCGGGATAGCGACGCGGCATGCCCTGAACGCCGAGGAAGTGCATCGGGAAGAAGATCAGGTTCACGCCGACGAAGAACACCCAGAACTGCAGGTGGCTGAGGAACTCGCTGTGCATGCGGCCGCTCATCTTCGGGAACCAGTAGAAGAATCCGGCGAAGAGCGAGGTGACCGCACCCAGCGACAGCACATAATGGAAGTGGGCAACCACGTAGTAGGTGTCATGCAAGTTGTCGTCCACGCCGCCATTGGCGAGCACGACGCCGGTCACCCCACCGACCGTGAACAGGAAGATGAAGCCCATCGCCCAGACCATCGGTGATTTGAATTCGAGGCTCCCGCCCCACATCGTCGCGATCCACGAGAAGATCTTGATGCCGGTCGGCACCGCGATCACCATGGTTGCAGCGGTGAAGTACATCTTCGTGTTAACATCGAGACCGGTGGTGTACATGTGGTGTGCCCACACGATGAACCCGACCACGCCGATGGCAACCATCGCGTAGGCCATGCCGAGGTAGCCGAACACCGGCTTCTTCGAGAAGGTCGAGATGATCTGGCTGATGATGCCGAAGCCCGGCAGGATCATGATGTACACTTCGGGGTGGCCGAAGAACCAGAACAGGTGCTGGTACAGGACGGGATCGCCGCCACCGGCGGGATCGAAGAAGGTCGTGCCGAAGTTGCGATCGGTCAGCAGCATGGTGATGGCAGCGGCCAGAACCGGCAGTGCCAGCAGCAGCAGGAACGCGGTGACCAGCACCGACCACACGAACAGCGGCATCTTGTGCAGGGTCATCCCCGGCGCGCGCATGTTGAGGATCGTGGTGATAAAGTTGACCGCGCCCAGGATCGACCCAGCGCCCGAAAGGTGCAGCGAGAAGATCGCGAAATCGACCGCAGGACCGACCGAGCCCGAAGTGGAGAGCGGTGCATATACGGTCCAGCCCGTGCCAGCGCCCTGCCCGGTGCCGCCCGGCATGAAGGCCGAGAACATCAGCGAACAGAAGCCGACAAAGGTCAGCCAGAACGAGACGTTGTTCATGCGCGGGAAGGCCATGTCCGGCGCGCCGATCATGATCGGAACGAACCAGTTGCCAAAGCCGCCGATGATCGCGGGCATGACCATGAAGAACACCATGATCAGGCCGTGCGCGGTGATCAGCACGTTCCAGAGGTGGAGTTGCTGGTCGAAACTGGGATTGGCCGTGCCGAGCAGTTCGGCGAAGTAGCCGAGAAACTGGATACCGGGCTGCGCCAGTTCTGCGCGCATCATGCCGGATACCGCACCACCGATGACCCCTGCGAAAATCGCAAAGATCAGGTACAGTGTGCCGATGTCCTTGTGGTTGGTGGACATGAACCAGCGGGCAAAGAAACCCGGCTTGTGATCATGATCGTGGTCGTGCGCGTGATCGTGCGCATCGAAACCTTCGTTTGCGGGGATACTGGCCATGTCGGTCAAACCTTGTCCATGAACTTCGCGTCAGGCGGCCGGCGCCGAAGCGCTGGCAGCAGGGGCCTCTGCCGCAGCAGGAACCACGGCGGGGGCGGCAGCCGGAGCAGGCTCTGCCGCCGGACCGACGGTGCCGCCGGGCTGGGTCTTCACCCAGGCTTCAAACTTGTCGCGCGGCAGGGCTTCGACCGCGATCGGCATATAGCCGTGGCGAACGCCGCACAGTTCCGAGCACTGTCCGTAGTAGAGACCCGGTTCCTTGACCATCAGCACCTTTTCATTGATGCGACCGGGCACGGCGTCGAGCTTGAACCACAGCGACGGAACAGCAAACGAGTGAATCACGTCTGCGCCGATGGTCTGGATGCGAACAGGCTCACCAGCCGGAATGACCATGCGATTGTCGACAGCCAACTGTGCAGGTTCGCCGATCTTGATCGCTTCTTCATCGGGAAGCATGTTCGATACGACTTCGAAGCCGCCGTTGTCGGGATAGGTATAACCCCAGTACCACTGATAGCCGGTCACCTTGACGGTCACCGCACCCTTGGGCGCCGGATCATACTGATGCGCGAGCAGGCGGATCGATGGCACAGCGATGACCACGAGGATCAGTACCGGAACCAGCGTCCAGACCACTTCGATCAGGGTGTTGTGGCTGGTCTTCGAAGCAACCGGGTTGGCGCGCTTGTTGAACTTGGCCATCACGACCAGCAGGAGCAGCAGGACGAGGACCGAGATCGCGACGATCACCGGCATGAGCAGGTAGTCATGCATCCACAGGGCTTCTTCGCCGGTTGCGGAATACTGGTCCTGGAAAGTCCAGCCCTTGTCTACCGGCTGGCCTTTGCCAGGTGTCGGCTTCATGGGAACGTAGGACCCTGCATCGGCCGGTGCGACAGCCGCAGCAACGGCAGGTGCCGCCGAGTCGGATGCAGCAGCCACAGGCGCAGCAGCGTCTGGCGCGACGGGTGCAGCGGCCAAGGCCTGCGTTCCGAACGTCAGTGCGGCGGCAACGCCAAGGGTCCTGATTGCTTTGCCCATGGTGCGGGCGGTATCGGCAAGACTCATCGTCTAAGTTTCCGCTTTTCCCTGTTTGCGAGCGCGATTGCGCTGCATCAAGGAGGCGCTCGCGCACCTCCTCTAAGTCCCTCGATTGGACCGGCCTATACGCGCGGTTCTGCCAAGCCTCAAGCGGCTGGTCGCATATTTTTCGCAGGCGCGGCACACCCATTCGGGCAGTGCCGGAGACGTCGGCCTTCATATCGTTCGAAAACAGTTGCCGCGCGGGCGCGCAAGCGCCATTTGCGCAAGTCCCATCCGACCGTCAGGTGACCGATGCTCGAAGACGAGATCCTTTCCGAATTCCGCGCCAGCCAGGCTCTTCTCGAAGGCCATTTCCTGCTTTCATCCGGGCGGCACAGCGCGCACTACCTTCAGTGCGCGCGCGTTCTGATGGACCCGATGCGCGCCTCGCGCCTTGCCGTGGCCATCGCCCAGAAGCTCCCGCGCGACATCCGCTCGCAGATCCAGAAGGTTGTCGCCCCGGCCATGGGCGGAGTGATCATCGGCCATGAAGTCGGCCGCGCACTCGGCGTAGAAGCGATGTTCGTCGAACGCCCCACCGGCACTTTCGAACTGCGCCGCGGCTTCGCCCTCAACCCCGGCGACAAGGTGCTGATGGTCGAGGACGTGGTGACGACCGGCCTTTCCAGCCGCGAGGCGATCAAGGCCATCGAGGAAGCGGGGGGCGAAGTGATCGCTGCGGCTTCGCTGATCGATCGATCGGCGGGCAGCGTGGATATTGGTGTGCCCTTCTTCCCGCTGGTCGCGCTGAACTTCCCGACATACGCGGCGGACGAATTGCCGCCCGAACTGGCCGCAACCCCTGCGGTGAAACCGGGCAGCCGGGCGACCGCCTGATGGCCATGCTGCTGCCTGCGCGCCTGCGGCCCAACAGTCTCAGGCTGGGCGTCAACATCGATCACGTCGCCACCATCCGCAACGCGCGCGGCGGCGATCATCCCGATCCGGTGCGCGCCGCTGAAATCGTCGCCAGCGTGGGCGGCGATGGCATCACCGCGCACTTGCGCGAAGACCGCCGCCATATCCGCGACGAGGACCTGGCGCGCATTCAGGCGGCGACCAACCTGCCGCTCAACCTGGAAATGGCCGCGACCGACGAAATGGTCGAAATCGCGCTTCGCCACCGCCCCCACGCCGCCTGCATCGTGCCCGAACGGCGTGAGGAGCGCACGACCGAGGGCGGTCTGGACGCGGCGGGTCAGCACAACCGCCTTGCCCCCATCGTCTCGCGCCTGACCGATGCGGGCATCCGCGTCAGCCTGTTCATCGCGCCCGAAGCCCGCCAGATCGAGGCAGCGATGAAGCTGGGCGCGCCGGTGGTGGAACTGCACACCGGCGAATATGCCCATGCCGAAGGCGAGGCTGTTGCGGTCGAACTGAAGCGCATTGCCGATATGGCGGCGCTGGCTGCCGTTAATGGCATCGAGCCACATGCAGGCCACGGCCTGACGTATGAGAACGTCCAGCCGATTGCCGCCATCCCGCAACTCGCAGAACTCAACATCGGGCACTACCTGATCGGTGAAGCGATCTTCGTCGGGCTTGAGACAGCCGTGCGGCGTATGCGCGATCTGATGGACGAGGCGCGGTGAGAGCCTATGCTCCCTATCCTCCCCGGCACGGGGAGGGGGACCGCGCGCAGCGTGGTGGAGGGGGCTATCCAGATGGCACGGCACCTGCCGAGAGTCCCCTCCACCACGCCGCCTGCGGCGACGCGGTCCCCCTCCCCGTGCCGGGGAGGATTGCATGATCATCGCCATCGGTTCGGACCTCTGCAACATCGAGCGCATCCGGTCTTCGCTCGACCGCTTTGGCGAACGGTTCCTCAACCGCGTGTTCACCGATGTTGAGAAGGCCAAGGCCGAGCGCCGCCCGTTCACCAAGGCAGGCACACTGGCCAAGCGTTTCGCCGCGAAGGAGGCTTTCTCCAAGGCGGTCGGAACCGGGTTCAAGGCCGGTGTGTTCATGAAGGACATCGGCGTGGTCAACGCAAGGTCGGGCGCGCCGACGCTGGCGCTCACCGGCGGCGCGGCGGCGCGGCTGGCCGCGATCACGCCCGATGGCCACGAAGCATTCGTTCACCTTACGCTGACTGACGATCATCCATGGGCGCAGGCCTTTGTGGTGATCGAGGCCCGCCCTCTAGCCGGAAACCCCGTCGCTTGACCCAACCCGATCCACAGGACGAAAATCTGTCCCCTCCCCCGCCACCGCCCGGAACCGGGGTCGACTGGTGGGGCGAGATTCGCGGCCTTGCGGCGATGCTGCTGGCGGTCGTGCTGTTCCACAGCTTCATAGCCAAGCCGTTCTATATCCCGTCGATCTCGATGATGCCCAACTTGCTGGTGGGCGATCGGCTGGTGGTGTCCAAGTACCCCTACGGATGGTCGTGGGTGTCGGCGTCGTTCCACGTCCTGCCACGCGGCGACGGGCGGGTGCTGCCTGCCACTCCGAACTATGGCGATATCGTGATCGCCGTTCCACCAGACCGCGATGAGGATTACATCAAGCGCGTGATCGCCCTGCCGGGAGACCGGATCGCCGTCATCCATGGGCAGGTCATCCTAAACGGGAAACTGGTGCCACAGCAGGTGGAACCACCGGTGCAGATCCCGGTTGATCCCGAACTCTCGTGCGACGGCGCGCCGTGCTATGACATGTTCGAGCGCTACCGGACGCGACTGTCCGATGGGCGCGAGGTCTATGAACTGCCCGCCTTCCGCGAGACCCTGCCGAATGGGGCAAGCTATGTGATCATCGATCATACCGACCAGATGCTTGACAACTATCCCGAAACACTGGTGCCCGCAGGCCATGTCTTCCTGATGGGCGACAATCGCGATCACTCCGCCGACAGCCGCGCATCCATAGAAGAAAAGGGTCTGGGCGGTCCGGTGCCGCTGGCCAACGTGGGCGGGCGCGCGGAATTCATCACGTTCTCGCTGGATGGCAGCGAATCGTTCAATCCGCTCACATGGTGGACAGCCTTGCGCGATGGGCGCGCGTGGAGCAAATTGCGGCCTGAAATCCGCCGTCAGACGGAAATCGGCACAGCCCGGACGGAGCGCTGACCTGCATGGATGATTCGGTTCCAACACGGGCCGCCGGGCCGACCGACATCTCGGACGGTCTGGTAAAGCGCGAGGCGAAGAAGGCCGCGGTGTGGCTGGGCGTGGCGGGGTTGTTCGCGCTGGCGGTCATTCTGGCGCAGCCGATCATGGTGATCATCGGCGGCATCGTGTTCGCCGCGATGATCGACGGCGGGCAGCGCCTGATCGCCCGCGTGGCGCCGTTCCTGCCGCGCGGCCTGCGGATCACGCTTGTCCTCCTTGGGGCGGTGAGCTTTCTTGTCTGGCTTGTCACTTTTGCCGGTGGCCAGATTGCAGCGCAGGCCGCTGAATTTCCGGCGGTCGTGCAAGCCCAGCTCGCACGGCTGACGCTGTGGGCGCAAAGCCATGGCATCACGATGCGCGATCTCAACCTGCAACAGATCGCCAGCCAGGTGCTCGGCAGCGTGGGGCAGGTCACGCGGGCACTTGGCGGCATTTTCGGCGGCTTCACTACCGCGTTTCTGATCTTCATCCTGGCGATCTACTTCGTGATCGAACCGGATATCTACCGGCGCGGCTTTGCATGGATGATGCCCGCCGAAAGTCGTGATCATTTCGAAGGCACGGCGCTGCGCATGGGCAAGGCGCTGCGAATGCTGCTGTTCGGGCGTCTGATCGGCATGACCGTGGAAGGCGTGGCCACGTGGGCGCTGCTGGCGTGGTGGGGCGTACCGATGGCGGCGCTGCTGGGCCTGCTGACCGGCCTTCTGGCCTTCCTGCCCAATATCGGTGCGCCCATTTCCGGGCTGCTGATGGTACTGGTCGGATTTTCCGGTGGCACGGAAATGGGCCTGTTCTGCATTGCGGTCTATGTCGTGGTCCAGACCGTCGATGGCAACATCATCGTCCCGATGGTGGCCAAGCGAACCGCCGATCTTGCCCCTGCGCTTGTGCTCGGCGCGCAGTTGGTGTTCGGCCTGCTATTCGGCATACTGGGGCTGATGCTGGCTGATCCCATTGTGGCCATGATCAAGATCGCACTCGAACGGCAGGCCGCCCGCAACGACGCCAATCGCACGACGGATTAGCCAAGGGACCTTAACTGTGGCGCGCAAGTTCCTCTATTTTATCGCCGTTCTGGTCGTGCTGGTGATCGCGGCATTGATCGTTCTGCGAATCTGGTCGACCGAATTGACCCGCTATGCCTTTGTGCCGAAAGTCGCGTTCGAACAGGTCCGCCCTCTTCCGGCCGGGGCCTATGCCAATCGCGCGATGTGGATTTCCCGGCCCGACATCGGCGCCGATGATCCCGCACAGTGGGCGCCCGATGGCATTGCCCGGCAGCAGGGAAAGGCCGCGGTGTTCTTCATCCACCCCACATCCTACCTTGCGCGCAAGCACTGGAATGCGCCTGTCGACGAACAGGACAGCGCGCGCCGCGCCATCTATTTCGTCCGCGCCATGGCCTCTGCATTCAATGGACAGGCGCAAGTATGGGCGCCACGGTACAGGCAGGCCGCGTTCGGTGCATTTCTTACAAATCAGCCCCAGGCCAGACAGGCGCTCGACGCCGCCTACATGGACGTGCGCCAGGCGTTCGACACCTTCGTGGCGGCAACGCCCAGGGAAACGCCGATCGTGCTTGCAGGGCATAGCCAGGGCGCGTTTCACCTGATGCGGCTGCTCAAGGATCGCGTCGCAGGAACGCCTCTCGCCGCCCGCGTCGTCGCGGCCTACCCGATCGGCTGGCCGATCTCGATCGCGCATGATCTGCCCGCAATGGGCCTGTCTCCTTGCGCAACGCCCGACCAGACCCGCTGCGTGATGACGTGGAGCAGCTTTGCCGAACCAGCCGATCCGGCGCTTGTGCTCGAAGCCTATCGCGCGCGGCCCGCGCTGGATGGCAAGGCCAAGGGCACCGAAGCCACGCTCTGCACCAATCCGCTGACGGGGCGGGTTGGCGGCAGCGCCCCGGCATCGGCCAACCTTGGCACGCTCCGCATTTCCGAGGAACTGTCTGACGGAGAATTGATAAAAGAGGCCATCCCCGCCCGCTGCGATCCGGCAACCGGGATGCTCCTGATCGGTGAATCGCCGGAAATCGGGCCGTTCGTCCTGCCCGGCAACAATTACCACGTCTATGACATTCCGCTGTTCTGGTCGAACCTGCGCGCCGATGTGGCGCGGCGAACCGACGCATGGGAAGCGGCGCGGGAGACCGACGCACGGGAAGCGGCGCGTCGCCCGTGATCTGCGAATCCATCATCGATATGCGCGCGGCGCTGCCCGAAGGCGGTGTGTTGCTGGGCCTCGATACCGGCACCAAGACCATCGGCCTTGCCCTGTGCGATCCGCAATGGCGCTTTGCCACGGCGGGCAAGACCATTCGTCGTACCAAATTCATGGCCGACAAGGCGCAATTGCAGGCGCTGATCATCCAGCGTGATGTCAGGGGACTGGTCATCGGACTGCCTTTGAACATGGATGGGACCGGCAGCCCACGATCGCAGGGCGCGCGGGCGATGGCACGCAATCTGGAAGACATCGGCCTGCCCATCCTGATGTGGGATGAACGCTGGAGCACGCAGGCAGCAAACCGCGCGATGATCGAACAGGACTTCAGCCGCGCCAAGCGCGCTGAACGTATCGATTCGCATGCGGCCGCACTGATCCTGCAAGGCGCGATAGATGCGCTTGCCGGAAGCGCCTTCTAACCGCGCAATTAAATCTGCTTGAAATTGCGCCTGTCGAACGGCACTGCAAGGAAATGAACGATACGCCCGACAACAACGGCCCTGATCCCGCAATGGAAAACGGTTTCAAAAACAATAGCGCGGCCTTCGATCCGGCGGAATTTGGCACGTTCATGGCGAACTACGGCCACGCGGGGTTCGTCGGCATGCGATATGTCGGGCATGGTGAAAACTGGGTGGAAGTTGCCTTTCCATGGCACGAGGATCTGGTGGGCGATCCCGATACCGGTGTGCTGGCATCGGGTCCGATCATCAGCCTTCTCGATAATGCCACATCTATGGCCGTCTGGACGAAGCGCGGCACTTTCAGTCCGCAAGTGACACTGGACCTGCGGATCGATTATGTCCGCGCGGCAACACCGGGAAAGACTGTCGTGGCGTGGGCTGAATGCTATCGCCTGAAAAAGTCCATGGCGTTCGTGCGCGGCATCGCTCACGACGGCGATATTGCCGATCCGGTCGCCCACGCGGTTGGCATCTTCATCCAGATTGAAGCCGAAGACCGGCCGAACACTGCGGAGATTTCGGCATGAGCGACGAAACGATCGAACGCCTTGCCGCGCAGATGCCGCCATTTGCGCGTTCCATGGGTATTCAGGTGGACCATATCGCCCAAGGTGTGCCGGTACTGACGATGAATTTTTCAGAGCGCGTACTGGGCCGTCCCGGATTTCTCCATGGCGGCGCGATTGCCGGACTGCTGGAAATTGCCGCGATCACCGCCCTGCGCTGCGATCTCGATCACGAAGGCGAAAGCCTGCGGTTCAAACCGGTCAACATCTCGGTCGAATTTCTGCGCGGCGGCACGATGATCCAGACGTTCGCGCAGGGGCAGGTCATTCGCGCCGGGCGCCGCATCGCCAATGTTCGTGCGGACGCATGGCAGGCCTCTCGCGACAAGCCGCTGGCCAGTTGCTGGATGAACTTCCTGCTCAAGCCGAAGCAGGTCTAATCCTCGACCACTTTCATCAGCCGCCGTTCCAGCGGTGACAGGACGCCGGCGAGATCGTGTCCGCGCTTCAGCACTTGCCCGGCTTCGCCGAACAGTGCCCACATGCCCTGCTTGCCTCGCAAGGAAGGGCGCTTTTCAATGCGCGCGGTGGGGCGTTCGGCAGTGCGCCTGAATGCGGCGAAGCTCGCTGCGTCCTTGCCGAAATCCATGGCGTAATCGCGCCAGAATCCCGCAGCGACCATGCGACCGTAAAGATCGAGGATACGCAACAGTTCGGGGCGGTCGAACGCCACCTGCAAAGGCGGCTGCGCATGGGGAAAGGGCAGTATCGTGCCCGGACTGCCCGGTTCGGACCCGCTTGCGCTCAGTTGCGCGTCCTCCGCGATGCCGAGCTTGGCGGTGGTGCCGGGGTCAACCCACCATCGCCGGTCTGCGCCGCGATCAGCGCCGCAACCTGCGTCTTGAGCATGGCGACTTCAGCCTCCAGATCATCGACGCGGCTGCCGCCATTGGGTTCGCACGGTTCCTTGCACGGGGTGCCGTAAGGGATGAATTCCTTGAGCCAGGTTTCCGCCGGAACCAGCGTGGACCGCGCCTTGAGGCCGACCATCGTCGCACCTTCGGGCACGTCATCGGTCACCACCGCATTTGCGCCAACGCGCGCGCGCGGCCCGACGGTGATCGGCCCAAGAATCTGCGCGCCAGAACCGATGATCGCATTGTCGCACAGTGTCGGGTGACGCTTGCCCGGAACGCCGTTGGCGGGATTGGTGCCGCCAAGGGTTACGCACTGGTAGATCGTCACATTGTCGCCGATCTCGCACGTTTCGCCGATCACGGTGAAACCATGGTCGATAAACAGGTGCTTGCCGATCTTCGCGCCGGGATGAATGTCGATCGCGGTCAGGAAACGCGAGAAGTGGTTCACCGCGCGCGCAAGGAAAAACAGATCGGCTTCGAACAACCAATGCGCCAGCCGATGGAAACCGACCGCCCACAAACCGGGATAAAGCAGGATTTCCCAACGCGAGCGCGGCGCGGGATCGCGCGAGCGGATCGAGTCCAGATAATCGATCAGGCCGTTCAACATGCCCCAATTCTCTCTCTTTCAACCGGCTAAAGCAAGCGCGGCTGGAATTCCCCTGATCGCTCGGCAAGCGCATCGCGAACAAGGGATATGGTGACGGGTGCTTTACGCTCAAGGGACAGGCGGTCAAGAGTTTCAATCAGCAACTCTATTTCAGCATGGCTGCGTTCGATTCGCGGCAGAAGATACGCCAGCACGGCATCGCCCAGGACAAGGCCGCGGCGCCCGGCATGTTCGCCGATCAGGCCTGCCAGCAATTCATCATCGGGCGGGCCGATCTCGATCAGCAGGGCCGATCCCAGGCGCGAGGCAAGATCGGGCAAGGCGATTGACCACGATCCGGGCGCGCGATTGCTGACCAGCAGCAACGGACGGCCATCGGCCTGCGCGCGGTTCCAGAGATGAAACAGGTCGTTTTCGGGCAGGGTGTCGGCATCGTCGATCACTTCGCCACCGCCGCTTTCGGCAAACCAGCGCGCCAGCAGGCTCTTTCCCGAACGTGGTGGCCCCGCCAGAATTGCGGTGCGGAACGGCCAGCGTTCCGCCGCCTGAAGCGCTTCGATCACCGGCGTCAGCGAGGCGCCGAGCACGATGGTCTCTGCGCCGCGCGCGGTCAGAAGCGGTAGAGCGATCTGCGACATGGTGGCAGTTATACGTTGAAAACCGGCAAAGGGTTACTTGCGGATCGAAAGCGCGCCCGCGCCCGCCGTTACCCGCCAGCCCTGTGCCCGCAACGCGGCCGCCAGCGCATCGATCTCGCCCGCATACGTCACACGCATGACCGACGTTCCGCCAATGGCGATCGATGTCGAAACCGCGCTGCGCACACCGGGAATACCCCGCAACGCAGCCATACCTGCATCGACTGCCGCAGCATCGGCGGTTGCAAACTGGACGGTGACGTTCGACGTGACCGCCGCCGCCGCTGACGCGGTCGATGTCGGCTGCGCCTGCGGATCCCCATTGGTGCCGGGTGCTGTACGCGCCGGACCTTCCGCCGCAAGAATCCGGTCGATCAGTTCTGGATCGATTTCCGGCGCGATGTTCAGTGTAGGATCGGGGCGCAGCAGTCCGCTTGCCAGAGAATCGCTGAAGATGCGGTCAAGCCGGCCGATGGCATCCTCAAGCATCCGGGGCAATTCCGCCTCATTGCGCGCCGTCAGCGTGAAACTGCCGAGGAAACGGTTGTCCGGGCCATAGCGCGCAGTGAAGGTGCCATGCACGGGCCCGCCGGGATATTCGCGCGTCAGCCGTGCAATCGGCATGATCACGTCCGCCGCGCCGAACTCGTCGAGAATCACACGCCACCAGTTGCGGCTGCGGCGTTCAAGCTGGCCTGCGGTAAGCAGCAGCGAATCGGAGCCGGCGCCGGCCGGACGCACATAATCGATAGCGCTGTTGCCGGTGCGGTATTCGGCCCATGCCTTCTGCCACGGGCTGCGCGTTTCGAACACGGTCGCCACGCCGCCCTGATAAAGCACCGGGATCACCAGCATCGGCGCCGAGCGCGCCCGTGCTCCGGTCATCCCCAATCGTTCGCTGGTGCGCGTACGGTCGAAGATCACGCCCAGCCGTGCAATATAGCGGCGCGGGCCGATCTGTTCGTGTTCGACCACGATGGCCGAAATCATCGATTCGATGGTCGAATCGTCCAGTCCGGGCGCCGCCCCACCGCTGCCGTTGGAGGCCCACAGCTTTTCCCAGCCCTTGCGCGCGGCTTCGCGCCAGCCATTGCTGCGCGCATCTTCGGCATTGTCTCCGCTGACGTTGACCGCGATTCCGCGCACCTCGAAATCGCCGTTGCTGGCAATCGGCGGAATCCCGCGATCCCCTTCGATCTGGGCGAGCAGCGCAGCCCCGCCCAGCCCGGCAAGCAGGGCCAGCCCGATGATCAGGGCTTTGCGGTTCCGGGCACTTTCGAAAGGCAGGCGCAGCGCGACCAAGGGAACTCCAGAACCATTTTGGCCGCGATCTTGGGGACAAGGCGGCTTGCCGGAGCGCTTTTGCCCAAAGGCAAGTGGAAATCCAAGCAGGAAAGCGCTAGGCGCGCGTTCCATGAGCGATCACGATCAAAAGCCGCAGAGCTACAGCTACGCCCAGGCCGGCGTGAACATTGCCGCAGGCAACGCGCTGGTGAAGGCCATCGGCCCCTTGGCCAAGTCCACGGCCCGCCCCGGCGCGGATGCGGAACTTGGCGGTTTCGGCGGGTTTTTCGATCTCAAGGCAGCAGGCTACAAGGACCCCTTGCTCGTCGCGGGCAACGATGGTGTCGGCACCAAGGTAAAGCTGGCGATCGACCACGACCGCCACGACCAGATCGGGATCGATCTCGTCGCCATGTGCGTCAACGACCTGATCGTTCAGGGCGCAGAACCTTTGTTCTTCCTTGATTATTTCGCCACCGGGCGCCTCGACAATGGCGTGGCCGAGCGCGTGGTTGCGGGCATCGCCGAAGGCTGCCGGATGGCCGGGTGCGCGCTGATCGGCGGCGAAACCGCCGAAATGCCGGGCATGTATGCCGATGGCGATTATGACCTTGCGGGCTTTTGCGTGGGCGCTGTGGAACGCGGCGAACAGTTGACCGGGGACCGCGTGGCCGCAGGCGACGTGCTGCTTGGCCTGGCTTCGTCGGGCGTTCATTCCAACGGCTATTCGCTGGTTCGCCGCCTCGCTGCCGACAGGGGCTGGAAGCTGGATCGCCCTGCCCTGTTCGACAATGAGCGCCTGCTGATCGACTATCTGATCGAGCCGACTCGCATCTATGTGAAGACGCTGCTGCCGTTCATCCGTTCGGGAAGGATCAACGCGCTGGCGCACATCACCGGCGGCGGCTTGCTGGAAAACGTGCCGCGCGTACTGCCCAAGGGACTTCATGCGCGGATCGATGCCGATAGCTGGGAACAGAGCCGGTTGATGGCGTTCCTGCAGGCGCAGGGCAACATCGAACCTGCCGAAATGGCGCGCACGTTCAACTGCGGCGTAGGCATGGTTCTTGCCGTAGCACCGGGCGAAGCCGAAGCGCTCGGCGCCGACCTTGCCGCCGCCGGGGAAGAGGTATTCCGCATCGGCAAGATCGTCGCAGGCGAAAAGGGCTGCACCGTGACCGGCAGTGCCGAAGCATGGTCGGCGCGCAAAGCATGGGAAGCCGTGCATGTCGGCTAGAGCCGCATTCCTCCCCCGTACAGGGAGGGGGACCACCGGGACGGCGGTGGAGGGGAATCGCCTTTGGGCACCTCCCTTCATGGTTAGCGCGGCCCGGACAGCCCCCTCCACCATCCTGCGAACGGTCCCCCTCCCCGTACCGGGGAGGATGTGATGCCTCGTGCGCGCGTCGCCGTTTTCATATCGGGCAGCGGCACGAACATGGCCGCGCTGCTTTATGCAAGCCGTGCGGCGGATTGCCCTTACGAGATCGTGCTCGTTCTCTCCAACAACCCCGACGCCTCTGGCCTGAAGCTGGCCGAGGCCGAAGGCGTGGCCACGTTCTGCCTGCCGCACAAGGGCATCGCCCGCGCAGACCATGACGCGATGATGGAAGCGCAAGTGCTGAAATCAGGAGCGCGGTACATCGCGCTGGCGGGCTACATGCGGATTCTCACGCCCGAATTCGTCGGGCGCTGGAAAAACCGGATGCTCAACATCCACCCCTCGCTTCTGCCCAAATACAAGGGGCTGCACACGCACGACCGCGCGATCGAAGCAGGCGATTCGCATGGCGGCTGCACGGTGCACCTCGTCACCGCCGAACTCGACGATGGCCCGGTTCTGGGCCAGACGCCGGTTGCGATCATCCCCGGCGATACAGGCGACACCCTGGCCGCGCGTGTGCTGTTTGCCGAACACCAGCTCTATTCACGTACACTGGCCGCCTATGTTGCGCGGGAATTTGACGCCGGATGGCTGCTCGAAAAGGTCCGCGCGCTGGCCGATGCCCTGCCGCAGGTGGAGGAACGCGAAAGCCATGGCGCGCCGGGCTGGCGGGTGGGTGGCAAGTATTTCGCCTATTTCAACGATCAGCACCATGGGACCCCGCAAATCGCGCTTCTGGTAAAGACCAGCGGGCAGGACGAATTGGCCGCGCTGATCGAACAGGACCCCGATGTGTGGTTCCGCCCGGCCTATTACGGCGCGAGCGGCTGGGCTGGGCTGACCCTGAACAGACCCGACGTGGATTGGGATCACGCCGCAGACTGGTTGCGCCGCAGCTGGGCCGCGGTGGCACCCCGCCGCCTTGCCGCAATGCTGGAATTCTGAAAGCCGGCCTTCAGATCTGGTCCGCGCTCACCTGCGGGCGGCTTTCGCGCGTTCCGCGATAGCGCACTGACGGATCGCTGGCATCGGCCGCGATGATGACGAAATCATCATGCACTTCCAGCAGTTCGCCCGCGAAGGGCATATCTTCGAACATCGGACTGCCCGTCACCCGGTAGCTTACCGTGTCACCGACCTTGAACGTCTTTTCGTCGAAGTTGAAAGCAAAGGGACAATCGTCCCCACCCATACCTTGCATCGCACTCTCCTCGTGACACTCTTTTAGCGCAAACCCTGCGCAAGAAAAAAGGGCCAAGTTTCCCTGGCCCCCGTTTCTGGTCGATCTGACTTCGCGCCGATCAGCCGACGATTTCTTCGGGCTTGAAGAAGTAGGCGATTTCGATCGCCGCGTTCTCGTCCGAATCCGAACCGTGTACCGTGTTGGCTTCGATCGATTCGGCCAGTTCCTTGCGGATCGTGCCGGGTTCGGCGTTGGCGGGGTTGGTGGCGCCCATGATGTCGCGGTTGCGCTGCATGGCGTTCTCGCCTTCGAGAACCTGCACGACGACCGGGCCGGAGATCATGAATTCGACCAGTTCTCCGAAAAACGGACGCTCGCGGTGAACGGCGTAGAAGCCCTCGGCCTGTTCGCGGCTCATATGGATGCGCTTGGAAGCGACGACGCGCAGGCCGGCTTCTTCAAGCATCTTGGTGACCGCACCAGTCAGGTTGCGACGCGTGGCATCGGGCTTGATGATCGAGAAAGTGCGGGTAACCGCCATGGGACTTGTCCTTGCAGGTATGGGAAATCAGTTGGGCGCGCCCCTAGCGGGGATTGGGCCAGGGTGCAAGGCGGGTGGGAGAGGTAGAAGCCTCAGCCCGGATCAAGTCCGGGCCGACGGGTAAAACGCCGGGGAGCAGATCAAGTCGGGGCGACGAACGAACCGTTGTCGCATCAGTTCCCGTCGCCCCGGACTTGATCCGGGGTGAGGCTTGCTGTTCCGTCGCAGGATGAATCAGGAACAACGCGGTGGCTGGGTTTACATCATGGCCGACCACTATCGTGGCTCAATGTATGTCGGTGTCACGGCACATCTGGCACGGCGCATTCACCAGCACCGCGAAGGCAGCGGCTCGGATTATTGCGCTAAGCACAAATTGGTTCGGCTGGTTTGGGCTGAACGCGGCGACACCATCGATGACTGCATTACCCACGAAAAACGCCTGAAGCGCTGGCGGCGTGAATGGAAGTTCGAACTGATCGAGCGGGGCAATCCAGAGTGGGCGGATCTGTTTGAGCTTCTGTTGTGAAAGAAATAAGCCTCAGCACGGATCAAGTCCGGGCCGACGTTAGGTTGAGCAGTGTAGTATCCTGATTTCTTCGCCCCGGACTTGATCCGGGGTGAGTCTGAACCTCCTCAAGGCCCCTCTTTCCACTTGCCCTGTTCCTGCCGCCAATATCGCCGCTCTAAGCCTTCGCGCGTACCCAGCATGCGCCAGCAGCCGCGCGCGTCGTCGATGCGGGCGGGCGGGAACAGCAGGAATACCCGCTCGAAACTCCCCTCGCGCCACACGCCATCAGCCAGCGCCATGAACTTCGCCCCGTTGAGCGGGTCCGGTTCCGCCGAAAGCAGGATCGGCTGGCGGTCGGCGTGAGGATCGGTGGCGAGGCCGTTGGCGAGGAAGGTTTCGGGGAGGCGCGCCCACAGCGCTTCGCTGGCGCGCTTCAACTGCGCGGAATCGTCCGACACGACCAGCAGCCTTTCGCCCGCCGCCAGCGTGTTGCGCGCAATCAGCGGCAGCACCTGTTCGGCAGGATCATTGGTCAACTGATAGAAATCGACGCGCATTACCCGGCTTTCCCCTTGCCGCTGCGACAGCGATCGGAACAGAACTTCACGTTGTCCCAGTCGCGCTCCCACTTCTTGCGCCATGTGAACGGCAGGCCGCAAGCGGCGCAAGTCTTGGTCGGCAGATCAGACTTGCGCCGCATTTTAGGCATGGGAGGTCAGGCCTCCAGCACGTCACGGACGTAGCGGTCGAGCAGGCGCACACCATAGCCGGTTGCGCCCTTGTCCCAGGTCGCGCCGGGCTTGTCCGCCCAGACCATGCCGGCGATGTCGAGGTGCGCCCAGACCACGCCCTTGTCGATATAGCGGTGGAGGAACTGCGCGGCGGTGATCGACCCGCCATAGCGTGGCCCCACGTTCTTCATGTCGGCAATCGGGCTGTCGATCAGCTTGTCATAGGCCGCGCCGATGGGGAAACGCCACAGCTTGTCGCCACTGCCCTTGCCCGCCGCATCGAGGCTGGCGGCCAGCGCATCGTCATTGCTGAACATGCCGCCGTATTCATGGCCGAGCGAAATGATGATCGCGCCGGTCAGCGTGGCCAGGTCGATCACGGTCTTCGGCGCATATTCCTTCTGCACCCAGGTCAGCGCATCGCACAGCACCAGACGGCCCTCGGCGTCGGTATTGATGACTTCGACCGTCTGGCCGGACATCGACGTGACCACGTCACCGGGACGCTGCGCATTGCCATCGGGCATGTTCTCGACAAGGCCGCACACGCCGATCACGTCGGCCTTCGCCTTGCGTCGGGCGAGCGTGAGCATCGTGCCCGCGACGGCTGCTGCACCGCCCATGTCCCACTTCATGTCTTCCATGCCCGCAGCGGGCTTGATCGAGATGCCGCCAGTATCGAATGTCACGCCCTTGCCGACGAAGGCGGTCGGCTGATCGGCTTCCGCGCCCTTCCAGCGCATTGCCAGCAACTGCGGTTCACGCACCGAACCTTGCGATACGCCGAGCAGTGCGCCCATGCCCAAGGCGGTCATTTCGGAAAGGCCGAGCACGACGATTTCAACGCCAGTGCCCTCAAGCCGGGCCTTCGCGCGCTCCACGAAGCTGGCAGGGTAGATTACGTTGGCCGGTTCCGCCACGAGTTCGCGGGTGAACTCCACGCCTTCGGCCACGGCGCTTTCCACATCCCATGCCGCAGACGTGCCTTCGGGCGCGCCCACCGCCACGACTTCGGCCAGCGAGCGCCTCTGCTCCTCGGCAAGCTTGGTGCGATAGACATCGTGCCGCCAGCCGCGCAGGCGCGCGCCCAGCAAAACCGCAGCGGCCTCAACCCCTGTCAGGCCCGATCCGGCAAAATCGATCGCCAGCGAGGTTTCGCCAGATGTCAGGTACCTGGCAGTCAAAGCCGCGCCAGCCTTTTCCAGCGCGGCAAGCCTGTCAGCGCCTTCTGCCTTGCCGATTCCGGCCAGCGCCAGCCGCTTCACGCCAGCTTCACCCGCCACGAAGGCTTCGAAGACCTGTCCGGTCTTCCCGCTGAACCGCGCCGCGCCCGCGCCATCGCGCACCACCGCGTCCAGATCGGCGGGAAGCGCATCCTGCGCCACCAGTCGCGCCACAAGGCGGGGAAGCGGGGCATCGCTGGTGCGGAAAACGACGTTCATTCGGCACTCCTGTCGGAAAAGAGATCACGCTTCGGCGCAAGGATTGCGCCAGCGGAAAATGTGGAATTGCAGTTAGGGTGCACTGGTGCGATAGGCAAGCGCATGCAACCCGCCCGGCGGCCGCAGCCGCAAGCCCTTGATCGACGCTTGCGCCTTGCGCGCGCGGCCCTTTCCGCCTCATCCTTCGCGCTTGCCGCTTTCGCGGGCCTCCCGGCTTTCGCGCAGGATGCCCCTGCCCCGCAAGCAACGCCCGCCGAATCGGCGCCGGACGATGTCGTGCGCTTTGAAGCGGACAAGGTCCGTTATGACAGCAACGCCGAACTCGTCACCGCAGACGGCAGCGTCGTGCTCCGGCATGAGGATCAGACGGTGCGCGCCGACAATGTGGTGTGGAACCGCAACACCGGGCAGATCATGGCCAGCGGGAACATCCGCTTCGTCGATGTCGATGGCAACGTGGTCTATACGGACAAGGTCGAACTGACCGACGAATTCAAGGCGGGCGCGATCGAGGACCTGCTGATCGTCCTGCGCACCGGAGGGCGGCTGGCCGCCGAACGCGGCGCGCGTGACGAAAACGGCAACATGATGCTGGAACAGGCGGCCTATTCGGGCTGCTCGGTCGAGGACGATAAAGGCTGCGCCAAAAAGCCAAGCTGGGAAGTGACCGCCGCGCGGGTCTATTTCGACGCGAAGGAAAAGCGCGTCAAATATTATGGCGCCACCCTGCGCATGTTCGGCATCCCGATCCTGCCGCTGCCGGGCCTTGGCCATACATCGGATTTCCGTGCCGAAACCGGATTGCTGATCCCCGATTTCCGCCTGAGCGCGTCGAACGGCGCTGAAATCAGCGATACGTGGTACTGGCGCATTGCCGACAACCGCGATCTTGCGCTGACCGGCACGTTCTACACCGGCTCCTTGCCGATGCTCACCGCCAAGTACCGGCACCTGACCAACCTCGGTGCATTCCAGATCACCGGATATGCCACGCGCAGTTCGCGCATCGCAGTGGGCGGGGCCACATCCACCGGCGGGACTGCGGCCGAACAGCAGCAGTCGTGGCGCGGCTACATCGAGGCGAACGGCAAGTTGCAGTTCTCGCCGGAATGGAGCCTGACCGGCAACGGCCGCCTCGCATCGGACCGCACGTTCCTGCGCCGTTATGACATCAGCCGCGATGACCGGCTGCGCTCCTCGCTCAACATCGAGCGCGTCGATGATGACAGCTACCTCAGCATCGCCGGGTGGATGACGCAGACAGTACGGGTGGACGATCCGCAGGGCATGGTCCCGCTGGCCCTGCCCGCGATCGACTATCGCCGCCGCATGGTCTTCGACGGCATTCCGGGCCGGTTCGAATTGCAGGCCAACAGCCTCGCCATCCTGCGCACCGCCGGGCAGGACAGCCAGCGCGCCTTTGCCCGCGCACAGTGGGACCTGCGCACGATCACCGGCCTTGGGCAGGAAGTGACGCTGACCGGCCTGGTCCGGGGCGATGTCTATCATAGCGCCGAAAACGAACTGACCGAGACCGCGATCTATCGCGGGCTTCCCGGCTGGCAGACGCGTGGAATTGCCACCGCTGCGCTGGATATGAAGTGGCCGTTCCTGGGAAGCCTGCTGGGTGGTGCGCAAGTGCTGACCCCCCGTGTGCAGGTGGTGGCAACGCCGGGTGTGCGCAATTTCGAGATTCCCAACGAGGATTCGCGTTCGGTCGATCTGGAAGACACCAACCTGTTCGCGCTCAATCGCTTTCCCGGCCATGACCGGATCGAGGACGGTGTGCGCTTCACCTATGGCTTTGACTGGAACTACCAGCGCCCCGGCCTGCGCGTTACCACCACGATCGGGCAAAGCTACCGCCTGTCGAGCCAGAAATCGATCCTGCCCGATGGCACCGGGCTTACCACCCGCGCCTCGGACTATGTCGGCCGCACCACCGTCCGGTTTGGCGATATCGTCAAGTTCACGCACCGCTTCCGCATCGACAAAGACAGCTTCGCGTTGCGCCGCAACGAATTCGACGCGACGCTGGGCGATCACCGCCGCTACATCGAAGCCGGCTACCTCAAGCTCAATCGCAACATCACCAGCTCGTTCGAGGATCTTCAGGACCGCGAGGAACTGCGCTTTGCCGCGCGCACCCCGATTACGCGGGCGTTCTCGGTCTTCGGATCGGCCATCGTCAACCTGACAGACCGTGACGAAGACCCCACGCTGACATCGGATGGCTATCAGATGCTCCGCCACCGGCTCGGCGTTGCCTATACCGACGATTGTCTGGACCTGTCCTTCACCTGGCGGCGCGATTACGTGACAACGGGCGACGCCGCGCGCGGCAACTCGTTCCAGATATCGCTCTCGCTCAAGAACCTTGGGGTGAAATAGCGCGGCATCTTGCCCTTTCGCGCCCGATACGCCACTCAGCTTGGGTTAAGCCGCCTGCGGCCAATGCCCGAAGATACAAGAAGGCCGCCGCCAGACGACAATCTGAGTGGGCCAGTTCGACAGGACCAATACGCTGACCATGATGTCCAAGCTGAAGATCACCCGCACGATTGGCACGGCTGCGCTTGCGCTCGGCATGTGCGCAACTGCTGCCGCCCCGGTGCTGGCGCAAGGCGCGAACTCTCCGCTCAACATTCCCGCAAACCCGGTGATGTTCGGCAAGAACGATCCCAACGTCCGCCGCGCCACGGCTATCGTCAATGGCGAGATCGTGACCGGGACCGATGTTGAACAACGCCTTGCGCTGATCATTTCGGCCAACGGCAACAAGATCACGGGTGAGGAACTGGAGCGGCTGCGCATGCAGGTGCTGCGCAACCTGATTGACGAAACCTTGCAGATACAGGAAGCCAAGGCCGCTGATGTGCCGGCCGACGATGGCCAGGTTGACGCGACCTATGATCGCGTGGCCACGCAGAACTTCGGTCAGTCGCCGGAAGCGATGGAAAAGTATCTGGCGCGCATCGGCTCCTCCTCTGCCTCGCTCAAGCGCCAGATCCGGGGCGAACTGGCATGGCAGAACCTGTTGCGCCGCAACGTCCAGCCGTTCGTCAACGTCTCGGAAGGCGAAGTGACTGAAATGATGCAGCGCCTGCAGGCATCGAAGGGCACCGAGGAATACCGGATCGGTGAAATATTCCTTGCCGCAACCGACGTGAACAAGACGCAGGTCTTCGCCAATGCCGAGAAGATCGTCGAACAATTGAAGGGCGGCGGCAGCTTCGTCGCTTATGCCCGCCAGTATTCCGAAGCCTCGACCGCTGCTGTCGGCGGCGATCTGGGCTGGATTCGCCTCGCCCAGCTTCCGGCCGAACTCGGCGCGGCCGCAACCGGCATGGCGCCGGGCCAGCTTGCTGGGCCGATCGAAATTCGCGGTGGCTTCTCGATCCTCTATCTGATCGACAAGCGCCAGGTACTGACCGCCGATCCGCGTGATGCGCTGCTCAGCCTCAAGCAGATTTCCATCGAATTTCCCAAGGGCCTGAACAACGACACCGCCGGCAGGAAGGCCGCCGAATTTGCCGCCATGGTCAAGACGATCAAGGGCTGCGGCGATGCCGAGACGCAGGCGGCGAAGATCGGCGCAACCGTGGTTGCCAACGATCAGATCAAGGCGCGCGATCTGCCGGGCGCGCTTCAGGAAACCCTGCTCGCCCTGCCTGTCGGCCAGACCACACCGCCGTTCGGCTCGATCGAGGAGGGCGTACGCGTCCTGATGCTGTGCGGACGTGACGATCCGCAAGTCACCAGCGGCCCCAGCTTCGATCAGCTTATGGCGCAGATCGAGGATGACCGCGTCAACAAGCGCGCGCAGACCTATCTGCGCGATCTTCGCCGTGATGCGGTGATCGAATACAACTGACCCTCGCAAACCCTGCGTTCAGGGTCTAGGGGAAGCGCATGACGCCTCCCCTTGCCCTTTCCATCGGTGATCCCGCAGGCGTTGGCCCGGAACTGGCCGCCGCAGCGTGGGCCGTCCGCAAGACCGAGCGTTTGCCCTTGTTCTTCGTGGTCGGCTCTTCCCGGCTGGTCGAACAGGCCGTCCGTGCGCGCGGGCTGAACGTACCGGTCTGCGCGGTCAAGGCCCCGGACGAAGTTGCGGATTGCTTTGACGGGGCATTGCCCGTGCTCGACATCGGCGATCTTGCCTATACCCCCGGCGAACCGTGCGACGCTGGCGCAACGCTGGCTCTCAACGCCCTGTCCGCCGCCACCGGCCTTGTCCGCTCAGGCGCAGCTTCGGCGCTCGTCACCGGCCCTGTCGCCAAGAGCCGCCTTGCGCGGATCGGCTTTACTTATCCCGGCCAGACCGAATATGTGGCGCAAGCCTGCGGGATATCGCCCGAAAACGCGGTGATGATGCTGGCCGGGCCAAGCTTGCGCGTGGTGCCGATCACGGTCCACGTCTCCTTGCGCGATGTGCCCGATTTGCTCACGGTCGAGCTGATCCGCAACCGCGCCGCGATCACCGCTGCGGCGCTGTCACGCGATTACGGGATAGTCCGCCCACGCCTTGCCGTGGCCGGGCTTAACCCCCACGCGGGCGAAGACGGGCGTATGGGGCATGAGGATGCAGACATCGTCGCGCCCGCTGTCGCCTTGCTGCGTGAAGCCGGGATCGATGCGGTAGGCCCCCTGCCGCCCGACACGATGTTCCATGCAGAAGCCCGCGCCGGCTATGACGTGGCGATCTGCATGTACCACGATCAGGCGCTGATCCCGTTGAAAGCGCTCGATTTCGACGCTGGAGTGAATGTCACGCTCGGCCTGCCGATCATCCGCACGTCCCCCGATCACGGGACCGCCTTCGGCATTGCCGGAACCGGCACGGCGCGGGTCGGGCCAACCATCGCGGCGCTGCGCATGGCGGGCGAATGCGCCACGCGAAGGATGAATTCGTGACCGAGCTTCCCCCGCTGCGCGATGTCGTCAACCGCCACGGACTGATCGCCACCAAGGCGCTTGGCCAGAACTTCCTGTTCGACGAACAATTGCTCAGCCGCATCGCCACGGTGCCGGGCAAGCTGCGGGGCGAAAACGTCCTCGAAGTCGGCCCCGGCCCCGGCGGCCTGACCCGCGCCCTACTGCGCGCGGGCGCCAATGTCACCGCCATCGAAATGGATAAGCGCTGCCTGCCGGCCCTTGCCGAACTGTCCGATGCCTTCCCCGGCCAGCTTACCGTAATTCAGGGCGATGCCACGAAGATCGCGCCCGAAACCCTGTTCGACGGGCCGTGGCATGTCGCAGCGAACCTGCCCTACAATGTCGGCACCGCGCTGTTCACCGGGTGGCTTTCAGGCCAGCCGTGGCCGCCGCAGTGGAAATCGCTGACGCTGATGTTCCAGCAGGAAGTGGCAGAGCGCATCATCGCCACCTCCGGTTCAGGCGCCTATGGCCGCCTTGCCGTGCTGGCGCAGTGGCGCAGCACCCCGCGCATCGCGATGAAAGTCCACCGCAGCGCCTTCACTCCGCCGCCCAAGGTGATGTCGGCCATCGTCCATGTCGAACCTGCCGCCATGCCCGAAGGCGTATCGGCGCGCATGCTCGAACGCGTGACCGAAGCCGCCTTCGGCCAGCGCCGCAAGATGCTCCGCCAATCCCTCAAGGGCCTGCCCGGCGCGCTGGAGGCGCTCGAAGGACTGGGAATCGACAGCCAGCGCCGCGCGGAAACTCTGGATGTGGCGGAGTTCGTGGCGATTGCGCGTGTACTGACGAAGTAGGATTTTTTCGCGCAAAGAGCGCAAAGAGGGTGTGCTGACGGCGAAGCCGCCCGTCTCCCGGACGCTTCTTCGCAGCGGAACCGATGCATTGGGACGGTGGCCTTCGGCCAAGCACTACATCATTGCGCTCTTTGCGATCTCTGCGCGAAACAAAAGGGCGAGCCGCGAAAGGCCCGCCCTCGATCAAATCAAGCCACCTCGGCCACCTTGGCCAAAGCCGCCTTCTTCTTCAGTCGCCATGCATGCAACAGCGGTTCGGTGTAGCCGTTTGGCTGCTCCACGCCCTTGAACACCAGATCGCAGGCGGCACGGAAGGCAAAGCTTTCATCCCAGCGCCCTGCCATGGGTTCATACAGCGGATCTCCCGCGTTCTGCGCGTCGACCTTGGCCGCCATGCGCTTCAGGCTGTCCATCACCTGATCGCGCGAACAGACCCCATGGAGCAGCCAGTTGGCGATGTGCTGGCTGGAAATGCGCAAGGTCGCGCGGTCTTCCATCAGGCCCACGTCGTCGATGTCGGGCACCTTGGAGCAGCCCACACCCTGATCGATCCAGCGCACGACATAGCCGAGCAAGCCCTGGGCATTGTTGTCCAGTTCCTCGCGCACTTCGGCCTCGGACCAGTTTGCCCCATCGGCCAGGGGAACAGCCAGCAGCGCCTCAACGCCCAGCATCCGCTCCTGCGCCACAGCTTCCTGCACTTCGAATACGGAAACCTGATGATAGTGCATCGCATGCAGCGTGGCGGCCGTGGGCGACGGCACCCATGCCGTGTTCGCGCCGGTGCGGGGATGCGCGATCTTCTGTTGCATCATGTCGTGCATCATGTCGGGCGCGGCCCACATGCCCTTGCCGATCTGCGCCTTGCCTGAAAGTCCGTGCGCCAGTCCGATACAGACGTTGCGCTTCTCATAGGCAGCAATCCAGCCCGATCCCTTGATCGCGCCCTTGCGGATCATCGCGCCTGCCTGCATCGAGGTATGGATTTCATCACCCGTGCGGTCGAGGAACCCGGTGTTGATGAACACGATGCGGTTGCGCACGGCATGGATGCATGCCGCAAGGTTTGCCGAGGTGCGCCGCTCCTCGTCCATCACGCCCACTTTCACGGTATGGCGCTCAAGCCCCAGCAGGTCTTCCACGGCATCGAACAGATCGTTGGTGAAGGCCACTTCCTCTGGCCCGTGCATCTTGGGCTTGACGATATAGATGCTGCCCTTGCGGCTGTTGCGCAGGCGTCCCAGCCCCATCAGGTCGTGCATGCCGATAGCCGATGTGATCACGGCGTCCATGATGCCTTCGGGAATTTCCGAACCGTCGGGCAGCAGGATTGCAGGACTGGTCATCAGATGGCCGACATTTCGCACGAACAGTACGCTGCGGCCCGGCAGGATCAGTGGTTCACCCGTGGGCGATGTCCATTCCCGGTCCGGTTCAAGCGCGCGGGTCATCATCTGCCCGCCTTTGTGGAAGCGCGCTTCCAGATCGCCGCGCATCAGGCCCAACCAGTTGCCATAGGCCAGCAGCTTGTCCTCGGCGTCCACGGCGGCGACCGAATCTTCCAGATCGACGATCGTGGTCAGTGCCGCTTCCATCACGATGTCGGCGATGCCCGCCTTGTCGCCCTTGCCCACCGGATGCTTACGATCCTGCACGATTTCCACGTGCAGGCCATTGTTGCAAAGCAGCAGGCTGCCCGGCTTGTGTCCGGCAAACTGACCGGGATGGCGCAGCGGCGGCTGGCTTTCGCCATCCCATTGCGCCCAGCCCATGCCATCCAGCGGGAATGTCAGGTCCAGAAACGCGCGGCCGGCGCGCACCACCGCCGCGCCACGCGCTGCGTCATAGCCGCCCGGCTGCGCAAGCGGCGCATCAAGCGCATCGGTGCCATACCATGCGTCGTACAAGCTGCCCCAGCGCGCATTGGCGGCATTGAGCACGAAACGATCGTTGAGCGATGGCACGACAAGTTGCGGCCCGGCCATGCAGGCGATCTCGGCGTCCACATTCTGCGGACCGATCTCGAACGGTGCCGGTTCGGGCACCAGATAGCCGATTTCCGTAAGGAACGCCCGGTATTCGCCCATATCGATGGGTTTGCCCTTGCGGTGCAGATGCCATGAATCGATCAGCGCCTGCAATGCATCGCGCTTGTCCAGCAACATGGCGTTTACCGGCGCGAAATGCGCGACCAGTGCCGCAAAGCCCTGCCAGAACACGTCGGGGTCAAGCCCGACAGGCTTCAGGACGCTATTGTCGATAAAGGTGGAGAGGGCCGCATCAACCTGAAGCCCGCTGCGCTCGATACGTTCGTTCATTTCACCCATGTCCATTCGCTCACATAAACCGGACGCACGGCAATGCCGCGCGTACCGAATCCGATGAACCTGGGGAGGAACGCCCGATGCCATGCCCCAAGACGGCATAGAGCGCAACCGTTGCAAGTGGAACAAGGGGTTCACCCCGGCCGCGCGAACCGCTACGCTGGTTGCAGATGCAACAGATTTCCGCCACTGAACAGGCGCTGACAAGCCGGATTGACGCCGCCGCCATGCTTGCGCAGGTACAGGCATGGTGCGCGATCAACACTGGCACTGGCAATCTCCACGGCCTTGCGCAGCAATGCGACGTGCTGGCGGAATGCTTCGCCGCGCTGCCCGGCACCGTGCGCAGGGTAGATCCATCGCCGGTTACCGCAATTGCCGCCGATGGGCACGAGGCTGAAACCGCCAACGGGGCGCATCTGGTCCTGTCCGTCCGCCCCGAAGCGCCCCGCCGCTATCTGCTGACGGGCCATATGGACACCGTGTTCGCGCCCGCCCACCCGTTCCAGGCACTGACATGGCTTGATCCCGAAACGCTGAATGGGCCGGGCGTCGCTGACATGAAGGGCGGCATTGCGGTGATCCTTGCCGCACTCACCGCGTTTGAGACCAGCCCTGTCGCCCCATCGGTCGGCTATGACGTTATGCTCAATTCGGATGAGGAAACTGGCAGCCTTGCGTCATCGACGCTGATCGCCGAACTGGCGCGCGGCAAGGTGGCGGCACTAACTTATGAGCCGTCTGCCCTGCCCGATGGCACTCTGGCGGGGGACCGCCCAGGCAGCGGCAATTACAGCGCGATCATTGCCGGACGCTCGGCCCATGCCGGGCGCAATCCGCAGGACGGCCGCAACGCAATCCTCGCCGCAGCCGATCTCGCCTTGCGCCTGAAGGCACTGGAAGAACCGGGCCTTTCGGTGAACCCTGCCCGGATCGACGGTGGCAGCGCCAACAATGTCGTGCCCGATCACGCGGTGTTGCGCTTCAACGTGCGCCCGCGCCTGCCCGATCAGGCACAACGCTTCATCGCCGCCCTGCACGAAGCGATGCGCGTGATCGAAAAGCTGCACGACGTTGCGATCCACCTCCACGGCGGCGTTTCCCGGCCGCCCAAGCCCCTGACGCCCGAAGCCACCGCCCTGTTCGGGCTTGTGCGCCAGTGTGGTGATGCGCTTGGCCAGCAGATCCGGTGGCAGGCATCCGGCGGGGTGTGCGATGGCAACAACATCGCCGCATGCGGGGTGCCTGTGGTTGACACGATGGGTGTGCGTGGCGGCGCGATCCATTCGGATCAGGAGTTCCTGATCGTGCCGTCTCTGGCAGAACGGGCGGCGCTGTCCGCGCTGGTCCTGCACCGACTTTCCGGGGGGAATTGATGACGTTCCGCATCCGCGCCGCACGCGCGACCGACCTGCAACCGCTCTATGAAATGGCAAAGCTGACCGGCGGCGGCTTCACCAACCTGCCACCTGATCGCAAATCGCTCACCACCAAGCTGGAACGCGCAGCAGCAGCCTATGCCAACGAAGATGATGGCGATCCCGACAACCTCAAGGACGAATTGTTCGTCCTGGTGCTGGAAGACACCACCACGGGCGAAGTGCGCGGCACCGCCCAGATCTTCACCTGCGTCGGGCGGCAGTGGCCATTCTATTCCTATCGCAAGGCCACGCTCACCCAGCATTCGAAGGAACTCAACCGCACCTTCCGCGCCGAAATGCTCGGCCTCGTCACCGACCTTGAAGGCTCCAGCGAAGTCGGCGGGCTGTTCCTTCACCCGTCGGAACGCGCAGGCGGCCTTGGCATGTTGCTGGCGCGCAGCCGTTATCTGTTCATCGCGATGCACCGCCAGCGCTTCGGCCACAAGATCCTGGCGGAGCTGCGCGGCGTGATCGACGAGCGCGGCGGATCACCGTTCTGGGATGGCGTGGCGGGCCGGTTCTTCGGAATGAGTTTTCAGGAAGCGGACTATTTCAACGCGATCAACGGCAACCAGTTCATTGCCGACCTGATGCCCAAGCATCCGGTCTATATCGCCATGCTGCCGGAAACCGCGCGCTCGGCCATCGGCCTGCCGCACCCTTCGGGCCGCGCGGCTATGCGCATGCTGGAGGAAGAAGGCTTTGCCTACGAAGGCTATGTCGACATTTTCGACGGCGGTCCCACCATGACCGCCCGGACGGACCGGGTGCGCTCGGTCTGCGAGGCGCAGGCGTCAATCGTGGCACACGTGCGCGCACCGGAAGGCAACGGCAGCGCGATCAAGGCGCTGGTGGCAACCGGCAGACTGGCGGATTACCGTTGCACCTTTGCGGAAGTGGCGGCCGGGCCAGACGGACTTGTGCTTGATCCGGTGGCGGCTGCGGCACTGGGCGTGACTGCTGGAGACACGGTCTGGCACGTCAGCCGCTAAAACCCTTTTCTGTGGGCGATTATGCCGTTTGCAAACACGGGCCGTAGAGCACCCTCCCCGCTGCGACTAACGCTTCTTTCAGAAGCGCAAGTGTCGCTCCCCTCCCTAAAAGGAGGGGCTGGGGGTGGGTTTGCGGCGACTGTGTTTGCAAATGATACTATCCTCTTTCTGTTGCAGGATATGACCCATGCCTCTCGTTGAAATCAACTTCGATGGCCTTGTCGGCCCAAGCCACAATTATGCAGGGTTGAGCCTCGGCAACCTCGCGTCATCTGCCCACGCCGGCGAAGTGTCCTATCCCCGCGCCGCCGCGCTTCAGGGCCTGGCCAAGATGCGGCACAACCTCGACCTTGGTCTTGTACAGGGCCTGTTCTCGCCGCTCCCTCGCCCCAACCCACGCTTCCTCGGTGCCCTTGGCCTCAACGCTTCTGATGACGCTGACCCGGTTCAGCGCCGGTTGCGGGCAGCCGCATGGTCGGCATCGTCGATGTGGACCGCCAATGCCGCCACGGTCAGCCCCGCGCCCGATACGCCGGACAGGCGCTGCCACCTCACCGCCGCCAATCTCGTCACCATGCCGCACCGTTCGCAGGAATGGCCCGATACCGTGCGGCAATTGCGGCTTGCCTTTGCCGATGCTGCACACTTCGCCGTGCATGATGCCGTGCCGCCCTGCTTCGGCGATGAAGGCGCGGCCAATCACATGCGGATGTGCGTCCGCCACGACGCGCCGGGCGTCGAACTTTTCGTCTATGGCAAGACCGGCGGCGCATTCCCCGCGCGCCAGCACGAACAGGCCAGCCGCGCCGTCGCCCGCCTGCATGGCCTTGATCCGGCCCGCTGCCTGTTCATCGAACAATCGTCCGAAGCGATAGCGGCAGGTGCGTTCCACAACGATGTCGTCGCGGTCGCCAATGAACGCGTCCTGTTCACCCACGAACAGGCCTTCGCCGATCCGCACGGCACATACGCGGCGATCCGCGAACGCTTGCCCGAAGCCGAAATCGTGGTCGTGTCCGCCAGCGCCGTCAGTCTTGCCGATGCGATCAGCAGTTACCTGTTCAACGCCCAACTGCTCACGCTGCCAACCGGAGAAATGGGCCTCGTAATCCCGCTGGAAGCGTGGGAGACGCCTGCCGTGCGTGTCTGGCTGGAAGGCCACATCGCCTCTAACGGACCGATCCGGCGGGTGCTGCCCGTCGATGTGCGGCAGTCGATGGCCAATGGCGGCGGCCCGGCCTGCCTGCGCCTGCGCGTTGTCGCCGATCCTGCCACCGTCGATCCGCGTTTCCTGCTGGATCATGACAAGGCCACGCTGGTTGAACAGGTCGTCGCCGCGCACTGGCCCGAACAGATCGATCCTGCTGATCTTGGTCGGGATTCCCTTGCGCAAACGGTCACATCAGCGCGCGCCGCCTTGCTCGATGCCTTGGACCTTGGGGAACTCGCCTGATTGGCGGTGCGTTTTGCATGGACTGATGCTGTCGCTGCGATTTACAGTGAACAGCCGTTTAACCAGACATTGGCCAGCAAAACGGGAACTGGCACGATGGTTGCTTTTGTTATTCGCAAACGAGGATAAATACCCCGCATGCTGAAAAAGATCGGTCGCCTGTTTGTCATCAAGACCCGCTTCGAGGCGTTCGCGATCATTTATGCGCTGTCATTGGGCGCGGTGGAGCGCGGCAAAGCCTACATGACCGAATATCCAGGCTTTGGCGGCAAGCTGCTGTTCCTGGCCGCCACCGGCGCAGTATTCGTGGCCGGCGCCAAGATCCTCGATGCCGTGCGGATGGAACGCGAAGCTGCGCAAGCCGCAATCGTGCCGACCGAAATCTGAGCATCGCAAATGGATAGGGGGCAAAAAGGGTAATAGGGCGATTCTGTTGCTAGGCTCGCCCCCAGCCCCCGGTTTCCGATTCTGTTACCCGGTTCGGTCCGAACCGTGCTCACGCTTTATAACTTCAGGGCGTTAGCCCCTAGAATTATGCTGCGAGAGCAAGTGCTTCGTTGTCGTTGGCACTTGTGAGTTTTGAGCCTTGAACGGGTTACTCAGCCCGGGCAAAAACAGCGCTTTTCAACACACGTCGATCCTAGTTCGGCCCCATCAACACCCTTGCGACAACAAGGCCCGCATCCCGAAAGACACGGTAGTGATGGTGGAGCCGCCGGGTACCGCCCCCGGGTCCGCTGTGCCTATTGCACGCCGCAATTTATCACCATAGCCGGCCTGAACCGGCAGGGACCCATATAGGGATGCAGCGGCAAATGAAAAGGGGCAGGATTGCTCCTGCCCCCGGCACACGTTTCGAAGTGAACGATCAGCCTTTTGCCTTCAGAGCGTCCCTGATCTCGGCCAGCAATTCCACTTCTGTCGGCCCGGCAGGCGCCGCAGGCGCATCCTCGACCGGCTTTTCGGTCATCCGGTTCACCGCTTTCACGATCAGGAAGATGATGAACGCCACGATCACGAAGTTCACGCCCTGCGTGATGAAATCGCCATAGCCGATCATCGGCACACCCGCTGCCTTGAGGTCTGCGTAAGCCAGTGGATCGCCCTTGAAGTCCGCCGGAACCGGTCCCAGCCGCACGAAGAAGCGCGTAAAGTCCACGCCACCCGTGATCCAGCCGACCACCGGCATGATCACGCTTTCGGTCAGCGACGTGACGATCTTGCCGAACGCCCCGCCGATGATCACGCCCACAGCCAAGTCCAGCACGTTGCCGCGCGCGATGAATGTCTTGAATTCGCCCAGAATGCTCACAGCTTCCCCCTTGATGTCGTTAACCATGATCCCTTGTCCGACCGTTGCCACCGGCTGACGAACGTCACAAGTCACAATTGGTTGCATATCGGTCACACTCTTGAAGTGCGGCCCTCTTACGCTATCTCTTGCACCATTCGGGCCGCGCCTGCGGTCCATCAAAGGGGTACGAAGTCGATGGCCGCTATCCGTTTTTCCCAGATTGCCTTCGCAACTGTCGCCGCCGCCAGCCTTTCGGCCTGCGGGATCAACTCGGTCCCCGCCGCCGAGGAAGAGGCCAAGGCGCGCTGGGCCGACGTTGAAAGCTCCTACCAGCGCCGCGCGGATCTGATCCCGAACCTCGTCGCCACGGCCAAGGGCGCCGCCGCATCGGAAACCACGATCCTGACGAACGTGACCAATGCCCGCGCCGCCGCAACTTCGATCAACATCACCACCGACGATCTTTCAAACCCTGCCGAGTTCGAGAAATTCCAGAACGCGCAGAACCAGTTGACCCAGGCCCTGGGTCAGTTGCGCACCGTGGTGGAAAACTACCCACAGCTGCAAAGCCAGGCGCGCTTTGCCGATCTGATGGTGCAGCTTGAAGGCACCGAAAACCGCATCAACGTATCGCGCACACGCTATAACGAGGCGGTTCAGGCCTACAACACCACGATCCGCACCTTCCCCGATGCGATCGGCGCCAAGCTGATTCACGGTGCCAAGCCGATGGTTCCGTTCAAGGCCGCTGTCGGGTCCGAGGTCGCGCCGACGGTCAATTTCGACATGAACGCGCCTGCCGCCCCTGCTCCGGCAGCATCGGGCCAGTAACATGACCCGCCCCCTGCGGGCCTTGCTTCAGGCATTCGTGGCGCTGTTTCTGCTTGTCGCAGGAACGGCGTACGCGGCCATGCCGCCCAAGCCTGCTGGCCCGGTACTGGATCAGGCGAACATCATTCCTGACGATCAGGAAGCCGCGCTTGCGCAGCGCCTGTCGGCGTACAATGCGCAGACCGGGCGCGCGGTGATCGTGGCGACCATCGCTTCGCTCGATGGCGACGATGTGGCGAGTTATACCAACAATCTCTTTCGCGCGTGGGGCGTCGGCGGGCAGAAGACCGATCAGGGGTTGTTGTTCCTGATCGCCCCCAACGATCGCAGGGTGCGGATCGAAGTCGGCTACGGGCTTGAGGAATACATGCCCGACGTGCTGGCCGGGCGGATCATCGCATCGGCGGTTACCCCGCGTTTCAAGGCGGGCGATTACCCCGGCGGCATCACTGCCGGGGTCGATCAGATTCTCACGCAATTGAACCGCAATCCGGCTGACGCCAAAGCCGTGGCCGAAGCTGCTGCCGCCGCGCAAAGCGAAAGCACTTCGGGCGCGGGCGGAACGATTGCCAGCGCGATCTTCTGGGTCGTGCTGATCGTGATCGCCATCGCCGTGTTCGGAAGCCGCAAGCGTCGCTATGGGCAGCGCCGCAGCGGTATCGATCCCGGCATCGTGCTGTGGGGGTTGAGCGAACTCGCCCGCGCCGCATCGGACAGCAATCGCGGCTCAGGCTGGAGTGGCGGAGGCGGCGGTTCCGATTGGGGCGGCGGCGGAGGCTTCGGCGGCTTTGGTGGCGGCGATTCCGGTGGCGGCGGCGCCTCCGGTGACTGGTAAGCGGGACTGGTGATGGCACAACCGACAATGACCCCCGCCGATCACAAGCTCGTCTCGGACGCGGTGGCTGCCGCCGAGGCCCATAGCGCGGGCGAGATCGTTACTATCGTCACGCCCCGGTCCGACAGCTACCGCGACGTCACGCTGGCCTGGTCGGCGCTGGTCGCGTTCGTTGCGCTTTGCGCGCTGGAAATCGGTGCGGGCTTTTACCTGCCGCTGATCGAGCGCCTGCTCGGCCTGTGGGCCTTCGAATGGACCCCGCGCGCCGTGCTCGGTCTTGCGCTGGTCACAGCCACGCTCAAGTTCCTCAGCATGTACCTGCTGATGCGGTTCACGCCGCTGGGCCTGTGGCTCACCCCGCGCCGCGTCCGCAACGCCCGCGTTCGCGAACGGGCGCTGACCTGTTTTCGCGTCGGCGCGGAAAGCCGCACGACCGGCCATACCGGCGTGCTGATCTACCTGAGCCTTGCCGAACACCGCGCGGAAATTATCGCCGATGCCGCCATCGCCTCAAAGGTTTCGCCCGAAACATGGGGTCATGCGATGAAGGCCATGCTCGATCCGCTGCGGCAGGGCCAGATGGCGCAAGGCATGGCCGCCGCCGTGGCCGAAGTGGGCAAGGTCCTTGCCGAGCATTTCCCGCGCAGCGATACCGACACCAACGAACTGCCCGACAGGTTGATCGAAGTATGAGTCTGGAAGAAGAGTACCGCGATCACCCCGAACAGGTCCGCTGGGAGGGCCGGTTCATCGCGGCAAAAACACGCGGTCGCTGGGAATATGTCAGCCGGGCGCGCAACATCAAGGCGGCTGTGATCCTTGCCATCGATGACGGCCATGTGATCCTTGTCGAACAATTCCGCGTGCCGCTGGGCCGCCCGTGCATCGAACTGCCCGCCGGACTGATCGGCGACGAGGCGGGCGCCGAACATGAAGACGCCGCCACTGCCGCCGCGCGCGAACTGGAAGAGGAAACCGGCTACCGTCCGGGCCGCATTGAATCACTGGGCGAATTCCACTCCTCCCCCGGCATGGTCACCGAAGCCTTCACCCTGTTCCGCGCGCACGATCTGGCCAAGGTTTCGCAAGGCGGCGGCGTGGAAGGCGAAGGGATTACCGTCCATCGCGTCGCGCTCGCCGGGATCGAGGCGTTCCTCGCCGCAAAGCGCGCAGATGGCTATGCCATCGACGTGCGGATGCTGCTCCTGCTGTCACCCGGCATCATGGGTTAGAACGAATAGCGCAGCGATACCCGCACCTGCCGCCGTTCTACCGGATGGATATGGCGGTCTTCCACGCCGTCGGCGCTTTCGCCGGGGAGGCGCGAGGCGTAGAAATAGGAAATGTCCGGGTCGTTCGCGTCAAACAGGTTGAGCACGTCCACCGCCAGCCGCACCGGCCCGCGCTGGCCATAAAGGCCGAAATTCACCAGCGTCGTCGCTTCTGATTTCTGCGAATTGTCCTCGATCAGCGGGGCCGAGGCGAAGTGGCGCAGGCGCAGCGTTGCGGAAACGCCGCTGCCGAAATCGGCGCTGACGCCCCCGCCTGCCACAAACGGCGCGGCGCCCGGAATGTGCGCCGCCCCCGCTGCCACGCCCCGGAAACGCGCGCGCGTCCATGCAGCGCTGCCATCCAGCGTCAGCCAATCGACAGGTTTCCAGAACAGCGTCGCCTCGCTGCCCCAGCGGCGTGAGGCATCGTTGGGTTCGGTCGTGCCCGCATCGCCCACGAACACCAGTTCCGATGCCAGATCGAGCCAGAAGCCGACGAGCGAGGCAGTCAGCCGCCCCTGCTCCACACGCAGGCCCAGTTCCGCGCCGCGCGACCGGGCAAAGACCGGCACCTTGTCCGCCGGATCGCCGCTGGCCGGATCGACCGTGATTGCAGCGCCGCGCACGTCATTGGAATGATACCCCTCGCCGTAATTGGCATAGAATTCCACGCCTCTGGCCGCCTGCCACGCCAGCGCGGCCTTGGGCGTGACGATGGCGTCAGATCCCTTGCCCGAATTGGCGGAGAGCACCGATTGCACGTTGTACCCGATTGCATCGGCGCGAAGGCCCAGCACCAGCCGCAGCCCCGGCGCAGCCTCGATCTGCGCCTCGCCGAACAGCCCGCCGCCATATTCATCCACCCGGTCCTGTCGGACGGTTTCACGGATCGTGCCAGCGGTGGTGCGATATAGGCCCAGCTTGCCGATCCGGTCGAACCGCGCATCGGCCCCGACATTCCAGGTCAGCGCACCTTCGCCAAAGCGGTGCGTGATCGCACCGCCAAACACGCCGCGCCGGTCCTCCTGGCGGAATTGGTCGCCATTCACCGGATCGTCGAGAAAATAGGTGAAGTTGGATGTCAGTTCCAGCCGTGAGGCAATGGCATAGACCGACCATTGCGTCTGTTCGCCCGTCCCGTTCACCGTCAGTCCCAGGCGCCCGGAACGCCCGCCAAGATCAGGGTCGATGAAGCCGTTGCGCGGGATGAGGCCGGAAGCGATTGCGCGTTCGGGCACCTGATCGGTCGATGTCCACCGGCTGGTATAGCCGGAAAGTGCAACAGACAGATCGGACGTGGAAAACTTGACCAGCCCGTTCAGCTTTTCGAGATCTTCGTCCAGCACCCACGGCCCGTTCGACACGGTGCCATCGACCGCGGCCAGCAATGTACCGCCACCCAGATCGCCGCTGCCTGCGGCCAGCGCGCGCCAATAGCCCCACGATCCGCCAGTCACTTCGGCAAAGGGCCGGGCGAGCTTCGATTTCGTGGTGAACCGCATCGCACCCGCCGAAGAAAAGTCTCCGTTCTCTGCGTGATATGGCCCTTTGGTAAAGTCGATCCGTTCCACCAGTTCGGGGATCAGGAAATTGAGATCGAGATAGCCCTGCCCGTGCCCGTGGCTGCGCATGTTGACCGGCGCGCCATCGACAGACGCAGCAAGATCGGTGCCGTGATCCAGATTGAAACCGCGCAGGAAATACTGGTTGGCCTTGCCCGCACCCGAATGCTGCGTTGCGATAAGGCCAGGCACATTTTCGGCCAGTTCGCCCACGCGCGAAATCGGCCGGTCCTCGAAATCGGCATAACCGACCGCGCCTTCAGAACCGCTGGTGGCAATCCCCACCTGTTCGATTGCACGGCCATGCACCACAATCTGCGCGCGCTCCTCAGGAGGCGGAGTTTCATCGGTCAGCGCAGGGGATGACGGCAGCAGGACGGCGGCGGCAAAGGTCATGCGGCGCAAAGCGATTCTCCCTGTATTTTCGCGCCTTGGCTTAATGTGACTGGCCGGTCAGACCAGTGACGCAAACCACTTGGCCACCCGTTTTTGACCGTCGCCGTAAACCCGCCCCCAGCCCCTCCCTGAAGGGAGCGACTATCTGACAGGTCAAGTGTCACTGACCAATTTCAGCTCTTGTTTCGCGTGCTTTTGCGTTGAGTCGGACGAGCAGTTTTCGGGCGAGGGCGATGCGGACGACCATTTTGGGTTTACCTTGGTCGAGCAGGCGTTGGCGGAACTCTGCCATGGCCGGATCGAATTTTCGCACGATGTCGGCGACGAGGAAGAGGATCGAGCGGACAGAGCTTCTTCCACCACGGATAGATCGGGCACCGGATCGTTTGCCGCTGTCGTTCGCGATGGGCGCAAGGCCTGCAAGTTTGGCGATGGCCTTGTTCGACAGGGTTCCGATTTCGGGCAGTTCGGCCAGCAGGGTGGCAACGGTGCGATCTGCCACGCCCTTGACCGAGCGCAGTGTGCGATCAAGCGCGGTCCAGACGGGATCGTGTTCGATCAGGCCTGCGATTTCACGGGCCAGCGCTTTGGCTTGGGTATTGAAGAAGGCGATGGCCTCTTTCAGGCTGGCAAGGGCAAGCGGATCGCGGGTGGAATGCAGGCGCTGCTTTTGCACCGTGATATCGCCTGTCACTTGCCGCAACCGGGCAGAAAGCGCGCTAAGCCTTTGTTGTTCGTCGCAAGGTGGCGGCGTTGGCCGTAGCCGCCGTGCCGCAGCAAAGCAGGCGATGACCTCTGCATCGATACGGTCGGTCTTCTCCAGCCGCCCCATCGCCTCGGCAAAATGCCGTACCGCTCTGGGATTGGTCAGGGCACAGGGCATGCCTGCGCGCCACAGCGCCAGGAATGCGTCCTGTTCGAGCCCGCCACTGGATTCCATCACCACCAGCCCTGCGCCATGGCGACCGGCCCAGTCCACCAACGCAGCAATCCCCGCCTCATCATTGGCGAACCGGCGATAGCCGCCGGCCTCGATCCAGCCATCAAGCCAGGCCTTGCTAACATCCACTCCACAAATCGTTTCGATCACGGTAACCTGCCTTGTCCGTACGGTTGAGACACCTGCCGACTATTCGGTCGTGCGTGACAAGCGGTGCTGGTCCCAGGCTCCCTTACGGTTACTGCCTGAGGGGTGACGGGCGACAGCACCGCAGCGCCGGGGTGGGTGGCCACCCACCCCGGCGATCAGCCGATTACATCGCAATCAACCAACAACGTCCAGATACAAGGGGAGCGAGACTTGCGCTTCTGCAAGAAGCGTTAGTCGCAGCGGGGAGGGTGCTCTACACCCCGTGTTTGCAACGACATAATCGCTTCCTTTTTACGCAAAAGGCCGGTCGGACTGACTTGTCCGACCGGCCCGATTTCATTCGCACAATGTAGACTGTGCAAACCCGTTCAGGTTCAGAACACCACGACCGATCGGATAGACTTGCCCGCGTGCATCAGATCGAACGCGGTGTTGATCTCTTCAAGGCCCATGACGTGGGTGATCATCGGGTCGATCTCGATCTTGCCGGTCATGTACATGTCGACGATCTTGGGCACGTCGGTGCGGCCCTTGGCGCCGCCGAACGCGGTGCCGCGCCAGTTGCGGCCCGTTACGAGTTGGAACGGACGCGTGCTGATTTCCTTGCCCGCTTCGGCCACGCCGATGATGATGCTGGTGCCCCAGCCGCGATGGCAGGCTTCCAATGCGGTACGCATCACTTCGGTGTTGCCGGTGGCATCGAAGGTGTAATCCGCGCCGCCGTCGGTCATCGCAACGATCTTCGCCACGGTGTCCTCGCGGCTCAGGCCCCTGGAATTGAGAAAGTCGGTCATGCCGAACTTGCGGCCCCATTCCTCGCGGGTCTCGTTGATGTCGACACCGATGATCTTGCCTGCACCCGCCAGGCGCGCACCCTGGATCACGTTCAGCCCGATCCCGCCGAGGCCGAAGACCACCACATTGTCACCCACTTGCACCTTGGCGGTGTTTACCACCGCGCCAACGCCCGTGGTCACACCGCAACCGATATAACATGCGGACTGGAACGGTGCGTCCTCGCGGATTTTCGCCACCGCGATTTCCGGCAGGACCGTAAAGTTGGAGAAGGTGCTGCAGCCCATGTAGTGGAAGATGGTCTGACCCTTGTAGGAAAGGCGGCTGGTGCCATCGGGCATGAGGCCCTGCCCTTGCGTCGCGCGGATCGCGGTGCACAAGTTGGTCTTGCCCGAAAGGCACGATTTGCACTGGCGGCATTCCGGCGTGTAGAGCGGGATGACGTGATCGCCCGGCTTTACCGAGGTTACGCCCGGCCCCACTTCGCGCACCACGCCCGCACCTTCATGGCCCAGCACACTGGGAAAGATGCCCTCGCTGTCAAACCCGTCGAGCGTATAGGCATCGGTATGGCACACGCCGGTCGCCATGATCTCGACCAGCACTTCGCCGGCCTTGGGACCTTCAAGGTCCAGTTCGACGATCTCCAGCGGCTGCTTGGGGGCAAATGCAACTGCGGCGCGGGTCTTCATTTCCAGCTCTCCATTTCAATTGCGGGCGCGATAGCATAATTGCGGCAAAACTGATAAATCGCACAATGCGATAAACACTGTTGCAAGATGAGAATAATGACCAATCGCTGGGATGGTTTCGATGAAGTGGTTGCAGTGGCCGATGCGGGCACTTTCGTGGCTGCGGCAAAGCGGCTTGGCACATCGACATCGCACGTCAGCCGCGCGGTCGCCCGGCTTGAGCAGAGCCTTGGCGCGCAGTTCTTTCACCGTACCACCCGTGCGGTCAGCCTGACCGATACCGGACGCACGCTGGTCGACCAGTTCCGCCGCCTGATCGCCGAGCGCGATGAGGCCATCGCCATGCTCGACCTGCAGGGCGAACCGCAGGGTCAGTTGCGCATCACCTGCCCGACCGCGCTTGGCGAGCGCTTCATCGCCCCGATCGTGCGCAGCTATGTGCAGGAATATCCGAAACTTTCGGTGGATCTCGATCTGACCAATCGCGTGGTCGAACTCGTTTCGGAAGGCTTCGATCTGGCCATCCGCACCGGCACCCTGCCCGACAGTCGCCTGATCCGAACCCAGATTGCCCTGCGCGGGATCGTGACCTGCGCGGCGCCGGCCTATCTCGCCGAAAACGGAACACCGCAAAGCGTGGATGACATAACCCAGCACGAATGCATCATTGCCACGTCTGATGTCTGGCGATTTCGGAATGGAAACGAACCGGAATCGCTGCGGCCACGCGGGCGCTTGCGCTGCAACAGCGGTGCCGCGGTTTTCGAAGCAGCGCTGGCGGGCATGGGCCTGTGCCAGTTGCCCGAATTCTACGTCAACCGGGCCGTTGCCGAGGGGCAGCTTGTGGAAGTGCTCCAGCAGCACCGCCCGGACGATGACCCGATCTGGGCGGTCTATCCACAACGCCGTCACCTTCTGCCAAAGGTTCAGCGCCTTATCGATACATTGCGCCGCGAATTGCCCGCTGCCCTGGTGCAGGGCTGCGTCAGCTGACGCCCGCCTCGACCTTCCCCGCCCTGCCCGCAAATCCCTGCAATCCAAGCCACCATTGCAGTGCGATCACGCCGCCCTTGGCGGGTTGCAGGAAGGTGCCGAGCAACGCAACCGCCATGACCGCGACGATCAGCATCATCGCCCAGCCGGGCAGCGCGGTGTGCAAGCCCAGTTCGATGATGACCGGGGCCATGATGTGGCCCGTGAGCAGGATCGCGATGTAGGGCGGGAAATCATCCGCCGCGTGGAGCGTCCAGTTCTGGCTGCACAGGCGGCAGCGCTCGACCGGCTTCAGAAACTTTGCGAACAGGTGTGTCTCGCCACAACGGGGGCACTTGCCCCGGATGCCGCGCCACAGCGCCGCACCCAATCCTTGCGGGAGCATGGCGCGGTCGAGAGGCAGGGCTGCGTCGGGCATGTTACTTCGCGAACGGGTTCTTCGGGCTGCGCAGCGTCAGCCGGATCGGCACGGCATCGAAGCCGAGTTCACGGCGCATGCCGTTGATCAGGTAGCGCCGGTAGCTTTCGGGCAACTGGTCGAGCCGGGTGCCGAACAGGACAAAGCCGGGCGGGCGGGTCTTGGCCTGCGTGATGTAGCGCAGCTTGATGCGGCGGCCGCCGGGCGCGGGCGGCGGATTGGCGGCAAGCGCATCATCGAACCAGCGGTTGAGCGCAGCGGTGGGCACACGCTTCGACCATGCGGCGCGGATTTCGAACGCGGCGGTGAGCATTTCGTCCAGCCCCTTTCCGGTGCGGCCCGAAATCGCCAGCAGCGGCACACCGCGCACTTGCGCGAGGCCATCTTCCAGCGCAGCGCGAATGCCCTGAAACAGGCCCGAAGGGTCCTCGGCAATATCCCACTTGTTGATCGCGATCATCAGCGCGCGACCTTCCTCAAGCACCATGGAGGCGATCTTGAGGTCCTGATGTTCCAGCCCGCGCGTGGCATCGAGCATAAGCACGACGACTTCGGCAAAGTCGATAGCGTGGCGCGCATCGGCGACCGACATCTTTTCCAGCTTGTCGACCACGTTGGCCTTCTTGCGCATGCCAGCCGTGTCGATCAGGCGCACCGGGCGATAGCCTTCGCGCTTGGGATCGAACCACTGCCAGTCGATCGCAATCGAATCACGCGTGATGCCCGCTTCCGGCCCGGTCAGCAGGCGATCTTCGCCCAGCAACCGGTTGATCAGCGTGGACTTGCCCGCGTTCGGGCGCCCGACGATGGCGAGCTTTAGGACGGATTCAGGATCGAACTCCTCCTCGTCGTCCACCGAGGGAATGTCATCCTCGTCCGCTTCGGCCTGCTTCGCCTCGATATGCGGACGCAGCGCTTCGAACAGATCGGCAAGGCCCTGCCCATGTTCGGCAGAGAACGCGATGGGTTCGCCAAAGCCCAGGGAGAACGCATCGAAAATGCCGGGATCGCCCTGACGGCCCTCGGCCTTGTTGGCCATCAGCACGATGGGCACACGGTTTTGGCGCAGATAGCGGGCGATTTCCTCGTCCAGCGGGGTCACGCCAGCGCGCGCATCGATCACGAACAGCGCAACGTCGGCCCCGATCAGCGAAGCCTCGGTCTGCTTGCGCATCCGGCCCGGCAGCGTGGAGAGGTCTTCATCCTCCCAGCCCGCCGTATCGACGATGGTGAAATCGAGGCCGAGCAGCGTGGCATCGCCAAAGCGGCGGTCACGCGTGACGCCCGGCTGATCGTCGACCAGCGCGAGCTTCTTGCCGACGAGCCGGTTGAAAATGGTGGACTTGCCCACATTGGGGCGTCCGATAATGATAACCTGTGGGCGCATGGCTCTCCCGTGGCTGTTCCGGCGCGTGAACGCAAGGGCCGCTTTAAGTCCGGGAGTTTGATTAGTCCGCCATTAACCATTGGTATAAGGCTGGCCCTAACCCAAGCGGCAGATAATTGCCGGAATGAGGGTCAAGATCATTTCAGCCGCCTTTGCATGTGGCCTCAGCCTGTCTGGCAGCGGAGCACTTGCCGCAGAAATCCGCGATTCCGGGCGTTACCGCGCGGTTTTGGACGCGGGCGGCGAATCCTTGCCGTATCTGCAATGTGTGCCTTACGCGCGCCAGATCAGCGGCATCCGCATTTATGGTGATGCGTTAACCTGGTGGGACCAGGCCGAAGGTCAATATGCCCGCGGAAAGCGGCCCAAAGTGGGCGCGGTGATGAGCTTCCGCCCGCACGGCCGCATGGAACTGGGCCACGTTGCCGCCGTCAGCCGCGTGGTCGATTCGCGCACCGTGCTGCTGCGTCACGCCAACTGGTCCGCCATCGACGGGCGGCGCGGCCAGATCGAGAACGATGTGCGCGCAGTAGATGTATCTCCCGGCAACGACTGGAGCCAGGTTCGCGTGTGGTATGCGCCCATCGGCAATCTGGGCACGACGGCATGGCCGGTGAACGGGTTCATCTATCCCGACAAGCCCGGCCGGTCCGAACGGCTTGGCGTACTTGCCTCCTCCGGCGCGGAACCAAAGACCAAGGCTGCGGAAACACAATCATCGCGGATCGGTGCGGATTTCCTTCGGGGCATCCGGCCGGAAGTGGACGTGAAGCGCGCACCGGTACGCAGGCAACTGTCGTACAGCGCACCGAAGCCCGTCCAGCCCCGGCCCGCGCGGCTGAACCCATCGCTGACCGATGATCCGATCGGTCGGATCATCGCCAGCCGCACACGCTGACTCATCCACAAATCCCCGCGCAGGCGGACAGGTCCGGCATTTGCATCCGACGTCCGAAATGACGGCCTGAGGCCCCCGCCTGCGCGGGGGCGCGGGATTGGCCGGATTACAGCGTCTTGATGATGGCCGAGAAATCGATGCCGGCATTGCCCGCTTCGGCGAAGGCTGCATAAAGTTCTGCGGCACGTTCACCCATCGGCACTTGCGCGCCGACATCCTTGGCCGCAGCCATGGCCAGCTTCATGTCCTTGAGCATCAGCCCGGTTGCAAACCCGCCCTGATAGCCGTTGTCTGCCGGGCTTTGCGGACCAACGCCGGGAACCGGGCAATAGGACGTCATCGACCAGCACTGGCCGGAGGCCTTGGACGAGATGTCATAAAAGGTCTGCAAGTCCAGCCCCAGCTTTTCGGCCATGGCGAAAGTCTCGCAAGTGGCGACCATCGATGCGCCGAGCAGCATGTTGTTGCAGATTTTCGCAGCCTGCCCCGCGCCACTCGCTCCGGCGTGAATCACCGCCTTGCCCATCGCGGCAAGAATTGGTTCTGCACGTGCGAATGCTTCATCGCCGCCGCCGACCATGAACGTCAGCGTACCGCCGTTGGCCGCCGCGATCCCGCCCGAAACCGGCGCATCGACCATGGCATAGCCCGCGGCTTCGGCTGCGGAGGCAACATCGCGCGCGGTAGCGACGTCGATCGTCGAGCAATCTAGCAATACGGCCGAAGCAGGCGCCTGACCGATCACGTCCGCCGCATAGACAGACTTGACGATGGCCCCGTTGGGCAACATCGAAACGACCGCGTCTGCGCCCTGCACTGCATCCTTTACCGAAGTGTAAGTGGTGCAGCCGTTTTCCTTCGCCCGTTCGAGCGCCGCTTCGGCAAGGTCGAATGCGTGGACATCGTGACCTGCCTTGGCAAGGTTTGCAGCCATGCCGCCGCCCATGTTGCCCAGGCCGATAAATGCGATCTTCATGAGAATCTCCCTCCCGCTTGCGGGATGGGCCGGGGAAGGCCCTCATCCCGCCTGGGTAAATGCCTTGGCGAGGGCAACACGCCCTCCCCTGCCCCCTCCCGCCAGACGGGAGGGGAACGTGTTACTTGCCCGTCCAGACGCCGGGGCGCTTTTCGATGAAGGCCTTCATGCCTTCTGCCTTGTCTTCGGTCGCGGTCAGGATCTGGAAGGCGCGGCGTTCGAACAGCAGGCCCTGATCGAGCGTGGTCTCGAAGGCGGCATTGACCATTTCCTTGTTCACCTTCGCTGCCATCGGCGGCATCGCGGCAATGGCTTCGGCCGTCTTCAGTGCCTCGGCCACCAGATCCGCCAGCGGCACCACGCGGCTTACAAGACCTGAACGCTCAGCCTCGGCGGCGTCCATCATGCGCCCGGTCAGGCACATGTCCATGGCCTTGGCCTTGCCCACCGCGCGGGTCAGACGCTGCGATCCGCCCATGCCGGGGGCGACGCCCAGCTTGATTTCCGGCTGACCGAATTTTGCATTTTCCGAAGCGATGATGAAATCCGCCATCATCGCCAATTCGCACCCGCCGCCAAGGGCAAAGCCATTGACCGCCGCGATCCACGGCTTGCGCGTGGCCTTCACAAGGTGGCTGGTCCACTTGGAGAAGAAGTCTTCGTTGAAGAAATCCGACGCGGGCTTGTCCGCCATTTCCTTGATGTCGGCACCTGCGGCAAAGGCTTTCTCGCCAGCCCCCGTCAGCACGGCGCAGCGCTGCGATGCGTCGGCCTCGAATGCGGCGAAGGCATCGATCAGGTCGGCCAGCACTTGCGAATTGAGGGCATTCAAGGACTGCGGGCGGTTAAGCGTGACGAGGGTGACAGCCCCCTTCTGCTCCACGAGAAGCGTTTCGTAGCTCATAGCGGTTTCCATTCGTCAGTTGCGCCCAGCGGCGCGAAGATGGCATCGAGAAGTTCGTCGGTCACGCCTTCGGGCGTTGCAGGCGACCATTTGGGCGCGTTGTCCTTGTCAACGATCACCGCGCGGACGCCTTCGGCGAAATCGGGAAGCGTCAGTACGCGGGCGCTGATCCGGTATTCCATTGCCATGTTGGCGGCGAAATCGGGCAAGGCAAGGCTGGTGGCAAGCTGGCGCAGCGCGACCTTGCAGGTCTGCGGGCTTTTGGTGTGGAGCGTGGCGAGCGTAGCCTTGGCGAAATCCGACCCGTCCGCTTCAAGCGCGGCGAGGATGTCTTCATAACGGTTCGAGGCGAACAGGCGCTCGATATCCTCTGCGTGGGCAGCAATCTTCGCTTCGGGCGGAACTGCGGAAAGCTCGCGCAGGATTGCCGCAACAGCGTCGGGATCGGCGGCAATGCGCGCTTTTGCCTGGGGCAGATTTTCTGCCGGAAGATAGTGCGTTGCAAGCCCGGCCCAGACGCATTCGGCGCCGTCCAGCCGCGCACCCGTCAGCGCCAGGTACTGCCCCATCCGTCCCTTCAGGCGCGAAAGGAACCAGCCGCCACCGACATCGGGAAACAGGCCGATGCCGGTTTCAGGCATGGCAAAGCGTGTTGCCTCGGTAGCCACGCGGAACGTGGAGGGGCCTGACAGGCCGACGCCGCCGCCCATGGTGATACCGTCCATGAAAGCGACAACCGGCTTGCCGTAAGTCATCAGCAGATGATTGAGCTGGTATTCGTCATGGAAGAACTTGCGGCCGCTCTCGCCGCCGTCGTTCAGTGCCGAATTGCGCAAATAGGCAATATCGCCGCCCGCGCAAAATCCCCGGCCTTCGGCGTGGTCGATCATTATCGCGCCGATTGCCGGATCGCTGCGCCATTCCTGCAATGCTGCGACCATCGTATGGACCATGCCAATCGTCAGCGCGTGAATGGCCTTGGGGCGATTGAGCGAAAGAATGCCCGCCGCACCGTCCCGCTTTACCAGAAGTTCGTCACTCACTTCAGCAGGTCCCTTCCCACGATCATCCGCATGACTTCGTTGGTTCCTTCAAGGATGCGATGAACGCGAAGATCGCGCCAGAAGCGTTCAATCGGGTAATCGCGCAGATAGCCGTAGCCCCCGAACATCTGCAACGCGCGATCGACGATCGACGAGCCATTGTCGGTCGCCAGTTTCTTTGCCATCGCCGAAAAGCGCGTCTTGTCAGGCGCGCCTGACGTCACCTTTGCTGCGGCAAGATAGAGCAGCGCACGCGACGCTTCGAGATCGGTCGCCATATCTGCCAGCTGGAACTGGGTATTCTGGAATTCGGCGATGGACTTGCCGAACTGGCGGCGATCCTTGACGTATTGCACCGCTTCATCAAGGCACCGTTGCGCACCGCCCAGCGAACAGGCGCCAATGTTCAGGCGGCCGCCATCAAGCCCCGCCATCGCAATCTTGAATCCGTCGCCCTCTTCACCAACGCGATTGGCCACCGGCACACGCGCATTGTCGAAGATCACCTGCGCGGTGGGGGAGGCGTTCCAGCCGAGCTTCTTTTCAGGCGCACCAAAGCTAACTCCGGGCGTGTCCCTGTCCACCACGAGACAGGATATGCCCTTGGCTCCATCATCGCCGGTGCGGACCATCACGACATAGACATCGTTCACGCCGCCACCGGAGATGAACTGCTTCGTGCCGTTCAGCACATAATCATCGCCATCGCGACGCGCCGACGTTCGAAGCGCGGCAGCATCGGAGCCTGATCCGGGTTCGGTCAGACAATAGCTTCCCATCAGGTCCATCGTGACGAGACCGGGCAAATAGCGCGCCTTGACCTCCGCCCCGCCAAACGCGTCGATCATCCAAGCAGCCATGTTATGGATCGAGATGAAGGCGCTCGTCGTAGGGCAGCCATAGGCCATGGCTTCCATGATCAGCGCCGATTCCAGGCGCCCCAGTCCGATTCCGCCAGATTCCTCGCTGACGTAGATCGCCGCAAAGCCGAGTTCGGCCGCCGCCTTCACCGTCTCGCGGGGAAAGGCATGTTCCTCATCCCACTGCGCAGCAAATGGCGTGATCGCATCGGCGGTAAATCGGCGCGCCATATCCTGGATGGCAATCTGGTCTTCAGTCAACGCGAACTGGTCGTTCATGCTCTCATCCCGTCGCACGAATCAATCGTGCAGTTAAATTTGCAGGCGGCATTTTCCACGCCACCTGCCCCCTGTACAATGTCATCCGCAGGAAATGCGAACGATTGTGTAATCGTCATCATAGCCGACGGTCAGCCGGTCGGCGCGAAAATCCATGGTGACCGCGCTGCGCGGCGGCACCCAGCGAAGTTTGCGGGCGCCGGTACGGCGCAAAAGCTCCACCCCCAGATCGGCCGTCGCCTTTTGCCCGACGCGGTCTTGCGCCGGTTCTGCCGCGCACGTGCCCTGAGGCGCGGCGGGCAAGCTTTCAGGCGGGGAACCCCGGTCTGCACAACCGGCCAATGTCATGACGGCGGCAAAGGCGATCAACAATCTGCTCACCATTCCTCCCTCACTTGCAACGGCTGTACCGGCGCGGGCCTTGCGGGGCATCGTCGCCATATTCGGTAAGGATCAGCACCTTTCCGCCCTCGGCCAGTTCGAACCGGGCATCGCGTTGCCATGCCATGCCCTCACCTTCGTAATCGAACGTCGCGCGCAAGGCATCGTCAGTGCTTTCACGAACAGTACCCAGTTCCGCGATGGATTCGTAGAATTTCACCTCATCGTCGCGCACCGTCATCATGCCCTTGTTGTCACCCCGCGAAGGATCGCAATCGGCAGCATTCATGCCCCATGTGCCGCGCATCGCGGCAGGAAACACGTTCATGCCGGCACGCGATGCAGCTTCGCTTGCGCCGGGGGCTACGGGAGGAGCGAAAGCTTCGGATTCACTCACCATTGGTGCAAGCGACGGCGTCGCCGCGCCGGTCGGCTCCGGCGAAGGGTCCGAACAGGCAGCAAGCGCAAAAGGCGCGGCAAAAACGAACAGGTTGAAACGCGTCATCGGGAAACTCCGGTGCGATTGGTAGATTTCCTGCCAACGCACGCCACGTCATTCCTTTCCTGTCAGCGCCTGATGCAGGCTCATGCGCCCATGGCGGATTGCAGGCAACATGCGAATGTGCGACTTACACCTGCAATAATGCAGGACCTTGGATGAAAATCGGTGACTGGAATGACTTTCAGGCTTTCCTCGCCGTAGCGCGGGCCGGCCAACTGGCGCGCGCATCTTCGGCCATGGGCGTGGATGCCACCACTGTTGGCCGTCGCCTGCGCCGCCTGGAGGCCAGAATCGGCGCCACACTGTTCGAACAGACCCGCGAGGGGCAAATCCTGACCGAGGCGGGCGAGACCATGCTCGCCGAAGTCGAAGCAATGGAGCAGGCTGCCAGCCGCATCGATGAACAGGCTGCCGGCATCGCGGGGCCAACGGGCCTGTTGCGCGTCAGCCTCTCGGAAGGTCTGGCCAGCTGGATCGTTGCGCCGGTGCTGGGAAGCTTTATCGAAACCAACCCGCGTCTCGTGGTCGATCTGGTCGCTTCGTCAGGCTTTCTCAGTCCTTCGAAGCGCGAGGCCGATCTGGCAGTCACGCTGTCACGCCCCCGCGCAGGACCTGTGATCGCGGGGAAACTGTCGGACTACAGTCTGCGTCTTTACGCCACGCCCGGCTATCTTTCGCAGAACGGCCTGCCGGACAAGCCGGGCGAACTCGCCACCGGGCACCGGCTGGTCGGCTATATCCCCGACCTGCTCTACGCGCCCGAACTGCGCTATCTGGCAGAGATCTGGCCGGACCTTTCGGCAACCGTGCGCTCTTCGTCGATCAATGCCCAGCATCGCCTGATCGCTGCGGGTGCAGGCATCGGCGTGCTGCCCTGCTTCGTCGGCGATTCCGACCCTGCGCTGGTGCCCGTCCTGCCCGACCGCCGCATCACCCGCTCGTTCTGGCTGGTGACTCACAAGGACACGCACAATCTTTCGCGGGTGCGCGCGTTCAAGGACTGGCTGACACAGCTTGTGGCGAACGAGCGCGAGCGGCTGTTACCGGCCTGACCCGCGCTTTCCAGTTCAGGCCTTTGCGACCGGCGCGTCCTCGCCAAGGTCTTCGTACCACGCCTCGACCGGACCATTCAGCTTGATCGTCAACGGGTTGCCCTTGCGATCCATTGCCTTGCCCGCCTGTACGCGCACCCAGCCTTCGGAAATCGAATATTCCTCGACATTGTGGCGGACCACGTCCTTGAAGCGGATACCGATCCCGCGACGCAGCTTTTCCTCATCAAAGAACGGGCTGCGCGGATTGATCGCAAGACGGTCTGGCGGCACGTCCGGTCCGGCAGCGGCAGGCGCCGGGGTTGCAGGGACGGTTTCGGGCTGTGGGGTTTCATCATTCATGGAGCGCGCAATTATCTTGATCGTCCCACTTGTCAATCGAAGCGCGTCGTCGTAATGGCCCGCCCCTGTCCAGCAGCCGGCCAGTTTGCCGCCAGGACGGGCGCGTAGCTCAGTGGTAGAGCACACCCTTCACACGGGTGGGGTCGCAGGTTCAATCCCTGCCGCGCCCACCAGCGCTTGATCGCTTGGAAGCCTATCGGCCATCCGCTCAATCCAACTTTGGCGCAGCGCTTGCGGTCCGCGCGGCGAGGCGCTGTTCGGTCAGGATTTGCCATGCCGTGATGAACAGCGCGCCCACGACCGGGCCGATGACGATGCCGCTCAGCCCCAGCAGTTCGATCCCGCCGAGGGTGGTTACCAGCACCAGCCAGTCCGGTATGCCGGTATCGCGACCGACAAGCATGGGCCGCAGGATATTGTCCGCCATGCCGATGACGACCACGCCGGATGCGGTTACCACCACGCCCTGCCACAAGGCCCCGGTGGCGAAGAGATAAATCGCTACCGGACCCCATATGATCGCAGGGCCGATCGCGGGAAGCAGCGCAGCGATGGCCATCAGCGCGCCCCACAGCAAGGCTGCCGGAAGGCCCACGATGGCAAATGTTATTGCCCCAAGCATGCCCTGAACCAACGCCACGACAACCGATCCCTTCAGCGTTGCGCGCACTGCGGCGACAAAGCGGTCGGCGATTCGCTGGGCTACCGAATGTTCCAACGGCAGCGCCCGGATGATCGTGGGGCCGAGCGCATGACCATCGCGCAGAAGGAAAAACGTGACGTAAAGCCCGACGCCAAACGCCAGCACGAAGGCGGCCGCGTTCGCCCCGATGGCCAGTGCGCGCTGCGTGAGCATCGTGGCGCTGCTGCTGATGGCATCGGCCAGTCGGCTCTGGACGAGTTCGAACGTCCCCAGCCCGGCATTGCCGAGCATGGCCTGAACACGGCCGGGCAAGGCATTGTGCACCTGCTGGAAGTACATTGCGAAATTGATCTCGCCCGAACGCATCTGGCCAAACACACCAGCGGCCTGTTGCACCACCATGGTGCCGATCAGCATCGCCGGAATGATCACTGCAAAGGTTATTATCAGCAGCGTCATCGCTGCTGCCAGGCTGCGCCGTCCCGGCCAGCGTTCGAGCAGGCGTTCGTTCAGCGCACTGAACATGAGCGCCGCCAGCGCCGCCCATAGCAGCGCGCTGGCAAAGCCTGATACGACGAACAGCAAGCTTGCGGTAACAACCGCCAGCAGGACGATCAGGCCGCCGCGTTCGATCCTGCTTGTATCGATCATTGTTTCCTCAACGCTGCTGACGGGCAAGGGATGGACGCTGTTGCAGCGCCTTGCAAGCGTGTGACGGTCATCGCTAATAGGGGCTGGAGACTAGGACATGCTGTAGTGCCTTTATTCGATCGGGGCATCGCTCTGTCTTGCCGGAACCGCATCGATGAACGCTGGCAATTTCATGCATTCAGCCTCGATGGACGGGATACGACCAAAATCGAACCTTGCGCCAAACCGGCGCGCATTGCCCAGTTGCGGGACCAGCATGATATCGGCCAGCGTCACTTGCGATCCGAAGCAGTAAGGGCCTTCGGCGCCCGCGACGAGTTCTGCAAATGCGGCAAGACCGCTCTCAATCACTTCGATCGCCCATGCGTTGATCGCGTCCTGATCCAGTCCTCGCTTGCGAAGCATCCTGAGGACCTTGAGGTTCTGGACCGGATGGACATCGCAGGCGATGATCTGCGCCACAGCCCTCACCCTTGCGCGTGAAAGCGCGTCCTGCGGCAGCAGCGCGGGTTCGGGATGAACCTCGTCCAGATATTCGCAGATTGCAAGGCTCTGGGTCAGGACATGATCGCCGACGACCAGTGCAGGCACCAGACCTTGCGGGTTGATGGCAAGATATTCCGCCGAATGCTGCCCGCCCCGCAGCAGATCATGCGCCACACCCTGCCACTTCAGCCCTTTCAGCCCCAGCGCGATGCGCAAGCGCCACGAAGCGGTGGAGCGCCAATAGCCGTGAAGGACCATGGCTTCAGACATCGAACATCACGGACACGGCAAAGCTCCCGGCAAGGACGGCGCTTCGGTTGTGAAGCGCTGTTGGCAATATCGGGAAGGTAGGGTTTTGCCGCGCAATTGAAAGCCGCGCCGGAAGCCCCCTGCGATTTGACACGGGACAATGACTGTAAATCGCACTCTGCAACAGTCACGGTCATAACAGGAAAGGTCCCATCATGTTCAAATCCAATGTCGGCGGTATCGACCGCGTGTTGCGCATTGTCGTTGGTCTGGCGCTGATTGCCCTTGTGTTTGTCGGGCCGCAAACCCCGTGGGGCTGGCTTGGGCTGGTGCCGCTGTTGACCGGCTTCATGCGTACCTGCCCGCTCTATTCGCTGATCGGTCTCAGCACTTGTCCGCGCAGATAGGGGAGGCCCCCGCAGGTAACGCAGACAAGTGACGATGGGCTGATGCCCTGACTTGCCACTCGCGGATCAAGGCGGCATAGCCCGCGCATGCATGACATACGCCTGATCCGCGAAAACGCCGAAGCCTTCGATGCCGCCCTCGCCCGTCGCGGGGTCGATCCGGTTGCCCGATCCATCCTTGCGATCGATGCGCAGCGCCGCGACATCGCCACCCGGATGCAGGAGGCGCAGGCCCGCCGTAATGAGGCGTCGAAAGCCATCGGCGCAGCCATGGGCAAAGGCGACAAGGACACGGCCGAAGCGCTGAAGGCCGAAGTCGCCGCGCTCAAAACCGAATTGCCCGCGCTGGAAGAGGAAGAGCGCCGCCTGACCGCGGAGCAGAACGCAGCGCTTGCGGCATGGCCGAACCTGCCCGCGGCCGATGTGCCTGAAGGTGCGGACGAGGCGGACAATGTCGAAGTCAGCCGCTGGGGCACCCCGCGCGACTTTGCGTTCAGCCCGAAGGAACACGCCGACCTCGGTCCCGTTCTCGGCCTCGATTTCGAGACCGGCGCGCTGATCTCTGGCGCGCGGTTCACGTTCCTCAAGGGTGGCATGGCGCGGCTGCACCGTGCGCTGGCGCAGTTCATGCTCGACCGGCAGACCGGCGAGAACGGCTATCTGGAGTGCATCCCGCCGCTGCTGGTGAAGGATGAGGCGGTGTTCGGCACCGGCCAGTTGCCCAAGTTTTCCGAGGACCTCTTCAAGACCACCGATGGGCGCTGGATGATCCCGACCGCCGAAGTCAGCCTGACCAACGCCGTGCAGGGCCAGATCCTGAGCGACACGCAACTCCCCCTGCGCATGACCGCGCTGACGCCGTGCTTCCGGTCCGAAGCAGGTGCGGCGGGGCGCGATACGCGCGGGTTCATCCGCCAGCACCAGTTCGAGAAGGTCGAACTTGTCTCGATCGTGCGGCCGGAAGATTCCGAGGCCGAGCATGAGCGCATGACCGGGTGTGCAGAGGGGGTATTGCAAGCGCTTTGCCTGCCCTATCGCAAGGTGCTGCTGTGCACCGGCGACATGGGCTTTACCGCGCGCAAGACCTACGATCTCGAAGTCTGGCTGCCCGGCCAGGGCGCCTATCGCGAGATTTCGTCGTGCTCCAACTGCGGTGATTTCCAGGCACGGCGGATGAATGCGCGCTATCGGCCCGCCAAGGACGATGGAAGCGCAAAAGGCACCGAATTCGTGCATACGCTCAACGGTTCGGGGCTTGCCGTGGGGCGTACACTGGTGGCAGTTCTCGAAAACTACCAGCAGGAGGACGGATCGGTGGAAGTGCCCGAAGTGCTGCTTCCCTACATGGGCGGACTGGCCCGTCTGGTGCCCCCCGCCTGATGCGGCGGGTTGGCGCTGCCCTGCTGTTTGTGCTGGCCGCACCGCTGGCAGCGCAGCAAGACGCGCGCGAGGCCGATCCGCGTGGACCGATCGTTGCCTGGAGCTACACCGTCCAGCCGGGCGATACCTTTGCCGCCATCGCACGACGCTGGGGCGTGGACATGGCCGCGCTCGGCACGGCAAACGCCATTCCCAGTCCCTATATGATCCGCGTGGGCCAGGTGCTGCGGCGGCCGGATACAAGCGCCGCGCCCGTTGCAAGGCCCGCGCCGGTCGCCCCCGTCCGTCCTGCCCCCCCGCCAAGCTCCGCCCCCCTCCCACGCTCCACATCATTGCCGCGCCCGCCGCTTGCCCAGCGGGAATCCGATGCACCGCGCATGCAGTGGCCGACCGAAGGCGCGATCATCTCCCGCTTTGGCGATTCGATTGCAGGCATCCCGTCCAACGGCATAGACCTTGCCGCGCTCTACGGGACCAAGGTTCGCGCTGCGGCGGCAGGCATCGTCATCTATGCAGGCAAGGAGCCTGAGCGGTTCGGGCAACTGATCCTGATCGATCATGGCAAGGGATTCGTCACCGCTTACGCCTATCTCGGCTCGATGACGGTGAAGGAAGGCCAGAGCGTTACTGCACGTGAACGCATAGCGCTGGTGGGAAAGAGCGGCGAAGCCAGGCGCCCGACGGTCCACTTCGAACTGCGGCGCAACAACGTGCCCCGCAATCCCGAACTCTACCTTCCGCCCCGCCTCTAAAGCGGCCTGACCAGGAGGCAGTTGCCGGCCGGATCGAAGTTCACGGCATTTGCCCCTGCGGCCAGTCCGCAGTCACCCGGCTCAAGCACGATATCGCCAAGCCCGATGTTTTTCCGCAACGGAATGACCAGGCATGGCCCTTGGTATTCCGCGCGAAGAGCAGCGGACGGTATGCCTGCCACTGCATCGGCCACAAAATATTCGCCCTGTGCCAAGCGCTGCGTCGTTCCCAGGCAGCCGTTGCGGCGCAATGCCGGATCGTGTGGCTGCCCCTTTGCGACCTGTAGACCTTTGTCCAGATGCAGTTCGCGGGGGCGTCCGTAATCGTAAAGTCGATATGTGATATCGCTGTTCTGCTGCACTTCGATCAGGCTCACACCCGCGCCGATGGCGTGTACCGTGCCTGCCGGAATGTAGAAAAAATCCCCTGCCTGGACGGGGTGCCATGCCAGCATATCCTCGATGCTTCCATCGAGCGCGGCGGCCCGCATCGTCACGGAATCCAAAGATTTCCTGAAGCCGACCCCCAGTTTAGCGCCCGGCTCGGCGTCGATCACCAGCCAGCACTCTTCCTTGCCGCGATCGGCCTCACCAAGTTCCCGCGCCTGCGCATCGCTGGGATGCACCTGAACCGAAAGCTTCTCGCTGGTGAAGATGTATTTGACCAGGATATCGGGCATTTCGACCGGAGGCTCGAACCACACTTCGCCTATCCGCATGCCCTCCGGCGCCACGAATGGCGATGGCAGGACATCCTTGCCCCACGGTTTTTCGACCAGACGCTTGGTCAATGCTTTCACTGATTGGCTGCTCCGGTCAATTTTCCAACGGCCTGCGCACCTTCCGGCGAACAGACCAGAACTTCATCCCCATCGACGACGACGATCAGGTTCGAAACACCGACCACGGAAACGCGCGGGCCGTCGCTCATCACCAGAACGTTTCGGGAATCAAGCAGTTCCACCCTGCCGAACGTGGCGTTGCCTGCCTCATCGATTTCTTGCGCTTCGTGCAGGGCCTGCCAGTTGCCGATATCAGACCATGCCATCGTAGCTGGCACCATAGCGGCGTGTTCCGTCAGTTCCATGACCGCATAGTCGACCGACTGACTGGGAACCTGCGTAAAAAGATCTGCATCAGGATGAAAACGCAGGCCATCGGTCCGCCCCTTGTTAACCGATGCACGGACGGCTTCAAGGATATCTGGTCGATGCTTTGCCAGTTCATCAAGGAACGTGCCAACCTTGAACGCGAAAATTCCGCCATTCCAGGCATATTCACCGCTTGCGAGGAATTCCATGGCACGGGCCAGATCGGGCTTTTCGACGAAGCGTTCAACTTTTCGACCCGAAGAGCCGGGAATGGGATCACCCTGCTTGAGATAGCCGAATCCCGTTTCAGGAGCGGTGGGTGCGATACCGAACGATACCAGCCAACCTTTATCGGCCAATCCGGCCGCTTCACGCGCGGCGCTGCGGAATGCGTCGCAATCACCGATATGGTGATCGCTGGGGCAGACCAGCATGATCGCATCGCGCGGCAACAGCAGCGCCGCAAGGGCAATGGCTGCCGCCGTATTGCGCCCGACCGGTTCCACCAATATCCGCGTGTTGGCGCGATCGGGCAGTTGCGCCTCGACATGATCAAGGTGCGCGGTGCCCGTGACGATCACGGGATGGCCGAATCCATCTTTGGGAGCACACCGCAGAACAGTGGCGGCGAACATGGTTGTATCGCCAACAAGGGGAAGAAATGGCTTGGGCTTATGCTTTCTGGACCGCGGCCAAAGTCGGGTGCCACTTCCCCCGCAAAGAACAACTGGAATAATATCAGTCATTGGCCGCCTTGATCGAAGTTGAACCGCTTATCTTCCGGCCTAGTCTAGGAGATATTCCCCATCATGGCCAGAAGGTCCGTAACTGAAGTGGACGCAAAACCTACGGCGCTGTCAGAAATTCCATAAGGAATAAGCAGTTGCTCTCCCACAAGGAGGGCGCCGCAAGTGTAGACCACGTTCGGCACGTATCCGAACCGGTCAGCGTCAATGGCGGTCAGGATGGGCTTGGCCGATCGTGCAATGACCTTCGAAGGATCGTCACGGTCCAGCAAGGCGCAGCCCAGGGCATATTTGCGCATCGCGCCGACGCCGTGCGTGAACAACAACCAGCCATGCTCTGTCAGGATCGGGCTGCCGCAATTGCCGATCTGCACAAATTCCCACGGAAATTCAGGCTCCATAAGAAGAACGCCATCGTCATCCCAACAATCCAGCCGGTCAGACCGCAGCAGGAACAGGTTCTTGCCGTCCTGCCGCCCGACCATGCAATATTGCCCGCCGATCTTCTGCGGAAACAGGGCCATGCCCTTGTTGCGCCCGGCGCGGCCCTCGATAGGTTCCAGCACGAACTGGCGAAAATCGCGGGTCAACAGCAGTTCGGACCGGATCGACGTGCCGGAATAGGCGGTATAAGTGCCCATCCATTCGAAATCGCCACCGCCATGATCGAAGCGCACGAGACGCAGATCTTCAAGGCCGCCGCGCTGCTGTTCGGTGATCGGAAAGATCACGCTGTTCGACAGGCTGCTTTCGGAATGACGGTGGACCCCCACCGCCCCATCGTCACGCAGCGCGGAAAGGCTGTCGTCGGCCTGCATCGCGGTGGCAAAGTGGCTTTGCGGCCACAGTTCGAACGTGCCGTCAGGCATGGCTATGCCTTCGCGGAACACGATCGAGCTGATGTGCCCCTCGCCCACCGCGCGCAGGCTCATCACGAAACGCACCGCGCCGCCGGTCATCCCCGACTGGTCGGGATGCGGCACGATGCTGGGGTTCATCAATGCTGCTGCGGCGTAGGTATATTCGTGGCAGAAATAGGCGCCGATCAGACTTTTGCGCAGGGCTGAAAAGGAAGACCCATCCAGCCCTAGCATGGCTTCTATTTCGGCGTACCGCTCAAGGAACAGTTGCTCCGTTTGCCAGTGCCGCTCCTCGAAATCATGGAGAACCCGCCGATATTCGTCCGCCGCCTCATCCTCGGCCAGCGATGCGACATCGGCCACGAGCTTTTCAGCGCGCGCACTGGTTCCGCCTGGCCCTTGCCAGCCGAGATGAAATGGACGAAGCACGACCCGTGATGGATCGGCATGAAGCCGTTGTTCAAGCACCCGCAAGCTGTTGCGTACCCTTGTAGTTGATCCGTTCGGGCCGGGCATCCACCGGCGAGGTGCCGGACACCGGCTGACCGGTCCCGGTACGATTGGCTAGCCTGCACATCGCATAGTGCGCAAGCTGGAATGCAAGAATTGATTCCGCTCCGCAATTCAGGTTCACACCTTGCGGCGTCACCCCATCCCGGCACCGTCCGCTCGCCATGTCGACCATCACCTCTCCGCGATCGTTCCCGCCAAGGAACCAGCGGTAGGCAGTCTCGGCATGGCGCAGCCAGCCGATGTCACCCGTAGCCGCATAGGCAGCCGCGGCAGCGTCTATCGCTGCCCAGGCCTCCACGGGTTGCTGATCGAACGGCAGGTTTTCGTAGAACTGACCGAAGGTTTCCGATCCTACCGGACGGAAATGGCCCTGAGCCGATACCTGCTGCCGCGCGATGAAGCGCAGGCTCGCCAGCCCGCTTTCCAGCCAATCCTGACGGCCCAGCATTGCGCCGGCCTCGATCAGCGCCTGCGGAAGGCGGGGGTTGTCGTAGCCCAGCACTGCCTCAAACCACGCCCAGTCCGGCCTGCGCGAAACGGCAAGCAATCTGTCCAGCAAGGCTGCTCCGCATGCCAGCGCCGCGCGCGCCGCGCCGTGACCGGGGTTGACGCGCAACGCTTCCACGCAGCCAAGCATCATGAACGCGACCGTGCGCGGCGATTCCATATTGGCCACAGGTTCCAGCGCAATGTCGAACCATTGCGCCGCCCACGCGCGCAAACCTTCGTCAGGGGCATTCCCCATCGCATGGCCCAGCGCCCACAGGGTGCGGCCATTGCTGTCATCGGACCCCACATCTTCGCACCACGTGCGGTCGAAGTTCATGAAATTGCGGAACGCCTGGCGATCGGGATTCCAGCCGTGCTGGATAAAAGAGGCGTAAACCGTGGCCCAGCGCTGCCTTTCTGCCAGAGGAACGCCATCGGCTTCTCCCATCAGCATCAGCGCGCGCACGTTATCGTCAATGCAATAGCCATGGCGACGATCGGGCACGGTCAGGATCGAATGCTGGAACATGCCGGTGCTGTCGCTCATCGCAACAACGCCTGAAAATCCGGGCGTTGCCAGCAACGGGATCGCGCGCGGCGGCTGGGTGACGACACTTTCGACCAAAGCCCGCGACGCGGCGGCAAAGCACGGCCAGATCGTTTCCCGGCCCTTTTCCCATGCACGGCGCTGAACCGCGCGAAGCTCGGTCGGATCATCCAGCAGGCGATTGACCGCTGCCGCGATCACATCAGCCTGACGCGGCTCCACAAGCACGCCTACGCCATCGGCCAGAAGTTCGCGCGCATGGACATAGGGCGTGGAAACCACTGCCTTGCCCAGCGCCACGGCATAACTCAACGTACCGGACGTCGATTGCTGCATGTTGGGATAGGGCGTCAGGTAAATGTCGCAGGCCTCAAGCTGATCAAGCAGTTCCTCGTTATCGAGAAAGCGGTTGTCCCATTGTATGTTGCCCCCAACGCCCAGCTGGTCGGCCAGTTCCACCAGTCCCTCGCGATAGCTCTCGCCCTCGCTCGCCACCAGATTGGGATGTGTTGCGCCTACGATGCGGTAGACCACGTCGGGATGGTTCTCGACAACTGCGGGTAGCGCCTCGATGACCGTTTCCAGGCCCTTGCCGGGACCAAGCAACCCGAAGGTCATCATCACGCGCCGCCCGGAAAGGCCCAGCTTCGCCTTGTATTCTTCAACGCGTCCGAACGGCCTGTCGGGCGCGCCATGCGGGATCACGGCGATCCGTCCGGCGTCTACGCGATAAAGGTCGCGCAACAACTGCATCGAATGGGCCGACATGACCATTACGCGCGAAGCTCGGCGCAGCAGGTGCTCCAGTATCCGGCGCTGCCTGGCCGATGGCTCGGCCAGAACGGTGTGCAGCGTGACAATCAGGGGGGCCGCGACCCGATCGACGAGATCGAGCACCATCTCACCCGCCTCGCCACCGAATATCCCGTATTCGTGCTGAAGCCATACGGCATCGACGGCGTCTTCATTGATGCGGCGGGCAGCCGCGCGGTAATCCTCGCGGTTATCGGCACAGATCGTGCCGCGCACCCCTTCGTATTCAAGCGGGGAGCGAGGATCATCGATAACATGAAGATCAATCTTCACGTCCTGATGATGCACCCCAAGCTGTTCGTATATGTCTGTGGTGAAAGTGGCGATTCCGCATTTGCGCGGGCGAAACCCTCCGATCAGCGCGATCCGGTGGCGCGCAGATGAATCGGATCGGCGCAGGAACGACAGGACGGAACCAGGGGTTGCTTTGTCTCCAGATCCATTTCGAGCATTGGTGAAGGTCATGGCGGGCGATCTTCCGAATGGTGCGGGCGAGGCGCGCAGGTATGCAGCACCTTGACTGTTGATGAACAAACGCACTTCCGGCGATACGGTTGCACCGCGATGCAGCAATATTGTGGCAATTTTTGCGCCACTCGTCGCAAAGTGCCTACGCTTCACCGGCTTAGGCTTAAGTAAGCCCTAAATAGCATTTGTGCAATGCAGCATTCACGGTGCGAACCAGCGCTGCTCCCAGCCATAGGTCGATTCGACGGGGTTCCCCTCGCCATCAGTCGCAGGTCGGAAACGAAAGCGCTCGCGGGCCAGCTTGCAGGTCACGGTATCGGCTTCGGGCACACCGCTCGCCCGCCATACCTTGCAGTCCGATACTTTACCGTCTGTACCCACCGTCAGCAGGATCACCACCCGCTTGCCGATGCGCTCCTGCTGGCTCCCCCTGGGATAATCGCGGGTGGAACGGATATCTCCCGCAATCTTTTCCGCCTTTCGCACCAGCCCGCCGCCTGCCCCGTTGCCACTGGCCCCGCTGCCCGTTCCCATCCCGTCACCGCCGCCACCTGTACCTTGGCCCTGCGTCGCAGCGCCTGACAGCACATCGTCGCCGGTCGAGGCTACCGGAGGCGCCGGGACTTTCCTTGCCGGGACGCGCGCCTGCGCGACTGTCGCCTTGGCCTCCGCCTTTCGGCCTTCCTTGCCCGAAGCACCCGCCGGATCCGGTGCCCTGGGCGTCGGTTCGGGCTTTGGCGGATCAAGCGCAACATCGAAAGTCCGGGTCGTGAACGCCGTCTCTACCGGACCATCCAACGCCGGAATGCCACCGAACCCGTGGATCACGCCCCATAACACGGCAAGATGGAATGCAATGGCAAGGCCAACTGCCACGGCGCGGTCCCGTCCGCTTGTTGCGGCGCCATCGGCATAACGAAACTCCCGGCGCGAATCATCTGTCGGCATTGCGTCCACCATCCCCAGACATCGCGCGTTCAGGCGATTGGTCCCAACAAACGCGGCAGAATGACCTCTGGCTGCGACTTGTCTATATTGTTGCTGTCACAATTGCTGTAAAGTTCCCGGCGTGGCAATTCCGCTCCCGCCGGACCGTACAATGCCGCAGGCTTATGGCCCTGGAAGGATGTACCATGCGTGTCCTGTTACTGGAGGACGAACCGCTTCTCGCGATGCTCCTGGAAGAAACCATCGCCGATCTTGGCCATCAGCCAATCGGCGCGGCGGCCACGGTTGCACAGGCGCTTGCATTGCTGGAAAGCGAGGTAGTGGATTGCGCGCTCCTCGATTATTCGCTGGGCGATACCGCCACATCGGTGCCCGTTGCGCAACGACTGCAACGCGACGGCATTCCCTTCTGCTATCTCAGCGGCCACAACTCGCTGGAACCTGAGGAAAACGCGCCCGAAGGCCCGCTGCTGACCAAGCCCGCCTCGATTGACACGCTGGCCCGCGCGCTTGACAGCATGGCCGTGCTCAGGATTCGAGCAGACTATCCGTCCGCGCCAGGCTCACCAGCCTAAGGTCATGCGCCCGCGCCTGTTCGACCGCGAGTGTCGAAGCGGCCGAGATGGTCACCAGCAACGGCACTCCTGCAATCACCGCCTTCTGCACCAGTTCGAAGCTGCACCGCGCTGTCAGAAGGATGAAATGATCGGCAACCGCCAGTCCGGCGCGCGCGGCTGCCCCCAGCAGCTTGTCGAACGCATTGTGGCGGCCCACGTCCTCGCGCACCAGACGGATCGTGCCATCGGGCGCGCATAGTGCTGCGGCGTGCGCTGCGCGCGTAGCCTTGCCCATAACCTGCAAATCGCCCATCGCATTCACGGCGCGAAACATCGCCGCAGGCTCTACCGTCAGCCGCGCCACAACCGGCGTCAGCGGTCGCATGACCTGTTCAAGGCTCTCGATCCCGCACAGCCCGCAACTGCCCTCGGACAGCCGCAGGCGCGCGCGTTCCAGAAGCGGCGCCGCTCCCGATGGCGCCAGTTGCACGCGCAACATCCAGCCACCCGCATCGACGGGCGCGGCATCGGCCGATACAAACTCGGTAGCCGATGCGATCAGTTGTTCGGACAGGCAGAAGCCCAGCGCATAGTCGTCCAGATCGGCGGGTGTTGCCATCATCACCGCATAGCCCACGCCATTGATTTCGATGGCGACAGGCGCTTCTTCGATCAGCAGGCGTTCGACATCGCGCGCCTCAGTGCCATCGGCAAAGTGTTCGCGCAGATCGAAAGAGCGTGTGCCCTCAACCGGCATCGGAGCCTTGGACCTGCGGATCTGTCGCGCGCGTCTGGGGGGCAGGAATACGCCCTTCGACTATCCGGTTGACAGCATCTGCTGCAATCGGATCAAGGCCGCTGCGCCCTTCGTCGATCAACATCTCGATCATCACCGGTGTCCAGAACGCCACGATGTGATCGGCCACTGCCGCCACCGGCTTTTCATCCAGCGCCATGTTGCGCGCGATCTGGTTGGCCATGTAGACAAGCTTTTCCACAGTCTGCCCGCTCATTCGGCTGGCTCCATCGCAGAACCTTGAATGCGGCGCGATCGGACGGCCTGCGCCTCGTAATCTTCCTGCCAGTCCGACGGGCCGTTCGATGGCGTGATCTGCACAGCTGTTACCTTGTATTCCGGGCAATTGGTGGCCCAGTCGGAATAGTCTGTGGTGACGACGTTGGCCTGCGTGGCGGGATGGTGGAACGTCGTATAGACCACGCCCGGCGCAACCCTGTCGGTCACCAGCGTCCGCAGCGTCGTTTCGCCCGAACGGCTGGCAAGACGCACCCAGTCTCCCGATTTCACGCCACGGTTCTCGGCGTCGGTCGGATGCATTTCCAGCACATCTTCGGGGTGCCACACCGTATTGGCGGTGCGCCGCGTCTGCGCGCCGACGTTGTATTGGCTCAATATCCGCCCCGTGGTTAGTAGCAGCGGGAAGCGCGGGCCGGTGCGCTCGTCGGTCGGCACATAATCGGTGACGACAAACTTGCCTCTCCCGCGCACGAACCCATCCATGTGCATGATCGGGCTTCCATCGGGCGCGGCCTCGTTGACCGGCCATTGCAGCGATCCTTCGGCATCGAGCCGCGCATAGTTCACGCCCGCAAACGTCGGCGTCAGCCGCGCGATTTCGTCCATGATCTCGCCGGGATGCGTGTAGTTCCAGTCCAGCCCGATTGCGCGCGCCAGTTCCTGCGTGACCTGCCAGTCTTCGTATCCCTGCCCCTTTGGGCCGTTCAGCGGCTCCATCACCTTGCGCACCGGCTGGATGCGGCGTTCGGCATTGGTGAAAGTGCCGTTCTTTTCAAGGAACGTCGATCCCGGCAGGAAGACATGCGCATAATTGGCCGTCTCGTTCAGAAACAGGTCGTGGACGATCACACATTCCATCGCGGCAAGGCCAGCTGCGACATGCTTGGTATCGGGATCGGACTGGAGAATGTCCTCGCCCTGAATGTAGATCGCCTTGAACGTGCCGTCGGTTGCCGCATCCAGCATGTTGGGAATGCGCAGGCCCGGTTCGGGATCGATCGGCACGCCCCACTCCGCCTCGAACAGCGCGCGCGTGGCGGCGTCTGACACGTGGCGATAGCCGGATAGTTCGTGCGGGAAGCTGCCCATATCGCAGGCGCCCTGCACATTGTTCTGCCCGCGCAAGGGGTTCACGCCCACACCGCGCCGCCCGATGTTCCCGGTCGCCATCGCCAGATTGGCAATCGCCATGACTGTTGACGAGCCTTGGCTGTGTTCGGTAACACCCAAGCCATAATAGATCGCGCCGTTTGGCTTGCCTCTCTGGGCTGACGCCCAACCGGGACCGCCCGTCGCATAAAGCCGCGCCGCGCCGCGGACCGTCTCGGCATCCACGCCGGTGACGGGTGCGAGGAATTCAGGGCTGTTGCGCTCTGCCGAAACAAACTCAGCCCAGTGCTGGTATTCATCCCAATCGCAGCGTTCGCGGATAAACGCCTCATCGGCCAGTCCCTCGGTCACGATCACATGGGCCAGTGCGGTCAGCACCGCCACATTGGTGCCGGGCCGCAGCGGCAGGTGGTAATCCGCCTCGATATGCGCCGAACGCACCAGATCGGTGCGCCGCGGATCGATCACGATCAGTTTCGCGCCTTGACGCAACCGGCGCTTCATGCGGCTGGCGAACACCGGGTGCCCATCGGTGGGGTTCGCGCCGATCACCAGCATCACATCGCTGTCCTCGACGCTGTCGAAGTCTTGCGTACCCGCAGAGGTGCCAAACGTGGTCTTCAGGCCATAGCCGGTGGGGGAATGGCACACCCGCGCGCAGGTATCGACGTTGTTCGTGCCAAACCCTGCCCGGATCAGCTTCTGGACAAGGAACGTCTCTTCATTGGTACAGCGGCTCGACGTAATCCCGCCCAGCGCATTCCGTCCATAGGTATCGCGGATGCGGTTGATCTCGCTGGCGGTAAAGGCAAGCGCCTCCTCCCAGTTGACCTCACGCCATGGCTGATCGATGCTCTCGCGGATCATCGGTGAAAGGATGCGCTCCTGATGTTGGGCATAGCCCCAGGCAAAGCGCCCTTTGACGCATGAGTGCCCGCGATTGGCCTTGCCATCCTTCCACGGCACCATCCGCACCACCTGCTCGCCGCGCATCTCGGCGCGGAACGTGCAGCCAACGCCGCAATAGGCGCATGTCGTGATGACCGAGCGTTCGGGCTTGCCGATCTCCTTGACCGCCTTTTCCTGCAAGGTCGCGGTCGGGCAGGCCTGTACGCAGGCGCCGCACGAAACGCATTCGGACGACAGGAAGCTGTCGGTGGCAAGCCCTGCCGAGACTTTCGAGCCAAAGCCGCGCCCGTCGATGGTCAGTGCAAACGTGCCTTGCACTTCATCGCAAGCGCGGACGCAGCGCGAACACACGATGCACTTCGAAGGATCGAAATCGAAATAGGGATTGGAGGTATCAGTCGCCTGATCGAGATGATTCTCCCCTTCATAGCCGAACCGCACATCGCGCAGGCCCACGGCGGCGGCCTGATCCTGCAACTCGCAATCGTTGTTGGCGCTGCACGTCAAGCAATCGAGCGGGTGATCGGAAATGTACAGTTCCATCACGCCTTTGCGCAGCTTCTGCAAGCGCGGCGTCTGGGTGTGGACTTTCATCCCCGGCATGACCGGCGTGGTGCAGGACGCAGGCGTCCCGCGCATCCCGTCAATCTCGACCAGACACAGACGACATGACCCGAACTGCTTGAGGTTGTCGGTCGCGCAGAGCTTGGGGATCGAACCGCCGGTCAGCGCAGCGGCGCGCATAACCGTGGTGCCCGCCGGGACAGTGACTTCGCGCCCATCGACGAAGCAGGTGACCTGCCTGTCCGAATGGACCTCTGGAGTGCCGAAATCTGCCTGACGTTCATAGCCCATGGGATCGCCTCTCCGCAGACTCAAGGTCTGCCGGTGTATTGATATTAGCAGGTTTTTGATCGAACTGCACTGGCCGCGCACCCAGCGCTTCGGCAAAGGCGCGCATGGAATGCCGGCCATCGCCTTGCAATATCGCATCGACCGTGGCCGAAGCAGCGGCTGGCCACAGCCCGATCACCGGCTGGTCCGCGCAATAGCCCGGAGCCGGTTGCAGTTGGGCCAGCAGATCGTCACCCAGCCCCACGCTGTCGACCGAACAGGTCAGCACCAGATCATAGCCCGCATCGCGCGCATGATGCAGCGCCGCCGCGATGCCGCCCAGCGGCCCCATCCCGGCGCGCGGCCAATCGGGCAATGTCGGTGCGGGCGCAATGTCTCGCCCGATCACCACCACCGCGTCACACAAGGCTTCCAGTGCCTCGACCGCCCGCTCCAGCAGGGTACGCCCGCCAAGCTCGGCCAGCGCCTTGTCGCTGCCAAAGCGGGTGGACCGGCCACCAGCAAGAACGGCTCCGAGGATCACTCGGCTGCATCCCGATCAGCGGGAGCCACCCCAAAATCCTCAGGCCAATGGCGCAGCGCCGACAGCACCGGATAAGGCGTGAATCCGCCCAACGCGCAAAGCGAGCCGAACTTCATCGTTTCGCACAAGTCCTCCAGAAGCGTGATGTCGTCACCCAGTGTGCGCGGCGTCTTGTTCGCATTATGCATCTGCGGCAGTGCCTCGACCTTGTCTGCCGCCCTGCCAGACCGGGCGCGAATACGGTCGATCAGTTCCACCCCGCGCGTTGATCCGATCCGGCACGGCGTACATTTCCCGCACGATTCCACCGCGCAGAAATTCATCGCGAACCGCGCCTGCGCGCTCATGTCGGCGCTATCATCGAACACGGTCAGCCCGGCATGGCCGATCAGCCCGTCGTTGGCGGCAAAAGCCTCGTAATCGAAGGGCAAGTGAAATTCGGCAGGCGGGTGATAAGCCCCCAGCGGGCCACCCACCTGCACCGCGCGCACCGGACGTCCCGATGCGGTTCCGCCGCCAACGGTCATCACCAGTTCGCCCAGCGTCACCCCGAAGCCGACCTCATACAGGCCGCCATATTTGATATTGCCGGCAAGCTGGATCGGCATCGTGCCCTTTGACCGCCCGAACCCGACTTGCGCATAAGCCGCCGCGCCATTGGCCATGATCCACGGCACCGCCGCCAGCGTCAGCACATTGTTGACGACCGTCGGCTTGCCAAACAGCCCCTCCAGCGCGGGCAGCGGCGGCTTGGCGCGCACTTCGCCGCGCTTGCCCTCAATGCTGTTCAGCAGCGATGTTTCCTCGCCGCACACATAGGCGCCCGCGCCCACGCGCACTTCGGCCACGAAAGGCGCAACGATATGCGCCGAGGCCCTGACCGCTGCTTCCATCTTCGCAATCGCGTGCGGATATTCGCTGCGAATATAAACGTAGCCCTTTGTCGCCCCCACCGCGAGACCCGCAATCGCCATGCCCTCGATCAGCATGAAGGGATCGCCCTCCATCACCATGCGGTCGGCAAAGGTCGCGCTATCGCCCTCGTCGGCATTGCAGACGATGTATTTCCGGTCTGCCTCGGCATTGGCGACAGTGGTCCACTTGATTCCCGCCGGAAACCCCGCGCCGCCGCGCCCGCGAAGACCTGATTCGGTCACTTGAGCAATCGTCGCCACAGGGCCGATCTCGCGCGCCTTGGCCAGCCCATGCCAGCCGCCATGCGCCGCATAGTCGTCAAGGCTCAACGGCCGTGTCTTGCCCGCCCGCGCAAACGTGAAGCGCTGCTGCCTGGCGATGAACGGGTGATCCTCGATCCGGCCTATGGCCTTGACCGAAGTGCCGCCGAGCACATCGGCGACGTCCGCCGGTTCAAGTGGGCCGAATCCCTGCCCGCCAATCTCCACCAACGGCTCCAGCCAATGCATCCCCCACGATGACACGCGCTCGACCTCGTAGCCAGCCGCCGTGAAAGCATCGGCCACTTCATCGGCACCGCAGGCCAGCGCCAGCGCGTCGTCGCTGATCCGCACCACTTTTGCTGTTTCGGCGGTCATGCCAACTGCTCCACCAGTGCGCCCAGCTTTGCCGCATCGAGCCGAGCATGGACCTTTCCGCCTATCATCGCGTTCGGCCCCACGCTGCACAGGCCAAGGCAATAGACCGCCTCGATCCTCACACGCGGATTATCCGGCAACGCAGCGGCAAGCGCTTCAACGCCACGCGCCTGGCAGGCCTCGGCCCGACACAGCTTGAGCACGGCGTGCGGTTCGGGCACTTCGTGGAAATCATGATAGAAGCTGACCACGCCGTGCACATCGGCGCGGCTCAGGTTCAGGGCGCCCGCAATCGTGCGAATCGCCGGTTCCGATATGTGGCCATATTCCGCCTGCACATCGTGCAGGATGGGCAGCAATGGCCCTTCCCGTCCGGCGTGGGACGCAATGATCTGCTTCAACCTCTCCATGACGCCCAGAATACTCCGATGCTATTTTGTAAGCAACACATACAATCAAGCCCGTCCATCTGTCGATAGCGTCCTGATCCAAAGGGCAGGACAAGACCAGCCCGCAAGCAGCAATATAGCATTTCGCGGGGGCAATGCCGCAGCCATTGCATCGCGTGAAATGCAAAGTGCGAATTTGCAATTTTACGAATTCACTACAGCATGACGGCGAAATTTCGGTTATGGGCCTCGCAAAGACCTGAATCCGAAGGACGCCAGCCGTGCAAGAGACCATGCTCCAGCCGCGAGAATCGACCGTCACCACCGACGCGTTCACCACTGGAGCGTCCGCCCTGCCTGCCTGCCGGAATGACTGGACGCGCGAAGAAATCGCCGCGCTGTTCGATCTGCCGTTCACCGAACTGGTGTTTCGTGCCGCGCAAGTGCACCGCGCGCACCATCGCGCTGGCGAAGTGCAGCTTTGCACCCTGCTCTCGATCAAGACCGGCGGCTGCCCCGAAGATTGCGGCTACTGTTCGCAATCGGTGAAGGCCGACAGCGGCATCGAAGCCACCAAGCTGATGGAAGTGCAGAAAGTTCTGCAATCTGCCGCACAGGCCAAGGACAACGGATCGAAGCGTTTCTGCATGGGTGCAGCATGGCGCAATCCGAAGGACCGCGACATGCCCGCGATCATCGCCATGGTGAAGGGCGTGCGTGAAATGGGCATGGAAACCTGCATGACGCTGGGCATGCTCACCCCGTCGCAGGCCAACCAACTCGCCGAAGCGGGCCTCGATTACTACAACCACAACATCGACACCTCGCCCGAACGCTATGGCGAAGTAATCACCACGCGCACTTTCGCTGACAGGTTGCAAACGCTCGATACGGTGCGCAACGCCGGGATCAACGTATGTTCGGGCGGCATCGTCGGCATGGGCGAAACACGCGCCGATCGCGTCGGCTTCGTCCATGCGCTGGCCACGCTGGAACAGCACCCCGAAAGCGTACCGGTCAACGCGCTGGTCCCGGTCAAGGGCACCGTTCTGGGCAACATGCTGGCCGATACACCGCTCGCCAAGATCGACGATATCGAATTCGTCCGCACCGTGGCCGTGGCGCGCATCACCATGCCGCTGTCTATGGTGCGCCTTTCGGCGGGACGCGAATCCATGAGCGAGGCAACGCAAAGCCTGTGCTTCATGGCAGGCGCGAACTCGATCTTCACCGGCGACAAGCTGCTCACCGCCGCTAATGCCGGAGACGATGCCGACGCGGCAATGTTCGCCCGCCTTGGTCTGAAGCCGATGGAAGGCGATGAACCGCTGCGCGCAATGAAGGCAGCAGTCGGAGGCTGTTCGGGGGGCTGCGCGGCCTGATGGCAGACACTTCAACCCGGACGGGCAATATCTGGAGTACCCACACCGCCGATCTCGCCGCCTTGGGCGAAAAGGCGCGGCTGCGCTCGCTGTCCCCGCGCAGGGGCGTTGACTTTGCTTCGAACGATTACCTTGCGATGTCCACCTCGCCGCGCCTTGCCCGCGCGGTGCGGGATGCCATCGCGCGCGGCGTACCGCTGGGTTCGGGCGGATCGCGGCTGCTGCGCGGCAACGATCCCGAACACGAACTTCTGGAAGAAGAGGCCGCGCGTTTCTTTGGCAGTGAGGCTGCGCTGTTCTTCTCTTCAGGCTACGCCGCCAATGTCGCGCTGCTCTCCACCCTGCCCCAGCGCGGTGACCTTATCGTCTATGACGAACTCGTCCATGCCTCCATGCATGAAGGCCTGCGCCTGACCCGCGCCACCGCCGTCAGCGCCGCGCACAACGATCCGCAAGGCTTCGACGATGCCGCGCGAACGTGGCGCGCCAATGGCAACACAGGCCGCATCTGGCTGGCGTTCGAAACGCTCTATTCGATGGATGGCGATATCGCGCCCGTGGCCGAAATGGCCCGTGTTGCCGAACGCCACGATGCCATCATGCTGATCGACGAAGCCCACGCTACCGGCGTGTTCGGACACGATGGACGCGGCCTTGCCTGCGATCTTGACGGTCGGCCCGATACCGTGGTCCTGCGCACCTGCGGCAAGGCGCTGGGCTGCGAAGGGGCGCTTGTGCTCGGTCCCCGGATTGTCAGGGATTTCCTGGTAAATCGGGGCCGTCCGTTCATCTTCTCAACCGCGCCATCGCCGCTCATCGCCGCCGCCGTGCGCGAAGCCATCTGCATGCTGGCGGATGAACCTGAACGCCGAGAATCGCTCAAGGATCTTGTGATCCATGCCGAAGCCGTGCTAGGTCGCCACGGAGCCATCGCCACCGGATCGCAGATCCTGCCGCTGATCCTGCACGATGATGCCCGCACCATGGCCGTTGCGGCCGCACTTCAGGCCAGGGGCTTCGATGTGCGCGGCATTCGCCCGCCCACCGTCCCTCAGGGCACCAGCCGGTTGCGCATCTCGCTGACGCTCAACACCAGCCGGAGCGATGTCGATGCATTGGGCGCAGCACTGGCGGACGCGCTGGGATGAGCGCCTTCATCGTCACCGGGACGGATACGGGCATCGGCAAGACGATCTTCGCCGCCGCACTTACCGGTGCCTTGACGGCGCACTACTGGAAGCCGGTTCAGGCGGGGCTGGATGATGGCGCAGATCGCGATCATGTCGCGCTGCTTTCCGGCGTTCCGGCCTCGCACATCCTGCCCGAAGCCTATCGCCTCGCCACCCCTTGTTCGCCCCACCGCGCGGCGGAAATCGATGGCGTGGTGATCGATCCTGCGCGCCTTGTCCTGCCCGATGTGCGTCCTCTGGTGGTCGAAGGCGCAGGCGGCGCACTTGTTCCGGTCACGCGCAACACAACCTACGCCGATGTCTTTGCATGGTGGAACCTGCCGGTCATCATTGTGGCGCGAACCGCACTCGGCACGATCAATCATTCGCTTCTCACCATCGAAGCGCTGCGTCATCGCGGCGTATCCGTTCACGGCGTGGCGTTCGTGGGCGATGCCAATGAAGACAGCGAAGCCACGATCTGCACGATGGGAGAGGCACGGCGGCTGGGCCGTCTGCCAATACTGAAAACGCTGGATGCGCGGACACTTGCCGACGCATTCGCCCGGAATTTCCATCTCGAAGATTTCACCTGATCTTTGGCCCGCGCCATTGAGGTACAGGGCACCAAGCCACAGTAGCCCTCACGCCCGATCCTTGATCGGCTCCATCACCACGAAAGTCGACGTGTTCGAAACATGCGGCAGGGTCGAGATCTTTTCGCCCAGCACCATGCGGAAACGGCGGATGTCTGCGGTTCGCACCTTCATCAGATAATCGAAATTGCCAGCGATCATGTGGCATTCCTCGATTTCGGGAATGGCCATGACTCCGCGATTGAATTCGGCGAGCGCCTGTTCGCGCGTGTCGGAAAGTTTCACTTCGGTGAACGCAATGTGGTCCAGCCCCAGACGCGCCATGTCCAGCACGGCGCGAAATCCCTTGATCACGCCATCGTCGATCAGGCGCTTCAAGCGCACCTGACACGGCGTTTTGGACAAGCCGACCTGTTCGGCCAGTTCGGTGACCGGCATCCGCCCGTCTCGCGACAGGAGATCGATAATCTTGCGATCGAACTGGTCAAGTTGCCTGCCTGTTGCATCCATCGACGAATAATAGACTGCATATTTGATAAATTAAAGGCATGTTATCTACCTGTGGCCAACCATAGGTCGGATTGCCGGAATATTTGGTGGTATGTGCTGCCAGATGACCAAGCCCACCCCCTTCGAACACTTCGCGCCAGCGCTTGCCACGCCCACGGCCTTGCGCCGCGCCATTACCGACGCCACGCGCCGTGCCGAACGTGATTGCGTGAAAGCGCTGCTGCCGGAGGCAACGCTGCCGGCAGCGGTCGCTGCTTCGGCGCAGGCGCTCGCCCGCAAACTGGTTGAAACGCTGCGCGAAAAGCCGCGCGGCAATGGCGTGGAACAACTGGTGCAGGAATACGCGCTGTCCACGCAGGAAGGCGTTGCCCTGATGTGCCTTGCCGAAGCGCTGCTGCGCATACCTGACAACGCCACGCGCGACGACCTTATCCGCGACAAGATTGCCGGGGGAAACTGGTTGGCACACCTTGGCGGTGATCGCTCGCTGTTCGTCAACGCCGCCACCTGGGGCTTGGTCGTCACGGGCAAGCTGACCGCAAGTGTGGATGACAGCGGTCTGGGCAATGCGCTCACGCGCCTGCTGGCACGGGCAGGCGAACCCGTAATCCGGCGCGGCGTCGATCTTGCCATGCGGATGATGGGCGAACAGTTCGTCACCGGCGAAACGATTGCCGAAGCGCTGAAGCGGGCGCGCCCGCTGGAAAGGCGCGGCTTCCGCTACAGCTACGACATGCTCGGCGAAGCAGCGATGACCGCACGGGACGCCGACCGTTACTACGCCGATTACGAAACCGCGATCCACGCCATCGGCATGGCGTCGGCAGGGCGCGGCGTCTATGATGGCCCCGGCATCTCGATCAAGCTGTCAGCGCTGCATCCGCGCTACGCCCGCGCGCAGCAGGCGCGCGTGATGGCCGAACTGCTGCCACGCGTGAAGGCGCTGGCGAAACTGGCAATGCGTCATGACATCGGTCTCAATATCGACGCCGAAGAAGCGGATCGCCTGGAACTGTCACTTGACCTTCTCGAAGCCCTTGCGATGGACCCTGAACTGGCAGGCTGGAACGGCCTCGGCTTCGTCGTCCAGGCTTATGGCAAGCGCTGCCCGGCGGTGATCGACTGGATCGTCGATCTCGCCCGCCGCGCTGGCCGCCGGATCATGGTCCGGCTGGTCAAGGGTGCCTACTGGGATGCAGAGATCAAGCGCGCGCAAGTGGACGGCCAGGCCGACTTTCCCGTCTATACCCGCAAGGCGCATACCGATGTCGCCTATATCGCCTGCGCCCGCCGCCTGCTTGCCGCGCGCGATGTTGTGTTTCCCCAGTTCGCCACGCACAATGCGCAAACACTGGCCACGATCTACCGCATGGCCGGACCGGATTTCACCATCGGCAGTTACGAATTCCAGTGCCTCCATGGCATGGGCGAACCGCTCTATGACGAGGTTGTCGGGCCGGACAAGCTGGACCGTCCCTGCCGCATCTATGCCCCGGTGGGCACGCACGAAACGCTGCTCGCCTATCTCGTTCGTCGCCTGCTGGAAAACGGCGCGAACTCATCGTTCGTGAACCGGATCGCCAATCCACAAGTGCCGGTCGAAGATATCATCGCCGACCCGGTGGCGCAGGTCACCGCCGCTGCTGATCCCGGCGCACCCCATCCGCTGATTGCCCTGCCCCGCGCGATCTTCCCCGATCGCCGCAACAGCGCCGGGCCAGACCTTGCCGACGAGGCAACGCTGGGCAGGCTGAGCCAGCGCTTCACCGCCGTTTCAAGGCTGGTCCGCCATGCCGCGCCCACGGCCGAATTGCCCGCTGGCCCTGCGCGTGCCGTCCGCAATCCCGCCAATCATGCCGATATCGTCGGCATGGTCCGCGAGGTGTTGCCAGAAGCTGCGGCCCAGGCCCCGCACATCTCGGCTACCTCGCGCTGGAGCCAGACGCCCGTCGCCACGCGCGCGATCATCCTCGAACGCGCGTCCGATGCGATGCAGGCCGCCTTGCCCGAACTCATCGCGCTGATCGTGCGCGAGGCGGGCAAATCGGTGCCCAACGCCGTGGCCGAAGTGCGTGAAGCCATCGATTTCCTGCGCTATTATGCGTCGCAAGCCCCATTGCTGGCGGGGTCGCTTCCGCTCGGAACCGCGCTATGCATCAGCCCGTGGAACTTCCCGCTGGCGATCTTTACCGGACAGATTGCCGCCGCGCTGATGGCGGGCAATCCCGTGCTGGCAAAACCGGCAGAGGAAACGCCGCTGATCGCATCGGAAGCCGTGCGTATCCTGCACGAAGCGGGCGTACCCGATGACGCCCTCATCCTGCTGCCGGGCGATGGCACGATAGGCGCCAGCCTTGTCGCTGCGCCGGAAGTGTCGGCCGTGCTGTTCACCGGATCGACCGAAGTCGGCCGCCTGATCCAGCGCCAATTGGCAACGCGCCTGTCTGCCCCAGGCCGGCCCGTCCCGCTGATCGCGGAAACCGGCGGGCAGAACGCGATGATCGTCGACAGTTCGGCCCTTGCCGAACAGGTCGTCGCCGACGTGATCGCCTCGGCCTTCGACAGCGCGGGCCAGCGCTGTTCGGCCCTGCGCGTATTGTGCTTGCAGGAAGACGTGGCAGACCACGTGCTCGCAATGCTCAAGGGTGCATTGGCCGAACTCCACATAGGCACTACCGATCGCCTCAGCGCGGACATCGGCCCGGTCATCACTGCCCAGGCGCGGGACGGGATCGAGGCCCACATCGCCGCTCTGGCAGCCAAGGGCTGCCCGGTCCACCGTTTGGCGCTCGGCCCGGAAACCGCTGGCGGCACGTTCGTCGCCCCCACGATCATCGAATTGCCGGACCCCGCGCTGCTCACCCGCGAAGTGTTCGGCCCTGTCCTCCACGTCATCCGTTTTCCGCGGTCAGGCATGGGCGCGATGGTCGATCGGATCAATGCCTGGGGCTATGGCCTGACCTTCGGCCTGCACACCCGGCTGGATGAGACCATCACCCGGATCACTGCGAGGGCCAACGCGGGCAACATCTATGTCAACCGCAACGTGATCGGCGCGGTGGTCGGGGTTCAACCATTCGGCGGCCACGGCCTGTCGGGGACCGGACCCAAGGCGGGCGGCCCGCTCTATCTGCGTCGTCTGGTGGCCAGCGCGCCTTCCGCTCCGGCCCTCGCGCTGGGAGAGCGCGAACTGATCGGGCCGGTGGGTGAGCGCAACATTCATGCACTGCGTCCCGTGGGACGTGTGCTCATCGCCGCGCAGCATCATGAACGCCTCGCTGCGCTGGAATCGCGCGTCAAAAGCCTTGGCGGAATCCCGGTCGTCGCCGATCCCGGCTGGCAAGCCCTTGGGCCGTTTGCGCGCGCCCTCGTCGATGGCGACACCGCCTTCACGCTGGCCATCGCGCAGGCGGTGGCCGCGCTTGATGGCGCAATAGTCCCGGTACTTTGCCCGGCCGACGATGACGCCATGCTGATCGGCGAAGTTTCGCTGTCGATCAACACGACGGCGGCCGGCGGCAACGCCAGCCTGATGGCAATGGCATAACGCCGCTTCTCTTCCTCCAGTTGCCGACACCCTTTGAGATTGTTAGGCTGCCAAACGGAAGAGGAGCCGCACATGACGGACGACAAACGCAATTTCGCTGGAAAGACCGCCTTCATCACCGGGGGAGTCAATGGCATCGGCTTCGGCATTGCCCGCGCCCTTGCCATGGGAGGCATGGATCTCATCCTGACGTACCGCAAGGGACAGGATCGCGATGAAGCGGCGGGGTGGCTGGCCGATCAAGGCCTGCCGCCCGCCCGCTTCGTCCATCTGGACGTAACCGACCGGGATCGTTTCGCGCAGGTGGCGGCCGAAGTCGGCAAGGTTCATGTGCTGGTCAACAACGCCGGCGTCAGCGTGTTCGGGCCGACGGACGAGGCGAGCTATGCCGATTACGACTGGATCATGGGGGTCAACTTCGGCGGCGTGGTCAACGGCCTCGTCTCGTTCCTGCCAGGCATGAAAGCCCACGGGGAGGGAGGCCATGTCGTCAACGTGGCCTCAATGGCGGCATACCTGTCAGGACCGCAGGCGGGCATCTATACCGCCAGCAAGTTCGCGGTGCGCGGGTTGACGGAAAGCCTTCGCTACAATCTGGCGCCCCACGGCATCGGCGTTTCGCTGATGTGCCCCGGCCTTACGCGCACGAACGCCTGGACGAGCGCGCTCAAGCGGCCTGATGGCTTCGGCGATTCCGGTTTCGCTCCGGTCGATGCAGGAGAACTCGAACAATTCGGCACCGCATTTGATTTTGGCATGGACCCGCTGGAAGTGGGCCGGAAAACGCTTGCCGGGATGATAGCCAACAAGGGCCTGATCCTTACGCACGGGGAATTTGCCGAAGATTTCGCCGAAATCTACCAGACTTCGCTCAATGCCCTGCCCCAAGAGGAAATTCCCGAAGGCCGCCTCCACATCGAACGCCTGCGCCGCGCCGGAAACAAAGCGGCATCTCAAGGCAATCTGGTGGGTTTGAACGATCTGACGTGACGCCCTATGAAAACGGGAGCATTGGCTGCTGCTGCCAATGCTCCCGCAATCGGATCATGCGCTTCATCCTGCCCCATTTAACGATACAACGTCGACAAGGTTTCCGGATGAAACGAATATTCGGCCAGAGCGATCGCTGCATATTTGGCGGTGACCATTCCGCTGCGCGATGATAGGCAAAAGTCCGGTTCTGACGGGGTGGGCAATTGTCACAGACACTGGAATGGTACGATTCGATCTGGCTGCGTCGCTATTTTGCGGCGCGGGAGATAATCGCAAAAGCTGCACCATCGCGATTGCCTGAGTTCGAAAATGCCATGGCGGTCTTCCGTACGGATCCGTCCTACGAAGTGCAGCACATCAGAGGCTTTCTCGATGAGCGGGAACTCAAGAACCTGCGCGAGGAAGTCGCTGCGATCCCACGCGAAGCGCTAGAGTTGCACGAGGTCAAGAAATTCGGCCGCCTCATCGTACATGACTGGCCACCGTTCGTCGCGATGCAGGCAAAGCTTGTGGACTTCGTTTCCGAACTGGCCGGGGAACGCGTCGAACCCTGTTACAACTTCCTGTCGCTCTATTCGCGACGCGGCGTCTGCGAACCACACCTCGATACGCCATCAGCCAAGTGGACTTTCGACCTGTGTATTGACCAGAGCGAACCCTGGCCGATCAGTTTCAGTTCCATCATTCCCTGGCCGGAAGATCGCGACGCACTGGTCGAAGACTGGCGCGCGGTGAAGGAAGCCCGCTCCCATTATAAAATCCGCAGCCTATCGCTTGAACCGGGGGAAGCGCTGCTCTTCTCAGGGGCCAGCCAATGGCATTTCCGCGATCCGATTCCAGCCGATGGACGGCGCGCGTTCTGCGACCTGCTGTTCTTCCATTATATCCCTGAAGGCACATCTGAATTGGTACAGCCGCGGAACTGGGCGCGGCTGTTCGATGTTCCAGAACTCGACACGATTCCCGGTATCGAGCTACATGCGTAAACCGATCCGCGCATAGGCGCGGGTGACCTGAATTCAACCGGCCGTAATCAGGCCCTGCTGCGCAAATTGAGCCAGCAATTCCGAAAGGTCGGCGTCCAGCAGTTCGGGTTCTACATCGAACGCCTCAAGCAACTGGTCGCGCGCCTGCATGGGCGAAAGACCGTCTTCGAGCATTTTCCAGAATTGTCCGCCTACGGGATTCAGCCCGAAATAAGTGCCGCTGGCAAGATCGAGCAGCATGGTCTCATCGCCAACTTCACGGGCAACCACGTCTTCCGACAGCGTGAAAGTATCGGTCAGTTTCAAGTCAGGCACCTTTCCTCGTGGCATGCGGAATTGACCTCGCATGCTCTGCAATCGCCTCTATCGTGTTATCCAGCCGAGCGAAATCCCTGGGATAGTCCAAGGCATACATGGGACAGCTTTCCGCAAGCGTGGCCATCAGCCCGAAATGCTTGCGGACCCGGCCCTTGTCCTTGGAATCCAGCAGGAATGAATGTTGCAGCAAGGCATCGATCGCCGCTGCATGGCCCAGCGGCCTGAACACCGGCTCATCGGAAGCCGGCTCTTCCAGCACGTATATCCCGCGCAAGGGCGCGCAATCATCGGCATGCGGCAGAACAGCGCTTGACGGTACGCGGACCTTGGAAACGAGGCCAAGCTCATCGCGATCAGGCATCTCGATACCGAGCACGGCGCATTCGCTGTCAGGCAGAAGGCGGATCGAAGCGAGATAGGGCCTTACCAGAAATTCGCCACCATCGCGTTCCAGCAACAACCCGTCATCGGTCAGAAAGGCATATCCGGCATGGGCCATGGCCGCAGCCATCGTGGATTTGCCGCGTCCGCTCTGGCCGAGGAAGCCATAAGCCCCGCCATCGATGACCACGCAACTGGCGTGAAGCACCGGAACGCCATCATATGTCCACAACAACGGAAGTATCTGGTTTGAAAAAATATTATCGCAATAATCGTCAGGTACATCGGGCGCCGGGATGCAGGTTACCTGCCTTGCGGGAAGATCGATGATGTAATCGCCGCAATCGACGAACCGCACGTAGAACCCATCGGCGGCGCGATGGAACATCGTCGAAACGTCACCATCGTACGAACGCCAGACATCGAACGGCTCGTCAGCAAGAGGCTCCTGCTCCTGCGCCGGACGCCACACGAGCGTATAGGTCATGACGAAACCCTGGCCAGCTCATCCCTTACGAACCGCGAGATTTCCTGCGGACTCGGAAACAGGTCCGGGTGATCGCGCAGCACGGCCTGTTCGATCTCCTCGCCGGTCATCGCCTCATCGATATAACCGAGCACGATCCGCAAGGCATGGCCGCGCTCATTCAACTTGCGCGACGATACGCTGGGCTTCATGCGTTCGCTGATCGACATGGGCATGCTGGCCCAGTTCGAATACTTCTGCAGCTTGCCGGTTGCCGGATCACGCACCGACCAGGCCATGATCGAATTCTGGTGGCCGACGCGGACAGACACTTCAACCCTGTCGCCCGCCGAAACGGCAAGTGGCTGGTCGAAGCCGAGAAACACCTGGTATCGCCGGATCTTGTCGCGCGCGAGTGGCGAATTCGTCATGGTGATGCCGCCGCCAAGATCGCAATCGAACCAGCCACCGATGCCATCGAGAACACCGGAATCCTCGGCAGTAAGGCTTGCGCTGAACGCCAGCGTTTCGGCCACGTCCTCGCCCAGTTCGACGCCGCCCGCAAGAACGGGTTCGGTGACGATTTCGGTGGGTGCATATTCCACGGGGTGCTTGGTGCTGACCGCGTAGCTGCGCAGCCAACGATATTCGTCAGGAACCTCAGGCGTTCCCCAGGCATCAAGCAGGCTGCGACTGGAGGGCGAACGTACGCCTGCGAGATAAAGGCGGAGGCGTTCCGGGATCATGCGGCCACCCGGCTTCAGCAACCGGCGGCGGGCATCTGCCATGAGATTGAGAATACCGTAATCTATGCCGAAATATCCGACATGATCGCAGATTAGAACGTCGACCTTTTCCGGCAGTTCTGCCCGGAAGGTCTGTTCATTGATGCATGTATAGCGATCGCCAAATCCGGCGCGCCGGGCCGATTCGGCCGCAATGTCCACTGCATCGGTGCCATCGATGCCCCAGGCCTTACCGGCCCCGGCCTTCAGACACATCATGCCCAAGATGCCAAAACCGCATCCCAGGTCAGCAACGACATCACCGGGAGAAACAACTTGGTCGATGGCGCGGGCGTATCTGGACAGCCTGCGCACATCGACCAAGTAACCCCGGTGTTCAGAAAGTGTATCTGACACCTGTCAACCCAACAGCAATCGGGTTTCTGGCGATTATACGCCCATCATGTTCAGGAGGCCCATGGCGTCCGAACCAGCCGACGACATGCCGCCGGTGAGTTCACGAACCGAACCGTACACCATCAGGGTCGGACGAGCGTAAGCAGCGCGAGCAGTGGTCTTGCGAGCGTTCTTGTTGAGTTCGGTCATGTCCAGTCTCCAGTTCACAATAGATCGAAAGCAAGCTCGGATGATCTGAATCGGTTTTGGTTCATTTCAGAATCGCGCCTTCTTAACCTTGACACTAAGTGATTTGCAGGTTCGCAGCAAGTCACATTTTGCATTGCACAATATTTTGGCCGTGCACTTTCCATTCGCAACAGGTGTTTTTCATAACTTTAGTTATATATCCAGATTTAAGCGATTTCTTCCATATTTTTAAGAACATACCATCCATAGATGCGCCACAGTTCCCAGATGCCTTCGCCCGTCTCTTCGTAATTTTTATATAACTTTAGTAAACCATCTTTGCATACTTCTGGTCTATTCTCATCGGGTATTGTTTGGAGGAATAGCGAAGCGAGCGGTTGCAGCTGGCGATCAAACGTAAAGCTGAACTCCGCTTTACTGCGTCGATTCAAGACGGATTCGGGCAAATCGTGCCGCAAAGCCCCTAAATGTATGCGTTTGCCGTAGCCATCGAAGAAGCGCATTTGTTCGGGCAGGCCGAAGATGAACTCGATATAGCGCCGACTGTACATCGGAGTGCGAAGTTCGATGCCGAGCCGCGCCACCAGTCTGGCGGAAAGATCGCGCAGGAATTCGAAGAACGGGTTTTGCAGTTCCCGCCACAGCCTCCGTCGTACCGGATGGCGGATTTTCCAGTTCTGGTCCTGCTGGTGCGCAACTTCGCGTTTTTCAGCCAGCCGTTCGAGAATCGCCCGCGAGGCCCAGTGCGGTCCATTGCCGAGGTGTTCGCCCCAAGGCTGGCGATGCCTGCGCAAATGGCGCATCGCCCCGTCGAAAGCCATCGGCGCCATGGGCCGGAATCCATAGCGGAACAGGCGCTCTCCTGCATACTTCCATCCGTTGCGCCGCTTCATGTGCCGCAATTCGCGCACCACCCCGCCAAGATTGCCCTCAAGCAGCATTTCATTGAGCACGAACGCCGACCCACCCACGAATTCGTCACCACCCTCGCCATCGAGCAGCACCCTGCAGCCATGCTGGCGCACCATCTCCACTTCGGCAAACATCGACTGGCTGTTGGGGAAGTACGGCATGTCGCACTCCACTTCGATCTGCCGGGCGAACCACGAAAGATCAGGCACGGTGCGCGGCGTTTCGTGGATCGGTACGCCAAGAAAACGGCCGACGTCGCGGGCATATTCGATTTCGTCCGACTTGTCCCCCGGCACCCCTGAAAGGGTGAAGCCCAGCGCATCAGGTGCGGGCAGGCGGTCACCCTCCTTCAACCGCCGGGCGAGCGCGAAAATAGCGGACGAATCGTGCCCCCCGCTCACTTCACAGGCCACCGGAACCTGACTGCGGGACGCCCGTCGCACACTGTCGAGCAGTACCTCGCGATAATGCTCGTAATACTCTTCTTCGCGCTTGTAGCGGATCGAGGTTTCCAGCGGTGGCGTCCAGTACCGCCGAACCTTGGGTCCATTGCCGTCAACACGCAGGATGGACGCCAGCGGCAGGCGCATCACTCCGGTCCAGACCGTTTCGTCGAGCGAATAGAACTCGCTCGCCAACTGCTCGGCCATCTGGTCGGGATTGAGTTTCCTTGCAAAATCCCCCGCCGCCAGCACGGCCGCAATGTCAGACGCCACTACCAGACGCCGACCGTCCCAGTGATAGTGGAACGGCCGCATGCTGACGTGGTCCTTGGCGCAGAACACCGTGTTGGTCCGGCCATCGCGAATCACGAAGGCAAACTCGCCCTCGATGCGGATCGCACAATCTTCACCCCACGTTTCATAGGCATGGAGGATCAGTTCGGCGTCGGACCGATTGCGCAACCGGGCCTTGCGCTCAAGCAACTGTTCGCGCAACTCGTCGGGATTGGCCAGCCAGCCGTCCATCGCGATAACCAGTCCGCCATCGCTGCTGACCAGCGGCTGACTGGCTTCCAGCGATTCCGCCGTGGTGTGGAACATGCAGTGCCCCAGGGCGAAGGTCTTGCCGATCTCGTGACGGATCCCGTCGTGAGCGCGGAAGTCCATCGCTGCGGTCATCCGGTGGATCGCCGCTTCATCTACAGGCTGATTGTCGAAACGTACGATCGCTGCAAACCCGCTCAAATCCGTGCTCCGTATGGCGTTGCAATGGTTACGGGGATTGATTCGTCCCGCCTGTGCTACTAGCAATGGCGCTGCACCCAAGCGAACGGCAATGACCCCTCCTCCGCCAATACAGAATGCAGCGCCCGATGTCGCGCAGGAGATACCGTTCCATCGGCCGGTCCAGGCAAAGGTGCCGATGCTGCGCGCGCTTCGTGAATTTCCCCGCCTGATCCGCCTTGGTCCGCGCGGGTTGAGCGACATGGTCATTGCGGCCTGGGAACTGGCCGTGGCCCATCGCACACTGCGCAGGCATCCGGTCAGTACGCTTGGCCTGCTGCAAAGCAACCGGGCAGAAAGCGCCGGAGACGACCTCACCGCGCAGCAACGCCAGCGCATCGCCCGCATCACTTATGCCTTCGATGTGGTTCCGCCGCGCGTTCCCTTCCGCTCCGATTGCCTGGTGCAATGTCTTGCCGGCCGACGCTGGCTGGCGCCATGGCATTGCCACACGCATCGCCATCGGCGTGAAGCGCGATGAACACGGCGCCCTGCTCGCTCATGCCTGGCTCTGCGCCAACGAGATCGTGGTCACCGGCGGCGATGTTTCCGATTTCGAGGAATTCCGCACACCGCGAAGGAATTTGCCCTGAACCGTGCCATCGGAATCATTGCCAGCCATTTCGACCGGCGACAGGTGGCGGCACTTGTCGCACTCTCGCTCGGCTCTGCGGCAACCGAAGGCATCGGGCTGATCCTGCTGGTGCCGATCCTGGCGGTGCTGAGCAACAATGCCGTGTTGCCGGGAGCGCTTGGCAGGTTTGCCACCATGCTGGGCGGACAGCACTCGCTGGGCCTTCTGTTGCTGGCCTTCGTCGCGCTCGTATTCCTGCGCGCCCTGCTCAACTTCTATCGCGCATTGCTGGCGCTCACCGTGCAGCGCAAGCTTATCGACGGGTTGCGCCTGCGCGCATGGCATGCCCTGCTGCATTGCGATTGGCGGGTCCTTTCGGGCATGCGGCAGAGCGACAACGCCAGCCTGCTGATCACCACGATCGATCGCGTCGGCGTCGGGGTTGACCGTGCCTTGTCAGGTGGCGTCGTGATCATCACGCTGATCGGCATCGGCGGCGCGGCGCTGGCCATATCGCCAGGGATGACCATCGGCGCGCTGATCGGCGGGGGCCTCGTCCTGTTTGCCTTCCGCCGCCTGCGCCAGCGCGCCCGCGCGCTCGGCGGCGAACTCGACGGTGTCTACGAACGGCTCTATGCCGAACTGGGCGAAGGGCTGGGCGCGCTGCGGGTGATCAAGAGCTTCGGGGCCGAAGCTGCCACTGAACAGCGCTTGCGCAACGAACTGGCATCGCTGCACACGGCAGAGCGGACCTATGTGCGCGACAATGGGCTTGGCCAGCTTGCGTTGCAGGCCGGCAGCGCTGCATTGCTGGCGCTGGTGGTGTGGGTAGCGCTACAGTTCTGGCAGGCCGATCTGGTCGTGCTCCTGCCAATGATCGCGCTGTTCGCGCGCGGCTTCCCGTTGCTGATGGCCCTTCAGGGCTGCATGCAGGACCTCGCCTATGCCCGCCCGGCCGTAGAGACAGCCGTATCGCTGATCGAACGCGCCGAGTCCGAGCGCGAGCCGGACCTGCCGCTCGATGCGGAAGTCCCGACGCCGGTGCGCTCGATCGGCCTGCGCGGCGTATCGATCACTTACGCAGGCCGCACCACGCCGGCGCTGGATAACGTCACCCTTGACCTGCCGGTGCGCCGCATCACCGCGCTGCTCGGACCGTCAGGCGCCGGCAAGAGCACCCTGGCAGACGTGATCGGCGGGTTGCTGATGCCGGATTCGGGCGAATTGCTGATCGATGGCCAACCGCTCGATTTCGGGCTGCGCCGCGCGTGGCGCACCCGCGTCACCTATGTCCAGCAGGTGCCGATCCTGTTCACCGGCACGGTGCGCGACAATCTGCTGTGGGCGCAGCCCCATGCCGACGATGCCGCGCTCTATGCAGCGCTGGCCGATGCGTCAGCCGATTTTGTCGAGCGCCTGCCCGAACGACTGGACACGCTCGTCGGCGAAAACGGCCACCAGTTTTCGGGCGGAGAACGCCAGCGCCTCATCCTCGCCCGCGCGATGATGCGCGTCCCGCAATTGCTGATCCTCGATGAAGCCGCCAATGCGCTGGACCCTGCCAACGACCGGGCCATCGCCGAGGCGGTGATGCGGTTGCGGGACCGTTGCGCCGTCCTGGTCATCGCGCACGGCGGGGCGCTCGAAAACATTGCCGATCATACCGTGCGAATAGTGCAGGGCCGCATAGTACCGTACCGAATTGACAGTCCCGAACGCCACACCTAGTGCAGTAACGAAAGATATTTCGCCGTCTCGGCAAATATCCCGGCCGCCCCATGCCGATCCGGCAGACCGTGCGTCAGGAGCTGACAAAGCCGAATGCGACCAGAGACCGTACTCCTGCGCATAAGTGCTTGTCCCGATGGCAATTTCAAGGCTGACCTCGATAGCCTTGATACACCCGGTTGGGAAACCCTGCTCGACATGTCGTCAAGGATGCGCACCTTGCCACTGGTCGAACAGGCGATCATTCGCGCAGGCCTGCAAGGCCGGATACCCGCATCTTGCGCCCAAAGCATGGAAGAACAGCAGCGCTGGCAAACCATGTCCGCTTTCGGCAATCAGGTTGCCTTGACGCAGGTCTTCGATTTCCTGTCCCGTCATGGCATTCACCCTGTAGCCCTCAAGGGTGTGCGGCTGGCCCACCTCGATTACCCGGATTCGCGGCTGCGGCCGATGCGCGACATCGATCTGCTGGTGCCGCCCCAAGACGCTGAAAGGGCGCAGCAACTGCTGATCGATTCTGGCGACTATGAAGTCGCCGAATGGACAGACCTGTACGGCATCGACTACGGCCACCAACTGCCCGATCTGCTCGATACGCGGCGCGGCGTCTCACTGGAAATCCACCATCGCCTGAATGCACGGGGCTGGGCGCAGGAGCCGATGCTGGTCCGCATGGTCCACGCCGAAGCACAGGACATGGTGCTGTCGGGCAAGACCATCCGGGTTCCCTCGATCCACGCCAACTTTCTCCATCTGATCGAACATGCAACACTGCACCATGCGTTCGAGAACGGTCCCCTGACCCTGGCTGACCTGCATTACACCGCGGTGTCCAGCCAGATCGACTGGCCGCTGCTGGTAACGCAGGCAGAGGAAATGGGTGTGCTGCGATCACTGCAACTGGTCGCCGCACTGGCCCGCCGCCACGGTGCCACATGGGTGCCAGAAATCATCGACACGTCGGGCGCCGAACTCGCGCACCATGTGGACGTGGCTGAAGAAGCCATCCTGCGCGATGAGGATTCAGCAGAACACCACGCCTTCCTGCGCAACCTCAGCATGCGCAAGGGCCAGCAGCCCGGCTGGCTCGCCGCCGCGCGCGCCGCGCTCACCCCCAATCCCGTAAGTCTTGGCAGCATGCTGCGGCTGAGCGAGAACAATCCCCTGCGGTGGGTGGCCTATCCCGCCTGGCTGGCAACGCGCGCCACGAAATATCTGGCCGCGCGGCGAGTAAACGCGATTGCCGGCAACACGGCAAAAGAAGTCGCCATGTTGAAATGGTTGCACAAAAGCTGATTTGATTGCGGCTACCGGGATGTTTCGTCCCGCCTCTCAGACCAATCAGGCAGGGCCTTCTGCCGATCGGGTACAGGAGATGGTGCGGTCGAGAAGACTCGAACTTCCACGGGCTTTCGCCCACAACGACCTCAACGTTGCGCGTCTACCAATTCCGCCACGACCGCATAATCATACAGGGTGCCGAACCGAAGATTGGCTCCCTGTGGGGGGTAGGAGCGCGCCACTAGCAAACAGGTTTGCACCGCGCAACAACCATCGGAACTTTTTTATGCGCGCATCGGGATAAGTCGAGGATCAGTCAGGTTTCCAGCCGATCTCGGCAACCTTCGCGCTCTTGGGCACATCGGTGACTGCTGCGTTTACCGTAACGCTCTCGCCCGGCGCAAGTTCGTCCTGCGGGGGCGGCACTTCCCAGGTCTTCACCACCTTGTCGCGCGAATCGCGCAAAACGATGAGGATTTCCGGGATCGCGCGCACATCCTTGCCAACGTTCGTCACCGTACCGCTTGCGCCGAAATATTCAGTGCCGTTGGGTAACTGCCTGCGATCCTGCTTTTCGGGCGGGAAGGACAGTTCGAGATCCGGCCGGTCAGCACCGAATGTCTGCGTGGCGCCGGGCAACCACTGCGGAATCCCGAAATACCAGGCTGCGGCACCCAATCCGGCAATCGATATCGCAAAGGCCACCGCCGCAAGCGTCCACATTTTTGCAGGATTGCGGCGTGGACGGAACGGAGGCTCGTGATCGAAAGGCGAATGGCCATCGTCGGCGGCGATTTCCACAGCCCTGGGCAATGGACGTGGCACGGGTGGAGGCGTCGGCGGCTCATCAGCGGCCGGCCGGAACGGCAAATCCGGCTCCGCTGCATGGACCGGTGCAGTCGGCGCCGGAGTGGGTGCCGGTGCGGCCGAAGGCACCTCGGCCACAGGCTCGGCAGGTGCGACAGGCATCGGTCGCTCGGCCATTTCCGGGCCATTCTGGAACCAGGAATGACGGCACTTGGCGCAACGCACGGTACGGCCGTCCACGCCGATTGCGGTGTCGGGAACGACATAGCGCGTCGAACAGGCGGGGCACGCAATGATCATCACGAGGGTAAAGCATGGCCTTGCGCCAAGAAACAATAGCAACAGCCACCAAGAAACGCTCTGATGGCCTTTTTTCCACATGGATTGCCGCGTATAGCCGTTTCAGCGTAACCGAATGCGCGCAACAACCGGAAATAGTCTCCACCTCATGAACCAGCCAGATGACGCGGAGATTGTCCATTTCGACAATGTCGGCCTGCGCTATGGCACGGGCAAGGAAGTGCTGACTGACGTCAGTTTCACATTGTATTCCGGGCGATTCTACTTCCTCACCGGGGCATCGGGCGCGGGCAAGACCAGCCTGCTCAAGCTGCTCTACCTTTCGCAGCGCCCATCGCGCGGGCTGATCCGCATGTTCGGCACCGACGCCATAACCCTGCCGCGCGAACGCCTGCCCGGCTTTCGCCGCCGCCTCGGCGTCGTGTTCCAGGATTTCCGTCTCGTCCAGCACCTCTCTGCGTTCGACAACGTGGCCCTGCCCCTGCGCGTTGCCGGTGTGCCCGAACGCGACATTTTCCGCCCGGTGACCGATATGCTCGAATGGGTCGGCCTGGGTGATCGCAGCCATGCCCGGCCCGCAACGCTTTCTGGCGGAGAGCAGCAGCGCGTCGCCATTGCGCGCGCCGTGATCGGTCGCCCCGACATGCTGATCGCCGACGAGCCGACGGGTAACGTCGACCCTGACATGGCGGTAAAGCTGCTGCGCCTGTTCGAGGCGCTCAACCGTCTTGGCACAACCGTCGTCGTCGCCACGCACGATATTCACCTGATCCAGAAGATGCCCGAATCGCTTATCATGCGGCTCGACCGGGGCCGCTTGTCCGATCCCACCGGCGCGCTGCGCTATCCTCCGCGCCGCGCCCCGTCGCCGCCGCGCCCCGAAGCGCTCGGCGCATGAACGTGCTGCCCGCCGTGGTCCAGGCATTTCGCGGCGAATGGCGTGAACGCGCCAGCGCGGAAAGCCGCCTTCTGCCGCAGGGCAAGTTGTCCGGCCCGATGCCTTGGGTCATTGCGATCATGATCGGCCTGACCGTCGTCGCCACCGCCAGCGGGCTTGCCCTGCGCAACACCGCCAGCGTCGCCAGCGCCGATGTGGCGGGCGGTGTTACCGTGCAGATCGTGCACGGCGCCCCGCGTGAGCGGGACCGCCAGGCACGGGCCGCACTCGATGCGATCAAGAGCGCGCCCGGCGTCGCTTCTGCCCGACTGGTCCCCCAGGCCGAACTCGATGCGCTGGTCGAACCATGGCTCGGCACCAGCGCGGGCGACGATATCAACGCCCTGCCCGTGCCCGCGCTGATCGACGTACGCCTTTCGGGCAGCGCCAGCGAAGCGCACCTCGCCGCCTTGCGTGACCGCCTCAAAGCGCCTGCCCCCGCCGCGCGGATCGATGCGCAGGCAAGCTGGCTGGCCCCGGTGTTCGAGGCCATCGGCGGCCTGCAATGGCTGGCGGGCGGGTTGATCGCCCTGCTGGCCTTCGCCACGGTCGCCACGGTGCTGCTCGCATCGCGCAATGCGCTGATCAATCACCGCACCACGATAGAGATCGTCCACATGCTCGGCGGCACGGACACGCAGATCGCGCGGATATTCCAGCGGTCGATGGCGGTCGATGCGGCGGCAGGCGGCATCGGCGGGCTGATGCTCGGCCTTGTCGCAACGCTGCTGCTTGGGCGGCAATTCGCCGCACTGGGATCAGGGATGATGACATCTGTCGGGCTGGAGTGGATCGATTGGCTGGCGATCTGCTGCATTCCGCTGGCAGGCGTACTGCTGGCGGTACTGACCGCGCGGTTCACCGTCCTCAGCGCACTCAGGCGGATGCTGTGACAAGTCGCGGCATCTTCCGACGGCTGTTCTCGCTGCTCCTGCTCGCCTGGGCGCTTGGCTTCATCTGGTTCGCCACGTTCCTGCCGCGGCCCGCCAACGAACCGATCAAGACCGATGGCATTGTCGCGCTGACCGGCGGCGGCGGGCGCATACCCCACGCCTTGCGCCTGCTTGAGCGGGGCGCGGCAAAACGGCTGCTCGTATCTGGAGTCGACCGCGAAGTGCGTCCGCGCGAATTCGCCGTGGAATACCAGGTTCCGGCAGAGCTGATGGCATGCTGCATCGTGCTCGGCTATGACGCCGTCGATACCCGCACCAACGCCATCGAGGCGGTCCGCTGGATGAAGGAGAACCGCATCACCTCGGTCCGCGTGGTCACCACGGACTGGCACATGCGCCGCGCCATCTTCGATCTTGCCGATGAAGCGCCCCAAGGCATCGTCATTATCGAGGACGCCGTCGTTTCACGCCCCAGCTTCCGCATCCTGTTCCTTGAATACAACAAGCTGGTCGCACGGCTGCTGGCATGGACGATAGGCTGGTAATGATCCGCAATCTGACTTCCGTTGTGCGCAGCATCGTGTTCTACGGCGTGTTCTACACCGGCTCGGTGCCCTATGTTCTCGCCGCGCTGGCGCTCAGGAACCTGTCGGTGCCGAAATTCCGCTGGGTCGTACGCCAATGGAGCCACTGGCATCGCCTGTGCTGCCGATGGATTCTCGGCATCAAGGTGGAACTTGAGCGCCCCGTGTTCCGCTCAGGGGTGCTTTACGCGGTCAAGCACGAAGCGTTTTTCGAAGCCATTGACATGCCGTGGCTGTTCCTCAACCCGGTGGTCTTCGCCAAGGCCGAACTGCTGCGCATTCCCGGCTGGGGACCGGCGGGGGCGCGCTTCGGGCTGATCGGGGTGGATCGCGATGGCGGGGCGCGGGCCTTGCGCGCAATGCTGACAGAGGCCCGGCAGCGCATCGCCGAAGGCCGGCCGCTGGTGATATTCCCCGAAGGCACCCGCATTCCCCACGGTGAGCGCCGCGAACTGCAATCGGGCTTTGCGGGGATCTACAAGCTGCTCGGCCTGCCGGTCATCCCGGTCGCGGTCAATACAGGCCCGCTCTATCACCGCCGCTGGAAGCAGCCGGGCACCGTGCGCTATCGCTTTGGCGAAGAGATTCCGCCCGGCCTCCCGCGCGAGGACATCGAAGCCCGCGTCGAAGCTGCCATCAACGCGCTGAACGACTGAAAATGGCCACGGAACCGGAAATCGGAACGAGCGAACCCCGCTCGCTCCTCACCGTGCTCGGCCCCGGCCTTGTCACCGGCGCGGCGGATGACGATCCATCGGGCATCGGCACCTACAGCCAGGTCGGCGCGCAGTTCGGCTATGGCATGGCGTGGACGATGCTGTTCGGGTTTCCGCTGCTCGCCTCGATCCAGGCGATCTGCGCCCGCATCGGCGCCACCACCGGGCGCGGCATCGCGCACAACCTGCGCCGCCACTATCACCCGGCCCTGTTGCGCACGATGGTCATGCTGCTGCTGATCGCCAACGTCATCAACCTGGGGGCCGATCTTGGCGCGATGGGCGCGGCATTGGCGCTGCTGGTGCCCGGCCCGGCGCTGGCCTTCACCGTGATGTTCGGCATCGTCAGCGTCACTGCCGAAGTGTTCATCGCCTACACTCGCTATGCCCGCATCCTCAAATGGACCACGCTGTCGCTGTTCTCCTATGTCGCCGTGGTGTTCGTTGCCGGGGTTGACTGGGGCGCGGCCCTGCGCGGCATCGTCATCCCGTCCTTCGCGTTCGACAAGGACCACACGATGGCGCTGGTCGCCGTGTTCGGCACCACCATCAGCCCCTACCTGTTCTTCTGGCAGGCCGGGCAGGAGGTGGAGGAACAGCACCGCCGCCACACCAAGCCGCTGTGCATCGCGCCGCGCACCGCAGGGCCGGAACTCAGGCGGATCCGCACCGATACGCTGGTCGGCATGGGCTTTTCGCACCTCACCGCCCTGTTCATCATCATCGCCACCGCCGCCACGCTCCATGCCCATGGCGTTAATGACGTGACCTCGGCAGCGCAGGCGGCAGAGGCGCTCCGCCCCATCGCGGGCAATCTCGCCTTTGCGCTGTTCGCGGTCGGCATCATCGGCACCGGCCTGCTCGCCGTGCCGGTTCTGGCAGGCTCGGCGGCCTATGCCGTCAGCGAAACCTTCCGCTGGACCGAGGGCCTTGATCGCAAACCGCGCGAGGCCAAGGCCTTCTACGGCGTGATTGCCGTGGCAACGCTCGGCGGCGTCGCGCTCAACTTCACCGGGATCGATCCGATGCGCGCGCTCTATTGGGCCGCCGTCGTCAACGGACTTCTCGCCCCGCCACTGATGGTCGTCACAATGATGATCGCGCGCAACCCGCGCATCATGGGCCGCCTCACCATCCCGCCCCGCCTCGCCTTCGGCGGCTGGCTCTCCACCGCCGTCATGTGGGCGATTGCGCTGCTGTTCCTGTTCGGCTGACGCTCAGCCCTTGCCGCTGTGATCGGCCCGGCCAAAGTCCGGCCGCGCATCGTCCTGGCCCATTTCGATGATGCCGCGGCGGATCGCGCGGGTGCGGGTGAACTGGTCGAACAGCGTATCGCCATCGCCCTTGCGGATGGCCTTCTGCAATTCCGTCAGATCTTCGGTAAAGCGCTGGAGCATTTCCAGCACCGCCTCACGGTTCGAAAGGAATACGTCGCGCCACATCGTCGGGTCGGACGCGGCGATGCGGGTGAAATCGCGGAAGCCGCCTGCGGAATACTTGATCACCTCGCTCTGGGTGACCTGTTCGAGGTCCGAAGCGGTGCCGACGATGGTATAGGCGATCAGGTGCGGCAGGTGGCTGGTCACGGCCAGAACCTTGTCGTGGTGATCGGCGTCCATCGTCTCGACCCGCGCGCCCAGCGCTTCCCAGAACGCCACCAGTTGCGCCACCTTGGCCGGGGCCGCATTCTCAGGCGGGGTGACAATGCACCAGCGATTGACGAACAGCGTGGCGAAACCTGCGTCTGGCCCGCTCCGTTCGGTCCCCGCCACCGGGTGCGCCGGGATTACGTGATGGCCGGGCAGCGCCTCGGCCAATGCGCGGGCGACCGAACCCTTGGACGATCCGACATCGCTGATCACCGCATCGGCGGAAATGCCGGGAGCCAGCGCCACCGCCGCCGCGCCCATCGCGCCCACCGGAACGCACAGCACCACCAGATCGGACCCCAGCGCCGCGCTTGCCGCATCATCGGCAATCCCATGCGCAAGGCCCAGCGCGCGCGCCTTTGCGCGAACATCGGGGTCGGCGTCATACCCCACCACGCGAACGCCCGGCATGTATGCCTGCACCGCATGGCCGATCGAGCCGCCCAACAGGCCCAGCCCGACAATCGTCACTTGAGCGAAAGGTGCGCCGCTCACTTGGCCGCCTCGCACATGGAGCGGATCGCGACAGCAATCTCGTCCATCTGTTCGGGTGTGCCGATGGTGATGCGCAGTCCCTGTGGCAAGCCCTGCCCCGGCAGCCAGCGCGTGATATAGCCGTGGTCCATCAGGCCAAGGTAAACCGCTTCGGCGGTCAGCTTGCCCTCGAACAGGATCAGCACGAAATTGGCCTGGCTCGGCAACGGCCTCACGCCGTGGTTGCCCAGCGCCTCCAGTTTCTCGACGAACCGCGCCCGCTCCTGCGCATTGTGGCGGCGCGATGCTTCGACGAACGCCTGATCGCGCACCGCCGCAAGGCCGGTCGCCTGCCCGCTCAACGAGATGTTGAACGGCCCGCGAATGCGGTTGATCATGTCCACCACATCGGCATGGCCCGTGCCCCAGCCGATCCGCTCACCCGCAAGGCCATAGATCTTCGAGAACGTGCGCGTGACCAGCACGTTGGCCGCACTTGCCGCCAGTTCCAACGCGCCATCGTCATGCTCAGGATCGAGATACTCGGCATAGGCGCCATCGAGCACCAGCAGAATGTCAGGCCGCAGCCCTGCATGCAGCCGTGCTATTTCCGCACGAGGCAACCAGCTTCCGGTCGGATTGTTCGGATTGGCAAGGAACACCACCCGCGTCCGGTCGGTCACGCAGGCCAGCAGCGCGTCCACATCGGTGCCGTAATCGGCATCGGGCGCAATCACCGGCACCGCGCCGCAGCGCCGCGCGGCAATATCGTAGACCGAAAAACCATAGCGCACGTAAAGCACTTCATCGCCCGGCCCGGCATAGGCCTGCGCGGCAAGGTTCAGCAGTTCGTCGGACCCTGTGCCCATCACGATCCGCGCAGGTTCGATCCCGTGAACCTGCCCAATCGCACGGCGCAGTTCGACGCTGTCAGGATCGGGATAGCGCGCCGGATCGCCAAGATGCTGCCGCGCGTCCAGTGCCGCAGCGCTGCTGCCCAGGGGATTTTCGTTGGCGGAAAGCTTGGTCAGCACCTTGCCGTCGGTCCCGGTCGATTTGCCGGGAACGTAGGCATGAATGCCAAGGATCCAGTCCTTTGGTTGCGGTGAATCTGCCATGGGCCGCGCCTTAGGCTTTGCGCGCCTTTGCGGCAAGCCGACCGCCCGTCATGCACAAAAAAAGGGCCGGAAGCGGGCTAGCGCTTCCGGCCTTAGTCTGTTCGCAGGAGGAACATGGTTTGGCGGAGAGGGAGATGAGAGGGAGAGGATCTGTTTTCCCCCACTCCGCCAATTCGGTTGAACTTAGTAGTTGCCCGTCGGCATCAGCCGATCAGTAGTTGTAAGCGCGTTCGCCGTGCTCGGAGATGTCGAGGCCTTCGCGTTCCGATTCTTCCGACGGACGCAGACCCAGGGTCTTGTCGACAATGAAGAAGAGGATCGCGGAACCAACGCCGGAGAATACCACGGTGAACAGGACCGCCTTGATCTGCGTCATCACCTGGGTGCCGATGCTGTAGCTGTCAGCGTCGAACCCGGCAGGGAACACCGTGTAGTCGAACACGCCCTGGCCGCCGAGTGACGGAGCCGCGACGATGCCGGTGGCAATGGCGCCGACGATACCGCCGATGCCGTGTACGCCGAACACGTCGAGCGTATCGTCATACTTCAGCTTGTTCTTCACGGTGCTGACGAAGAGGTAGCAGATCGGCGAAACGACGAGGCCGAGAACGATCGAGGTCATCGGAGCGCCAAGGCCCGAAGCCGGAGTGATCGCGACGAGACCGGCGACGGCACCGGTTGCAGCGCCCAGCATCGAAGGCTTGCCGTGGTGAAGCTGTTCGACGATCGCCCATGAGACGGCCGCGGCAGCAGTGGCAACGAAGGTATTGATGAAGGCAACTGCGGTCACGCCGTTGGCTTCAAGGTTGGAACCGGCGTTGAAGCCGAACCAGCCCACCCACAGCAGCGAGGCGCCGATCATGGTCATGGTCAGCGAGTGCGGCGGCGTGGCTTCCTTGCCAAAGCCGATGCGCTTGCCGATCATCACGCAGCCAACGAGGCCTGCGATACCGGCGTTGATGTGCACCACGGTGCCGCCAGCGAAATCGAGTGCGCCCATGGCCCACAGGTAACCTGCGTCGGTCGGAGCGTCGGGCAGGAAGTCCGGGCCAGCCCAGTACCATACCATGTGCGCCATCGGGAAGTAGATGCAGGTCAGCCACAGGACGGTAAACACCATGAGCGAGCTGAACTTCACGCGTTCCGCAAAGGCACCCACGATCAACGCCGGAGTGATGCAGGCGAAGGTCATCTGGAAGATGACGAACGCATATTCGGGAATGTAGACGTTGTTCGAGAAGGTCGCCGCATAGGTCGTGGCATCCACGCCCATCAGGAAGATCTTCGAGAAGCCGCCGACAAACGGACCGCCGCTGGTGAAGGCCATCGAATAGCCCCAGCTAACCCAGACGAGTGCCGCGACCGAAACGATCATGAACACCTGCATCAGCACGCTGAGCATGTTCTTGGTGCGGACAAGACCGCCATAGAAAAGTGCGAGAGCAGGAATACTCATCATCAGGACAAGGACCGAGCTGACCAGCATCCAAGTCGTGTCAGCCTTGTCGACCATGCCGGCCATCTGTTCAACGGTTGGCGCCTTGATCGGCCCATCCTGCGCAAAAGCGGCCGAAGCGGCGAAGAGCGAAGCGCCCGTTCCCGCCAAGCCACCGATCATCTTACGGATCATGTTGGTTCCCCTAAGGTCGGAAATGGAAAGCCCGCTCAAAGCGCGGTGTCCCCGGTTTCGCCGGTACGGATGCGGGTCGCCGACGCGAGGTCGAGAACGAACACCTTGCCGTCGCCAATCGCTTCAGTGCTGGCTGCCTGCTGGATCGTTTCCACGATCTGCGGCGCAAGATCATCGCTGGCAGCGATTTCGATCTTCACCTTTGGAAGCATATTGGTGGAGTATTCAGCGCCGCGGTAAATTTCAGTCTGGCCTTTCTGCCGACCAAAACCCTTCACCTCCGACACCGTCATCCCAGCAACGCCCAGCGCCGACAGTGCTTCACGCACTTCGTCGAGCTTGAACGGCTTGATGATGGCGATGATGAACTTCATTCATGCCCCCTTTCATGACCCTTCGCACCGGGCGACCTGCCGGCGGAATGAGTTAAGCAAGAGGCATGCCAAACACGCACTTTTACGGATTCAGTCGTTTACGGGAACAAAACTGCCCGGCTGGCGGTTATTCGCGCTCGAATCTTGTGCAAAATATCACATGTGCCCAATTTTTAGGCAGTTTTGCATGCCTCAATTCAGGGCAGACGCAATTCGGCCCATACCGGCAAGTGATCGGATCCCACTGCTGCCAGCGCGCTGTGATGAACCCCTGAACCTTCCACTTCCAGCCCTTCGCTCACCACGATCCGGTCCAGTTGCGCCAGCGGCCTGCGCGAAGGAAAGCTGCGTCCGGGGGCAAGCACCCGCAAGGGCGTACGAAAGGCGGCCAATGCTCCGCCTTTGGCCGACCATTCATTCAGGTCGCCCATCATCACGGCATGTCCCTGCTCACCATGCCCCGCGATATGTGCGCAAACTGTCTCAACCTGCGCCCGCCGCCGCAGGCCCGACAGATCAAGGTGCATCCCGATCACCCGCAGCACCTGCCCGCCCACGCGCAGGCTGACACAGACCGCCCCGCGCGGCTCGATCGTCGGCAAGGGCACGGCGCAGGCCTCGATCACTTCGATATCGCGGCGTACCAGCAGAGCGTTGCCGTGCCAGCCCATGCTCGCCGCCGTTCGTGCCGCATCGTAATGGCCCGGCTCGATCACCCGCCACGGGCTGTGATCGTCAAGCGCAGCGCGCGGAATCACCGCCTCGCGCAGGCCGTAGCGACGGTCAGCCTCCTGCAAGGCTATCACATCGGCATCAATCTCGCGCAGCACCGTGAGAATGCGTTCGGGATCGCAGCGGCGGTCAAGCCCCACGCCCTTGTGAATGTTGTAACTGGCGACCTTGAGCTTCACGACGGCAATCAGGTACCACCGAAGTAGCGGTCCGTCGGGCGCACCGGCAATCCATCGATGCTCTGCGTACGCCCCGCGACCTTGGCCTGCCACGCTGCCGGGTCGGCCTGGGCATGGGCTTTCAGCAAGGTCTGGCGTTCTTGCTCGACCGTCATCACCGGCACACCCCAGCCGCAACTGGTCTGCACCGTTTCCACGGCAATATCGAATATCTGCCGTGTTCCGGGCAGGATGGTGAAATGGGCGGCCAGTTCCTCCCACGCATCGTCCGCCGGAAGAACCGGCTTTCCAGTCCCGTACAAGCGCAGGATCAGCGCAGGCTGCTGGAAATTGCACATCATCACCGTGATGCGCCCATCGGCCAGCAAATGCGCGTGCGTTTCATTGCCGGACCCGGCAAGGTCGAGATAGGCAACCCGGTTCGGCCCCAGGATACGGAAGCTGTCATAACCCTTGGGCGAAAGATTGATCCGGCCCGCCTCTGCCGCCGTCGCCACGAAATAGACCGATTGGCGTCCGATCATGGCCTGATGTGCGGGCGTTATATGATCGGAAAAGTCAGCCATCAGAGGAATTCCTTCAACGTCTTCACGAACCTGTCGAACTGGTCATGATGCAACCAGTGCCCCGCATCCTTGAACTCGATCACTTCGGCGCTGTTGAAATACTTGATTCGCCCGTCCGTTTCCGGGTTTTCAACCCACGAATCCGCGCCATTCAACAGCAGTGTGGGGCACGTGATCGCGCCCCACAACTGCTGAACGTATTCCGGCGATATGTCATAAGGCGCCGCATCGACGTTCAGGTGCGGATCGAATTTCCAGCTGAACGTGCCGTCCTCGTTGCGGTTGATGCCGTGCAGCGTCAAATGGCGCGCCTGATCGTCGGTAAGGTAGGGATTCTCGCCTTTCATGCGGGCATAGGCATCGGCCAGCGAGGGATAGCGGCGTGGCAAGCGCCCCGCGGCCTTGCGCTTTTCGCCGATGAAATCCCGCACCCGGCGGGCAAACGGCACGTCCTTGATCAGAGCTTCATGCGCCGTTGTGGGAAAAATGCCCTCAATCGCCACCAGCTTGCGCACGTTTTCGGGAAACAGCCCCGCATAGCGCAGGCTGACATTGGCTCCCCAGGAATGCGAAACAATCGTGACGGGGGCCAGATCAAGCTGATGAATCAGTTGCGCCACGTCATAAACAAGGTCCATCGTCCGGTAATTGCCATCCTCGGTCCACTGGCTGTCGCCATGGCCGCGGTGATCCATGGCGATGATGTGCCAGTCCTCGCGCAGGGCTTCGGCGGTCCAGTCCCATGATCGACAGTGGTCGCGCCCGCCATGGATCAACAGCAGCGGCGGCTTGTCGGCGTTGCCCCAGTCCACATAGTGGAGGCGCAGGCGCTGCGAGATGAACGTGTTCGATGTGGGACCGAGAAGTTGCATGGCACGCTACCTGCGCCGGATGCCCCCCGGTTTCAACCCCCTCGAACTTACCTTTCCTTGGTTGCAGAGAAAACCAGTTCGGGATTGCGTTCCTGCTGGTAGTTCACGTCCCACGATGATCGCGCCATGAATACCGGGTCGCCATCGCGGTCCTTGGCCAGGTTCGACATGTTGAAATCGGCAAACGATTTCAATGCTGTGTCGCTCCCCTTCAGCCAGCGCGCGGTATCGAACGGCGATGCTTCAAGCCCCGCCTCGACCTTGTATTCCGCCTCCAGCCGCGAAATCAGCACGTCCAACTGCAACTGCCCGACCACGCCAACGATCCACTGTGAACCAATCTCCGGGTAGAACACCTGGATCACGCCTTCTTCGGAAAGGTCATCCAATGCCTTGCGCAATTGCTTGGTCTTGGTCGGATCTTTCAACTGAACGCGCCGCAGGATTTCCGGCGCAAAGTTGGGAAGGCCGGTAAAGCGGACGTCGTTGCGTTCCGAAAGCGTATCGCCCACGCGCAAGGTGCCGTGGTTGGGAATGCCGATGATGTCGCCCGCCTCGGCGGTGTCGGCAATCTCGCGGTCCTGCGCAAAGAACAGGATCGGCGAATGCACCGCAATCGGCTTGCCCAGCCCGGAAGGCGTCAGCTTCATCCCGCGCCGGAACGTGCCCGAAACCATCCGCATGAACGCAATCCGGTCGCGGTGCTGCGGGTCCATGTTGGCCTGCACCTTGAAGATGAACCCGGTCACGTCCGGGCGTTCGGGATCGATCACGCCCTGATTCGACGATTGCGGACGCGGCGGCGGCGCGAACTTCGCAATCGCCTCGATCAGATCGATCACGCCGAAATTCTTCAGCGCCGATCCGAAATAGACCGGCGTCAGGTCGCCATTGCGATAGGCGTCCATGTCAAATTCGGGATAGCCCGCGCGGGCCAGTTCGATTTCCTCGGCAATGTCTGCGGGAATATCGACAGCAGGCTCTACTTTGCCCAGAAACTCGCGGCTATCGCCTTCTGGCCGCGCAATCGTTTCGTCGGCAAAGCTCATCACGCCCTGGAACACACCGCCCATTCCGATGGGCCACGACATCGGCACCACATCCAGCGCCAGCGCGTCGGCCACTTCGTCGAGCGTCTCGAACACGCTGCGGCCCTCACGGTCCACCTTGTTCACGAATGTGATGATCGGCACCGAACGCAAGCGGCACACCTCGAACAGTTTGCGCGTCTGCGGTTCGATGCCCTTGGCGGCGTCAATCACCATGATCGCCGAATCGACCGCGGTGAGCGTGCGATAGGTATCTTCGGAAAAGTCTTCGTGGCCCGGTGTATCGAGAAGGTTGAAGACGATGCCATCCTTCTGGAACGTCATCACCGATGACGTGACCGAAATCCCGCGCTGCTGCTCGATCTTCATCCAATCAGACCGCGCCCGTCGCGCAGCCCCGCGCGCCTTGACCTCACCCGCAAGATGGATCGCGCCGCCCTGAAGCAGCAGCTTCTCGGTCAGCGTGGTCTTACCGGCGTCGGGGTGGGAAATGATGGCGAAGGTGCGGCGATTGGACATGGATGCGCCCCTAGCGGGGGCGAACCGCCACGTCCATGCGGAAGCTGCGGGTTGCGCCGGGTTCGAGCAGGACCACGCCCGGCTTTTCGCGAAAATCGCCATCAAAGCCTTCGGGGTCGGCATGGCCAGCCCAAGGCTCGATGCAGATGTAGCGCGCGCCCGGCACCTGCCACAGGCCCAGCGAGGGTGTGTCTGGAAAGGCAATGTCGAGCCACGCCCCGCCGTCCGCTCCGTAGGACAGCTCGCGGCTCGCCAGATCGTCCCAGATCACTGCATCAGCCCTGAACAGATCTTCGTTGAGCGGCAGAACTTTGCTACGGACCGGGGTCTGCTCGCTTGCCGGGAGCAACAAGCCCGCCCCGGCGCTGACGCGGCGGATGTCCTGCGGTTCGGGATGCTCGAACACCAGCTTGTGCGCTGCCTTATCCGCCCCGCCCGGCAAAGGCCACACGAAGGCCGGATGATAGCCAAAGCTGAACGGCAGAGTTTCACCGTTGGGATTGGAGACGGTCGCCTCCATCGCCAGCGTCATCCCGTCCAACCGAAACGCCATCTCCAGCACAAAGCCGAACGGATAGACGGCGCGCGTATCGGGCGAATCCGTCAGCCGGAACCGCGCCGACGTTGCATCCACCTGCACGGGCGCAAACATGCTGCGCCGGGCAAAGCCATGGCGCGGCAAGGTATATTCGCGCCCATCCAGCCGCAACACGTCACCATTCAGCGAGCCGACAATCGGGAACAGCAGCGGTGCATGCCCGCCCCAGAACGCCGGATCGGCATCCGTCATGTATTCGCGATCCTGCGCATCCGTCACAGACCACAGCTCGGCCCCAAGCGGGTTGATCCGCGCGGTCAGTTCGCCGTTGGTGATCTCGATCAGGTTGGTCATCCGCGCAACTGTGCACCCTGCTTGGCCGCCGCTGCAACCACCTTGTCGGCAATCGCCTTCAGCGCGGCCTCGTCATAGGACTTCTCGACCGGTTGCAGCGTTACCTCGATGGCCAGCGACTTCTGCCCCTCAGGCACACCGGCGCCCCGGAAATCGTCGAACACGCGCGCGGCCACGATATTGGCCTTGTCCGCACCTTTGACCGAGCGCAGCAGGTCACCCGCCGCCACATCGGCGGAAACAAGGAAAGCAAAGTCGCGCGTCACAGCCTGCAACGGCGGCGGCGCAAAGTGCGGACGCGCAAAGCTGCCTGCGCCCTTCTTCGCCGGAATCCGGTCAAGGAACAGTTCGGCCACGACAACCGGGCCATCAATGTCGAAAGCCTTGGCGGTTGCCGGATGCAGCACTCCAAAGCGGGCCAGCACCGTCTTTGGCCCCAGCCGCAAAGTGGCAGACTGGCCCGGATGGAACTGCGCTCCCACCTCGCCCATCACTTGCAGGCTATCTACCGGCGCACCAGCTTCGGTCAGCAGCGCCAGCGCCTCGGCCTTCGCGTCGAACGCATTGAAGGCTTGCGCCTTGCCGGTGGCCCAACCGCGCGAGGCCTTGTCGCCTGCCAGCACCACGCCAAGGCTCAGCTTCTCGTCGCTCGCGCCATTGGCCCCGCGCAGATAGCGCCGCCCGATCTCGAACAGCCGCACCGATGATGCGCCGCGATCAAGGTTGCGCTTCACCGCCGCAAGCAATCCTGGCAGCAGCGAAGCCCGCATGACCTTGAGGTCTTCGGAAATCGGATTGGCGAGCGTCCACAGCGCTTCACCCTCGGCGAAGTGCGCGGCTTCCGCCTCAGGCAGGAACGACCACGTTATCGCCTCATGCAAACCCCGCGCAGCCGCTGCACGGCGCACACGGCGCTCCAGCATCTGCGCCGCCGTTGCGGTCGGCTTGGCCACACCATCTGCGCGTGGCAGCGGCGTGGATGGCACCGCGTCCAGCCCGTGCACGCGGATCACTTCCTCGACGATATCGGGCGCGCCATCGACATCGGGCCGCCATGTCGGCACGGTCACATTCCAGCTTTTGGCCAAATCATCCGCAACATCAAAGCCGAGCGCTGCCAGAATGCGCTTCTGCTCCGCATCGGCCACGTCAATCCCGCCCAGCCGCCCGGCCAGCGCCGGATCATAGGCCACGCTTTTGCGCGTTACCGGAGGCTCGCCCGCGCGCACGACTTCCGACGCCTCGCCGCCGCAAATCTCAAGGATCAGGGCCGTCAGCAGATCCATGCCGGTATCGAGGAACGCCGGGTCAACCCCGCGCTCGAACCGTCCGCGCGCATCCGATGCCAGCGCCAGTGCCTGTCCGGTCCGCGCAATCGACGGCGGATCGAAATAGGCCACTTCCAGCAGCACGTCGGTCGTCTCGTCGTCGCAGCCCGAATGCTCGCCGCCCATGATCCCGGCAATGTCGTGTACGCCTGAATCATCGGCGATCACCGTCATGAACGGTTCAAGCGCATATTCCTTGCCGTTGAGCGCCGTGACCTTTTCGCCCGCCGCAGCCTTGCGCGCCACGACCGCGCCGGACAGCTTGGCCAGGTCATAGGCATGCGCCGGGCGGCCATAGCCAAGCATCACGAAGTTCGTGATATCCACCAATGCCGAAATCGGGCGCTGCCCCGCAGACTTCAGGAAATCCTGCATCCACTTCGGGCTAGGCCCGTTCTTCACGCCGCGAATAACGCGGCCATGGAATGCCGGGCAACCATCGGCATCATCCGTGCGCACTTCCACCGGGCATGGGAAGCTGCCGGCCACAGGCGCCGCGTCAACCGGCTTCAACACGCCAAGGCCAGCCGCCGCCAGATCGCGCGCAATGCCGTAAACGCCCATGCAATCGGGCCGGTTCGGCGTGATCGCCACGTCGAACACCGGATCGGACCCGATGTAGTCGGCAAAGCTCTGTCCCACCGGCGCGTCTTCAGGCAGTTCAATGATGCCGTCATTATCTTCGCCCAGGCAAAGCTCACGCGTCGAACACATCATGCCGCTGGATTCGACCCCGCGAATGGCGGAATTGCGCAGCACCATGCCATTGGCCGGAACCACCGCGCCAGCCAAGCCCAGTACACCGACCAGCCCTGCCCGCGCATTGGGCGCGCCGCACACCACCTGCAACGGCGCAGCCTCACCCACATCGACAGACAGCACCTGCAACTTGTCGGCCTGCGGATGCTTGTCCGCGCTCAGCACACGCGCCACACGGAACTGCGTCAGCGCGGCAGAGGCATCCTCGACGCCTTCGATTTCCAGACCCAGCGAGGTCAGCTTTTCAGCGATGGTGCGCGCGTCGGCCTTGGTATCGAGGACCGACTGCAACCACGAGAGCGAAAACTTCACGAACGTACTCCAACACCGCCGGAAAGGGTCGGCACGTCCAGCGCGCCGAAACCATAGTGGCCCAGCCACCGCGCATCGCCATCGAAGAAGGCGCGCAGATCGTCGAGGCCGTATTTCAGCATCGCCAGCCGGTCGACGCCGGTGCCGAAGGCAAAGCCCTGCCATTCATCGGGATCAAGCCCGCCGAACGCGATGACCTTGCGGTTGACCATGCCGGAGCCGAGAACCTCCATCCAGCCGCCGTCAGCCGCATCGCCGCTGCCGCCAACCACGCGCTTGCCGTTTATCAGCGTATAGCCAACGTCCACTTCAACCGACGGTTCGGTGAACGGGAAGTAGCTGGGGCGCAGACGCAGCACGATGTCCTCACGCTCGAAGAACGCTTTGAGGAATGTCTCAAGCGTCCATTTCAGATGGCCAAGGTGAATGCCCTTGTCGATCACCAGACCTTCGATCTGGTGGAACATCGGCGTATGCGTTGCGTCCGAATCCGAACGATAAACCCGGCCCGGCGCGATGATCCGCAAAGGCGCGCCTTCTTTCAGCATCGTGCGGATCTGCACCGGCGAAGTGTGCGTGCGCAGCAACATCGAGCGGCCTTCTGCGTCCTTGTCCGGGAAATAGAACGTATCGTGCATCGCCCGCGCCGGATGGGTTTCGGGCATGTTGAGCGCGGTGAAGTTGTGCCAATCGTCCTCGATCTCCGGCCCGCTGGCCACGGCAAAGCCCATATCGGCAAAGATTTCGGCAAGTTCGTCCATCACCTGGCTAACCGGATGGATCGAACCTTTGGGCATTTCCGGCGCAGGCAGGGACAGATCGACCGTCTCCGCCGCCAGTCGCGCTTCCAAAGCCGCGCCTTCCAGCACCGCCTTGCGTGACGCCAGCGCCGAAGTCACGGCCTCGCGCACGGCCTGGATTTTCGGGCCTTCGCTGGTGCGCTGTTCAGGCGTCATCCCGCCCAGGGACTTGAGGAGCGCGCTCACCCATCCCTGTTTGCCCAGCGCCGCCACGCGGATCGCTTCTACCGCATCGGGCGTGGCTGCATCGGCAATGGCGCCAAGGGTTTCTGCCTGCTTTTGATCGAGCTGTTCCATGCGCGAAGCCGCTAGCGGCAAATGCGACAAAATCAAAGTGGGGAGTTCACCCGGCAGCCGGTGCGTGAAGCGCCTGAACAGCGCTGCCCATGAATTCCTGGCGCGCCCGCATCACCGCTTCCAGCACCGGCTTGGGCCGCGCGGCATATTCGCTTGGGCTGGTGCCCATAAAGCGGTGAAAGTCGCGCACGAACTGCGCCTGATCGTGATAATGGCTGTCGATCGCCCCGATCCAGTGCAGCGACGGATCGAGCATGTATTGCACCAGACTGCGCATGAAGCGCTGGCGGCGCAGCAGCAAGCGTGGCGTGAAGCCGAAATGCTTGCGGCAGATGCGTTCAAGGGTGTGTGCCGGAAGCCGCGACGCTTCGGCCATTTCCGCTACGCTGGAAACGTCAGGCTCGATCAATGCGGCATGGCAGGCCAAAATCCGCGGATCGTCTTCCCGATTATCGCGCGAGAGTGCCCGCACAAAGAATGCCATGATCCGCTCAAGCTCGGCCATCTCATCCGTACCATCGCCGAACACGCAATCGGATAACTCTCTGAACAAGGAGAGGAAGGGGTGGTCATCAACCGAATATATCCGGTCTGCATGAAAGTTGGCAGGGACGTTCACGAACCGCGCCCAGCCGAGCGGCAGGATGCCGATGCCCCATATGCGGGTCGTTCCCACGGTGAAACGCAATGTGGTGCTGGTCGGCCCGGTTACATTGGCGCGAACGCCGCCGGACTGGGGCAGCCCGGCCAATTGCGAATCAGGCAAGTCACCCTGATAAGCCCTGAAATTTGCCCATTCAGGATGCAGATAATCGGTCACGCGGCCTGCCGCGTCCCCGGTCACATCCAGTTCGGTCAGGTAGAATGTTGTAAAATAACGATTCAATGGCTCTGGGGGTCGATGAAATCGAACCCGGACCGTACAGTCCACCGACAAGATTGCGCACCCCTGTTTTATAGCCGGACCTGTTTGGATTTCATTCAGGCCCGGCAGTTGCGCAAAGTGCAGGGCGCAGACGCGGTGCGCAACGAAAAAGAGGGGGCAAGCTCTTGCCGAGCCTGCCCCCTCTTCCTGTGTACTGCGATCGACGGGATCAGGCGGCCGGAAGGGCTGCCTTGGCCTGTGCGATAACCGCGGTGAAGATGGCACCTTCGTTCATGGCGAGGTCGGCCATCGTCTTGCGGTCCAGTTCAAGCCCGGCCAGCTTGGTGCCGTGGATGAACTGCGAATAGGTGAGGCCTTCTTCGCGGACAGCAGCATTAATGCGCTGAATCCACAAGGCGCGGAAGCTGCGCTTCTTTACCTTGCGATCGCGATAGGCATATTGCCCGGCCTTTTCAACGGCCTGGCGGGCGACGCGGATGGTGTTCTTGCGACGGCCACGATAGCCCTTCGCCTGATCCAGAATCCGCTTGTGCTTTGCACGTGTGGTTACACCACGCTTGATACGGCTCATAAGTCAGCGCTCCTCAGTTCAGCCCGTAGGGCGCCCACTTCTTGATCGTCCGCGCATCGGCATCGGAGATCACGTCAGTGCCGCGGTTCTGGCGGATGTACTTGGCGTTATGGCTCATCAGGCGGTGGCGCTTGCCAGCCACACCGTGCTTCACCTTGCCGGTGGCGGTGAGCTTGAAGCGCTTTTTCACGCCGCTCTTCGTCTTCATCTTGGGCATTTTCGTCTCCTGATTACGACGCGTCCGATCCGCCTTGGCAGCCCTTGTGGCCAGGCCGATCATCGAATCCGTGTCGGTTGAACGGGGGCCGTTAGGTGAAGCGCGGCCCAAAGGCAAGCAGAGTCATCATGTTCCGATGTCCGCCAGATCGAATGCGGTGGTCTGATAAGCCTCGTTGATCCAGTTGCCGAACAGCAGATGGCCGTGCCCGCGCCAGGTGTTGGCGGGCTGGGCCTGTGGATCGTCGCCCGGAAAATAGTGGCGCGGCAGATAACCCGCCTCGTCGCGCGCATATTCGCCCGCCAGCGTCAGCGTGTCATATTCCAGGTGATTGAACATGTGCAGCGTACGCTGCGCCGGATCATCGATCAGGCACAGGCCGGTTTCCGGGCTTTCCGCCAGCACACTCAGGCCCCGGCCTTCGGGCAGGTCCTCGCGGCGCACTTCGCTCCAGCGCGAAACGGGTACATCGAACACATCAGGCAATCCGCGCATCCACGGATTGGCGGGTGCCCGGTTCAGGTGCCGGAACACACCCGATGCCTTGGTCGGCAATTCGTGCTTTTCCACGCCATGGAAGTGGTGCAGCGCTGCCATCGCGCCCCAGCACACGGTCAGCGTACGGTGAACGTGCGTCTGCGACCAATCGAGGATACGGCGCAATTCGTCCCAGTAGGTCACGTCCTCGAACGCCATTGTCTCGACAGGCGCGCCGGTGACGATCAGGCCGTCGAACTTCTCGACCTTCACATCTTCCCACGGGCGATAGAACGAGGCGATGTGTCCGGCGGACGTGGTCTTGCTGACGTGATCGGAAATCCGCACCAGTTCGAGATCGACCTGCAACGGTGTTGCCCCCAGCAACCGGGCGATCTGCGTTTCGGTGGTGATCTTGTCTGGCATCAGGTTGAGCAGCGCGATGCGGATCGGCCGGATATCCTGCCGCGCGGCTTCGGTTTCGCTCATCACGATCACGCCCTCGGCTTCCAGCGTACGGCGGGCGGGGAGATTGTCGGCAATCCTGATTGGCACTCTGCGCGTCTTTCTCTTGTGATCTGGCTCTTATGATCTGGCCAGGAAGACGCTCGCGCCTGTGTCCGTTTCGTTGCCCGATCGGCCACATCCTTGTTCCAGTCACCTGGTTCAAGCACCACCTTGCCCGGAACGGCAGGTTGGCGTTGGAGCGTCACCCCAACTCTCGATGTAAGAAGCAATCTAGGGGGGATCGGGCCGCGATGCAACAGGCCGAACGAGGCTGACGCATCACCAGTTATGAAATGCTCCCTTGATATTGCGAACGCATCGCATTAGTAGTGCGAATCACTGGCAACAAGCCTTGGATGGAATCGACGGCAATGTTCATCTGCATCTGCAATGCCATTCGCGAAAAAGACATCCGCGCCACCGCGCGCTGCCATGCGGGCACTGCCGAAGACGTTTATGGTCGGCTGGGTTTCAAGCCGCAGTGCCGCCAGTGCCTCGAAGATGCCGAAGACGTGATTGCCGACGAGCGCGCCTGCTCTTTCGCCTGACCGACCCGCAGACGCCGACCTTTTTCCCGTCACGGAACACCCCTTGGCCGGTGCGAGTCGTTCGCGCTTGGCCCTGCCGTTTCCTGCGCGTAGAATCCTGAAAACCATTTCCGAAAAAGGATCCGCGCCATGAAGGGCGACGCCACGGTCATCGAATTCCTCAACAAGGCCCTGCTCAACGAGCTGACCGCAATCAACCAGTACTGGCTGCACTATCGCATGCTCGCCAACTGGGGCGTGAAAAAACTGGCGGAATACGAACGCCACGAATCGATCGACGAGATGAAGCATGCCGACCTTCTGGCCGATCGCATCCTGTTCCTTGATGGCCTGCCCAACTTCCAGGCGCTTGGCCGCTTGCGCGTCGGCGAAAATGTCGAGGAAATCCTCAAGGCCGACCTTGCGCTCGAAATGGACGCCCTCCCGCTGCTGCGCGATGCCATCGCCCATTGCGAAACCGTGCGCGATTATGTCAGCCGCGACTTGTTCCAGAAAATCCTCGAAAGCGAGGAAGAGCATGTCGACGTGATCGAAAAGCAGTTCGACATGATCAAGCGCATGGGGCTGGAAAACTATATCCAGCTCAACAGCGAAGCAGCAGAGGCCTGAATCGGAATGACTTTCATTTGAATCGTCATTGCGAAGGGCAAAGCCCTGCGGCAATCCAGAGTTCCACGTACCGCCTTGGATTGCCGCGCTTCGCTCGCAATGACGAAATGCGTTGGGCCAATGTCGTCAGCTGATGCTTCACGCGCTGCCGGTCTGACCAACAAGGTGCGAGGGGTCGATCCCCTCGCGCTTCCAGGCGGTAGTCCAGCGGCGGCCCGTAGGCGTGTCAAACAGCACATCGGGACGCCCTTGCGCCGCATACCAGCCATGGCGGCGCATCTCACCTTCAAGCTGCCCTGCGCCCCACCCGGCATAGCCCAGCGCTATCAGGAACTTCGATGGCCCGCGCCCTTCGGCAATGGCGCGCAGCACGTCGAGCGATGCGGATAGCTGGCACAGCGGGTTGACCGCAACACTGCCTTCCCCGCCCCAGTCATCGGAATGAAGCACGAAACCGCGGGCCGTTTCCACCGGCCCGCCGTTCAGCACAGGCACATCGGGCGCCACGCCCGGATCAATGCCGATGTCCTCCAGCAATCCGTGGAAGGTGATGCCATCGCGCACCTGCCCCACGCCGATGCCCAGCGCGCCGTGTTCGTCATGGACACACATCGCGATCACCGCGTGGTCGAACCGCGGATCACCCATTCCGGGCATGGCCAGCAGGAACCGGCCGCCAAGATATTCTGCTTCGCTCATCATGGTAAAAGATAGGCGCGAACTGTCGGGGTTGCGAGTCTGCGGCGGTCATTTGATTCACGTCAATTTATATTATGGTTATCTAATTTACAGCATTGCCAGGCCCGCCGGTTCGCCAAGGACAACCTTTATGTTTCGCATGATGATGATCCTGCATTCGGTGATTGCCACCACGTTGATGGGCATGGCCATCACAGCCGTTCTGGCCGCCGGGATGGTCGGGATCCGGCCAATCGTGATGGCTGCGGCTGTCGGCTTTGCACTTTCGATCCCCGCAAGCTGGCTGGTTGCCCGCCAGATCACTAAACTCAAGACATGAAGGCTGATGCCATGAACAAGGACTGGCCGCAGATGGCCCGCGACCTTACAGGCGCGATCAAGGAAGTGCGTCTTGGCTCGCCAGACGTAATGAAGGCATTCTCGGCAATGGCACAGGCTGCCACCAGGCCCGGTGCGCTGGACGCCAGAACGAAGGAGCTTGTTGCGCTGGCCATTGCCGTGGCCATCCGCTGCGATGGCTGTATCGCATTCCATGCAAAGGCCGCGCTTGAACAAGGCGCCTCGCGCGATGAAGTGATGGAAACCATGGGCATGGCGCTGTACATGGGTGCCGGGCCAAGCCTGATGTATGCCGCGCAAGCGGTCGAAGCCTATGATCAGTTCGCCGCCGCGAACGGCTCAGGGTGAGCGATCAGGCGGCCACTTTGACCTTGCGCTCTTCCGCCGCCTCCAGCAGCTTTTTCTCGATGGCCTTCATGCGCGCTTCGTTGTCGATCTTTTCGCCCAGCACATCGGTGACATAGAACGTATCAACCGCGCGTTCGCCGTAAGTGGCGATGTGGGCCGAATGGACCACAAGCCGCGCCTCGAACAGCGTCCGTGCCAGCGTGCTGAGCAGGGCAGGCCGGTCGCGCGCGCCCACTTCGATCACGGTGAAGCGGTTCGAGGCCTTGTTGTCGAAAATCACGATCGGGCGCACGTCAAACGCATCGGCGCGCGGGCGGGCCAGCGGACGCGCCGCCAGTTGCGGCAGCAGTTTCACGCGGTTGGCCAGCGCATCGGCAATCGCGTTCTTGAGCCGCGCGATCTGGCTGGCTTCGTTGAGCGGGCGCCCCAGCGGGTCCTGCACCAGGAAGTTGTCGACTGCGGTGCCATTGCGCGCGGTGTGGATGCGCGCATCGATGATGTTGCCGCCGGCCAGGTGAATGCCCCCTGCAATGCGGTAGAACAGGCCCGGATGGTCCGCCGCCAGCACAGTGACCAGCGTGGCCCCGCGGGCCGGATACCAGTGCGCTTCAACTGACAGCGGTTCGCCCAGCGCGGTGTCCATCTGTTGCAGGTTCAGCGCGATGATGTCTTCGGGTTCGGCGATCCAGTAGGCATCGCCCAGTTGCTTGCCAACCGTGCCGATCAGCGCGTCCCGTTCCTTGAGCAGCGCGCCCACTGCCTGCTTCTTGGCGATGATGCGTTCGGCGCGGCCGTGCGTCTTGTGGCCCAGCCGCAGCATTTCCTCGGCCGAGACGAACAGATCGCCAAGCAACTGGCGCTTCCATGAATTCCACACCCCCGGCCCCACCGCGCGGATATCCACCACGGTCAGGATCAACAGCAGGCGCAGGCGTTCCTGGCTTTGCACCGTGTTCACGAAATCGGCGATGGTCTTGTAATCGGCAAGGTCGCGCTTGAATGCGGTGGCGCTCATCAGCAGGTGCCAGCGGACCAGCCAGGCCACGAGTTCCGTTTCCGCCGCTGACATGCCCAGCCGCGGGCAGAGTTTCATCGCCACTTCCGCGCCCAGGACAGAATGATCGCCGCGCCGCCCCTTGGCGATATCGTGCAGCAGCGTTGCCATGTAGAGCACCCGGCGCGAGGCCACCTTGGACACGACTTCGCTGGCAAGCGGATGCTCCAGTTTGGCCTCGCCCTTCTCGATCAACGCCAGCAGCCCGATCGCGCGGATCGTGTGTTCGTCCACCGTATAGTGGTGGTACATGTCGAACTGCATCTGCGCGATCACGCGACCGAAATCGGGCACGAACCGTCCGAACACGCCCGCCTCGTTCATCCAGCGCAGCACCGTTTCGGGATCGTTGCGGCTGGTCAGCACGTCCATGAACAGCGCGTTCGCCCGCGCGTCCCTGCGCACTGCGGCATCGATCAGCACGGCATCGCGCCGGGCGATCCGCATCGCTTCGGGATGAATGTCGACCTGCTCGGCGGCGGCCACGGCGAACAGTTCGACCAGCCGGACCGGGTCTTCGCGAAAAGTTTCGTCCGAGGGCACGGCCAGCTTGCCGCCATCGATCAGGAACGGTCCCACCTTCTTGCGCCGCCGCTTGCGCAAGGCGGCAAAGAACCCGCGCTTCTGCCCGGCAAACTGGCCGTCCAGTTGCGCCAGGAACACCCCGGTCAGCGATCCCACCTGCTTTGCCTGCAGGAAGAAGTATTGCATGAACCGTTCGACCGCGCTCTTTCCAGGGCGATCGGCAAAGTTCATGCGCGTGGCAACTTCGCGCTGGAGATCGAAGGTCAGCCGGTCCTCTGCGCGGTTGGTGATCGTGTGCAGGTGGCAGCGCACCGCCCAGAAGAAGTTCTCGGCGCGGCGAAACGCGCGATACTCTTCGGCTGTCAGCAGGCCCACATCGACCAGTTCCGAAGCATCGCGAACCTTGTGGATATACTTGCCGATCCAATAGAGCGCGTGGAGATCGCGCAGGCCCCCCTTGCCTTCCTTGACATTGGGTTCGACCACATAGCGGCTGTCGCCCAGCTTCTTGTGGCGCTCGTTGCGCTCCTCCAGCTTTTCGGCAACGAACTGCTTTTCCGTGCCCGTCACGACCTCGGCCCAGAACCGGCGCGAGGCTTCGTCATACAATTCACGGTCGCCCCAGACATAGCGCCCTTCGAGCAGCGCTGTGCGGATCGTCAGATCGCTCCGGGCCATGCGGACCACTTCGTCGAGCGAGCGGCTCGACTGGCCCACTTTAAGGCCAAGGTCCCACATGTAGTAAAGCATCGCCTCGATGACCTGCTCGCACCATGATGTCGGCCTGGTCGGTGTGACGAAGGCTATGTCCACGTCGGAATGCGGCGCCATTTCCCCGCGCCCGTAACCGCCCACGGCCAGCACGGCGATGCGTTCGCCAGTGGAACGATTGCTGGCACGATAGACCCGTCCGACGATGTGATCGTAGATCACCCGCACCAGTTGATCGACGAGGAATGCCTGCGCCTGCGCGGAATCTGTCCCCGCCGATGGCTTGGCCTCCAGCCGTCGCGCGATTTCGGTACGCCCGGATTCGAGCGCACCGCGCAGCAGGTCCACCACCGCAGGCCGCGATTTATCGCCCTGTTCGGCAAAGACCGATGCGATGGCATCGGCGAGCGCACGGCGATCGACAATGGCGCGCTGGTTGGCAATCCGGGGAAGCATCATGCCTCCCCTTTAGACTCTCCGGCGTTACCGTCCAACACCAAGTAGGATCAGGCGGATTGCGTGGCCAGCCATTGGCGGGTGTAAAGATCGCGCAATGCCCGCTTGTCCACCTTTTCCGTGCCAAGCCTCGGCAAAGGTTGATGAACTTCCCACATGCGAACCGGTATCTTGAAAGGCGCGACATGCACCTGAAGGAATGCCATCAGTTCCTCCTCGCTGGCAGAGCAACCTTCCTTGGCAAGGTACACCGCCGCCGGCACTTCACCGAACCGTTCATCGGGAAGACCGAACACGCTCACTTCGGCGATGCAGGGATGCGCGTGAATCGCGCTTTCCACTTCGATGCAGCTGATGTTCTCACCGCCCCGGATGATGATGTCCTTCTTGCGATCGACAATGAAGAGGTATCCTTCAGGGTCAAGATAGCCAAGGTCGCCGGAGCGGAAGTAGCCATCCTCGGTAACCGCCTCACGCGTGGCCTTCTCGTCACCCCAGTAGCCGATGAAATTGGTGATCGACCGGATCGAAACTTCGCCGGTCTCGCCTTGTGGCAGCGGCTTGCCGGCATCGTCCAGGATGGCCAGGTCCACCAGCGGGCGCGATGCGGTGCCGGTGCTGCCGGGCTTGGCCAGATAATTCTCGTTCAGGTTGCCGCAGCCCACCGCATTGGTTTCGGTCAGCCCATAGCCCAGCAGCGGAAACGCATGGGGCAGTGCCTTGCGGATGCGATCGACATGCTCGACCGGGCGCGGTGCGCCGCCTGCGGCGAAGGAAACGCATGTCGAAAGGTCGAACCTGTCGCGGTCAGGGTGAGTGGCAATCTCAAAGCTCATCAAAGGTACGCCGACGAAATACGTCGCCTTCTCGCGCTCGATCAGCGTCATGGCCTCGACCGCGTCCCACTTTGCCATCATCACCAGCTTGCGGCCAATGGCGAAGGATTGCAGCAGGACGTTGACCTCCCCAGTAACATGAAACAGCGGCAGGCTGACCAGCGTGGTCGGCTGCGTGCCCGCCGGCGGCCCATTCCCCTGCGCGGTCATGATCGCCAGTACGCCTGCGGTCTGGACCACGAAACTCATCGCGCCCTGCACCACACTGCGATGATCGGACAAAGCGCCCTTTGCGACACCAGTGGAGCCGGATGTGAACAATACCGTTGCCAGATCGTCGCCGGTCAGGTCGGGCAGGATCGTGGCCATGCCACCGCCCTGCGCCAGCAGCGCGGCAAGCCCCTGCTCGTACCCGCAATCGTGATGGATCGTCAGCACGGTTGCACGATGGGCATGACCTTCAATGCGCTTTGCCCGCGACACATCGGCAATCACATACCGGCAATCGACCAGATCGATGCCGTCTGCCAGTTCCTCACCCTGCCACCAGCCGTTCAGCAGCGTCACACATCCGCCCGCCATCAGCACCGCCATGTAGGCAACCACCCAATTCGACGAATTGCGCGCGGCGATGCCGATACGATCCCCCTTCTGCACGCCCAGTCCTTCGACCAGCCCGCCCGCAACGTGGCGCGCGGCCTTGTAGATTTCGGCGAAGGTCAGGCGCACGTCACCTTCAACGATGAACGTCTTGTCAGCATGAGTCGCGCAGAAATAGGCAAAATAGGCAGGCAGGTGTGGCGGTGCAGCCGCGATCATCGGCACGTCGCGCCCGAACCGCTTTATCGGAACCGTTTGGAACATTGCGCCCTCTGCCGTCAGCGCATCGAACGTGCGGTCCATGGCATGGTCCAGTTGGGTCTTCATGACGTCCTTTCATTCTCCCGGCCCGCGCGCAGCTTTGCATCTGCGCTTTTTCGGGTTTGCTTACGGCCTTGGCCCTGTGCCAATACGATACCGCAAAGGGCACGTTTGACAGCATGGAAACGGGTCCATTCATAAGTTTTTTAGGGAGTTCGCCTCTTGCTGTCACTACTGTCAACAGCAACGGCGCTTGCCGTAGCGTCTGCGTCCGACACCGCGGTTTCCGGGCCTTTGCGCTGGGTGGATCTGGGCGTGTCGCCGATCGCGCTGGACCTCGGCTTCTTCGCCCTGAAATGGTATTCGCTCGCGTATCTGGCCGGAATCATCCTGGGATACTGGCACTTGTCCAAGATGGTCCGCCAGCCCGGATCACCTATGGCACAACGCCACGCCGACGATCTTTTCTTCTATGCCACGCTCGGCATCATCCTTGGCGGAAGGCTTGGCTATGCCATGTTCTATGCGCCGGAACTGCTGACGGAACCGCAGAACCTGCTCAAGCTGTGGGAAGGCGGGATGAGCTTCCATGGCGGCCTCATCGGCGTGGTTCTGGCCATCGCATGGGTTTCATGGCGGGCCGGGCTGAACTTCGTGCGCGTGTGTGATTATATCGCGGTCTGCGTACCCTTCGGCCTGCTGTTCGGCCGCCTGGCCAATTTCATGAACGGTGAACTGTGGGGGCGCGAGGCCGGGCCGGGCGTGGCATGGGCGATGGTGTTCCCCGGTGGTGGGCCGATCGCGCGCCACCCCAGCCAGCTCTACGAAGCGGCGCTCGAAGGCCTTTTGCTGATGATCGTTCTGCTTGCGCTGTTCTGGAAAACCAGGGCGCGCTGGCGCACCGGGCTGCTCGTCGGCACCTTCACGCTCGGTTATGCCCTCGCCCGCTTCACGGTAGAATTCTTTCGCGAACCCGATGCGCAATTGCAGGACTTCGCCCGGCAGACCGGCCTTTCGATGGGCCAGTGGCTGACCGTGCCGATGATGGCGGTGGGCCTGTTCTTCCTGATTCGCGCGCTGATCGGCAAGCCGCTGTCCGCCGCCGCAGGGACCACGCCCGGAACGCCTGCTGCGTGAACTCCCCACTGCTCGATACCTTCAAGCGACTGATCGCCAACACCGGACCGATCAGCATCGCGCACTACATGGCCGAATCGAACGCGCGCTACTATTCCAGCCGCGATCCCTTCGGCGTGGGCGGCGATTTCATCACCGCGCCGGAAATCAGCCAGATGTTCGGCGAACTGATCGGCCTGTGGCTGGCCGACATCTGGATTCGCGCGGGCCGCCCCGAACCTGTCCATTATGTCGAACTCGGCCCTGGACGCGGCACCCTGGCGCGCGATGCACTGGGCGCGGCAAAGCGCTATGGCCTTGTCCCGAAAACGCATTTCGTCGAAACCAGCACTGCGCTCAAATCGCTGCAACTGCAATTGCACCCTCAGGCATTGTGGCATGCAGACCTTTCGACCTTGCCCACCGATGGCGCGTTGCTGATCGTCGCCAACGAATTTCTCGATGCCCTGCCCGTTCGCCAACTCGTCCGCATGGCCACCGGCTGGCGCGAACGCATGGTCGGGCTGGATGAGGGGCGCCTTGTCCCCATCGCAGGCACGCAGCCGATGGACACAGTGGTCCCGCCAGCGCTGCGCGATGCTGCAGAAGGCACCATCCTCGAAACGTCGCCGGCCTCCGCCGCCGTGCTTTATGAAGTCGCCGGAAGGCTCGAAAGCCAGGGCGGTGCCGCCCTGTTCATCGACTATGGCCACGACGAGCCACGCTTCGGCTCATCGCTTCAGGCCGTGCGCGATCATCGCAAAGTCGATGTCTTCGCCAGCCCCGGCGAGGCTGACCTGACGGCCCATGTGGATTTTTCGGCGCTTGCATCCATTGCCCGGTCGCGGGGGGTGCGCTGGCTCGGTACGGTAGAGCAAGGACGCTGGCTTCGCGCTCTGGGCATCGAAGCGCGGGCTGATGCGCTCGCCGCTTTTTCGCCGGGCCATGCCGCCGCAATCCACGCCGCGCGCGAACGGTTGACCGGCGAAGGCCAGATGGGCGCGCTGTTCAAGGTCATGGGACTCGCAGCGCCGACATGGCCCGATGGCGCCGGATTCTAGCGAATCCCCCCTGCGCGGCATTCCACCTGTCATTACTGTACAAAGCGGCGGGAATCCGCGCGGTTTGCCACACCAAAATGCCTGTTGGCAAACCCGGCCCTTTGCGTCTATCAGGCGCGCCAAGTGGGGGCTGGGGCTGCGCATTCGCGTGTGCCCGGCTCCCGTGCGGATCGGGCGTCCCCAAGGGGCATTTTCCTTAAGGGGTTTTCCTTTTTCGCATGAAAGAGGCAAGTTGGACCGTGTGCGATCCGCGCGCGCGGCGGCAGCAGGCAGGGAATTTCAATGGCTGATGAGGCGAGCATCGACACTCCGGGCGTAACCGGAGAGGGCGTGCGCCGACGCGATTTCATCAATATCGCGGCGGTGAGTTTTGCGGGTGTGGGCGGTGCTGCCGTTATCCTCCCGCTGGTTAGTCAGATGGCGCCTTCGGCGGACGTGCTGGCGCAAAGCTCGACGGAGATCGACATTTCGGCGATCCAGACGGGCCAGGCGATCAAGGCCGTGTTCCGCAAGCAGCCGGTGTTCATCCGCAACCTGACCCCGGAAGAAATCGCGTCGGCCGACAAGGTCGATGCAGCATCGCTGCGCGATCCGCAGACGCTGGAAGAACGCACCAAGGAAGGCAAGACCAACTGGCTCATCACCATGGGCGTCTGCACCCACCTCGGCTGTGTGCCGTTGGGCGCTGGCGAAGGTGAAGTGAAGGGCGAGTTCGGCGGTTACTTCTGCCCCTGCCATGGTTCGCACTACGATACCGCAGCGCGCATCCGCAAAGGCCCGGCCCCCAAGAACCTTGAGGTGCCCGAATATTCATTCATCTCCGACACTGTCGTGAAGATCGGCTGAGGACAGGACTCATGAGCTTTCCCTGGGCGAACGAATACAAGCCGGCCTTTGGCCTGACGCAGTGGCTGGACGAAAAGCTGCCGCTGCCGCGCTTCGTATATAACGCGGTCGGCGCCGGTTACCCGGTGCCCCGCAACCTCAACTACATGTGGAACTTCGGCGTTCTTGCCGGTTTCTGCCTGGTTCTCCAGATCGTCACCGGCGTCATCCTTGCGATGCACTATGCCGCAAACGCTGGCGTGGCATTCGATTCGGTCGAACACATCATGCGCGACGTGAACTGGGGCTGGATGATGCGCTATGCGCACGCCAACGGTGCCTCGGCGTTCTTCGTCGTCGTTTACCTGCACATCTTCCGCGGCTTCTTCTATTCGTCGTACAAGGCCCCGCGCGAGATGATCTGGCTGCTCGGCGTCGTGATCTTCCTGCTGATGATGGCCACCGCCTTCATGGGCTATGTGCTGCCGTGGGGCCAGATGTCGTTCTGGGGTGCCAAGGTCATCACCGGCCTGTTCGGCGCGATCCCGGTTGTCGGCGAACCGATCCAGATCTGGCTGCTCGGCGGTTTTGCCCCCGATAACGCCTCGCTGAACCGCTTCTTCTCGCTCCACTTCCTGCTGCCCTTCGTGATTGCCGGTGTCATCATCCTGCACATCTGGGCGCTGCACATCCCTGGTTCGTCCAACCCGACCGGCGTTGAAGTGAAGACCGAAAGCGATACTGTTCCGTTCCATCCGTACTACACGGCAAAGGACGGCTTCGGCCTTGGCATCTTCCTGCTGATCTACTGCGCGATCCTGTTCTTCGCACCGAACGCGCTGGGCCACCCGGACAACTACATCCCGGCCAATCCGCTGTCGACGCCAGCGCACATCGTTCCTGAATGGTATTTCTATCCATTCTACGCGATCCTGCGCGCCTTCACGTATGACTTCTTCTTCATCCCGGCCAAGCTGATGGGCGTACTCGCCATGTTCGGCTCGATCCTGGTTTGGTTCTTCCTGCCCTGGCTGGATACCTCGCCGGTCCGTTCGGGCCACTACCGTCCGCTGTTCCGCAAGTTCTTCTGGTTCGGTCTGATCCCGACCATGGCAGTCTTGTTCTACTGCGGCGGCGCACCGGCTGCAGAACCATACGTGATGATCAGCCAGATTGCTGCCGTCTACTACTTCGCGCACTTCCTCATCATTCTCCCGCTCGTTTCCTCGATCGAAAAGCCGGAACCACTTCCGTTCTCGATCACCGAATCCGTGCTGGGCAAGGATGAGAGCGCAGTGCTCAACGCCAACCCTGCTGCCTGAGCGCACACGAAGCGTAAGAGAAAGAGAACCCCATGGTCCGTCTTTTTGGCCCCCTGGTAGGCCTGTTCTTCGCCGTCGCGCTGCTCTGGTCGTTCGGCAACGGCGCCTACACCGCGATTACGGAACCCGCTGCCGCCACGGCAGAGCACGAGTTCCATCTCCTCCCCAAGAAGGTACACTTCGCCAGCGATGGTGCCTTCGGCAAGTTTGACAAGGCGCAGCTTCAGCGCGGCTTCCAAGTCTACAAGGAAGTCTGCGCCACCTGCCACTCGCTCAAGCACGTCGCTTTCCGCGATCTGGCCGCCCTCGGCTACTCGGAAGCCGAAGTAAAGGCGATTGCCAAGCAGTGGGGCACCAAGCAGCCAACCTTCGATCCGAAGAGCGGCGAACGGGCCGAGCGTGACAACATCGCATCGGACTATATCCCGATGGTGTATTACGCAGGCCAGGGCAGCCCGCCCGACCTGTCGCTGATCACCAAGGCGCGTCACGATGGCGGAGCTTACGTTGCCTCGCTGCTGACCGGCTATCAGGACCAGCCGGCCGAACTTCTCAAGAAGTTCCCGGACGCCAAGACGCCCGATGGCCTCTACTACAATCCCTACTTTGCCAACCTGAACCTCTCCATGCCCGCACCGCTGACCGGTGAAGGCCAGGTGACCTATTCGGATGGCACGAAGGCCACGGTTGACCAAATGTCGCAGGATGTTTCTGCGTTCCTCATCTGGACCGCAGAACCGAAGCTGGACAAGCGCAAGCAGACCGGCTGGGCTGTCCTCGGCTTCCTTCTGGCAGCCACGGTCCTCGCCTACCTCGCAAAGAAGAACATCTGGGCCGACAAGCACTGATCGTTCTGCATACCGCGAAACGACCAAAGGCCACCGGAAACGGTGGCCTTTTTCGTTGGCGGTCATGCTGCTTGCTGAAGCGTCTCGTCATTGCGAGGAGGCGGAGCCGACGAAGCAATCCAGAGCCACTACACACCGCTCTGGATTGCTTCTCCCCGCTGCGCGAGGCTGCAACGACGAAACCAGGGCGTGTGTCTGCAAACGGCATGACCGCCAACGAAAAAAGGCGGCCCCCGCGGACCGCCCCCATTCACAATCCCGCAACGATGCGGGCTACAACGCCAAGATCACTCCACCAGCATCAGCGCATCCAGCGCCACCACGCCCTCGCCCACCGGATGCAGGATCACAGGGTTAAGATCGATCTCGCGGATCGAAGGCTCCGCCCGCAGCACTTGCCCGACCTTGACGATCAGCTTCGCCAGCGCGGCCACATCCAGCGCGGGCGATCCGCGATAGCCGGAGAGCAGAGCTGCGCTCTTCAGCTTCATCAGTTCGGCCACAACCGCGTCCTCGGTCAGGTCCGCCGTCAGCAACCGCACGTCCTGCAGGATTTCCGCGGTCACCCCGCCAAAGCCCGCCAGCACCACCGGACCCCATTCGGGATCGTTCTTCGCGCCGACGATCATTTCCATACCGCGCTTTCCCATCGCCTCGATCAGCACGCCATCCAGCGCGATCTCCGTTGAGTAAGCCGCGACGTTATCGAAAATCCGGCGCCACGCGGCGCGCACGGCAGCGCCATCGGCCAGGTTCAGGATCACCCCGCCCGCGTCGCTTTTGTGGCTCAACGCAGGCGCCTGCGCCTTCATCGCCACGGGATAACCCACCGCATCGGCAACTGCCACCGCATCGTCAGCGCTTGCCGCAAAACCGCCCTTGGGGAACGAAAGGCCAATCGGTCCCAGCAGTTCCTTCGATTTGTATTCGGGAATGACGCCCGAAACCATGACCAACCCGGCCAGTGGCGTTGGCGGCAGGTCATTGATCGACACATCCTGTGCCGCCCAGTGCGTCAACCGCGTCACCGCGCGCAATGCGCGTTCGGTGGTCGGGAACCACGGTACGCCCGCCGCCCGCAGCGCGGCAATGCGCTCGACGGGAACTTCGGCACCTTCATCCAGCCCGGCGAAGATCACCGGCTTGGTCAGCAGCTTGCCCTCAACCGCCGCCAGCACCGCCGGAAACTTGATCGCACACGTGATAGCCTCGGCCTGGATAATGCCAACGAACACCGTGCCTACCCGATCATCCGCCAGCAGCGCCTCTACACACCGCGTATAGATCGCAGGTTCGGAAAGGCCCTGCGCGGTGATGTCGAGCGGGTTGGACACCGGCACGAACGGGGGCAACGCGGCGCGTAGCAGTGGTGAATCCTCATCGTGCAGGTCGGCCAGCGGCAGGTCCAGTTCTTCCGCCAGATCGAGCGTCAGCGCCTTGAATGCGCCGGATTCGCCCAGCACGGCTGTCTGGCCCGAAGGCAGCGCAGCGCAGCGCACCGCGATTTCGGCGATGTCACCCAGTTCTTCCAATGTCTCGGCAAAGATCACGCCCGCCCGCGAGACCATCGCCCGCATCAGCTTGTAATCGCCCGCCATCGCGCCGGTATGCGTTGCTGCGGATTCGCGGGCCGCGCTTGACTTGCCCGGATGCAGCAGGACCACCGGTTTGCCCGCCGCCTTCGCGCGCCGTGCCGCCGCCAGAAACGCCTGCGGCTTGCGGAATTGCTCCACGATCATGGCGATCACATGCGTGTCAGGCTGGTCGACCATCCAGTCAACGTAGTCCTCGACCCCGCTGGCCGCCTCGTTCCCCGTAGAAACCGAATAGGAAACACCCGCATCGCGCGCCAGCAGCATGGTGCCGAGCACCGCCGCCATGGCGCCCGATTGCGAAACGATACCGATCGCGCGCTTGCCCGCTGATGGTACAGCATTGGTTTCCACGAATGTTAGCGGAATGCGGTCAACGTAATTGACCAGGCCAAGGCAGTTCGGCCCTTCGACCACCATGCCAGCCTCGCCCGCGATCCGCGCAATCTCGCGCTGTTCGGCCAGGCCTTCCTCGCCGCCTTCGGCAAAACCTGCCGAGAAGATCACCACACCGCCGCATTTGCGCGCAGCAAGGCTCTTCACCGCATCCAGCACCCCTGCGCGCGGGATAGCCAGGACGGCCACGTCCACACCTTCGGGCAGGGCCTCGACCGATTGGTAGCAGCGCTTGCCCATGATCTCTTCGCGCCTGGGGTTCACCGGATAGATGGCACCCGCATAACCGTTGCGGTCGAGATTGGTCAGCAGCGTCGCGCCCAGCGCGCCCGGCTTGTCCGATGCGCCAACCACGGCGACCGACTTCGGGCGCAGGAAACGATCGAGCGCAGCATGGGACAGACTCGTTTCAACAGCCATTTGCATCCTCCGATTTCGCTATGTCTTATAACAATTATCGGAGGAAGGACAAGTAGCCGCATGGCGCCTGAACGGCGCGCTTGCAGGATCGCGTCAAGCTGTCGGGCCGTCAGGGCTGGCCGTCAGGTCACCGGCTTCCAGTCGAACGTCAGTTCGCCTTCGCGGAACGCAAAGCGATTGATGTGATCGGCGACCACCATCTGCATCCGATCAAGATCGCCATCCCCCTCCAAGCGGCAAGTGACGCTCAACGCATCGTCGGTTGCGACCAATTCCAATGGCCCGAACGGCAGCGCCACACGGCCCTGGCGGGAATCGAATGTCGCCTCGAACTTGTGCCCCCAGTGCTTGCACAATTGCTGAAGGTAACGGCTGGCGCTGGCGGTGCTGACGATGGCTCGGCTTGCAGGCATGGAAAGGTCTTTCAGATCATCGATTGCTATATCAAAGATATATCTTTCATCGAAAAAGTCAACCTGCCCCCTCGCATGGAAGGTTGACGAACCGCCGCCGACCATGGCAAGCGCCTCCTCGTTAGGCCTTAACCGGCCCATGCGGGTATAGCATAGTGGTAATGCACTAGCCTTCCAAGCTAGCTAGGCGGGTTCGATTCCCGCTACCCGCTCCAACTCCCTGTAGATTGCTATCCGCCCACGACTGGGCATTCCCCTACAAACCCATGATATTCCTAGGCTTATCAGCCGGTGGAGTTCACCCCCGTCAGCGCACAGCCATGTAGCGCTGGGGGCACAATTGAGGGGCATTTCATCTCGGCGCATCCCCATGCCCCCACCTTTCGGGGCATGTCGGTCAAGAGCGAGGCAACCGTGCCGCTTAAGCGCCCCGCCGCTCCCTCCTGTGACCGCCCAGTCGGGATTATAAGTGCCCAGCGGTGTGTCGATCTTGAAGCCTGCGGGCAGCTTGGCGAACAGGCCAACCTGTTCTGCCCTGTCGAGCGCCTCCCCAATCGGTTGCTCGATAGTCTTGGAGTCCACGCGGATATCCGAAACCTGAATTGTGGCTGAGGCCAGTCTCGTAAAAGCGTGGATCAATCCCTGCAACCCGAAGCTCAAAGCCGATGTTCCGCAAACTATTATCGAGATCGAGCAGAGCTGTGCGTAGATTGTGCTGATCCGGCCTTGATCAATTCATGCCACCTAGAAATAACTAAGACTGGGGAATCGAAGCAGCCCTGAGCGCGGTAATTGGAGGACTTCTGTGGAGCGAGCGTATCTAGGTCGTCATTTGTTCGACGGTGCGAGGCTTCGCCGCCGCGCCCTTGATGAATTCGCTGCAGCTGTCCGTACCGGTCGTCTGATCGCCTTTGTCGGCTCCTATATGACGCAGCCGATGGGTTATGACAGTTGGAGCGATTTTCTCGACAACTACGCCAAGCATGCGGAAGATCTCGGCAAGAGTGGCGACCCCGCCCGTACGCGTCACGCCCTAAAAGCAATCGAAGCGATCCGCGCGAAACTTGACGTCAGCAACGATGCAGCACTGACTGGCCTCAGCGTGATTGAATACGCTCTGGCTTATGCGAGCGACCGCGAAGGAAATCTGCTGGAGAAGCTCCAAGAGCGGGGCGCCGCGGAGTTCCACCTCCCGCCTTTCCCACCGGACCAGCGCACCAACGTTCAGCGCCTGCTCGAAGATCTCACGATCGATCGCATCATCACACTGAATTATGATTGCGAGTTTGAGTGGGAGTTAATGACGAGCTTTGGCGACAAAAAGGCGGCCGGTGGGCAGGGGCGCTATCGCTGGAGACAATTCGATAAACTTCTCAAGGATCGCGTGATCGCGCGCGATGAGTGCGGCTCCCTGAGCCGTATTCTGCCGAACGGGAAGAGCGTCGTAAGCGACCTGTTCTCGCGCGGACGCACCGACCGCCTGATCGATTTTGCCGTCGGATCACCGGACTACGAGGCACATATCCTACATCTGCATGGGCGCGCCACGGATCCAAAATCTATGGTCGTTAGCCAGAGGGACTATAATAATCAGTATCGCCGAAGCGGTGTCGCCAAATTGCCGTTCGAGCACGCCCTGCGCATCCTGTTTGCCGGTAATCCAATACTGTTCGTGGGTGTAGGCATGAACGAGGGCGACGTCACGGCGACACTCGAGCAGTTTGTCAGCGACAATCCCAATCGACGAACTTCGCCGGTTTTTATCCTCTGGAATGGGCCCGAAGATGATGCGAACCGAGATGCACAGCGCTTTCGCTGGCTTCACCGGTTCGGAGCACTGGTCCTGTTCGACGACGAGTTGACGGCCGATGCGGAAACTGTTCGGGCATCATCTCCAACGGAACGGCTCGCAAACTCGATCACTAACGCCGCGAGAGAAGCCGCGAACCGCAGCATTCCGTTCGAATGGAAGTTCGATGATTTCCGCAACGTCGCTGTCAAACTTGCTAGCCCGGGCGGGCACAATGGTGATCACTTTGACATCTGGCCGACTCCGCCTGAATTCGACACCATCGCCGAAGATGATGAGGCCCGTACATACGTTAGTGGCAGCGGGACCATTCGCCTCTTCATCGGCGAGCCAGGTTCCGGAAAAGGCGGGCTGTCGAAACGCTTGCGGCAGGCTTGGCATGACCAAGATAAGGAAGGCAACAGGCGATCATGCATTATCAATGCGAGCTTCACATTTGAGACGGACAGTGTGTTCAGCTTACTCACAGGCTTGGCGGATGGTCTGCCCGCGTTCTGCGAAAAGCGGTCGCGGCCCGCTTCGCTGAAATCCTATTTGGCCAATGGTGATACGCAACAACTTCTATTGGTTATCAATGGCTTGGAGCGATTTCTCTCGCCGCGGGGGTCTCCCCTAAGCAGCGAACTAGACTCGCTGCTGAGAGGTCTCATTGATTTTTCATTGACCGGTCGGCCGGATGCGTCTGACGCAGAGCATGAGGCGGGCACTTCGGAAGCCACGGCGGTTACGATGCATCGAATGCCACTGCCTATCACGATCTACGTGCTGGGAACGGAACGCGTGCGACGGTATTTCAACGCGCTGACTGATCGCATTGTTCCTCTGATCATTGATAGCAACGGTGGGCGCGGTGTCGAGCTGCCGCTGCCGAAGGATGGGGCCCGCTCGGTCTATTTCAATCAGATATCCAAAGCGTTTGCAGACCGCGGTTGCGACGATCCTAAACTGCCAACAGGGCAACTGGCCCGTGTGCGGGAAAAGGTGGCGGGAGACCGTGCTGGGCTACGGCGAAGTTTCCTGTCGACTTTCCTTCAGTCATCCGCGCTTCATGCAGCAGGGGTGAAGAGCCCCGATCTGTGCCTCGATATTCTGACTCTTATGGCGACAATTGGCCAGCCGATTGAGACGGTGGTTCTGATCCATTGCCCTCGTATTCGCAACAGGATCGAACTCATGCGCAATGCTGATAAGAAGCTCGATAGAAGGGTACTCATAGCTGATGCAGTAGCTGACCTAGTAGCTCTCAAGCTCCTGATACCAACGACGGCGTTTCCCGGCGTTCCCCAATCATGGTCAAGATATGGGCTCCACCGTGCAGTGCTGACCGAGATCCGCGATCGGCTGAGTGTACCGCTAACAGACGCACAGCTTTCCGCCGGCTTCAATGTCTCGATGTTCGTGGCGCTGCCGGCTGACGGCTACAGTCCGGAACGCGAAATCCACGAGGAACTCGGGACGCTGGTGGATTGGTTAACCGGCGCATATAGGGACCAACCGCTTGCGGGATATGACAAGGTGGAAACTTCCGAAAAGGCGCCTGAGTGGGACGCGGCGACGAGATCGAAGATACGTCGGATCATGACCCATCGCAGCCTGGGAGATAGCGAGCCCGATTTGGCTCGCGCGTGGCCGCACGTCTCGGCGTGCCTGCGTGCGGCTCTAGCCCTGTTGCGGAGCTATTATTCGACTTCGACGCTGCTGATGGTTGATCCCAGCAACGGTGTGCCCCGTCCGGATGAGGATGGTCCGCTCACGCAGCATTCCGACAGATTAGATCGCATATTGCGCGCGGCCACCGAAAACGCGCTGGCCAGACGTCAGGCAGCGGATGCGCTGGCTGCGATAGGTGCCGAGGCCTGGCTTGGACCTGCGCCTTATTATTCAGATGACTTAATTTGGCTCCACAATGAACGCGGCGTCATCAAGCTTGCACAAGGCGACCTTTACGAGGCGCGCCTTGCCTTCAATCAGGCGCTCGAACTCAACGAAAACTTTGTCGAATTTGGCGAGCGGGGCCAGAATTGGCGTCGGATCATGTTAAATCAAGTTCACGTCGATATCGAACGAGCCTGGCTTGATAGGGCCGAGAAGAAGATGAACCAGATCGATGATGCGATCCAACAAATGATGAACAAGCCAATAAGCGACATCCGGGAAGCCGTGATCGACAGTTACGGGCAAGGTCCCGCTCGTGAACTTCATGCTGCCGATCCTTATCTTGAACAGGATATCGTCGTGAGTGTGGCGCTCATGTACGGCTATCGTGGCCTGATCCTGCACATCCAAGGCCAGCTTCAGGCAGCGTACGCTTTTCTCGAACTCGCCACAACGATCCTCGACAATATCGGCGAAATCCGAGCCTACGCCGTTTTCCAGCGTCACCTGACTTCTCTTCTTGCTGCATTGGGCGAAGATGACAAGGCAACGTTGGCGATGAAGATGACGGTATCGTCGGGCGAGGCAACCAAACAATCCGACATTGCTCATCACGCCCGCATCACGGATGCGGCCCGTCGTTTTAAAGCCGCCGACGTAGAGCGGCGTGGGGCAATAGTGCGGCAGTTGCGGAGCGCGCTGAGCTATGCCGAAGCCGGTGACATGCATCGGGTGCGGATTGAGGCGGGGCTCAACCTTGCCCGGCTCCGGTTTGAAAGTGGGGATTATGATGTGGCGCTGGAGCATGCCGCGGACGCTATGGCCACTGCTTCGCGGTACGGTCTAAATCTACGCAAAATTACTTTGCGAATTTTGGTCGGTCAGATCCTGATCAGCCGTGGCGATCCCGTGTCCGGGCGAGCGCTGGTTGAAAAAGCGATCAAGAACGCAGGGCGGGTCGGCTATCAACAGGCTGTCGAGGCGGCCGAGCGCGTGCTTGTTGCGGCTGGTTGATAAACGGTCACGCCGGTAGCAAGACCGTGCGCGGCCCCATCTTGCTGTCGCGCAGCAGCAGTCGATCGAACGCACCAGAATTCAGCCCGCAGTCGAGCAGCTTCTGTTCGATCACCTGATCGGAACTTGGCGGATATCCGGATGGCAAGTCGATCACTTGCGAACCTGCGGTAATACCAAATGTGGCATTTCCAATGTCATACGACTACTTTCTTCGGAGCAGGCAACAGCGTCTCCGGCCCGACTTCATCCTTCGAAAGCTGCGTATGATCTGACAGCACGCCCGTGAATGCCAGCCACCTTCTTTCGGCCTAAGCCTTGCGGCTTTCACCTTTACGTCACGCCGCAGGTGAAGGCTCTGGCGGCTGGGCGTTCTCGACGCGATTATTCGCACAGCGCACGATCTCTGTGTCGTCGCCATCAGAATTTAAGTTCCTAAGCGGTATTGGTCAGCGCGCGCATTATGAAGCTTACGGCAAAATCAGCCCATGCGCGCGCATGGGGAGAGGGACGGGAATCATGCCCCGCTCCCAGCAAATCCAGCATCGCCGATTGTCCCAGGGACAGACTGATGGCCGCCATGAGCAATTCGCGGGATTCGATCGTTGCAGTGAAATGCCCTGATGATCTGCCACGCATGAGGGCGGATTCGATGATTTGTTCAAGCCTTGCGTGATAGCTTGCGATCCGGTTCCGACTGGATATCTGGGCGCCGTCCTGGATGATCTGGTCAGCGATGAAGCGCGCGCCGTAGGTTTCGTTCTCAAGAAAGATGCCACGCACTATGAACTCGATGGCGTCGGGCGGAGACATGGCATCGAAGTCCACGTCGCGAACGAAGCCTGAGCTTTCATCGGCCAGCGAAGTCAGCGCTTCCGCGTACAGGTTTTCCTTGTTCTGAAAGTAGTGGAAGACCAGTTGTTGGCTGACACCCGCGATCCTGGCAATTTCATCAACCCGGCCGCCTCCCAGCCCGTGTCGCGCGAACTCCTGCTTTGCAGCCTCGATGATCCGCGCGGGCGCAGGTGTTCGCGCCTTCGTGGAAGCACCCGATCTGGCAGATTTTTCAGTCATCGGACCCGTGCCCAAGTCATGGCTTTGTCCCGCGATCCTGCCCGCATTTGAGTCGGACTCCAACGTTCGCACTCGTCATCTCATCCTCGCGCCTATAGCACCTCGATGTGAGCCGGACAGCGGACAAATCGGGAGAGTGTGATGGATGAAACCGGCAATTCGAGCAAAGAGGCCATTAGCGAGGAGACACGCAAGGTCGCTCTGGCGCTGTTCGAAGGAATGGAGAGCGTCGAAGCGATGGACGCCTTGTTGGCACCCGATGCCGAATGGTGGGGGATCGGTGTAGGCAATCTTGATCGCTCGATCTTTGTGCCGGTGCATAAGCCTTATGTCGATCGGCCGGAGCCGACCTATCGACGCACAAAGTTGCTGGGCCTGATCGTCGATGGGGAACGCGCCGCGATCGAAATGGAATGGGAGATCAGCTGGCCTGACGTCACCTACCATCAATTTTACCATCATGTTCTGATCGTGCAGGATGGCAAGATCCAATCGATGCGAATGTATTTGGACCCCAATGAAGGGGCCAAGCTGTTCGGATCCGCGGATGAGACGCGGGCTATGTCGGAAGCTGATGCGTGAGCGCGATGTCGGCATATCAAGGGAGTGGCGTTGCAATGACAGTACCTACCGAGAAGGAAATCCACGCATTCCTGCACGAGCATATCCGCCTCTGGAATGCTGGTGATCGTGCTGGCTTCGAGAGCCTCTATCGGCGCTACGGCGAAAAGAGCCTGAGCATCGAATATGTCGGTCACCCTGTCGGGGACGGCTGGGAAGCATTCAACCAGCTGTGGGACGGCTACAACGGCAAATTCCGGGTAGAGATTTCGGAAGTTCTGGTAAATGGGCATGAAGGCGCCTGCCATTACGAGAACGTCCTGGTGGAGTCCGGTATCTCCAGCCCCAGTTTGGAGCTTTACGTGTTCGGCGATGGTACGCTGAGCATCCGCTACTTCCACAAGAAAGAACAACTGGACGGTTAACGCCGACCAGTCCGCCGAAAGAGCGGTTGCTGAACGAGGGGATTGCCATGCTTGTTCCGCCATTGCGCATCTGCGGATGCGCAATGGGGGCGCCTGCGCTCGCGACATCTGCAACTGTGCAGGTTCCGACCTTGCACGTCGGCGGGCCCCCCGCAGCTATGGCCTGACCGCGCTATCGCTTCCAACACCCCGCGAACGGGAGGCTGCAATGATCGATGTCTACGTTACGAGTTCGGGCGGATCGCCCAACGTGTACAAGATACTTCTGCTTCTGGAGGAGATTGGCTTCCCCTATCGCCTCCATCCCGTCGATGTGGCGCGTGGGGAACAGTTCGAGCCTGACTTCCTGAAAATCGGACCTAACAACAAGGTCCCGGTCATCGTGGATCAGGCTCCGACGGACGGTGGACAGCCCATCCCGGTTTTCGAATCCGCAGCCATCATGATCTATCTTGCGGATAAAGCGGGCGCGTTTCTTCCTGCGGTTGAAGATGTTCGGGCACGCAGCGCAGTGATTGGCTGGCTGGTCTGGCAGGTCGCCAATCTTGGCCCCTACATGGGCCAGATGTTTCATTTCAAGGTCTATGCCCCCGAAAAGCTGCCATATGCGATCGAACGCTATTCCAACGAGGTGGGGCGGCTCTATGGCGTGATGGAGCGTCGGCTGTCCGAACAGCCCTGGCTTGGATCGGATGCCTACTCGATAGCGGATATGGCGGCATTCGCCGCAACATCAGAGTGGCGGCGCACCGGCCACGATTCAACCAAATTTCCACGTTTGCTTGAATGGCGCGATCGCATCGAAGCGCGTCGCGCCTATGTTCGGGCCTATGCCGAAAAGGATTACGGCAAAGCTGAAATTGGCGCTGCTTCGTTGTTTGAAGAGACCACCTGGGCGCGCCTTTTTCGCCAGAATGAAGATACGATCGCGCAATATCAGGCCGGCAAGGCCTGAGACATCGCGTCCATATACACGGAGGTCGACGTTGCAACGGCTGGAAAACAAGGTGGCAATCATCGCCGGTGGAGCGACAGGGATCGTCGAAGAGGCACGGGCATGACAGCCGTCCCCGAACTCCATGGGCTGGATATCTCTCGCCTGCGCGATATCGATCTGTTCGCACCGTCGCTGAAATCCGATCCTCTCCCGGCTTTCAGGGAATGGGTACGATACGAACCGTTTTATGCCATCATCGCCGGTGCTCCGGCGGCTGTGGTCACACGATATCACGATGTTGCAGCGGCGTTTTCGGATCATGAGAAGCTCAGCAGCGAAAAACCCCGGTTGGCGGGCTGGGAAAGGCTCGACTATTTCAACGGCGAACTCAACATCGCCTTCAGCGATCCGCCCGTCCACACCCGCCTTCGCAAGACGCTGGCTTCACCGCTGCTTCCCAGCGCGGTCAGGCCACTGACGGCTGCCATTCAACACATCGTGTCGAGCCTTCTGGACCGAGTGGAGGGCGACACGATGGAGGTCATGTCCCAGCTGGCGCTGCCTGCCGCCCGCAACGTCATGCTGGGAGCGTTGCTTGGTCTGCCGGAAGCCGACTTCGATATATTCATCACTTTGACCCATGAGATGTTCAGCTTGGGCGATCAGCCGGAGGGCGCGGGTCACCCACCGAGCTACGAGGCCGCTTGGGCATCCGCGCGTCACTACATCGATGCGGTGATCGATCGCGAACAGGCGGCGCCGACTGACGGCGTGATCGGCCAACTGGCGCGGGCATATCGCGATGGCACGTTGAGCCGCGGCGAAATGGTTGCACAGATGATCACGCTATACGCGGGTGGCACTTCGCCAATAGCGACGTTGATCGGTTCTGCTCTGCTGATGCTTGCACGCCATCCCGAACAACTCGCTCTCTTGCGCGCCGAACCTCATCGGATGGAGGCGACGATCGATGAAGTCCTACGCTATCACTCCCCTGGCCTGTTCAACTTCCGCTTCGCCAGAGAAGACTTCGACTTGAACGGCCTTTTCGTCCCTGCCGGCATGCCGGTTTATATGGTCGGTCACGCCGCGAATTTCGATCCCGATATCTACGATGATCCATTTGCTTTCGATATCGCGAGAGAGCGCAAGCCGCTGCTCGTCTTTGGCCGCGGGATTCATTTCTGCATCGGGTTCCACGTGGCCAGGCTGGTAACCCGCACGGTTCTGGAAGCTACGCTGGAGCGGTTCCCGCAGATCGTGCTGGCCGACGCGGAAATCGAATATACCGGCAATCCGCAAGAACGGGCACCCGTCGCGGTGAGACTGCAAGTTGCTCGCTCGATATCTGTATGATCTCGATGAAGGATCTCCCATGAACTTTTCCCCGGCAGATGCGCTCGAAATCTACAATGTGCTGGGAAAATACGGCAACCTCATTGATTTCGAGGAATGGCATCGCATCCCGGAAGTATTTGCGCCCGACGCCATTTTCGACGTTACGGCGACTGGGTATCCGGCGATGATCGGGCTTGCCGAAATCATGGAGAAGATGCCCCGCTTTGCCGGAGAGGCGAGGTATTTCCATCTTCATATGACGACCAGCCCGGTCATTGAGAGTATGTCTGCGGATGCAGCACATGTAAGGAGCAGGGTTCTGGCAATCCATCTCGACAGATGTGTCGATTCAGGGGTTTATGACGATCATTTCGTTCGCAGCCCGGCTGGATGGCGAATAGAACGACGGACCACGATTCCCATGAAGGTTCCCGTTCCCGCCCCCGTCACATAGATGAGAGGCGCCATTTTTACTATCGGGGGCGATCGATGGACCAAAATGTCGAGAAATTGCGCGCAATCGCCTGCGAGGCGATGATCGCCTTGGCGGAAGGCCGTTTTGACGAAGCCGATTTGCTGTTCCATGCCGACGCGGAGTGGTGGATCATCGGCCAGGGGACACTATCCCACGCCAGGGTTCGTGCCTTGGCTGAACAGACCGAGGGCGAACTGGTCAAGCGCGAGCTCAAGATCACAGGCACGATTGCCGAGGGCAACAAAGTCGCCGTGGAGGCCCGCGGGGCTATGGCATTCGCAGATGGAACTGCGTACGAGAATACCTATCATCATGCGATCACGTTCATGGGTGAACAGATCATCTCGGTTCGCGAATATTTCGATACCCATTATGTCCGGCAGGTGTTCGGAGGCGACACTTACGAGATCACGCCCTGACCGGTGCCTGATGACCCATGCTTGATCCAGCCGGACGTGAACGCGATAAACATTCTGTATCGGGACGTGATATCTCTGCCCGCACATCACGCATGAGGCATTGCGGTTCATGGGAAAGCGCGATCAGTACAGAAATTTACCATCCCGGCGGTGCAGGACATGATTCCCGGCAAGCTGGAATCTGGTCCGGCGGCGTTCGACAGCGCGGCTCTCGCGATCAACCGAGATGCCGTCACCGGCATGCTTGCTGCCGCGCGTGAGGCCGCGCCCGACGAAGCCTGCGGCCTGTTGCTAGGCGAAGGCTCCCACATCAACACAGCCGTCCCCACCGCCAACGTCGCCGCCGATCCTGCCCGCCACTTCGAGATCGACCCTGCCGCGCTGGTTGCCGCGCACCGCGCGGCGCGCGATGGTTCCGGCGCGCAAGTGCTGGGCTATTTCCATTCGCACCCCAACGGCCTCGCCCGCCCTTCTGCCACTGACATGCAATGCGCCGCGCGGGACGGGCGGATATGGGCGATAATTGCTGACAGCGCGATTACGTGTTGGTCCGATGGGCCGGACGGCTTCGAACCGCTTTCCTATGCGGTCACGGGCGGCTAAGGCTGGCCTTCGAAAGATGAGAGAGATGCCAGTCCCTGTTCCCGGAACACGCCCTTCCTTCAAGGATTGCGTGTTCATCGGATCAGGGCGTGGCACCGCCTCCTGTACACCGTAACCCGCGTAACGTTATTCAGGCAAAGGGATAGATTCCTGAACATGACCGCTTCCCCCATCGACCTTGCCAGCCTGCTCTGTTCGCGCCTGTGCCATGATCTGCTCAGCCCGGTAGGCGCTCTTTCCAACGGACTGGAACTCCTCGCGGAGGAGAAAGACCCGGAAATGCGCCAGCGCTGCTTCGAACTGCTGGAACAAAGCGCCAAGGCATCGGCCGACAAGCTCAAGTTCTTCCGCCTCGCCTTTGGCGCTGCGGGCGGTTTTGGCGATTCCGTTTCGGTCAATGAAGCGCGCGCTCTGGTCGATGCATTGGTCGGCGCGAACAACCGCGTTTCAGTCAACTGGATGTTCGGCGTCGATTCGCTGCCCAAGCCAGCGGTCAAGACGCTGCTCAACCTCGCCCTGATCGGCCTTGATGCGCTGGTGCGCGGCGGTACGCTCGATATCGGCGCGGAAGTCAGAGATGGCACGACTGAAATCGTCGTGCGCGCCGCTGGTCAGCGCATCGCCTTCGATCCGACCATCGGCCAGGCGCTGGAAGGCACACTGCCCGCCAGCGATCTGTCCAGTCGCACTGCGCCCGCTGCAATGGTCCAGCAACTTGTCTCGGCGACGGGCGGCACGGTCCAGGTCCACGTCACGGCGGAAAGCCTGGTCATGGGCGCGGTTCTCCCCTCGGCTTAAGGGAGCTCGCCCAGCCTCATGCGCCGCTGGCTTGTCCATCGCGAGGTGCCCTCGCCCAACTGGAACGAGCGCAGGCTTCCGGTGTCGATGGTCGTGCTGCACTACACCGGGATGGAAACAGCACAGGCCGCGCTCGATCGGCTCTGCGATCCGGCGGCGGAAGTCTCTGCGCACTACCTGATCGACGAAGATGGCACGGTCACCGGGCTGGTCGATGAAAGCAAGCGGGCGTGGCATGCCGGGCGCGGAAGCTGGCGCGGGATAACCGACGTCAATTCCGCCAGTGTTGGCATCGAACTCGTCAATCCGGGCCACGAATTCGGCTACCGCCCCTTCACCGACGAACAGATCGAGGCACTGCTGCCGCTGCTGGCGGACATCGTGAAGCGGCACAATATTCCGCGCGCCAACGTCGTCGGCCATTCCGATATCGCGCCCGCCCGCAAGGACGATCCCGGCGAACTGTTTCCATGGGAAGTCCTGGCCCGCCACCGTCTGTGCCTGCCCACGCCCAAGCTCAAGATGCGCCTGATCTATGACAACGAAGGCGCGTTCTTTCTGGCGCTTGAACGCTTCGGTTATGATATTTCCGACCAGAAGGCCGCCGTCCGCGCTTTTCAGCGGCGCTGGCGGCCCCACCGGATCGATGGCGAAGTGGACGGACAGATCGGGGCATTGCTTTTCGAACTGCTGTTGGAACGCGATCTGGGTCATGCTAGGTGACCCCCGTGCCAGGGGGCCGGGCAGCCGCGTCAGGAGCAATCCTGCCGAGGAAAGTCCGGGCTCCACGAAACAAGGGTGGCGGGTAACGCCCGCCGGGCTGGGGATTAACGTCCCCGGTCAAGGGAAAGTGCCACAGAGAGCAGACCGCTAATCCCGGATCACAAATCCGGGACAGCAAGGGTGAAAGGGTGCGGCAAGAGCGCACCGCGCGACCGGCAACGGAAGCGGCATGGCAAACCCCACCCGGAGCAAGATCGAATAGGGACTGCGCGCCTTTCGGGGCAGGCTTGTTTCGGGCCAGCAGTCCGGGTTGATTGCTTGAGCGTTCCGGCAACGGTCCGCCTAGAGGAATGGCTGCCAGTGCCGATACGGTCCACTTGTGGGATACCGTCGGCGCTACAGAACCCGGCTTACAGGCCCCCTGGCGCTTCAAAGACGTTTCCTGTTCCGCCGGGAGGCGTTAGGGACAAGGCATGTCCGGCGGTCACCACCATCACAGTCACGATCATGCACATGGGCATGCCCACGGGCATGGCCATTCCCACGCGTCAGCCAGCTTCGGCCGCGCCTTCGCGGTAGGCATCGGGCTGAACCTTGCGTTCGTGGTCATAGAAGCGGTCTACGGCGTGATTGCAGGCTCCATGGCACTGGTGGCCGATGCCGGGCACAACCTGTCCGATGTGCTCGGCCTCGTCATCGCGTGGATCGCCAGTGTGCTTGCCGCGCGACCGCCGTCTGCCCGGTTCACCTATGGCTTCAAGTCCAGTTCGATCCTTGCCGCGCTGGGCAATGCCGCATTCCTGCTGGTGGCGCTAGGCGCGATCCTAGTTGAAACGATCCGCCGCCTGATCGATCCCGAACCCGTCGCGGGCGGGCCAGTGATGATCGTCGCCGCGATCGGCATCGTGATCAACACCGCCACCGCGCTCATGTTCATGCGCGGACGGCATCACGATATCAACATACGCGGGGCCTACCTGCACATGGCGGCAGACGCGGCGGTTTCAGCAGGCGTGGTCGTGGCGGGCCTGCTGATCACGCTGACGGGGGCGCAGTGGATCGATCCCGTCACCAGCCTCGTCATCGTCGGGATCATCGCGGTGGGCACATGGGGCCTGCTGAAGGATTCGCTTAAGATGAGCCTGCTCGGCGTTCCTGCGGGGATCGATGAACGCAAGGTGCGCCAGTTCCTCACAGGCCTGAATGGAGTCGAGGCGGTTCACGACCTGCACATCTGGCCGATGAGCACGACCGAGACGGCCCTCACCGCCCATCTTGTCATGCCCGGCGGCCACCCCGGCGACGGCTTCCTGCACCACCTTGCGCATGAACTTGAGCACGATTTCGGGATCGGCCACGCCACCGTTCAGGTCGAGACGCTGGTCGGCCACGAATGCACATTGGTGAACGATCACACGGTATGACCTGATCTTGCGGGCATTGGCCCAAAGGACATGGTGCGATGCCCGGTCATGAGGTTCATTCCCGGTGCCGGAGATATTCACACCGGCGCGGATGCACCCCTTCGCCTCGGTTGCTCCCATGCCGCTGCGACAATCTCGTTCCCTTCGATCGCAAGGCAATACCTCGCGGCGCGCTGCTTCCATTGCAGCGCGCCGTTCTTTGATTTTTGCCTATCGATCAAGACCCTGCCCCAAGGGCCATGTCGTTTTCGCAATCCATCGGCACCATCTCACGCAGCGGACGGGGCACCCCGGTTGCCCCAATGACGCGCACCGGGCCCACTCAATTTTTCGAGCAAGGAACACCGATGACACGCAAATTTCTGATCGCCGCACTCGCTGCAACCGTCGCCACAGCGATCCCTGCCTTCACCACGCCCGCAATGGCATCGCATCACAACGAAAAAGTCATGGTCGGCGGCGCTGAAATGCTGCCCAGCCGCACCATCGTCGAAAATGCCGTGAACTCCGCCGATCACACCACGCTGGTCGCTGCGGTGAAGGCCGCGGGCCTGGTCGATACGCTGAACAGCGCTGGCCCTTTCACCGTGTTCGCACCAACCAACGCCGCCTTCGCCAAACTGCCAGCAGGCACTGTCGACACGCTGCTCAAGCCCGAAAACAAGGCCACCCTTGCCAAGATCCTGACCTATCATGTCGTTGCCGGAAAGGTGACTGCCGCTGACGTCGTTGCGCTCATCAAGGCCGGTGGCGGCATGGCAAAGATCACCACCGTTTCCGGCGACACGCTCACCGCATCGCTGATGGGCAAGACCGTTATGCTGACCGATGAGAAGGGTGGCGTTGCCCATGTTACGCAGGCCGATGTGATGCAGAAGAACGGCGTGATCCACGTGACCGATTCGGTCTCTATCCCTAACTGAGCTATCGCGCCGCTTCGGGTCGCACCTCAGGCGCAAAACAGAAAGGGCGGGTGCCTTGCAGCACCCGCCCTTCTAATGTGTCAGGCTCCAGCGGAGACGTTCAGGCCGCCTCTTCCTTGCCCTTGAGAACGCGGACCGGGTCCTTGCGGCCTTCAACGACGTCCTTATCGACGACGATTTCGGCAATATCGGTTTCGGTCGGCACGTCGAACATCGTATCGAGCAGCAGGCCTTCGACGATGGAGCGAAGGCCACGCGCGCCGGTCTTGCGCGCAATGGCCTTCTTGGCGATGGCTTCAAGCGCATCGTCGGTGAAGGTCAGCGCCACGTCTTCCAGCTCGAACAGCTTGGCGTACTGCTTGATCAGCGCATTCTTGGGTTCGCGCAGGATCTTGACCAGAGCCTCGATGTCGAGGTCTTCCAGCGTCGCGATCACGGGCAGACGGCCGACGAATTCGGGGATAAGGCCGAACTTGAGCAGATCCTCAGGCTCCGCCTTTTGCAGCAGTTCGCCGATCTTGCGCTTTTCAGGATCGGCAACGTGTGCACCGAAACCGATCGAGCGCTTTTGCAGGCGGTCGGAGATGATCTTGTCGAGGCCCGCAAACGCGCCGCCACAGATGAACAGGATGTTCGTCGTATCCACTTGCAGGAACTCCTGCTGCGGATGCTTGCGGCCACCCTGCGGCGGGACGGAGGCCGTGGTGCCTTCCATCAGCTTGAGCAGGGCCTGCTGTACGCCTTCGCCCGAAACGTCGCGCGTGATCGAAGGATTTTCGGCCTTGCGGCTGATCTTGTCGATCTCGTCGATATAGACGATCCCGGCCTGCGCCTTTTCGACGTTGTAATCCGACGCCTGGAGCAGCTTGAGGATGATGTTCTCCACATCCTCGCCCACATAACCGGCTTCGGTCAGCGTGGTGGCATCGGCCATGGTGAAGGGCACGTCGAACGTCTTGGCAAGCGTCTGCGCCAGCAGCGTCTTGCCCGAACCGGTGGGGCCGACGAGCAGGATGTTCGACTTCGAAAGCTCGACCTCGCCGCCCTTGCCGCTGTGCTTCAGCCGCTTGTAGTGATTGTGCACGGCAACCGACAACACGCGCTTGGCGCGGTCCTGTCCGATCACGTAATCGTTCAGAGTCTCGAAGATGTCGCGCGGGGTTGGTACACCGCCATCCTTCTTGCCAGCGATGCCGGCCTTGGTCTCTTCGCGGATGATGTCGTTGCACAGTTCGACGCATTCATCGCAGATGAACACGGTCGGCCCGGCAATGAGCTTGCGCACTTCGTGCTGCGACTTCCCGCAGAAGCTGCAGTAGAGGGTGCTCTTGGTATCCGATCCGGAAAGCTTGGTCATTCGTCCATCCCAGGCGCCTCTCCACGAGAGGCGGGTCCGTTTATCCTACTACCACAAGGGCATTAATCAACCGGACTCGAAAACAGGTAACATGTTCTTATCCCCGCGCGCCTTTCGCTGGGCTTAAGGCGCGCGGGAAAAGACACCGCAAAATCAGGCAGGCGCGCCGCCAGAACCTTCGGTTTCACCTACGGAATCGGTGGCAGGGCGCGATTCGAACACCTTGTCGACAATGCCGAACTTCAACGCTTCCTCGGCTTCGAGGAAAGTATCGCGGTCCATCGCCTTCTCGATTTCGTCGAGCGTACGGCCGGTGAACTTCACATAAAGATCGTTCATGCGCTTGCGGATTCGCAGGATTTCGCGGGCCTGAATCTCGATGTCCGATGCCATGCCGCGCGCGCCACCCGAAGGCTGGTGCACCATGATTCGCGCATTGGGCAGCGCGATACGCATGCCGGGTTCGCCAGCTGCCAGCAGGAACGATCCCATCGATGCGGCCTGCCCGATGCACACGGTCGAAACGCGCGGACGGATGTACTGCATCGTGTCATAGATCGCGAGACCCGCCGTGACGACGCCGCCTGGCGAGTTGATGTACATCGAGATGTCCTTCGAAGGGTTTTCCGATTCGAGGAACAGCAACTGGGCGATGATCACCGAGGCCATGTGGTCCTCGACTTCGCCCGTCACGAAGATAATGCGTTCGCGCAGCAGGCGCGAATAGATATCGAAGCTGCGTTCGCCACGGCTCGATTGCTCGACCACGACCGGAATCAGGGCACCGGTTACGGGATCGTGGTTGAACTTGCCCTGGGCTCCGTAAACACTGGCGCTCGAAGCGCCGAACAGGTCGAGCATGGGAATCCTCATCTGGTTAGACCTCGCTATGTCGCGTGCCACGGCGCGATGTTCAAGGGCGTTAACCGCAAATCCGCGCAAACCCGTGGATTGACGCAAATTGCGCACACAAAGGTGTTGCGGCGCTACTGTGGTGCTTGCACTCAGCGATACAGGGGCAGCGGATGCATGCGTTGGCAACGGGAGGGAGCGACATGAAAAATTCCGCGGTGATTCTGGCACTTATGGCCGGACTGGCGGCCCTTCCAGCGCAGGCCCAATCCGTTTCCGATTACCTGGCCCGGATCGCCGCACTCGATGATTCGGGGCCGATGCTGAATGCCGTGCTGGCGATCAACCCCGATGCGGTGAAGGAAGAAACGGCGAGCAGATCGATCAAAGGGCCGCTGTCGGGCAAGGCCGTGCTGGTGAAGGACAATATCGAAGCAGCCGGTCCGCTGGCCACCACCGCCGGAAGCCTTGCCCTGAAGGACAACGTCACCGGGCGAAATGCCCCGCTGGTGGCGGGCCTGCGCAAGGCGGGAGTGGTCATCCTTGGCAAGACCAACCTTTCCGAATGGGCGAATATCCGTTCGTCTTCATCGTCCAGCGGGTGGAGCGCGGTGGGTGGACAGACGAAAAACCCCCATGCGATCGATCGCAGTCCGTGCGGATCGTCGTCCGGCAGTGGTGCAGCGGTGGCAGCCGGGCTTGCCTGGGCAGCCATCGGCACCGAAACCAACGGCTCGATCTCGTGCCCGGCTTCGGTCAACGGCATCGTCGGATTCAAGCCCACCGTCGGCATGGTCAGCCGCACCCGCATCGTGCCGATCAGCCACAGTCAGGATACCGCCGGGCCAATGACCACGAGCGTTGCCGATGCTGCGCTGCTGATGAACGCCATTGCCGGAACCGATCCATCCGATCCCGCAACGGCTGAGGGGGACAAGCGCAAGGTCGATTTCACCGCCGGTCTCGCCAAAGCCAGCCTCAAAGGTGTGCGGCTGGGCGTGATGCGCAAGCAGGCGGGCAGCCATGCGGCTCTGCTGGCCCTGTTCGAAAGGGCGCTGGCCGATCTCAAGGCCGCCGGCGCCGAACTGGTCGACATCGATTTTGAACCCGCGCCCGAAGCGGGACGCGAGGAATTCACGGTGCTGCTTTACGAACTGCGCGAGGACATGGGTGCTTATCTGCGCTCACTGCCCGGCACAGCCAAACCGCGCTCGCTGGCCGATCTGATCGCGTTCAACAGGGCCACCCCGGAGGAACTGCGCTGGTTCGGGCAGGACATCTTCGAACTGGCCGAAACGACGACCGACAAGGCCGCCTACGAAGCCGCCCGCGCCAGTTCGCTCAAGCGCGCCGGGGCCGATGGCATCGACCGCCTGCTGCGCGAAAACCGCGTCAGCATGCTGATCGCGCCGACTGACGGCCCGGCCTGGCCGATCGACCCGGTGCTGGTCGATCACTTCAGCAGCGTTGGCGCGGGCGGTCTTGCCGCGGTCGCGGGCTATCCTCACCTCACCGTGCCGATGGGCGCGGTCGAAGGTCTGCCGATCGGCCTGTCGTTCATCGGCGCCAAGTGGACCGACGCGCAGATCCTCACCGCAGGCGCTGCCTACGAACGCGCACGGACAGTGGCAGTGCCGGTGCCCGGCTTCAAACGCTGGGGCGAGTAACTGCAGCTAATCCACACGCGCAACTTCGCGCAGGGCCGCCAGCGCTTCGGTCTGCGATTGCAGGGCGCGATGGCGGGCATTGGCGCGGGCGATGCGCGTTCTGGCGTCGGCTTTGCGCCCCCCGCCATGGAAGCGCGCCAGCCAGGTCCGTGCCTCGCGCAGCCAGTGCCCTATCCTGTCGAATACTGCGCCGCTGCCCGCAACCGCCAAAGCGCGCGAACGCGGGATCGGCGCAATCGAATCCGTGGCATACGGCTGGGAAACTACGGGCGAAACCACCGTGGGGTCCTCCACGGCAAGGGGTTTCATGGCGAGCGCACGGTCGAGCAGATCTTCGGTCATCATCGCAACGAGTGCTTCCTGCGTTGGGGGTTGCCCGGTCGGGACCGGCGTCTTTGCTGGCTTGCCCGCGGGGGATCGGACCTTGCGGCTTGCTCCCGCGCGAGGCTTGCGCGCCTTGGGAGCAGCGGACTTGCGGCGGTTGGCCGGTTTTGCCGCCGCAGGCGGCACATCCGGCCACGGAATGGTGGTGATCGATGCACCGCGCGGTGGCGGAACGATCAAGCCCGCCGGAAACGCTGGCGGATTGCCCGTCCGCAGCAGGAATGCCGGTTCCGCCTTGGCGCGACTGCGCCCTCGCTTCTTGCCGTGGTGGCGCGGTTTGGAGGCGACGCGATTGCGGACGGTGTGCATGGCAGTTCCCTTGAAGAGAGGGTTCTTGCCGATGGATTCTGACACAACACGATTCGATCGCGAATCGCCAACCTGATCGGGTTCGGACCGACCGGAGCAATCCTCAACAACTTACGAATTCATACGGCGCACAAACACGTAATCCGACGCCCAAAACGGCAACGGCCCGGCATGCCGAAGCACACCGGGCCGACCGATATCCCGCCCCGTCAGGCAGGATCAATCCGAAATGGTTCAGCCTTCGACCTTCTTCTTGGCCGGGGCCTTCTTCTTGGGAGCAGGCGCTTCCTCGTCGGCCATGTCAGCCGCAGGAGCATCCTCAGCCGCAGCCTTCTTCTTCGGAGCAGCCTTCCTGGGCTTTTCCTCAGTCGTGGCTTCAGCAGCAGGAGCATCCTCGGCAGGGGCTTCGTCAGCAGCCGCCTTCTTCTTCGATGCGGCCTTCTTCGCAGGCTTGGCTTCGGTGGCAGCAGCGCCATCCTCGGCTTCGATCGCGGCCTGCAGTTCTTCCTTGGTCACTTCGCGTTCGGTAACTTCGGCCTTGTCGAACAGGAAATCGACAACCTTGTCTTCATAAAGCGGGGCGCGCAGCTGGGCTGCGGCCAGCGGTTCCGAACGCACGTATTCGGCAAAGCGCTGGCGGTCTTCCTCGCGGTACTGCTGCTGCGCCTGACGGATCAGCATTTCCATTTCCTGCGCGGTTACCTGAACGCCATTGGCCTGGCCGATTTCCGACAGGAGCAGGCCCAGACGCACACGGCGCTCGGCAATCTTGCGGTAATCGTCCTTCTCGGCTTCGATTTCCTTCAGCGCATCCTCAGGGTTTTCTTCGCCCTGGGCTTCCTGCTGAAGCTGCTGCCAGATCTGTTCGAATTCGGCTTCCACCATCGAAGGCGGAACGGCAAAATCGTGACCCGCGGCAAGCTGATCGAGCAGCGCGCGCTTCATCTGGGTACGGGTAAGGCCCGCCGTTTCCTGCTCAAGCTGGCCGCGCAGAAGCCCGCGCAGCTGCTCGATGCTTTCAAGGCCGAGCATCTTGGCGAATTCGTCATTGGCTTCGAATTCGCCTGCAACCTTCACCGCCTTCACGGTGATGTCGAAGGTGGCGTCCTTGCCCTTGAGGTTTTCGGCCGGGTAATCTTCGGGGAAGGTCACGGTGATGACCTTTTCGTCGCCCACCTTCACGCCGACAAGCTGTTCCTCGAAGCCGGGGATGAAGCGGCCAGCGCCCAGTTCCAGCGGGGTGTCTTCCGCCGCGCCACCATCAAAAGGCACACCATCGACCTTGCCGAGGAAATCGATGATGATCTGGTCGCCGTCCTTTGCCACCGCGCCTTCTTCGGCATCGGTGTAGGACTTCTGGCCTTGCGCGATGCGGCCAATCGCTTCGTCAACCTGCTCGTCGGTGACGGGCACGGTCAGCTTTTCCAGCTTCAGACCTTCGAGCGACGGTGTTTCGACCACCGGCAGCACTTCCAGCTCAACCGTCAGCTCGGCATCCTTGCCAACATCATAGCCTTCACCCAGCGCAACCGCAGGCTGCATGGCAGGGCGCAGCTTGTGGTCGGCAACCAGCTTGTCCATCGCATCGCGAATGGATGTCTGGAGCGCTTCCTGGTGAAGCTGCGCGCCGTGCATCTTGCGCACGAGGTTGGCGGGCACCTTGCCGGGGCGGAAGCCGGGCATCTTGATCTGCGGCGCGATCTTCTTGACCTCACCATCGACCCGCGCGGCGATATCGCCCGCAGGGATGGTCACGGTATAGGCGCGCTTCAGGCCCTCGTTGGTGGTTTCGACGATCTGCATCCTGATCCAACCTTCATCTATGTCACGCGCGCCCCCAACAGAATCGGCGCGGCAAAAGCTGTTCGGACGCCGGCGCGCGGTCTGGTGCGGGCGAAGGGACTCGAACCCCCACATCTTGCGATGGCAGGACCTAAACCTGCTGCGTCTACCAGTTCCGCCACGCCCGCATCCGGCGAAAAGCGAGCGGTGCCCCTATCGCAGTGGCCAACAAAGGGCAAGCGCCTTGGATTTACCTTGTGGAACCTGACGCAACAAGCGCACGTTCAACCCCAAAACCCCGCTCTTAAGGACCCGCGCGATGGCCACCAACCCAGAAATCCCCCAGCCCGACCGAATCGAACCCCAATCGCCACCGGAGGCCCCGCCGGTGACCCAACCCGACGAAGTGCCCCCGGTAATCCAGCCCGATGAAACGCCGGTGGTGGAACCCGATACGGTAGAACCCGGCAGCCCGCCAGAAGTCGTGCCGCCAACGCCGGATTGAATCGCATAGGCCAGCCGATGGCGAGCCTTCCGAACGCTCCCTCCCCAAAATATCGTCGCCCGGACCCGATCCGGGGTGAGGCTCGCTTTTCTCGTTACGCGAGACAAATCCTCCTCTTGCATCAAAGGTTTTGGCGGTCCTCAAATCACCCGTTACGCTTCACCCCAAGGAGCAAAACGCCATGAATTTGAGGATCACCGCCGCTCTCGCAACGATCACGCTGGCAATGGTCAGCCCGGCAGTCACATCGGCAGCAACCGATGCCGCACCCGCCGTGGCCCCAAAATCGCCGTGGATCGCCGCCGATTTCAAGGTGCCGGTGCTGGTGGAAACACCGACCTTCAAGGTCGTGCCGCTCAGCCCCGCCCTGGCGAAGGTGGATTTCGATGCTTACATGTCATCCATAGACCACCTGCAAAAGACATTCACGCGCAGCACCGCCTGGCCCCACGCGGGCATCACCGATGCCGACGCCGTGCTCGATATGGAAACCGAACAGGCCCGCTTCACCAAACGCGAATCCTTCGCCTACGCCGTCCTCACACCCGATGGCCTGCGCGAACGCGGTTGCATCTATGTCTACCCCAGCCCGCTCAAAGGCTACGACGCCATGGTCCGCATCTGGGTGACCAAGGCCGAACACGACGCAGGCTTCGACGCCGAACTTTACGCATGGGCCACCAACTGGCTGAAAACGGACTGGCCGTTCGCGAAAGTGGCCTATCCGGGACGCGCGATTGCGTGGGGTGAATGGGATGGGTTGGTTGCGGGGAAGTAGGTCGCAGGTTTTACTGGAGATGGGGCAAGAATGGCTGCTTATCAGCTCAGGCCCGCTAGAACGGTATGTCGTCTTCTAGAGTGCCACCAAACCCTCCTACCGATGATGACGCATTAGGTCGTGTTGGAGGCGCGGGCAACATTTGGGTTGGCGCACCGAGGCGCTCACGCTCTTGATCCTCGGCAACCTTATCCTGGCCGATCCATTTCAGAATCGTGCCAACAGTTTGATAGGCATTCGGCGCGTCAGCCAAAGTAGAGGTTACTCCTTGAATGCTGGCAAGGAAAGCTGTCGCCACTAAAGCAACGTCTGCATAGTTTAGTCGAGGGCGATTCAGCTCGACGGAAAAGTTATCTAACTGGGCGATTAGCTTAGTTCTTCGCTTCGCAGGCATATCCGAGTGTTCTATAAGCCCTCTCAAAATGGAAAGCTGCCCTTCGATTTTGGCCTTCGTTGCCGATGCTAGCTGAACTGAATGGGTGCTTGAAACTAGGCCGTGAACCCATTAACGCGACGGTGTCTGAGCCTTCTTGATCTGTCGCACCGCCCAGATGACAATCGGAATTGTCAGAATCAGGAACACGATAAGTCGGGTGTTCCACTGCTCACCGCTGAAGAATGCGATCAAGGCAGCGGCAAAGAAGAATAGCGTCCAAGACATCCAGGGCTTCATAGGGTTCATCGTAACACGCCTTTCCTTGTTGAGCGAAAGCTGATTCAGGGACTGGATGAGCCGATATGACCTGACCGATTTCGAGTGGCGTGTGATCGAACCAATGTTGCCCAACAAGCCTAGAGGCGTGCCACGTGTCGATGACCGGCGTGTGCTGAATGGCATCTTCTGGGTGCTGCGGTCAGGGGCGCCGTGGCGAGACTTGCCGGAACGCTATGGCCCGCGCACAACCTGCTACAATCGCTTCGTGCGATGGCGAAAAGCCGGTGTGTGGGATCGAATGATGGACGCCATCACCGCCGCCCATGATGGCGATATCCAGATGATCGACAGCACTTCCATCCGGGCGCACCAACAGGCTGCGACGGCAAAAAGGGGGATCGAGATCATTGTCTCGGTCGCTCCCGAGGCGGGCTCACCACCAAAATCCACGCGGTCGTCGATGGGCAAGGCCTCCCGATCCGGCTCAGCCTGACTGCCGGGCAAAGCCACGACGGGCAAGCGGCTGACGATCTACTCAATCACGTTGGCGCCGGAACAATCGTGCTGGCAGACAAGGCGTATGACGCCGATCGTATCCGAGCGTCTCTCCGCGAAAAGGGATCGTTTGCCAACATTCCGCCCAAGGCAAACCGGAAGTCGAAACCGTACTTCAGCACATGGCTGTACCGCGAGCGGAACCTGATCGAACGCTATTTCTCCAAATTGAAGCACTTCCGCAGAGTAGCTACCCGCTACGACAAGTTGGCCGAAAACTTTCTGGCCATGGTCCAACTCGCCTCAATGCGCCTGTGGCTGCGCGTTTATGAGTCTACGGCCTAATCCCTGATTGAGCATTACCCCAGCAATGACACGCTGAACATTTAGGGAAAAAGCTTGGTATTCCTCCCACTCATGACGAAAGTCGCCGTCGGGATAGCTTACACCCGGAATGCCAAGTGCACTGGCCATTGCGATCATCAATGTAGTGTATTGAGTTCGAAGCTCAGTTGCCAAGTCGCCTGACTGCACGTTGTCCATGATCTCGTTCATTCGACGTCGAGCAGTCTGCTCCAGAAAAGCGAACTTACGGTGAGGTTCGTTCGGTGCGCGCTCGTAGTCATCTAATTCCAGTAGCGAGTAGTTCATTGCAGGACTCGGTTACAGTCACGACGCGGGTGTGTCAGTCTGTCGGTTTGCGCAGGTCATAGCAACAATATTAGAAAATTTCTTGGGACTACCCCTACCCAAACAACCGCGCCAGCATCTGCATCACGCCAGGCCTCTCGCCCGCACCCCGCGGCGCAGCGCGATCATCGCCCACGCACTCCAGGCAATAGGCCCGCATCCCCCCGCCGCCAACCAACCGGCTGACGTCCGCCTCGATCCGCGCCAGCAAGCCCTGTTGCCGCGCGGCCAGCATCCCGGCGAGGTCCTGCGCGCCCGCACCGCGCGCCTCACCCGTTTCCATCTGTTGCAGGAACTGCACGAACGGGCTGGAATCGCTCTGGATATAGGCGGCGTGCCACTCGGTCGCACCCGCCTTCTTGGCGGCCCAGGCCACGGCATCGTCCACCCCGCCGAATTCATCCACAAGGCCAAGCTGGCGCGCGGTGCCACCGTCCCAGATGCGGCCTTGGCCGATCTTGTCGATATCCGCGCTGGTCTTGCCGCGCGATTTGGCGACGAGCGTCAGGAACCGACCATAGGTCTGTTCGACCTGGCCTTGCAGCAGCGCGGCGACTTGCGGGGTCAGGCCGCCGATCAGGTCCGGCTGGCCCGATAGCGGCGTGGTGCGCACCTGTTCGGTGGTCACGCCATATTCGGGCAACGTCGATTCAAAGCTGGGGAACACCGCGAACACGCCGATGGAGCCGGTAATCGTACTGGGTTCGGCAAATATCCGCTGCGCCGGGGTGGATACCCAATACCCCCCGCTCGCCGCCACGCCGCCCATCGACACCGCCACGGGCAGCCCCTTGGCGCGCACCCGTTCCACCGCCGCGCGGATGCGTTCGGATGCCATGACCGAACCGCCCGGCGAATCGACGCGCAGCACCAGCGCCGCGTAATCGTCGCTCTTGGTCACGCCGTCGATCAGGTCGGCAATCCTGTCCCCGCCCGCCGTGCCCGGCCCGGCATCGCCATCGACGATTTCGCCCGCAACGGTGACGACCGCCACCGCCTTGCCCGATGTCGGCACAGGCTTGTCCGCCAGATAAACGGCAAGTTCGGTGCCCTTGAACGACCCCAACGCGCCCTGATCGTCCGCGCCCACGATCTCCGCCACGCGCTGCCCGAAGGCCACCCGATCGCCCACCCGGTCGATCATGCCCGATTTCACCGCTGCCTGCGCGGCATCGCCCCCGGCATCGGCCACCCATCTGGCGGGATCGGTGATCGCCAGCGTGTAATCGGCCTTGGGCCGCGCGCGCTTCACGTCGTCCTGCCAGTTCTGCCACACCGATTGCATCACGGCATTCAGCGCGTCGCGCGCCTCTGGCGAGGATTCGCTGCGGATATAGGGTTCGACCGCGCTCTTGTACGTGCCCACCTTGAACACATTGGCCTTGACCTTCAGCTTGTCGAGCAGACCCTTGTAGAACAGCATAGTGCCGCCCGGCCCGCTGATCGCCACGCCGCCCAGCGGATCGATCCACGCTTCGCTGGAATGCGCGGCAAGCTGGATCGCATCGTCGGTATAGATCAGCGCGCGCACCAGCACCGGCTTCTTTGCCGCGCGCACTTTATCCATCGCTGCGCCCACATTGGCGATCTGTACGCCAGATCCGCCGCCAAACGCTTCCAGATCAAGCACGACCGCCTTGATCCGAGTGTCGGTCGCCGCCGATTCGATGGCGCGCACCAGATCGCGCTCGACATATTCGGGCTGCGGCGCTTCGCCAGAAAGCAGCAGGGTGGAGGGCGAAACCTCAGAAGCTTCCTCAACAATGCTCCCTTCCAGCGCGAGGTACAGCGCGCCTTCGCGGACCATGCCAGGGCTGGGCCGCGATGCCAGCGCCGCATAAAGCGCAGCGAAGAACAGCAGCAGAAACAACAGGACAAGGCCATCCTTGATGGCGACGAGGATCTTCCAGACCGAACGGGCAAAGCTCATGGATGCGACTCTATTGTGGACACCCCGGCAATGCCAGCGGGAAACCGCTTGAGCGCAAAGGCCCTGCCCACTAGGGAACTGGTTTCAATGCAAAGCACCAACCTTCCCGCAGCGGGCCGCTATCCAGCGGGCGGCCTCGCCTACCCGCACCGTGACTTGACCGGCATCGGCCAGCTTGCCCGGCATGAGATCCTCTATCTGCTTGATGAGGCGGAACAATGGGTCGATCTCAACCGGCAGAGCCAGAAGAAGACCGATCTTCTGAACGGGTTGACCATCATCAATGCCTTCTTCGAAAATTCCACCCGCACGCTGCTGTCTTTCGAGATCGCGGGCAAACGGCTGGGCGCAGACGTGGTCAACATGCATGCCGCCACCAGCAGCGTGAAGAAGGGCGAAACCCTGATCGACACCGCGATGACGCTCAATGCCATGCGCGCCGATGCGATCGTGATCCGCCACGCCAGTTCGGGCGCAGTGCGGCTGATCGCGGAAAAGGTGGACTGCCCGGTCCTGAACGCGGGCGACGGGCAGCACGAACACCCCACACAGGCGCTGCTTGATGCGCTGACCATGCGTCATGCGCTGAAACTTCCGATCGGGGCCGATCTCAACGGGCTGAAAGTCACCATCTGCGGCGATATCCTGCACAGCCGCGTCGCGCGCTCGAACATCCTCAGCCTGACCGCCCTGGGCGCCGACGTGCGCGTCTGCGCGCCGCCTGCGTTGATGCCGGACGAGGTCGAGGCGATGGGCGTGACCCCGTTCCACGATTTCGACGCCGCGCTGAAAGGCGCGAACGTGGTGATGATGCTGCGGCTCCAGCAGGAACGCATGAGCGGGCAGTTCATCCCCTCCCCGCGCGAATACCGGCACTTGTACGGTCTTACCCCCGAACGGCTGGCGCGGGCGGAACCCGATGCCTTCGTGATGCACCCCGGCCCGATGAACCGGGGGATCGAGATCGATTCGACCGTAGCCGATCATCCCACGCGCAGCCTGATCACCGCGCAAGTTGAAATGGGCGTGGCGATCCGCATGGCCTGTCTTGAAGTGCTGACCCGGCGGACGCGAAACGTGCCCGGCTGGGATGCAGTGGGAGCAGCGGCATGATCGCGCGGCCCCTGACCATCACCGGCGGCAAGCTGGTTCTCGCCACCGGAGAACCACAGCAGGGCGCGGTGCGCTGCGAGGACGGTCGCATCGTGGCGCTGGGCGATATTGCCGCCCACGAAGGCGATGAAGTGTTCGACGCCAAGGGCGCGCTGGTCGCACCGGGCCTTGTTGACCTTGGCGTGTTCGCTATAGACAAGCCCGCGTTCCATTTCGGCGGGATTACCCGCGCCGCATTGATGCCCGATCAAGGCCCGCCGCTCGATCATCCGGCGCGCGTCCGCTTCGCCGCCCAATCGGGCAAGCCGGACTTGTGGGTCCACCCCCTTGCCGCTGCCACGCGCGGGCTGGAAGGCAACGAACTCGCCGAACTGGCGCTGATGCGCGATGCAGGCGCAAAGGCCGTGGCCACGGGGCGCGCATGGATCAGCGATTCGGGCGTCATGCTCCGCCTGCTGCGCTATTGCGCGATGCTGGGTCTGGTCGTCGTCACCCACGCAGAGGACGCCGCGATTACGGGCAAGGCCGTGGCGACTGCTGGCGAAGTGGCGACCCGGCTCGGCCTGCCCTCCGCCCCCGCCGAAGCCGAAGCGCTGGCCGTGGCGCGCGACATTGCGCTGGCCGAACTATCCGGCGCGCATGTCCATTTTCGCCAGGTGACCACTGCCCGCGCGCTCGATCTGGTGCGCGCCGCCAAGGCGCGCGGCATCCGCATAACCGCAGGCGTAACGCCCGCCCACTTCATCCTGTCAGACCTGGAACTGGTCGGCTTCCGCACGTTTTGCCGGATGTCGCCGCCGCTGCGTCGCGATTCGGATCGCAAGGCCGTGATCGCCGCGATTGCCGATGGTACGATTGATGTCATCTCCTCCGGCCACGATCCGCGCGGGCCTGAAGACAAGCGCCTGCCCTTTGCCGATGCCGAACCCGGCATGGCAGGCGCCGAAACGCTGCTGCCGCTGACGCTTACGCTGGTGCGCGATGGCGATATATCGATGGCGCGCGCGTTCGAACTGCTCGGCGCCAATCCGGCAAAGCTGCTGGGCGTGGCGGCAGGGAAGCTCGAAGTCGGCGCAGAGGCAGACTTTGCGATTATCGACCCCGTGCGGCCATGGGTCGTCAATTCCGACAAGATGGCGGCAGCGGCAGGCAACACCCCGTTCGATCGCCGTCCGGTGGAAGGCCGCGTCACCGCGCTGTTCAAGGGCGGTAACCGGGTCGATTGATACGGAAAGGGCGCGGGCACCTTCCGGTCCCCGCGCCCATCTGCTCCCGAAACCGGGTAATCCGTATCAGCGCTTGGCCATGCGCGTTTCCACCGCGCGCTGGCCCGGCAAGGCTCCTCCGGTCCCGCGCAGCACAAGGCAATCCCCGCCCCGCGCCTTGACCGAACCACACAGCGAACTGGCCGAGGCAAGCCCCGCAAAGCCCGCAGCGCGCACACGCCACAAGGTGCGGCCATTGATGGTGACCCTGGTCGTGACATTGCGGTAGCCCGCCAGTGCAGGATTACGCGCGGTAAAGTGCCGCCACGCGCGGCGCGCGCCTTCGGCGGTGGCAAATGCGCCCAACTGCACCTGATGCGTGCTATGGCCGTTGACGGCGGCAACGGGCGCAACGGCCTTTGCCACCTGAACCGGGCGAGCCGGGGCCGATGGCGGCAGATCGATCATCGCCAGTTGCCCCTCGCGCGGCAAAGACGATGCATCGGCTACCGATGGCGCAGGCGCAGCCGGCTGGTCGAGCGGTGCAAGCTCAGCCACGGCGGCCTCAGCCAGCGGCTCGGCCCGCTTTGCCGCTTCGGCGGAAAGCTGTTCGGTCGCGGGGAAATTGGCAAGCGCCAGGGCGGTCGGCTGTCCGGCATCGACACGCAGCGGCACCGAGAGCAACCCGGCCACGCGTTCGCGAGTCAACTCACGCTGGCCCATCATCGCCCACATTTCCATGCGACCGCCCACTTCGGCTGCGGGCAGATCCTGCGACGCCATTGCGCGCGCTTCGCGCCACTGCCCGGCAAGAGCATATGCCAGCGCCAGATTCTGGCGCACCTTCACGGTATTCTCGCCACCGCGAATGGCATCGGACAGCACGGCAACGCCCTGGCCGGTCTGCCCCGCCAGCGCCAGCGCCAGGCCATAATCGGCCGGTTCGAGGCTGTCGCGATAGGAATTGAGCGTGTCGACCGCCTGCGGATAAAGCCCCAGCGCAATATCTGCCAGCGCGAGACTCAGCGCCGTGCGGCTGCTGTCCTCGCCCAGTTCCATCGCCTCGTCATAGGCCTGTCGCGCGGATTCAAAGCGTCCGGCCTTGAGATAGGCGCTGCCCAGCAGCACCCGGTAGGCCGGATTGCGCGGATCGGCCAGCACGGCCTTTTCGGCGCTGTCCACCGCCACCTTGGGATTTCCCTTGGCCAGCGCCGCTTCGGCCGAGGACGCGAACTTGTCAGGGCGGATCGTGCCGGTGGCGCATCCCGTCAGAACACCGGCGGCAAGCGCCGAAGAGACGATCAACCGCGCGGTGCGGTTAGGGACGAAGGCGGAGAAAAGGCGGCTCATTCTCAGGTTTCCTTCGGGCAATCAGTTGCGCGTCGCGCGTCTGGCAAGGGTTTCGACCGCAGGTTGATCGGCAAGAAATCGGTCAAGCGCCTCGATCAGCACTGACTGGGCGCTGCGCGATTCCAGCGTACAGGCAAGACGCAGACGCAAATGGCGATACTGGTCCAGCCGCAGCGTGAACGCGGCCTTGCGGCCTTCGGCCAAAGCCGAGCGCACCTGCTTGCCGCCCTTCATGCGCCGCGTTGTCGCGATCGGAGGCATTTCAGCCACCGCTGCGGCCAGCGCTTCAAGCTGCTGGACGATAACCGGAAGGTCGTCGGAACGGGCATGGCCGGGACGGGTAGCCTCGCCCATGTCGTTCCAGCCCAGATCGTCCGATACGGGCGCGGCTTCGTCCATGCCCGCCAGAAGGCGGGCTTGTTCTTCGGCGCTCAACACCAGTTGCGGGCGCATCGCCGGGCGCGCGGCGCCCTTGCGGGCCAGCAGTCCCGATGACAGCGAGGCGAGGGGCTTGGCGGCGCTCATCAAACCGCCTCCATCAAGAACCGGCAACGCGGCGGCCGAAGCCACCCATCGGCCGCTGCATCCCGCCAGCCATGGGCATCGCGGATGCCTGCTGCGGCACGGCAAACACCGTGCGGCGGAAATTCTTTTCCAGCCGTTCCGATACGTAAGTCCACAGCGCGGTCACTTCCGCGGCAGATTTGCCGTTCGGATCGCACTCCATCACCGTGCGGCCATCGATCATCGATGCGGCAAAATCGGTGCGCTGATGCAGGGTGACCGGCGCCACCGTGCCATGCTGCGACAATGCCACCGCGGCTTCAGACGTGATCCGCGCCTTGGGTGTGGCCGCGTTGACCACGAAGATCAGTGGCTTGCCTGCGCGGTCGCAAAGATCGACGGTTGCACCAACCGCGCGCAGATCGTGCGGGCTGGGCCGCGTCGGCACCACGATCAGTTCGGCGACCGAGATCACCGACTGGATCGCCATGGTAATTGCAGGCGGCGTGTCGATCACGGCCAGCTTGAAGCCCTGCTGCCGCAGGATCGCCAGATCGCTGGCCAGCCGCGCAACCGTGGTCTGGGCAAAGGCCGGGAATTCGGCCTCGCGTTCGTTCCACCAATCGGACAGCGAGCCTTGCGGATCGATATCGATCAGGACAACGGGTCCCGCGCCCGCCCGCTGGGCCTGGACGGCCAGGTGCCCGGACAAGGTCGTCTTGCCCGATCCACCCTTCTGTGATGCCAATGCCAGTACGCGCAAAGCCAAACCCCCGTCAAAATCGCGAACTCTTGAGTATGGATTCGCAGAATGGGTTGAAATTTTGGTTAAGATGATTGCACGATTGCGTTCAGCATTGCTCCCACACCGCCGCAAATGGTGCTGCCAATCCTGCAAAATCAGCGCTAAGACTTCGCTAACGCCTCGTTGACTATATCCCGCACACAGCAAAGGCCGGGCGGCATGACCGGGCCAGCAAGGGTTGCAACCTGAACCGCTTGAAGTCTCGCAGCAGGAACGGACGTTCACATCATGTCACCTCGGCAAATCATGTCACCTCGGCAAATCATGTCACCTCGGCAAATCATGTCACTTTCCCGAATCACCGCACCGTGGAAGCTCGCGGCCCTATCCACGGCAGCGCTGGCACTGGCCACCTCGCCCGCGCTGGCTGACGTGAAGGCCGGCGTCGATGCGTGGTCGCGCGGGGAACACGCGGTGGCGGTCAAGGAATGGCTCGGCCCTGCGGCCAAGGGCGATCCCGATGCGCAGTTCAACATGGGCCAGGCCTACAAGCTGGGCAAAGGCGTTCCGCAAGACAGCAAGCGCGCAGAGGCATGGTATCGCAAGGCGGCCGAAAACGGCCATATCAAGGCCGCCGATACGCTTGGCCTGCTGATGTTCCAGGATGGCCGCAAGACAGACGCGGTGCCGTTCCTTCAGGCCTCTGCCGAACGCGGCGATCCGCGCGCGCAATACATCATGGGCATTGCCCACTTCAACGGCGATGTCGTGGGCAAGGACTGGGTGCGCGCCTATGCGCTGATGAGTCGCTCCGCTTCCGCTGGACTGGAGCAGGCCGTGCGCGGTCTTGCCACGATGGACGGGGTTATCCCGCTCGAACAGCGGCAGTTGGGTGTTTCACTGGCCGGAGAGCTTGAACAGAAGGCGCAGGCCAATCGCGCGCAGCAATTCGCCGCCGCCGATCTGGGCGTCAAACCCGCGCCTACCGCGCCCCTGCGCACCGCGCAGGCCGGAACTGCGCTCGAACGGACCGAACTGCCGCCGTCCACCCCCGCGCCATCGGGTCCGGTCACTGCCGGGGCAGATTTTGCCAATCCGGTAGTGATTTCAACGCCGAAGCGGATTGTCGGTGCCGCCTCCGTGCCACCAAAGCCTGTCAAAAGCACCACCCCACCTCCCGTGGCAAAACCTGCCGCTGCGCCGAAACCCGCCCCCGCCGCAAAAGGCAACTGGCGTATCCAGCTTGGCGCGTTCGGCGTGAAAGCCAATGCCGACGGGCTATGGGCCAAAGTGCGCAATCGCCCCGAAATCGCAGGCCATGGCCGGATCGATCTCGCTTCGGGCAGTGTCACGCGCCTGCTGGCTGGTGGCTATGCTGGACAAACCGAAGCAGCCAAAGCTTGTGCCGCGCTCAAGTCTGGCGGGTTCACCTGCCTGGTGATACAGCCGTGATGGCTTGGCTACCGAACATCCCCATTCCCGCATAGAAGCGCTTGATTTCCTGCGCGGCATCGCCGTGCTGGGCATTCTTGCAATCAATATCACCGGCATGTGGGGACCATCGCTCGCTACCTTTTCGCCCGCGATCCCCCGTCTCGAACCCGGTGGCGCTGCATGGTTCGGCTTTGCCTTCGTGGTCTTCGAAGGGAAGATGCGGGCACTTTTCAGCCTGCTGTTCGGGGCGAGCATGGTGTTGTTCGCCGATGCGGCAGAGCGCCGGGGCGCCGATCCCGACATCGCGCAGTTGCGCCGCCTCATCTGGCTGGCGCTGTTCGGCTACCTCCATTTCGCGCTGCTGTGGTGGGGCGATATCCTGTTCACTTACGCACTGTGCGGCCTCGGCGCGCTGGCGCTGCGTCACTTGTCCCCGCTCCGTCAGGTGGCCATCGCGCTGCCGTTCTATATCCTTTCGCAAACCATCGAGGCGCTGCTAGATCTGCCGGGGATCTTTACCGAACAGGCAGTTCTGGCAGGCACGGCTGCGCCTGCGGATGTCACCGAACAAGCACAAATGATGCTGCGCATCGGCGCATCCGTCGCCCACGATGTTGCAGTGCTTCAGGCCGGTTTCTTCGAGGCCGTTCGCCTGAAACTTGCCCATTCGCCGCTGCAACCGCTCACCGTTACCCTGTCCACTTTCACCGAAACCGTGCCGTTGATGCTGGTGGGCATGGCCGCGTTGCGCAGCGGCTTTGCCACCACATGGTCGCGTCTTACGCTTGCGACCATCGCGCTGTGCGGAATCCTGCTCGGCGGCATACCGACGGTGCTGGCGTTGCAATGGCTGTCCTCCCACGGGTGGCCTCCGCGCGCGATGTTTGCCGCCATCGAACACGGCATGGCCCTGCCTCACCTGCTGATGGCGGCGGGATATGCCGCCGCGCTCGTGCTGGCCTTCCCGCAGCTGCGCGCCACCACGATCGGACGCGCGCTGACGGCAGCGGGGCGCTGCGCGTTCACCAATTATCTTGGCACCAGCGCCCTGATGGGCGCGATCTTCTGTGGCTGGGGTCTGGGTCTTGGCCCGGAAGTGCCGCGAGCATGGCTCCCCGCCTTCGTCCTGCTCGGCTGGGCCGCCATGCTCGCCTGGCCGCAGTGGTGGCTATCGCGTTTCCGGCAAGGGCCGCTGGAAGGCCTGTGGCGCAGGCTTGCCCTGCCCACCATCGGTTAGCCCCGGCGCAGGCTTGCCCTGCCTGCGCGGATTTAGCGCGGCCCAATCCATCGCGCGCACCGGCCCATGGCTCAGTCGCGCCAGCGTCCGGTCTGCCAGTTCCAGCATCGCCCGCGCCCGCCACTGCCGCCACGCCGGAATGCACAGGTCATCCGCTGCAAAAGAACTTTCGCGCGCAGGTCCCAGCAACCGCGCTTCGAAATCCGCGATCAGCGCCGGGTTGCGCACCACCGCCACGATATCGCTGCTGGTGCGGTGCGATGCGAAGTTGAAGTTGCTCGATCCCAGCACCAGCGCCTCACCATCGATCAACATGGCCTTGGCATGGGTCATCTCCGGCAATAGCCGCAAGGCGATTCCCGCAGGCTGCGCCACGCCCGCCAGATAATCGCGGATCACCGGCTTGTTGTTGGGCGCCGGGCTGTAAATGGTCACGTGCGCCCCACCTCGCGCGGCTTGCGCCATTGCGCCCACGAACGGCATGGTCGGATAAGCGCTGACCATCTCCACCGATGCCCGTGCGTTCGCCACCAGATCGATCAACGGCTGCATCATCCGGTCATTGGTATCGCCATCAAGGCAGATCAGTTGCAGATCACCGAAGGTGGCGCTCACGCCGCGCGGGGTTCCGACCCAGTCGTTGTCGAAATCACCGAGCAGGAAATCGGCAACTTCGGCATCCTCGATCCGCAGCATCAGATCGTGCCATGCGAAGTTGTGATCGGAAAAGTTGATCCCGCCGATGTGCGCCACATCGTCCATCACCAGCAATTTCTTGTGATTGCGCAAAGGATAGCGCAGTGGACGGCCCAGCACCGGATTTGTCACGCGCACCGGCACGCCCGCTGCGTTCATCTGATCGAACATCGCCAGCGTCGCGCGCGCTTCGGCGATCACTTCGGCGGGACGGAACGGCAGGGGCAGCATCGTGTCGTTGATCACGTTGCGGCTGTAATCGTCCACCAGCACACGGCGTATAGCAGCTGGCGATGCAAGGATCGCCTCGGCCACGCCCATGCCCGCAGTATCGGCCTCGAATGTCATCGCCTGGATCGCCACGCGGTGTCTTGCCGCCGCCAGATCGAGTTCGGCCTGATTCCAGAATGCGCTCGAACCGACCAGCAGCCGGTAGCGATCGTCTTTTGCACCCATGTATTTCTCCCGGCCAAGCCATTGGCACGAAAGCCTTTGCCTGTCGATGCATCCGCGCGCGCTCCAGCTCCGTTAACCACATTTGAAAAGGATTGCCGGACCCCGCGTCCCGGTGCGGGACGGCCTTTTCTGGAGACTCGCAACCCCGCGCGTTAACGCCTAATTGTTAAGGCGAAAGGAGCGACACGGGCCATGACGAAGCAAGCAACCATCTGGAGCAAGCGCTGGGTGCGCCTGCCGCTCGGCTTCGTCGCAACCTCGCTCGCCTCGCTGCTGGCATTCCACGCCGGGCAGGACATCGCCGAAGTCGCATTCGGCAATGGCACCGCCGAAGCCGCGCCAATGATCGCCGCCGCGCCGAAGCCTGCGGTCGCTGCACTCGCCGCAAAACCCGTCGACAGCCCGTTCGTGGTCAAATCGATCCTGCCGATCAATGAACCGATCAAGTTCGGCAAGTTCTACTGGGATGAAACCCGCGCCCCTGCCACCGGCCCGCTGGTGGTGACGGTGGACCTCACCGCCCGCGTGATCAGCGTGTTCCGCGACGGCCATGAAATCGGTGCCGCAGCGATCCTCAAGGGCTATGGCGAAAAACCCACCCCTACCGGCGTGTTCCCGATCACGCAGAAGGACGCCGATCACGTCTCGAACATCTATGATGCGCCCATGCCGCACATGATGCGCCTGACCAACGATGGCGTTTCGATTCACGGCAGCAAGGTGGAAAAGGGCTATGCCACCAACGGTTGCATCGGCGTACCCGATGATTTCGCCGCCAACCTGTTCAAGCTGGCCAAACTGGGTGACAAGGTCATCATCACCGACGGGAAGAAAATGACCCTCGGCGATCCGATCCTTGCGGGCGAACACGCGCTGTAGGGCGTTGCGCGCTCGGTCATAAAACCAGATCCGCACCATTCGTCATTGCGAGCGTAGCAAAGCAACCCAGAGCGTCACAGCGCATGACTCTGGATTGCTTCGCTACGCTCGCAACGACGCAATTTGTGGGTCAGGATTATCAGATCACCTCATATCCCTCGCCCAGCGCGGCCTTGAGCTTGTCCAGCGCCTGCGCTTTCAACTGGTGCACACGCGGAATGCTCACGCCCAGCACTTCGGCGATTTCGGCAAGGTTCAGTTCCTCGACGAAATAGAGCTGGATGATCATCTGCAACCGTTCGGGCAATTCGCCGATGGCTTCAGCCACCGCCTCGCGCATTTCCTGATCGGCCAGCATGGCAAAACTATCGGGCCGATCATCGGCAAACGCCGAATTGCTGTCGGAATAGGCATCGTCGATATGCTCGAACCGCAAGGGTTCATCGGCGGCGCGCTGATCGGCAAGCTGATTTTCGGTCAGCCCCATCGCCGCGGCCAGTTCCGCCTCGCTCGGCGGATGGCCAAGTTCGGTCGATAGCGCCGCCATCTTCTCGCGCAGCGCGCGCCGCCGCTCGGTGGCAGACCGGGAAAGCGGCGTCGATCGGCGCACCAGATCGACCATCGCCCCGCGCACCCGCAGCTTGGCATAAGCGGCAAAGCCGTCCTCCGTCGGGCCGGAATGGCGCTGCGAACATTCGGTCAGCGCCACCAGCCCCGCCTGGATCAGGTCTTCCATTTCCATTCCGGCGCGCCCGGAACCGTGGACGTGCCACGCCAGACGCTTCACCATCGGCAGGAACCGTCTGATGCGGTCGGCCGCTTCGTCCTTGGTATAGGCCTGTGCGGCTGCAAATCCGCGCGGATCGTGTTTCATGCGGCAATTCCCTCAGGCTGCGGCATCGCTTCGCTCTCTTGTTGGGGCGCATCGCCGCCGATGACCGAGATCACCTCGATGGGCTGCGATGGCGGAAGTTCGGAAATCGACAGGACAAGGCACTGCGGCGCGCGCAGGCGGAGCAGCGCGGCCAGCGGGCGTCGCGCGCGCGGCTGCACGATCAGGGCAATCGGCGGCGCAGCAGGGCCGCGTTCGGAAATGATCGCAGAGACGCGCTCGCCAATCCCGCGCGCCAGATCCGGTTCGATCACCGGCTGGCCCGTTGCGGGATCGTGCATTCCCGCCACGATCATCTGTTCAAGTCCTGCTTCCAGCGTGACTACGGGCAGGCGGTCGTCAGGCGCGCAAATCCGCCCCACCACCATCTCGCCCAGCGCCGCGCGGAGCAGGTCCACCAGCCGGTCATGATCGGTCGTCTGTTGCAGCGCCTGGCTCAGCGCCGAAAGGATCGGCAGCGGATGCGCGATAGACAGGCCATCGTCGAGCAACGCGTGGAACAGTCGCGTCAGCGCGCCCAGAGACATCGGCGCCGGATGGATCGTCTCGACCAGCCCGACAGAGCGCTCCTTCACGCCTTCGAGGATCGCCTTCACCTCGTCCGGCCCAAGCAGTGCCGATGGCCGGTCACCCAGCACCTGATTGAGGTGCGTGGCGATGACCGTGCTGGCATCCACCGTCAGGAATCCTTCGGCAATCGCCAGATCGCGCTGTGCCGGGTCGATCCAGATGGCGGGACAGCCAAAGCTGGGGTCGCGGGTCTTCTCGCCGCGCAGGCCATGGTCGGCATTGGCCTCGCCCGCATCGATTGCCAGGACCTTTTCGGGCCGCATTTCGGCCACGCCAATGGGCACCCCGCCCAGCAGGATGCGATAGGCGTTGGGACCAAGGTCCAGCGAATCGCGCACCCGGAACTGCGGCACGATGAAGCCGAACGTCTGGCTCAACTGCTTGCGCACGCCGGTGATCCGCGCCACCAGCGGCGATCCGCGCCGTTCGTCCACCAGATGGATCAGGCCATAGCCCATTTCCACGGTGACCAGCGTGTGATCGCTGACGTCCTCCAGCGTGATCCGCGCCGGATCGATTGCCGCCGCTTCTGGAATCACCACCGGCACGGGCCGATCAGCGCGCTTCTTCAATGACCACCACAGCCAGCCCGAAAGCGCGGCAGCTGGCAGGAACACGATCTGCGGCATCGCCGGAATCATTCCCACCGCGCCCATCACCACGGTGACGGGTAGCCAGATCGCGGGATTGGCAAACTGTCCGCCAATCTGCCCCGCCAGATCGCGGCTGTCCGAAACGCGCGTCACGATCACCGCGGCGGCGATGGACAGCAACAGCGAAGGCACTTGCGCTACCAGCGCATCGCCCACCGCCAGCGTGATGTAGAACTGCGCCGCTTCGGCAGCGCTGAGGCCATGGGTAATCATGCCCAGGCAGAACCCGGCGATGATGTTTACGCCCAGGATCAGCAATGCGGCAATCGCATCGCCCTTCACGAACTTGGACGAGCCATCCATCGAACCGTAGAAATCGGCCTCGGTCGCCACTTCGCGGCGGCGCGCCTTGGCTTCGTCTGCGGTCATGATCCCGGCGGCAAGATCGGCGTCGATCGCCATCTGCTTGCCCGGCAGGGCGTCCAGCGTGAACCGCGCGGAAACTTCCGAAACGCGGCCCGCGCCTTTGGTCACCACGATCATGTTGATGATCATCAGGATCATGAACACGAACAGGCCGACCGCAAAGTTGCCGCCGATCAGGAATTCGCCGAACGCCTCGATCACGTGGCCCGCCGCCGCGCCGCCTTCGTGCCCGTTGACCAGCACGATGCGCGTGGAGGCCACGTTCAGCGCCAGGCGCAACAGCGTGGCGAACAACAGCACCGATGGGAACGACGAGAAATCGAGCGGCTTTTCCGCATTCATCGCCGCCATCAGGATCGCCACCGACAGCGCGATGTTGACGACGAAGAACACGTCGAGCATCACCGCCGGAATCGGCACGACCATCAGCACGATCAGCGTCAGCACACCTGACGGCAAGGCAAAGGCGGCGGGTGAGCCAAAGCGCTTGAACATCGCCTAAAGCCCCAGCGCCGAAAGGCGGCCATAGGCCTGGCGTACATGCGAGGGGGCCGATCCGCCATCGTTCAGGGAAAACGTCTGGCGCAATGTATCGGCCATCGAGGCGCTTGCCGCCGGCACCGGATCGCCGGTGCTTGCCGCTGCGCCCTGAAATTCGCGCGCGATGGGTCCGCCTGTGAATTGCGCTTGCGCCGTTGCCGGGGTCACGCCCATCGACGCGGCCCATTGCAGCGCTTCATCGCCGCCGGTGCCATCCGATGCCCCCGCCATCCGCGCGCGGATCACGCCCATCACATCGCTGACGGAACGCGCAACCCCGCCCGCGCCATAGAAGGTAGACCGATTGGCCGCTGCTGCTGCGGGAAGAATGCCCGCCGCGCTTTGCGATGGATCGCTGTTCAGCGCACCCAGAAACTTGGCCGCACCCTCTGCGCCAAAGAAATGCGCCAGATACAGTTCGGCATGATCGGGCTGGCGTCCCAGTGCGCCAGTCAGATAGGCGCTGTTATCGTTGGCGAGTTCGCCCGCCATCAGCGATGCCACTTGCGGATCGAACCGCATGGCCAGCAATTGCGCGCGGGCCGCAGGATCGCGCACCGATCCGCCTTCGATCATCGCGCTGGCCCAACCAAGGCCGTGCGCCTCACCATGCTTGTCCAGTGTGCGCAGCCACGTATCGCCGGTGAACTGGTAAAGTCCGCTGGCACTCGATGTGCGGGCGCGGGCGGTCGGATCAAGGCTCGATTCCAGTTTGGCCTGCGCCATCAGGAAGCCGAAGTCGACGCCGGTCGCCTGCGCCGCCCCGGCAATCGCCGAACGGACTGTACCGGAACGCACAGATGCCCCGGATGCCGCAGGGGCAGCCGGAGCATTCGGAAAACCTGAAACGTCGTAGGAACTCACGCCTGATCCCTTCCCGCCACATCACAGCAGCGTCACGGAAGGTGTTCAGCAAACCTCGTGCCAAACGGCTCAGGCGCTCCGCAAACGGTGGACCTGTGCGCCCGCGCGATAGAGCGGCGACGTGCCGGTGAGCGCATCCAGCCGCGATGAAACATTGGCCGCAATCAGGTTGCGCACCCGGCGGTTCGCCTCGTTCAGGCGGCGCGCGGCGTCCAGCAGCCCACGGCATTCCTCGTCCACCGCGGCATCGCTGACATCGGCCAGCGTACCGCACAACTCGGCCTTGTTCGAAGCGCAGCCCATGATCAGGTCAAGGTCCAGCCCGGCAAGCGCATGCCGTTCCTCCTGCAGCACGGCAAGCATCTGCCGAAGCGTATCGCGCAGGGGCGATGTGATTTCAGAAGGACGAGCTGTGGTGTTCGTGGTCATCAGGAGGCGGTCCTCAGCAGCATTCCGGCAGCGATCATGGCATCGGCGATACGCGCCGGAACCAGCGGGTAATTGCCCTTTTCGATGGCCTGGCGGATGTCCTTCACCCGTTCGATATCGACCGGCGCGGCACTTCCCGCATCAAGCGCGGAAGAGCGCTGGATCCGGGCTGCGGCACCGGTATCGCTGACCGCAGGTGTCTGCGGATCGGCGGCTACAGGGGCCGGTCTGGTGGTGGTTGCAGTTTTGACCTGCACCGGCCCAACCGGGCGCGATCCTCCGATTTCAAATGGCGACATGGTGACGCTCCTAGCGTTTCATGCATCCAAGAACGGCGGTCTGAAGGCGCCTTTAAGGGCCAATACGGAAAAATTTTGCCGGTTTGCGAAAAGAACCGGCAACCAGCCTCAATCGATCGGCACCACGACCAGTCCGGGACGCGCGATCTGCGCCCGGATCGGCGTGGCCCTGGCGCTGGTGCGTACGCGGATCCACGCGCCGACCGGCCCTGCCTCCATCGCCTCACCCGATTGGGAAACCGAAAAGCCCTCACCCGAAACGGCGATGGTCACCGCCTCGCCGCGCGCGACCGCCGGAGGGGTGGGAGCGGCAGCGCCTTGCCGCGTATTGCCGGAAACGGCAACGAACAACCGCCAGCCCCCGGCATCGGGGCATTGCACCAGCACATTGTCCTGACGCGCACCATACCATGATAGCGCCAGCGGTGAGCGGCACGGGGCCAGCCGCATCCGCCGGTCGACCGGCAGGTTCGCCCCGCCGGGAACGCCGATGCCTGCCCCGGTAAAGGCCGCAACCGCCGCATCTATCGCCACAAGGTCGTGGAACGCGGCGTTCTGTGCGGCGGCAGCCGGCGCCAGCACCATGGCAGCAAGCGAGGCAATGCAGGGGGAAATCTTCATCGAGGAATGTCCGGCAAATGGCTTCAGGATGCCGCTATCTCCGCAATCATCGTGCCAAAGGGGTTGTCGCTGACGCAGGCACCGCCAGCCCTTCGGCGGAATAGATCAGCGACACACTGGCCCCTGCCCGTGTTCCCGGCTCCACCAGAATGCGCGCGGCACCAGCCCTTGCCCCGCCCGCTGCGGCCAGCTGCATCGCCTGCGCCACCGCCGCCTCGCGCTCATCTCCAGTGAAGCGCACCACGATCTGCACTTCCAGCCGCGCGTCTGTTGCTTCGCGCGAGAGCCACTGCGCAAGCGGCGGCGCGTCGGTTCCGGCACTCCAGACCGCCACCGGCTCACTGGCAAGGGCGGCTGCAATTGGTGGAAGCGTTGGCTGCGGTGCAACCTTCGGCGCGCTGCTGGCCTGGGCCAGCGCCGAAGCGGTCACCAGGAACAGGATCAGGGAAAGATCCGCCAGCGCATATTGCCAGCCCGTTCCGGCCCGGACGATCATACCGGCACACGTTCGCGCGGGATGGCTTGCGGGCGCAGGGCGTGGACGCGCACAGGCATCGCGGTTTCAAGCTGGGCAGTCAGCCAGTCGATCACTTCCTGCCGCGCCTGCTCCTCGGCCTGCGCGTGGCGCTCGACCATGCGGGCCAGCGGGGCAATCACCAGATTGGCCAGCAGCAGTCCGTAAAGCGTGGTCATCACCGCCATCGAGATTGCGCCGTTCAGCGCGCTCCCATCAAGGCCGGTGGTCGGAAGGCTGCTCAGCGATACCAGTGTGCCGACCATCCCGAACACCGGGCCAAGCTCGGCAGCCTGAGCCAAAGTTCGCACCGCCGTATTCGCGGCGGCCATGCGCTGCCGGCGATAAGCGTTGTGGCGGGCGATCAGCGGATCGAGCGAGCGTTCGCGGATCAGCGCATCTGTACCCTCGTCGAACTCGCGGTCACCAGTGGCGCGCGGGGTCACGCGCAGTACGCCATCGCGGCGGATCGCGGTGACCTGTCCCGCAAGGTCGGCCTTGGCCTGATCGGCGCTGAAGCGCGGTTGGAGCAAATGTCCCAGCGCATTGCCGGTTACCGCCAGTTCGCGCCAGCCCGCGCGCAGTACGGTGGCAAGCGCCGTCCCGCCCAGCACGATAGAGGCCGAGATACCGTCGATCAGGTGGGGCAATTCCATGGAACGCGAGTCTCCTCAAAGGCAAAGAACGGCAGGCGGCAGGCAATTTTCAGCCCCCACGCCTGCAATTTGCCGCCCTCCGGCAAGAGTTTGCCGCTCAGCGCCCTTCCCGCCGCGCGAAACCCCGCAATCGCGCAACTGGCACAGGCCTTGCTGAAACATCGGCAACACCAACCCCAAGGCAACTGACGATGGCTGAGTCCCTGTTCGGCATTCATGGCAAGGCGCTGGAACTGCGCTCGCAGCGCATGGGCCTGCTCACGTCCAATATCGCGAACGCGGCAACGCCCGGCTACAAGGCCAGGGACATCGATTTCGCCGCCGCGCTGAAAGCCCGCACAAGTGGCGCCAGCGCTGATCAGGCGATGGCGACGGCCACGCGTTATCGCGTCCCGGTCATGCCCAGCCTCGATGGCAACACCGTCGAAATGGCGACCGAGCAGACCGCCTTTGCCGAAAACGCGGTGGGATATTCCGCAACGCTCAATTTCCTGCGCGGCCGGGTCGAAACGATCACCCGCGCGATCAAGGGCGAATAAGCGATGCCGACGAACGCCCCGCTCAATCTGTTCCAGGTCACTGGCCGGGCCATGTCCGCCCAGCTTGTCCGCATGAACGCGGCAGCATCGAACCTTGCCAACGCGGGAACGGTCACCACCACCGAGGCCGAAGCCTATCGCCCGCTGCGCCCGGTCTTTGCCGAACAGCTCGATCAGGCGAACGGCCTGTCAACCGTCCGCGTCGCCGCCGTCCAGCGGTCTGACGCAACGCCGATCCGCCAGCACGATCCCGGCCATCCGCTGGCCGACGAGAACGGCGATGTCTGGACCGCCCCGGTCGATGAAAACGCCGAGATGGTCGAGATGCTCGAAAGCTCGCGCCAGTACCAGAATGTGGTCGAGGCGATGCAGACCGCAAAACAGCTCATGCTTGAAACGATGAGGATGAAATAATGTCGATCGCTTCCGTAACCGCAACCACCGGCGTCAATGGCGCGCAAACTTCCTCCAGCGTCGGACAAGGCTGGGGCGGCATGGGCGCTGAAGATTTCGTCAAGTTGCTGACCACGCAATTGCAGAATCAGGACCCGACCGAGCCGGTCGACAATTCGCAGATGCTCGCCCAGCTCGCGCAGTTTTCCTCGCTGTCGGCCCAGAACGATATGAACGAAACGCTCGGCACGATTGCGGCTCAGGGCGACACCCTCGCGCAGATTTCGGCCAAGCTCGACACGCTCAACACAACCGTTGCGGGTCTGACCGCAGGCAGTGCCACCACCACCGCCTGATCCCCCGCCTACCACCGTCCCAGCAGGAGACTTCCCATGTCCTTCTACACTTCCCTGAACGGCCTCAAGAACGCCCAGACCGACCTTGGCGTGATCAGCCACAACATCGCCAACGCCGAAACCACGGGCTTCAAGAAGAGCCGCACCGAATTTGCCGACATCGTCGTCGGCAGCGCCTTCACCAACCCCAAGCTGGTCGTCGGCATTGGCGCGGCTGTGGAATCGATCAGCCAGAACTTCGCGCTCGGTCCCATCGAACAGACCGGTTCGGCGCTCGATCTGGCGATCAACGGTGATGGCTTCTTCACCACCAAGAACGTGGTAACCGGCCAGACCCTTTTCACGCGCAATGGCAGCCTGACCGTGGACGGCGCAGGCTTCATCTCTGACGGATCGGGCAATCGCCTGCAGGCCTTCCCCACCGATACCACCGGCACGATCACATCGACCACGCCCGCCGATGCGGTGATCCCCGCCAGCAACGGCAATGATGCCAATGGCAATCCCATTGAATTTGCAGGCATTACCGTGGGTGACGATGGCGCGATCACCGCGTCCTATGCCGATGGATCAAACGTCATCATCGGCAAGGTCGCGCTCGCCAGCTTCATCGCGCCGCAGGGCCTCAAGCAGGTGGGTTCGTCCAACTGGGTGACGACCGGCATTTCGGGCGCTGCGAATTATGGCCAGCCGAGCACCGGCCAGTACGGATCGCTGCTGTCAGGCGCGCTCGAACGCTCGAACGTGGATATTGCCGAGGAACTGGTCAGCCTGATCACCGCCCAGCGCAATTTTCAGGCGAACGCCAAGGCGATCGATACCGCCACGCAGATCTCGCAGACCGTGATCCAGCTACAAAGCTAACCCTTTGATCTGAAAGCCTTGCCATGGACCGCCTGATCTACACCGCCTATTCCGGGATGACCGGATCGACCGTGCGCCAGCGCGTGATCGCCAGCAACATGGCCAACGCCCAGACCATCGGCTTTCGCGCCGAGATGCTGACGACCACGCCGATGACGCTGAAAGGCCCCAGCCTTGAAGCGCGCGCGATGACCGATGGCGAAGTGCGCGGCGCATCGATGGCGCAGGGCGCGCTGATCGAAACGGGCAAGCCGCTCGACGTGGCGCTGTCGGGCGACACGATGCTGTCGGTCCAGGCCGAGGACGGCAGCGAGGTCTATACCCGGCGCGGCGATCTTTCGGTCAGCGCAGGCGGTGTGTTGCAGAACGGCGATGGCCGCCCGGTCATTGGCGAAGGCGGGCCGATCACGGTGCCGCTGGGATCAAGGGTCACGATTTCCGCCGATGGCGGCGTGAACGTGGCCAACCCAGAAACGCCCGACCAGCCGCCGCAGAATATCGGCCGGATCAAGATTGCCTCCACTACCGGCAGCCAGATCGACAAAGGTCTCGACGGGCTGTTCCGCGTCAACGGCGGTGGCGTTCTCCCGCAGGACGAGGAGGCGCGGCTGATGGTCGGCAGCCTTGAACAGTCGAACGTCGATCCCACCCGCATCCTTGTCGAGATGGTCGAGGCGCAGCGCCTGTTCGATATCCGCACCAAGGTCGTCAGCCAGGCGCGCGAGGTGGATGAATCCAGCGCCGCGCTGATGCGCATTTCCTGAACCTAGAGGACAGACCCCATGCCAAGCTCAGCCCTTCACGTCGCCCGCACCGGGCTTGAGGCGCAGGACACGCGGATGCGCGTGATCGCCAACAACCTTGCCAATATCGGCACCACCGGCTTCAAACGCGACCGCGCCAACTTTGCCACGCTCGCCTATCAGGACGCGCGCGTGGCGGGGCAGCAGTCTTCCACCGAAACCGCCTATGCCACCGGGCTGAACCTCGGCACCGGCGTTTCGCTTCAGGCCACCACGCGGATCGACACGCAGGGCACCCTCCAGACCACCGGCAATGCACTGGATCTGGCGCTGGATGGCGAAGGCTATTTTCAGGTGACGATGCCCGGCGGCCAGTTGGGCTATACCCGCGCGGGCAACTTCAGCCGTTCGGCAGAAGGAACGCTGGTGACGGCGCAGGGCTATGCGCTGAATCCCGCGATCACCATCCCCGAAGGCGCCAGCGCGATCACGATTTCGCAGGATGGCACGGTTTCGGCCACGGTTGCGGGCAATACCGAGCCGACCGAACTGGGCCAGGTCACCATCGCCAGCTTCGCCAATCCCGGCGGCCTGCGGTCGATGGGCGACAACTTCCTTCAGGAAACCGCCGCATCTGGCGCGGCGCAGGTCGGCATCGCGGGCGATCAGGGACGCGGCCATATCCAGCAGGGCTATCTCGAAGCCTCGAACGTCAACGTCGTCGAGGAACTGGTCGACATGATCGAGGCGCAGCGCGCCTACGAGATCAATTCCAAGATGATCTCGGCGGTCGACGAAATGCTCCAGAACGCCAACCAGACACTGTGATGGCCATGAACACACCCTTCGAACGTCATTTTGCAGGCGGAACCGTTGCCCCACGTCGCCGCAGCAGCGCAATCGGCGCACTGCTGGCAGGGACGCTGGCCACCGCTGCCGTCGTGTTCCTTACCGATCCCGCCAGCGCCGCGCGGCCCAAACCGGGCTTCGAACCGGCGCTACCCCAGGCACAAGCTGCGGTCGCCACGCCGCCCACCGCAGGTTCGATCTTCAACGCCAGCACCGGATACGCGGGGCTGGTCGAAGGCCGCCGCGCAAGATCGGTGGGTGATCCGCTGACGGTCGTCCTGATCGAAAACTTCACCTCGGCCAAGACTGCCGGGGCCAAGACCCAGAAGTCGGGACAGTTCTCGGTCACCCCGCCCACCGCAGGACCGCTGAAGTTCCTGAACCCCAATGCCCTTAATGCTTCGGGCGGTTCGTCGTTCAATGGTCAGGGTAACGCCTCGCAGACGAGCACGCTCGCCGGTGAGGTCGGGGTGACCATCGCAGAAGTGCGGGCGAACGGCACGGCGCTTGTCCGGGGGGAGAAGCGCATGATGTTGAGCCAGGGTCAGGAATGGGTGCAGTTTTCAGGGATCGTGCGCCTTGGCGACATCGACCCGGAAAACCGCATCCTTTCCACCCAGATCGCGGATGCGCGCGTCGAATACACCGGCAACGGGTCGGTCGGCCGCGCCAGCCGCGAGGGCTGGCTGAGCAAGTTCTTCAACGCGATTTCGCCCTTTTGAGGCTTTGACAATGCTGGTTCGGTTCATCCTTCCCCTGATCGTCGCCATGGCCGCGCTCACCCCCGCGCCCGCCATGGCTGAGCGGGTACGCGATCTGGGCGAATTCCAGGGCGTACGCGCCAATCAGCTCACCGGCTACGGCATCGTCGTGGGCCTTGCAGGCACGGGCGATGACAACCTCGAATACCTGACGCAGGCGATGAAAGGCACCGCAGGGCGGCTTGGCGTACAACTGCCCGCAGGTGTTTCGCCGGGGCTGAAGAACGCCGCCGCCGTGGTGATCACGGCAGAGCTTCCCGCCTTTGCCAAACCCGGCCAGCGCATCGATGTGACGGTATCGACCATTGGCAAGGCCAAGTCGCTGCGCGGCGGTGCGCTGATCATGGCCCCGCTGGTGGGCGCGGACGGACAGATATACGCCATGGCACAGGGCAATCTTGCCGTCGGCGGCCTTGGCATCACCGCGCGCGACGGATCGCAACTGACCGTGAACGTACCCACCGTGGGCCGCATTGCCGAAGGGGCGAGCGTGGAGCGCGCGGTATCATCGGGCTTTGACAGCGGCGAAGTGCTGCGCTGGAACCTGTTCGAGGCCGATTTCCTGACCGCCCAGCGCGTGCGCGATGCGATCAACGCCCGCTTTCCCCAAGCCGCCACCATCGAGGACGGCATCACCCTTGCGCTGCGCTTGCCCGCAGGCGCGGATTCGCGCGCCACGGCGATGGCGTCGATCGAGATGCTCGACATCACCCCTGCGGAAACCGCAGCGCGGGTGATCGTCAACAGCCGTACCGGCACCGTGGTCATCAACAGCGCGGTGCGTCTTTCGCCCGCCGCGATCAGCCACGGCAGGCTGGTGGTCAAGATCGACGAGAAAAACCAGGTTTCGCAGCCCAACGCGCTTGCGCGCGGGCAGACAGCGGTGACCCCTGCCAGCGAGATCGACGTGCAGGAAAAGGAAGCCAAGGTTGCGCTGTTCAAGCCCGGCGCTTCGCTGTCCTCGCTGGTCGATGCGCTGAACACGCTGGGCACCAGCCCATCCGATCTTGTGGCCATCCTTGAAGCGTTGAAGCAGGCGGGCGCGCTCAAAGCCGAAATGGTAGTGATCTGATGGACGTTTCAGCCACTCCCGCCGCCACAGCGCTCACCCTCGGCCCGAAAGTACCGAGCGACCGCGAGAAGCTGACGGCGGCGGCCAAGCAGTTCGAGGCGATCTTCGTCCGGCAGATGCTGGCAAGCGCGCGCGCGACAAGCTTTGGCAAGGATGGCCTGTTTGGCCAGATGGACCAGACTTTCGTGCAGATGCGCGACGATCGCTTTGCCGAAATCGCATCGCAGACCGGCGCACTGGGCCTTGCCAAGCAGATCGAGAACCATCTGGCCGCGCTGCTTCCCGCAGACGCGGCAAAGACGCAAGGGGCCAAGTAAGCCATGGCTTCGGACCTGCTCTCGATTGGCCGCAGCGGCGCGCTGGCCGCCCGCATCGGGCTGGACGTTACCGCCCAGAACATCGCCAATGCCTCGTCCGAAGGCTACGTCCGGCGCTCGGCCAAGATGGCCGAAGTAGCGTCGAGCGGCGGCGCCTATCGCATTGGCGACCTTTCGCTTTCGGGCGTAAGGCTCGATTCCATCACGCGCAATGCCGATGCCTTCCGCCAGGCCGAAGTGCGCCGCACCGGATCGGATGTGGCGCGCGGCACCGCCGAGGCGGCGGGGCTTGCCAACATCGAATCCGCTATCGAGCAATCGGGCGTCTACGATGCCATCGTCGGTTTGGAATCCGCGCTCCAGCAATTGACGCAGGACCCTGTCGATACAAGCCTGCGCGCATCGGTGATCGAAAAGGCGCGGACCATGGTCGGCACGTTCCAGATCGCCGCGCAGGAACTGGACGCGGCGGGCGAAGGGCTGCAATTCCTTGCCACCGACGGCGTGACGCAAGTCAACCGCATCGCCGGCGAACTGGCGCGGACCAACACGCGGCTTAGCCGTGCATCGGACGCCAGCAGCGACAAGACCGCGCTGCTCGACCAGCGCGACAAGTTGCTCCAGCAGCTGAGCGAATACGGCAATATCGGCACGACCTTTGCCACAGACGGCACCGTGGCGGTCAAACTGGGCGGCACCACCGGGCGCGATCTGGTGACCGGCGGCAATGCCCTGACCGTGGGCATGACCACCGCTGGCGATGGCACGGTGTCTTTCGACGTGGGCGGCGCGGGCCTGACGCTTTCGGGCGGATCGCTGGCCGGGCAGCAACTGGCGCTGGGCAAGCTGGCGCAACTGAAGCTCGACGTGGATGGTCTTGCCGAAGATATCGTCGATACCTTCAATGCCGCGCAATTGACCGGCGACGATCTGGACGGCGATCCGGGCGCGGCGATCTTTTCCGGCAGCACCGCCGCCACAATGACGCTGGCAGTGTCCGACGTGCGCAAGCTGGCGACCGCGCCGCTGAACGGCACCATCGGCAGCCGCGATGCGAGCAACCTTTCCGCGATCCGGCTTGCCGTCTCCACGCTGAACCCGGCGGACGGGATGGACCAGATCCTGTTGGACGTTTCGGGCACCCTTGCCGGGCGCAACGTGACGCTCGGCGCGTTGCAGACCATTGCCGATACCGCGCAAGTGGCGCTTTCGGCGCAATCGGGCGTCGATCTCGATGCCGAGGCGGTCAACCTCGTGCGCTATCAGCAGGCATTCCAGGCATCGGGCAAGGTCATGCAGGTAGCCTCTGACATTTTCGACACCCTGTTGGGGATTGGATAAACCGCCATGAGCACGATCTACGGCACATCGACCAGCGCCTTCTACGAACGCTCGCTGATGGATCTGACCGCCTTGCGCAAGCAGGCGGAGGAGACGCAGGCCGAGATGTCGACGGGCGAGCGCCTGCAGCGATCGTCCGACGATCCCGTGGCGGCATCGCGCCTGCGTCGGCTCGCGCGCGCGGAATCGTTCGACCAGATCGACGAGGCCGCCGCCAACCGCGCGACCGCCGACCTGACGCTGACCGATGGCGCGCTGACGCAGTTCGCCAACTTCGTGACGCGGATGCAGGAACTGGCGACGCAGGCCGCATCATCCACGCTGAGCGACAGCCAGCGCGCCGGGATCGGGCAGGAAGTGGCGCAGATTCGCGAGAATCTCGTGGCGCTGGCCAACACGCGCGACGGATCGGGCCGGGCGCTGTTCGGCGGCGAGAGTTCGGGCGATGCCTATTCGCTGACCGCAGGCGTTGCGCAATACGATGGCACTGCCACGGCGGGCCTTGTCGCATTGGGTGACGGGCAGACCGTGGCGCGCGGGGTGACCGGGCCGGAATTCCTTGAGTTCACATCGGGCGGCGCATCGTTCGACCTGCTCGCCGTTGCCAAGGATCTTGCCGAAGCCCTGCAATCGGGCACCGGCGGCGCGAGCGCGGCCAATGCAGCGCTGAGTGTGCTGAGCGACGGGCTGGAATCGATCACCACCGCGCAGACGGTGATCGGATCGCGCCTCAACTGGATCGATCTCAACACCGAACGGCGCACCAGCCTTTCGGAACTGCGCACGGTGGAACAGACCGAAATCGGCGGGAACGACCTGACCGAATCCATCGCGCGGTTGCAGAACACGATGCTCGTGCTCGAAGCCAGTCAGGCGAGCTTTTCGCGGCTTGCCAACCTTTCGCTGTTTGACGTGCTCAATTGAGCAGCGCCTTGCCAGACCGGGATAATTTTCCATGTTCGTGATCGTCGGCCTTGTCATCCTCCTTGCCATGGTGTTCGGCGGCTTTGCCATCACCGGCGGCGATCTTGGCCCGGTGCTGCACGCGCTGCCGCACGAAATGCTGATTATCGGCGGGGCTGCGGTGGGCGCGATCATCACCGGCAATTCGATGCACGAACTGAAAGGCATCGGCGGCGGCTTTGCCAAGACCTTCAAAGGGCCAAAGCACAACAAGCAGGATCACGTCGATGCGATCGTGCTGTGCACCAAGCTGATGAAGATCCTGCGCAGCGATGGCCCGGTGGCGCTGGAAAGCCACGTCACCGATCCCAAGAATTCGCCGATCTTTGCCGAATACCCCCGCCTGCTGGGCAACAAGGCGCTGGTTTCGCTGATCTGCGATACGCTGACGCTGATCGTGGTATCATCGGGCACGCTTGAGGTTCACGCGGTGGAAGACGTGATGGACCATGCGATGAAAACGCATTTTCACGAGGAAACCGAAGCGCAGCACGCGATTCAAGGCCTTGCCGACGCGCTCCCCGCACTGGGCATCGTTGCCGCCGTGCTGGGCGTGGTCAAGACCATGGGTTCCATCGACAAGCCCCCGGCGATTCTGGGCGGGATGATCGGTTCGGCGCTGGTGGGCACGTTCCTCGGCATTCTGCTGGCCTATGGCATCGTCGCGCCCATCGCGGGGCGGCTCAAGCAGGTGCTCGATCAGGACGAGATGATCTTTCAGGCTGTCAAGCAGGTGATCATCGCCAGCCTGCACGGCTGGCCGCAGCCGCTGGTCGTGGAAAGCGCGCGGTCCGGCCTTGGCCATGCGTTCCGCCCCGGCCTGTCGGAACTGCTAGACGCACTGCGCGGGCGCTGATCCGATGGCCAAGGCACCCGCCAAGGGCAAGAACGAGCCGCCCCGCCCGATCATCGTCAAGAAGATCACCATGGTCGCCGCCGGTCATCACGGCGGCGCATGGAAGGTAGCCTATGCCGACTTCGTGACCGCGATGATGGCGTTCTTCCTGCTGATGTGGCTGCTGGGCGCGACGACCGAAAAGCAGCGCAAGGGCATTGCCGACTACTTCACGCCGACACTGGTGAAAATGCGCCAGGGCAGCGCGGGCGGCTATGGCGTACTCGGCGGATCGTCGCTGACCGACGCGGACGATTACCCGCATCGCGCAGGGCAAACCGGCAACAAGACAATCACGATCCCGCGCGATGCCAGTGGCGGCGCAAAGGAAGGCGGCAGCAAGGTCAAGCGCACACAAGTGATGAAGGAGAAGCTGGCGCAGAAGCTGGCGGCTTCGGAAAAACTGCGCAAACTGGCGCGGCAGGTGCGGATGATGGAGACGAGCGAAGGTATCCGCATCGATCTGGTGGACGACGCCGAATTCTCGATGTTCCTGCTCGGCACCACGGTACTGACCCCGGACGCGGCCGAACTCTTGCGCGCGGTCGGGCAAGTGGTGGCGCCCGGCGCCGGTCAGTTCACCGTGCGCGGACACACCGATTCCCTGCCTTGGAAATCGGGCGTGGCCAACAACTGGTCGCTATCGGCAGGCCGCGCCGAATCCACCCGCCAGGCGCTGATGCGCCAGGGCATCGCCGAAAGCCGCTTCCGCCGCATCGAAGGCGTGGCCGACCGCGAGCCGCTGATCGAGAAAAACCCCGCCGATCCGCGCAACCGGCGCATGTCGATTTTGATGACGGGGTGAGTTGAGCAATCAGCCAGCTCAACTCAGCTTGTTTTCTCAAGGAAACACCGACACTTGGCTGCATCCTTTAGAAAGCGTTAACGGCTTTGGGCGATCACTCTCATCTCCTCGTCTTCCAGGAGATCGCGCGTGTCGCCGCTTCACGAATTGCTGCAGTCAAAAGATCAGGGACTGATCGATCTGGTACAGGCCGGGTCTGCGCTGTTCGATTGCCCCGTGGCCCTTGTCAGCGTACTGGAAGACCGGCGACAGAATTTTATCGCCTGCACCGGCCTTGCAGTTTCCGAAACCCCCATCGAACAATCGTTCTGCCGCTTCGCTGTGGAGCAGGACAGCCTGCTGGTGGTGCCCGATGCGCGCGCCGACAGCCGCTTTCATGATAACCCGCTGGTAACGGGCGATCCGCATATCCGCTTTTATGCAGGCGCGCCGATCCGCCTGAAGCGGCACCCCAATGCACCGGAACTGGGCATCGGGGCCTTCTGCATCATTGATTCCACGCCCAGACGGTTTTCCGCTGCCGACAGCGCGCGGCTGGTATCGTTTGCGCGTGGCGCCGAGGCGATGCTGCAACTGAAGGTAGCCAGCCTCGCTCTGGCCGAAGACGCCGTGCTGCTGAAAAACCTGCTGGCCGACAAGGAACGCGCGCAACTTCAGTTTCGTCAGGCGGAGCGCCTGACCGCGATCGGTTCGTGGCGGCTGGATCTGGGCAGCAACCGGGTCGTGTGGTCAGAAGGTGCGGACGACATCCACGAGGTGCCGCTAAGCCGCACCGAGACACTGGCAGACGCACTGGCTCATTACCCCCCGGCTTCGCGCGAAGAAATGGAACGTGCCCTCCAATCCACGATCGGGCACGCAACCGCTTACGACCTCGAACTGGATTTCATTTCCACAAATGGCACGCACAAGCGGCTGCGCGCGATTGGCGAGCCGGAACTTCAGGACGGCAGGGTGACCGGCGTGATCGGGGTTTTTCAGGATGTGACGGAGCGGCACCGCTCGATCGTCGAACTCGACAAGCGCGCCAACACCGATGAAGTCACGCTGATTGCCAGCCGGCACAAGTTCGTCGCCACCGTGGATTCCTGCGTCGATCGGGCGAAGATCTCGCGCGAAAGGCTAGCGCTGATGCTGATCGACCTTGATCACTTCAAGCAGGTCAACGACACGCTGGGCCATGCCGCTGGTGACGATGTGTTACGTGCCGTGGCGAATGTCCTGCTTTCCGGGTGGTTGAAGGGATCGTTGGCGGCCCGGCTGGGGGGCGACGAATTCGCGCTGGTCATCACCGATCAGGACCTGATCGAACGCTTGCCGGACATTGCAGAGCGGCTGTGTTCGACGCTACGGTTCCAGCGGACATCGCCGGAGGGCGAATTCACGGTTTCGGCCACTATCGGATGTTCGGAGTTGATCGATGGTGCCGACACGCGCCACGATCTGCTGCAACGTGCCGACCGCGCGCTGTACCGCGCCAAGGCGCAGGAAAGAGGCACCTACTGCCTGGACCTGACGCCGGTCAACTGAGCTGCCAGAACGAAAAGGCCCGGCGACCCATCGGGCCGCCGGGCTGGTGACGCGCGCCTGGTGGAGGCAGGCGGTTGTCGGTTCCGGTCTTAGCGCAGCAGCGACAGGACGTTCTGCTGGCTCTGGTTGGCCTGTGCGATCATCGCCGTCGATGCCTGCGACAGGATCTGGGCCTTGGCCATTGCCGTGGTTTCCGACGAATAGTCGGTATCTTCGATGCGGCTGCGGGCGTCAGACAGGTTGGTGATGTTGTCGTTCAGGTTGTTGACTGCCGATTCAAGGCGGTTCTGGCCAGCACCGAGCGTCGCACGGGTCGAGCTGACGTTGGCCAGAGCCGAGTCCACGTTATCGATGGTGGTCGATGCCGCCGCCGCATCCGATACATCGAGCGCCTGGGTGGTCGAGGCCGGATCGTAAGCCACGTCTGTACCGCCGAAAATCTTGGTGCCGTCGAACGCCTTGCTGACGATGGTGACCGTATCGGTCGTGTTGGCGCCGGTTTGAATGTCGAACGTGGCATCGTCCGAACCATCGGCGGCGGGGGCCGCACCGACCACTGCGAACACGTTGTTGCCGTTGAACTTGGTGTTGGTCAGCACGTCAGAGATTTGCGCGTTGAGGTTGGCAACTTCCGACTGCATCGCATCACGGTCAGTCTGCTGGTACGTGGCCGACTTCGACTGCACGGCCAGTTCACGAACGCGCTGCAGCATGTTGCTGACTTCGTTCAGTGCACCTTCCGCCGTCTGTGCAAGGCTGATGCCGTCGTTGGCGTTGCGGACGCCCTGGCTCATGCCCTTGATCTGCGAGGTCATCGTCGTGGCAATGGCAAGGCCTGCCGCGTCGTCCTTGGCGCTGTTGATGCGCTTGCCGGTCGACAGGCGTTCCATCGCCATGCCGAGCATCTTGTTAGCCGAGTTGGACGAATTGGTCGCCTTGATCGCGCTGATATTGGTGTTGATTACCGCCATGATTCCAGTCTCCGGTTGGGTGATGTCGTTCCCGAATGGACTGCCGGATCACATTGGATGAACGCGGCTGTCAGGACAAAGACCGGCAAACCCCCGCCGCAATTAAGCCCGCCCCCGGCAAAAGACTGCCGCACATAAGTATTGGCCCTAGGGGTTTCCCGCCCCCTTAAAGTTTCAACCTGTTTGTCGGTTACGCGCGAAACAAGAGCCTCGGATTTGATGGTTAACAGGGGTCTTGAAATGATTCGCGATTGCGGGGCACTTCGCTTCACGGATGCGGCGGCAAAAGCACATGCAGCGCTGGTACAGCGCGCGGCGGCGGTGCTTTCAAGCTATGGCGCGGACGGCGAAGTGATGCTGGCGGACGCTTTCGAGGGCGTCGGCACCGATCCACGGCGGATGAGCTTACTGCTTGAACGGTCACCGACACCCGCCCTGCAACGTACGCCCGGCAGCCGCCAGACCATACTGCGCTATGCCGATGGTGCGGGCGAAGCCGCGCTTGCCGCGCTGCTGGCATCGGCCGCCCGCCCCGGCGCGCCGATTGCCGCAGACCCTGAAAGCCTTTCCATCCTGGCGCTGGCAGAGCGCATTGCCGCCAGTGACATCCCCGTGCTGATCAACGGCCCCACCGGCACCGGCAAGGAAGTGCTGAGCCGGTTCATCCACGAACGATCATCGCGCAAGGACAAGCCGTTCATTGCGATCAACTGCGCAGCCATGCCCGAAGCGATGCTGGAGGCGCTGCTGTTCGGCCACCAGAAGGGCGCATTCACCGGAGCCAATGCCGCCAGCGAAGGTTTCTTCCGTGCCGCAAATGGCGGCACCTTGTTGCTCGACGAAATTGCCGAGATGCCGCTGACGCTGCAAGCCAAGCTGCTGCGCGCGCTGCAGGAAGGCGAAGTGGTGCCGCTGGGCGCAACCCAGCCGATCAAGGTGGACGTGCGCGTGATCGCCTGCGCCAACCGCGATTTGCCGCTGGAAGTGGAAGAAGGACGCTTCCGCGCCGACTTGTTCTATCGCCTCAACGTGTTTCCCCTTGCCCTGCGTCCACTGAACGAGCGGCCTGACGATATTGCCCCGCTCGCCTTTGCCATGGTGCTGCGGCACAGCAGGCAGGCCCCGTGGATTGCGGATGAGACGCTGGCGCTGCTGGCTGCGCATTCGTGGCCGGGCAACGTGCGCGAACTGGAGAACGTGATCCGCCGCGCGCTGGTGCTGGCGGGCGATGCGCCGGTGATCGGTCCTGAACATATCGTATTCGACCGCACGGCCCGTCTGATTTCGGAGCCTGTGCAAGCGGCGTCAACCGTAGCAGACGGCAAGCTTTCGAACATCGTGCAGATTTCGGAAAGCCGCGCGATCCTGGCAACGCTTGATGCCTGCAACGGCAGCCGGGTTGCCGCCGCCCGCCAGCTTGGCATATCCGAGCGTACGCTGCGCTATCGCCTCGCCAGTTTCCGTGAGGCAGGTATTGAAGTCAACGGCCGGGCTGTGGGTGCCCGGCGATGAGCGGCATATCCGGCATCGGCGGGCGCGCTTCCGGCATCCAGGACATCATGGCCTTGCGCCAGCAGATCATGGAGCGATCGCAACTGCTCCAGCAGGTCAAGACGCCTGACGCCACGCAGGGGACGACAGCAACCGGCGGGGCGGGCAGCAGCTTCACCGACACGCTGAAAGGTGCGCTCGAAAACGTCAACGCCACCCAGCAGAAATCCAGCGCCATCACCGAAGCCTATGAAAAGGGCGAAGTGGTCGATGTCGCCAAGGTGATGCTGGCGCGGCAGGAGGCGGGTGTCGCCTTCGAAGCCACGTTGCAAGTGCGCAACAAGCTGCTGAACGCCTATCAAGACATCATGCGGATGGGAGTCTGATAAATGGCTGACACCGATCCCTCTTCGCCCTCAGGCTTTGGCGCGCTGACCGACCCTGCCGGCGGCAGCATCGGGATGCGCGCAAAGACGTTTCTTGGCCAACCTGCCGTGCGCCGCACTTTGCCGTGGTTTGCGGGCGTTTCCGCTGCGGGCCTGACCGGGGTGCTGTGGATGGCCATGGCCCCTGCCCCGCAGCGCATGCTTTACAGCCAGTTGTCTGACAGCGAACGCGGCGAAGTGGTCGCCAGCCTCGACAAGGCGGCGATCCCCTATACCATCGACAACGCGACCGGCGCGGTCAGCGTGGGCGAAGACGATCTCTACCGGGCGCGCATGGCCGCCGCCGCCGATGGCGCAGTGGCGACGCCTGAAACCGGCACGCAGATGCTCGACAAGTTGCCGATGGGCGCAAGCCGCGGCCTTGAAGGGCAGCGCCTGCAAGCCGCGCGCGAGCGGGAACTTGAACTGACCGTGATGGAAATCAACGGGGTGGAGGGCGTCCGCGTCCATCTGGCCGAGCCGGAAAAATCGGTGTTCGTGCGCGAAAATGTCGCGCCGACGGCATCGGTGATGGTCAAACTGGCGCGCGGACGGCAATTGTCGGAAAGCCAGGTCCGCGCTATCACCAACCTTGTCGCCGGTTCAGTGCCGGGTCTGTCCATCGACGCTGTGCGCGTGGTCGATCAGCATGGACGGCTGCTGTCAGAAGCCAACGGTGTTGATGGTGATCGGCTGGAATTGCAGCAGCGCATGGAAGAAAAGCTGCGCCTGCAAGTGTCGCAATTGCTGACGCCGATGCTGGGCGATGGCAATTTCTCTTCCGAAATCCAGGTCGATCTAGACATGGATCAGGTGACTTCGGCGCGCGAAAGCTATGACAAGCAGGGCGTCGTGCGTTCCGAAACGCAAAGCGCCTCGCAACAGGCGAATGCGGCCCCCGCGCAGGGCGTACCGGGGGTGACGGCCAATACGCCGCCGCCGGCCACCACCGCACAGGCAGGCGCGCCGCTGGGCACACCCCCAGCCGCCGGAGCGCCGGGCGCCAATGGTGAATCGAGTTCCACCAAGACCTATGAATTGGGCCGCGAGGTTGCCGTTTCGAACCAGACGCCGGGCAAGATCAAACGCCTGTCGGTCGCCGTCGCGCTGAGTGCCGAGACGATGGCAAAGGCCAAGCCCGCAGATATCGAGGCGATCAAGCAACTGGTCAGCGCCGCCGTGGGCGCAGACCCGGCGCGCGGCGATCAGGTGGCAGTGCAGGTCCGCGCGTTCAAGCCGGTGGAGGTCGAACCCGCACCGTTCTGGGAAACGCCGTGGTTCGCCACGATCCTGCGCAATGCCGTGGCGCTGATTGCGGTGCTGCTGGTGCTGCTGCTGGGTGTGCGCCCGCTGATCAAGGCGCTGAAGCGCGATCCGGCGGTTGCCGATGAAGCCAAGCCTTCGAAAAAACGCAAGAAAGGTGAAGCCGCCGAGGATGATGACGCCGGTGACGAAGACGCGGATGCCGAAGCGCCCGAACCGATTACCGCCGATGAAATGGCCGAAGCTTTGCAGCCCGCGCAGAATGCCGAGACTGGCAAGGTCGATCCCGAAGCGCTGGCGCGGCAGGTGAGCCTTGCCCAGCGGCTTGTCGTCGAAAAGCCCGATAATGCGCTCGTCGCGCTGAAGCAGATGCTCAACACCCCTGAAGAGGAAAAGGAGGCCGCAGCATGAGCGAAGTTGCCTTTGCAAATTTGGCCGAAGCCCCGATCATTTCCGATCCCGAACGCGCCGCTGTGATGGTGATGCTGCTGGAAGACGATCAGGCCGCGCAGATCCTTGCCCAGCTTGAACCCGCCGAACTGCGGCTGTTGGGCGAGAAGATGTGCGCGCTGGGCGAAATCGGCCCGGTTGCCATCGCGCAGGCCATCGCGGGGTTTGTCGAGAAGACAGAGCGGCTGGGCCTGATTGCGCATGATCGCGTCGGGCAGGTGCGCTCTTTGATGACGCGCGCGGTGGGGGAGGTGAAGGCCGACAGCCTGATGCAGCGCATCGTGCCTGACGATCCGTCACGAACCCCCACCATCGAACTCGCGCGGTGGCTTACCCCGCAAGTGATCGTACCGCTGATCCGCGACGAACATCCGCAGGCGATTGCCGTGCTGCTGGTGCAACTCGATCCCGAAGTAGCCGCAGCGGTGCTGCATGCCCTGCCCGACGAAAACCAGAGCCAGGTGGTGCATCGCATCGCCACGCTGGGGCCGGTTGCGGCAGAGGCGATTGCGATGCTGGAAGAAATCCTCAACCGACGCATCGGCGAATGCCACGGGCAGGCGGCGCTTGCCATGGGCGGCCCGCGCGAAGCGGCGGACATCATCAACGCATCGGCGCGCACGGTTGAAAAGCGGGTCATGCCCGAAATCGCCAAGCAGGACAAACAACTGGCCAAGGCCATCGAAAACGAGATGTTCAAGTTCGAGCACCTGTTCGTGCTGGACGACAAATCGATGGGCGCGTTGCTGCGCGAGGTCGATAACGATGCGATGATTGCCGCGCTGAAGGGCATTCCCGAAGAGCAGCGCGACGTGTTCCTGCGGGCAATGTCCTCGCGCGCTGCCGATGGTGTGCGCGACGAAATCGCCGGGCGCGGACGCATGAAGATGGCCGAAGTGATCGAGGCACAGAAGGCCATGGTCGCCGCCGCCCGACGCCTCGCTGCCGAAGGCGTGATCGTGTTCGGTGCGGGCGACGACGATTATGTCTGAACCGCTACGGGCGCTATCTTTGGCAGACCTTGGCGCTGCATCGGCCGGCTTTGCGCGCGACCGGCGGTTCTTCCGCGACCTTATGGCTGCGCCTGCGCCGCCACCTGCAGAACCGGAACCGGCGTTCGAGCAAAGCGAACCACACGATCCCGTCGCCGAGGCCTGGGCGGAGGGCTACGCACGAGGTCTTGGCGAAGCGCAGGAAGCCGCGGCGCAGATCATTGCCGAGCAGGAAGCCGCGCGCGCGAAGATCGAACTGTCGCTGGCAAGGCTTGATGCCGCGATGGAGGCAGACCTGAAGGACCGGCTGCGCGAAACGGTCGAGGCCTTGTGCGAGGCGGCGATTGCGCCTGCGGCGATTGACCCCGATGGACTTGCCCGCCGCGTGGAAGTGGCCGCTGCGATGCTGGCGCGCGCGCAGGATGAACGGGTGATCCGGCTGCACCCCGAAGACATCGCGCTGGTGGCCGCGCGCCTGCCCGAAGACTGGCACTTCATCCCCGATGCCACGCTGGAACGCGGCGCGGTGCGGGTGGAAGGCGCTCAGGGCGGGGTCGAGGACGGTCCCGACCAGTGGCGACTGGCGATTGCCGAGGCGCTGCGCCAGTGCTGAACATTCTTGAACGCGCGTTGGACGATTACGCGCTGGCACAGCCCGATTTCACCCCGCCGCGCTTTGGCCTGCTGGCTGCATGCGACGGCGGGATGCTGGAAGTGTCCGGCCTGTCCGTGCCCATCGGCACGCAATGCCGCATCGCGCACGGATCGGGATCGCTGACCGCCGAGACCATCGGTTTCCGCAACGGTCGCACATTGATGATGCTGCTCGGCGATCCGGTGCTGCTGCGCCCCGGCGCAAAAGTGCGTCCCGAAGGCCGCCCCGGCTTGCTGCCGGTGGGCGAGGCGTTCCTTGGCCGCGCCATCGATGGCGAGGGCAAGCCGATAGACGGGCTTGGCGCGATCCATCACCGCAAGGAATGGCCTGCGGGCGGGGTGCGCTCGGCAGCGCTGGACCGCTCCCCCGTGCGCGAACGCTTCGATACCGGGGTGCGCGCGCTGAATGCGCTGACCGCGTTCGGCATCGGGCAGCGCATCGGCATCATGGCGGGATCGGGCGTGGGCAAATCGGTGCTGCTCGACATGATCGCGCATGGGGCCGAGGCCGAAGTGGTGATCGTTGGCCTGATTGGTGAGCGCGCGCGCGAGGTTTCGGATTTTGTCGAACGGCACATGCACGGGGCCAAGCGTGATCGCTCCGTTATCGTGGCCGTGCCTGCCGATCATGCGCCGAACTTGCGCATCCGGGGCGCGATGCTGGCGACGAGCCTTGCCGAATACTTCCGCGCACAGGGCAAGCGGGTGCTGCTGATCATGGACAGCCTGACGCGCGTGGCCCACGCCGGGCGCGAAATAGCGCTGCTGCTAGGTGAACCCGGCGCAGCGCGCGGCTATCCGCCATCGTCATTGGCCACGATTACCAAGCTGGTGGAGCGAGCAGGCAATTCGGCGCAAAGCGGCGGTTCGGTGACGGGCCTCTACACCGTGCTGGCCGATGGCGACAATCAGGATGATCCGGTGGTCGATACCGCGCGGTCGATCCTGGACGGGCACATCGTGCTGTCGCGCGATCTGGCGCAGCGCGGGCAATATCCCGCCATCGATATTGCGGCCTCGCTCAGCCGCGTGATGAATGACATTACCGCGCCTGATCATCAAACCGCCGCGCGCACTTTCCGCGCGCTGGTGGCGAGTTACGAGGCGAACCGCGATCTGGTGCTGATGGGCGCCTATCGCAGCGGGGCCGATCCGCAACTGGACCGAGCCATCGTGATGCACGAAGCCTTGAGCGGCTTCATCAGCCAGCCGCAGCGCGAGATCGTGCCGATGGATGATTCCACCGCCGCGCTCATCCGGCTGATGGGCGGATGAAGGCCGAGCGCGCCCGGCTTGCGCGGCTGAAACGGCTTGAACGCATCCGCGACATTGCGCGGCGCACCGCGCTTGCCGAAGCGGGCAAGGCCGAGGGCACACTGGCGCAGTTGCAGGGACTGGTCGAGCGCACGACACGCCTTTCCGCCGAATATTCAGCCCGGACGGAAATGCCCGATGCCCATGCATTGCAGCAATTGCGGCACTTCGTGGCGGGGCTTGACCGGATCACCACCGGCACTCGCGCCGATGCTGCCAACGCCAAAGTGGTTGCCGATGCCAAGGCGCAGGAAGCCGCAGCAGCCGAACGCCGCCGCGCCGCGGTGGAAGAACGCGCCGCTGCGCAAGCCCGCCTGATCGCACAGAAAATCGCCGGTGCAACAACACCGCTCAGCGCTCGCAAGGCAACTGGCACGGGTCTTGAATAGACAAGGTTAACGCCCACGCGACGGAGCCTTGCCGATGTTCGATCCTGCTGCCCTTGCCCTGCCCACCGCTCCGTTTTCTACCGTTATGCCCAATGCGCTTGTTACGGAAAACCCCGGCGCCCAAGGCGCATCGGCGGAATTGGCGGCAGCGGGCGCGTTCGATGCGCTGCTGACGCTTCAAGCAGCGCAATCCCCTGTTCCATCGGCAATGACCGAACTGACGGCAACCGCCTTGCCGCAAACCGGCAAGACTTTGCCGGATGCGGCAAGGCCGGTTGCCGCCCTTGCCGGTCTGGCGAACCAGCCGGTCGATGACGGTCTTGCCGAGAGCAGTACGGCCCAGCCGGAGTTGTCCGCCGTCCCCCTGGGAGTAACCCTGCCCGATCCCGCGCTGATCGCATCCATTTTCGCCGCTCCCGAACGGCTTGCTCCACTGCCACTCGCAACCACACGGCCCGGCTCGACCGTCAGGCTGGCCGAACAGGCTGACGCTGCCCGGCCCGCCTTGCCGAACCCTGAAGCGCTGCAACGCCCCGCCATTGCTCAAGCCGCGCTCGCGTCAGCGGTATCGGTGGCTCAGGCGGCAGAGATCGAGCTTGCGCCGGCAGATGTGGCATTCGTGCGCGAAGAGCCTGCGGAGGAAAACACCGAGATCGCGGCAGCGCGTCTTTCGACTACCGCCAGCAACGCCCTGAACAGCCGCAGTGTGCGCCCGGTGGCTCCGTCCCGCGCAGGCCCCGCAGGACAGGAGGCGGTGGCTCCATCACCGGAGCCAGCACCAGCGGCCAACGCCACAGCGCGCGTCGCCGCTGCACTTGATCAGGCCGACAAGACACCGTTCGTGCCAGAGACCGCGCACGACATTGCCGCACCGCTGCCCCAGCGTGGCACGGGCGACTTGGCGCCGCAGCAGGATTCGGCGCCGGTGAGCCGCGCAGAACAAAGGCCTGAACGGATCGACTTCGCCACCCTGGTCGACACGCTCAACCGTGCGCGCGAGGAGGCATCGCCGAACGCCGTCCGCATTTCTATGACGCATAGCGATTTCGGACGCGTTTCGATGCGCTTCGAACAGGATGACGGCGGCCTTGCAGTGGCGATGAGCAGCGCTGATCCCGGATTTGCCCGCGCCGTCACCGCATCAAACGAGGCGGCATCCGCCCAGACATCTGCGGACACGCCGCGCGGTCAGTCATCGCAGGCCAGTGGCGGCAACAGCGCGCAGGGCGAAAACGGCCGCCAGCCGCACAGCCAAAGTCAGGACCAGCGTACCGCCACACCAGACCGCCCAGCACCGCAGCTTCGCGACGCCATTCGCCATTCCGATGACACCGGCACCTCCGGCGGCATCTTCGCCTGACACCCTGACATTCGAACCCTGAGGAACATCGCATGAGCGACAAGGAAGAAAAGCCCAAGAAGAAGAAGGGCGGCGGCATGATGAAGATTCTCATGCCGGTCGGCCTGCTGGGCGTGGGCGGCGGCGGCGTGTTCGGGCTGGTTGCGGCAGGTGTGATCGGCGGCGGCGGCCATGCCGAAGTCAAGGAAGACAAGAACCCGAAGCTGATCCGCAAAGGCGAGGTCGATCCGTTCGCCCCTGTTGCCAAGGAAGGTGAAGAAGGCGGCGGGGCCGATACGGACGGCGAAGGCGGCAGCGAGTTCCGCACCGTCTATTACAACTTCCCCGAAGATTTCACATCGAACCTGCGGGATTCCGAAGGGCTGCTGCAAGTCAACATCGCCGCATCCACCCGGCGCGATTACCGCGTGGTGCTGTGGATGAAGAAGCACGAACTGGCAATCCGCTCTGCCGTGCTGATCGCGATTGCCGATACGCCAGAGGAGGACGTCTATTCGCCCATCGGCAAGGACCGCCTGCAGAAGCGCCTGACCGCCGCAATCAACAAGGTGCTGACCGACAACGAAGGCTTCGGCGGAGTCGACGCGGTCTACTTCAAGTCCTTCATCGTCCAGTAACCGCGAAAGCCTGCACCCATCCCATGAAACCAGAACGCGCCTTCATCGCCGAACGTGCCCTGGCCCGGCATGATCCGGTCCTGCTGCGTCCCGGCCCCAGCGTGGGCGATCTTGTGCCTGCGCTGGCGCGGGTGAGCGAACGCATGGCCCGCACCCTGCGCGGCGCGATTTCGCCGCTGCTGGGCGGGTCTGAACCGCAGATCAACCCGATGAAGCCGATACAGACGGACTATGAGGATTTCTGTTCGGAAATCCCGCGCCTTGCCGCCAACAGCCTGTTCCATATCGGATCAGCGCCGTTCGTCGCCACGATCGAGGGCGAAAACGTGCTGCGGCTGCTCGACCGCGCATTCGGCGGTCCCGGCGATACTCCATCGTCCTTGCCCAAGGAATTTCCGCTTTCGGCCGAACTGATGATCGGCCGCGTGGAGCAGATCATCGCCACGTGCCTGGCGCTGGCGCTGGGCGGATCGACCGGCGGCACGATCCGCGCGGTGCGGCGCGAGGCCGCGCACGCCAACCTTCAGGCCATGCCCGCCGATACGCAGATCGCCGCGCTCACCTTCAACATACTCGAACAGGGGCGCATGCCATGGTCGATAGCGCTCGCCTTCCCCATCGAAACGCTGGCGCAAGTCTTTGCGCATGGCGAGACCAGTCCCCGTCCGACGCGACCCTCGCGCGGCCCCGGCAGCCCCACGCAAGCCCCGTTCGCCGACCTGCCCATCGAAGTGACCGCCGTACTGGTGGACATGCAATTGCCGCTGGCGACGATCTCGACGCTGCAAGTGGGTCAGGTGCTGTCCGTGCCGATCGCCCGCAGCGTGCCGCTGATCGTCGGCGGCAAGCCTTGCGCGCACGGCTCCATCGGCGCGCTGGATGATCGCGTTGCCATCCAGATCAGCCAGCTTTCCTGACATTCCCAAAAGAGGCCCGACCAATGACCTTTCAACCCCGTGGTTTCGATTTCCTCAAGGATGTGGATGTCCGCCTGACCGTGGAACTTGGCCGCACGAACATGAAGCTGAAGGATGTGCTCTCGCTCAGCGAAGAGTCGGTTGTGACGCTGGACCGTATGACCGACGAACTGCTCGACGTGATGGTCAACAGCAAGCTGATCGCGCGTGGCGAAGTGGTGGCGCAGGGCGACCGCTTCGGGTTGCGCATCGTCGAACTGCTCGGCACCGAACCCGACGCCATCCCCGCCCCCGCGCCGAAAAAGGCCGCCAAGGGGGATGCGGCCTGATGTTCTGGTACATCCTCAAGTTGCTGGTGCTGCTGCCGCTGATCGGCGGGCTTGCCTGGGCCAGCCTGAAGTTTGCCAAGCGCATGGAAGGCAAGTTCACCGGCGGCAATGGCGCAAAATCGGTGCGGATCGTGGAAACGCAGATGCTCAGCCCCACGTTGCGGCTGGCCGTGCTGGAATTCCATGGGCGCGAGATTCTCGTCTCGGCGGGCAAGAACGGCATCGTCCGGCTGGCTGAAGCGCCTGCCCGGCCCCCCGTTCAACCCAAAGTGGAAGCGGAGGACGCACGATGAGGCCCCTTCTTGCCACAGTGACGGCCGCGCTCGTTCTGCTGCCCCATCACGCGATGGCAGCGGTGGCTCCGGTGCAGCAACCCGCCGCGATTTCCGGCGCGCTGGACCGTGCGTTCGGGCAAATGTCGGGCGCGCAGAGCGGCGGTTCGCTGTCGCTTTCGCTGCAGTTGCTGCTGGTCATGGGTTTGCTGACGATCCTGCCCTCGCTCATCCTGATGATGACCAGCTTCACCCGCGTATTGATCGTGCTCTCGATCCTGCGGCAGGCGATGGGTCTGCAGCAATCACCGCCCAATCAGGTGCTGGTGGGGCTGTCGCTGTTCCTTTCGCTGTTCGTGATGGGACCGACGCTGGACAAGGTGAATGCCAATGCGATCCAGCCCTATTCCGCAGGCCAGATCGGCGCGGAACAGGCCTTCATCAATGGTGGCCGCGAATTCCACGGGTTCATGATCCGCCAGACGCGCGAAAGCGATCTGCAGATGTTCTCGACCATGGCAAAGGCACCGAAATTCGCCACGCCCGCCGACGTGCCCTATTCGATCCTGCTGCCCGCCTTCGTCACCAGCGAACTGAAAACGGCGTTCCAGATCGGGTTCATGCTGTTCCTGCCGTTCCTGGTGATCGACCTTGTCGTATCGTCCGTGCTGATGAGCCTTGGCATGATGATGATGAGTCCGACCATCGTGTCATTGCCGTTCAAGCTGCTGCTGTTCGTGCTGGTCGATGGCTGGGCGCTGCTGATGGGCAGCCTTGCCGCGAGTTTTGGGTAGAACAGCCCACCCCTAACCCCTCCCCCCTTCGACAAGCTCAGGATGAACGGGAGGGGAAAAGGAATATCTGATGGACGATACCGCATCCCTGCTTTCGCTGGCTGACCGCATGTTGTGGATCACCGCGCTGGTCGCCGCGCCCGTGCTGCTGGCATCGCTTGCCATCGGGCTTGTCGTCGGCGTGATCCAGGCGGCAACCTCGGTGAACGAACAGACGCTGACGTTCGTGCCGAAGCTGGCCGTGACCGCGCTGGTGCTGGTGTTGTTCGGTGGGGCGATGCTGGGCCTTGTCGGCGATTTCACCAAGGAAATCTTCGACCAGATCGCGCTGACCGGGCGCTGATCGATGCTTCAGGTCAACTTCGGCTTTGGCGCGCTTGAGGCCGATTTCTGGCGCTTCGTGTTCGTGATGACGCGGATCGGCGCGGCGATGCTGGCCGCTCCGCTATTCGGCATGGCAAGCGTCCCTTATCAGGTGCGCGTGATCGCCACCGGGGCCATCGCGCTGATGGTGTGCGGCTGGACGCCGGTTGCAGCGCCGCCTGCGCTGCTTTCGCTTGCCGGAATGCTGAGCGTTGCCAACGAAGTGCTGATCGGGCTGGCGCTGGGCTTTGTCCTGCAACTGACCTTCGCTTCGCCGACGCTGGCCGCCGAACTGATCGGCGGCGGGATGGGCATGTCGATGGCGACCGCCGCCGATCCGGTGAGCGGTGCCAGTTCGCCCGCGCTGGGCCAGTATTTTGCCGTGGTGCTGACCGTGATCTTCCTTGGCACCGGGGCGCATCTCAACTGGATTGCGCTGATCGTGGAAAGTTATAGCGCGTTCCCGCCGGGGGCTGCGTGGCTGGCGCCGGAGCGGCTTGAATTGATGACGCAGTTTGCCGGAACGATGTTCGTCACCGCGCTGCTGATCGCGCTGCCGGTCACGCTGATCCTGCTGCTGGTGCAGGTGACGACCGGGATCATCAGCCGCTCGGCCCCGGCGCTCAACCTGTTTTCGCTGGGCCTTCCGGCGGGTGTGCTGGCAGGCCTTGCCGCGCTGATCGCCGCCGCGCCGATGCTGACCGATCTGATGATCGACCTTTCCGCCAGCGCGGTGGCGCAGGCTGCCGCGCTGCTGGCGCGATAGGGGAGCCGCTTCATGGCCGAGACCGAGGGCGAGAAGTCCTTTGCCCCTACCGAGAAGCGCAAGAAGGACGCTGCGAAAAATGGCGACGTTCTGCGCTCGCGCGATCTGGCGACGGCGGTGGGTGTGCTGGTCGGCGCGGTGTGGCTGAAATTTGCCGGGCCGTGGGTATTCGATGCAATGCAGGACACATTGCGCACATCTCTGACGATGGACCGCGCGGCGATAGAAGATTTCGCCCCGCGCAAGTTGCTGATCGGCGCGATGATTGCGGCGCTGCCGCCGGTTTTCGTGCTGGGCGGACTGGTGCTGGCATCGTCCGTATTCTCGCAGATCGGCATGTCTGACGGCCGCTGGATTCCGGCCAACCTTGCGCCCAAGGCTTCGCGGATCAATCCGCTATCGGGTCTCAAGCGCATGTTCGGCGCGCAAGGCTGGATCGAACTGGGCAAGGGTCTGGCCAAACTGGCGCTGATGGGCACGATTGCCTGGATCTGGGCTTCGGGCGAACTTTCGAAGCTGATCGGGCTGGGCCATGGTGACATTCACGGGCAATTGGTGATGGCATGGGATGCGATAGTCTCGCTGGCGTTCGCGCTGGCATCGGGGCTGTTGATCATCGCGCTGATCGATTTCCCGATCCAGTTCCTGCGCCGCTTCTTCCGCCTGCGCATGACGTTGCAGGAGGTCAAGGACGAATCCAAGGAATCCGAAGGATCGCCCGAACAGAAGGCCGCGATCCGGCAGAAGCAGCGCCAGTTCGCGATGGGCGCGATGCAATCGGCCATGCTGAAGGCGCAATTCGTGATCACCAACCCCAGCCACTTCTCGGTGGCGATGGTCTATGATCCCGAAATCGCGCCCGCCCCCGTCGTGCTGGCCAAGGGGCGCGGCGAAAAGGCTTTGGCCATGCGTCAACTGGCCGCTGAAATAGGCGTACCGACGCTGGAAATCCCGCCGCTGGCACGCTCTGTCTATTTCACCACGCGCGAAAACCAGGTGATCCGCGAAGACCTCTACGCCGCCGTTGCGGTGGTGCTGGCGTTCGTGATGTCATTGAAGCGCGGCGATGCACCGGCGCTTCCGGCCATCGACGTGCCGATGCACATGCGGTTCGACGCAGAAGGACGCCCGGAGCTGGTCGCACGCCTTAACCCTGCGCTTGCGCAACCGTCCTAGAGTCCATGCCTACAACCTCGTCCACCGCATCGACTTCGGCAACCGCCCAGATCATATCGACGCTGGGCGCGGGCAGCGGCATCAACACCTCACAACTGGCCGAACAGCTTGCCGCCGCGCAATTCGCGACGCGGCTCGATCTGCTCACCGCCAAGAACGAGAAACTGACCGCGCAGATTTCCAGCGCGTCCAATCTCAAATCGCTGATGTCGACGCTTTCGAGTTCGATCGGTTCGCTGATCCGCACCGGCGATCTTGCAGTGACGCCGTCCATCGCCAATGCCAGCGTGGCGTCGGTGACCAAGGGCACGGCTACCGGCAGCGGTTCCTATTCGCTGGAAGTGACCAGCCTTGCCAATGCACAGAAACTGCTGACGCCGGCCTACCCCGCGTCCACATCCACCGTCGGATCGGGCACGCTGACTTTACGCTTCGGCACGGTTTCGGGCAGCAGCTTCACCGCCGATACGGCGCAGGCGGCAGTCGATATCACGATTGCCAGCGGCGCGACGCTTGCCGATGTGGCGAGCGCGATCAACGCCTCCAATTCCGGCGTCAGCGCCTATGTCGCCAACGGAACATCGGGCGCGCAACTGGTGCTCAAGGGCAAGGAAGGCGCGACCAGCGGCTTCGTGATCGAAGCGACCGAAACTGTCGGTAACGAGGGGCTTGCCAATCTGGCGTGGACGCCCGCCACCAACCTGACCCGTCTCAAGACCACAGCCACGGATGCTGCGTACAATATTGACGGCGTGGGCTATACCTCGACCAGCAACACCGTGAACGATGCGGTGGCGGGCGTGAACCTCAAGCTGACCGGCACCAATGTCGGCGCGCCGACGACGATCACCTTCAGCGATCCTTCGGGCAACATTTCAACTGCCGTGACCGATCTGGTCGATGCGCTGAACGAGGTCGCCGCGCAGCTCAATACGGCGACGGACAAGACCGCCGGCGATCTCAACAACGATCCCGGTGCCCGCGCCTTGCGCACCGCGCTGATCACGCTGGCCGGAACCAAGGTCATGCCCAATGCGGCCGATGGCGAACCATCGACGCTGGGCGACCTTGGCCTGAAGGTGGAGCGCAACGGCACTTTCACGATGGATGCCGACCGGCTTGCCAAGACGCTGAAGGACAGCCCCCAAGCCGCTGGCGCAATGTGGACCACGGGAGTCTTCGGCGTCTATGCAACGGTCGACAAGATCGCGCGCGCAGCCTCGTCTACCTCCGAGGGTGCCTCGCTCGGCAGTTCGATCACTCGCTACACTGCGTTGCAGAAAACCGTGACCGAGAAATCGACCAGCCTTTCGGAAAAGCAGGAAGACATGCGCCAGCGCCTCGTCTCGCGCTTTGCCGTCATGGACACGCGGGTCTCAGGCTCGCAATCCACCCTCTCCTTCCTCAAGGCGCAGATCGACGCCTGGAATTCGAGCGATAACTGATGCTGCACCATCGCAACGATCCTTCGGAAGCCTATCGCCGGGTCGATTTCGACGCGCGTGTCTGCGGCGCGGATTCACGCCAGCTGGTCGACCTGTGCCTCGAACAGGTCATCGGATCGGTCGGCCGCGCGCTTCATGCCAATGAACGGCAGGACAATTCCGCCAAGAGCGCGGCGCTCACCCGCGCGGTTGCCGCGCTCACCGCGCTGCAGATGGGCATCGACATGGCCAACCCGACCGCGCAGGCGCTGGTGCAGATGTATCAATCGGCGCGCAATGCGATCCTCGATTGCGTGACGCGGTTCAACGCTGCCAAGCTGGCCGAAATCCGTCAGGATTTTACCGAGATACGCGAAGCCATGTTGCGCAGCATAGCTGCATAAGCTTGCGATTGTCCCGCCCGCATAAGGCGATACTTTCTTCGTCACCCCGGACTTGATCTGGGGTCCATCCATTCCCAAAAGCGGCAGTCAGTTCCGCACCATGGATCCTGAAACAAGTTCAGGATGACGGTGCTGAAGTTTACGGTGCCGAGCGGGATTATCACCCGCACAGTTGTTGCGAAGCCTCCGCTCGGTCCATCCGCACAGAAAGCCCGGAAGGCCTTGATATGGCTTTCCGGGCTTTCTGTTTTCCCGCGCCGCCGGGGACGTGCGGCACGGGAAACTCCAGGGAACATTCGATGTCAGGCGCTGTTGCAGCTGGCGATCAGTGCGGCGCCCATATCATCCAGTGGCAGTTCCGTTTCCGCAGCATCGGCTTCGATGGCTGCGGTGGGCGCTTCTGCCACCATGGCGGTATTGCGATCCTGCGCGAATGTGCGGCACCCCGAATTGCGCATGAGCTTCAGGCCCTTGGCGCCGTCGCTGCCCATGCCGGTCAGGACAGCGGCGGCTGCGGGCACCGATCCTTTTGCAATTGATCCGAACAGCAGGTTGGCCGAAGGACGCATGCCTTCCACCGGATCGCGATCGATCAGGCGCAGCCTGGGCGGTGTGCCCGGTTCGATCACGGCATGCAGATCGGGATCGAAGGCGATGTGGATCGTGCCCTGCGTCAATGGTGTGCCATCCTTGGCGGCCTTGACCGCACATTTCAGATCGGCGTCCATGCGCTTGATGAAGGTTTCGACCACCGCCGGTTCGGCATTGAGCGCGATGACGGTCGGCGGGCATTTTTCGGGAAAATAGGAAAGGATCTGCGTCAGGGCATCGATACCGCCCATCGAGGCGGACAGCGCAACAATGTGCCCGTTCCATTCGAAATTGGTTTCGGCGGCCTTGTGTTCGCGCGGGGCACGGCGATCCTTGACGTTGCTGTTGGCGGCGGCCAGCACGATCTTGCCCAGCTTGCCCACGGTCTTGGTGAACTGTTCGGGCGTTGCCTTCAAAGGCTTGGGGAAACACTCAACTGCCCCCAGCTCGTACGCTTTCAGCGATGTTTCCGTACCGGCCTGGGTAAGGCTCGACAGCATCACCACCGGCAGCGGCGCGGTGCCCATGATTTCCGCGAGGAATTCGATCCCGTTCATTCCGGGCATTTCGACGTCGAGCGTGACGACATTGGGCCGCAGCGCAATGATCTGATCGCGCGCCTCGGCAGCGCTGGCGGCAGCGCCGACAACGGTTACATTTTTCGCCTGATCGAGAATGTCCGCGAACAATGCCCGCATTGCTGCAGAGTCATCGACCACCAGAACCCTTGCTTCGTGCATCTTGCCAGGAACCTCTATTTCGGGCGCGATTGCGCCTGCGATCCTCCTCCTAGTCGTGCAGGGGCAAGGAATTCATGTGCTGCACCTTACGTATCTCACCCTAGCAAGCGCGAAAGCCGACCTTCGTCATCGTGGCTTATCAGGTGGATCACAGTCACCGCGACCGGACCTGTCCGGCTCCGGTTCAATCCATCCGAGGGGCACTCGTCCGATGTCGTCGATATCCTTGCCAGCCCGGTGCGACCGCGCTGCTGCCGAAGCATTGCTGCCCGAACTCGTGGCCGCGCTCGGTTCAGGGCCGCTTCGCATCGATGCGCGCGAATGCCAGCAAGTGGGGCAGGCGATGCTGCAATTGCTGGTCAGCGCGCGGCAGACAGGTGAAGGCGCGGTAATCGAACCTTCGCCCGCCCTGCGCGAAACGGCCGCTCTTGCCGGGCTTACCGACGAACTCTTTGCAGGGACCGACGCATGACCGCCGAGGAAATCCAGGCCATCTTCTTTGCCGAATGCGAAGAATCGCTGGCCGCCGCCGAACAGGGCCTCGCTGCCTGCAAGGAAGGCACACAGGACAGCGATACCGTCAACGCGGTGTTCCGGGGCGTGCATTCGATCAAGGGCGGCGCTGGCGCATTCGGTTATGGCGCATTGCAAGCCTTCACGCATACGTTCGAGACTCTGCTGTCCGACGTGCGCGACGGCACTGTCGAAATTACCGAGCCGCTGATCGATCTGATGCTGATCGCGCTCGATACCCTGAGCGATCACGTCACCGCTGCGCGTGACGGCACAGAACCACCCGAAGATGCCGCACTGCAAGCCGAACTGACCGCCGCGATGGCCGCCAACGCCGGTGCCGCACCCGCGCCAGTTGCGGCACCTGCTGCAACGCCTGCACCTGTTGCCGCGACGACCACCAGCAGCAGCGAAGACGATGACTTCGACCTCGATTTTGACCTCGACGCGTTGCTCGACGATATTTCCGGCGAGATCGGCGAACCTGCGCTTGCCGGTGAAATGCCACGTTGGGAAATGCGTCTGCGCCCGCACGCCGCCGCCATGCGCAATGGCAGCGAGCCACTGCTCATGCTGCGCGAAATGGCCGACCTCGGCGGTGTCTGCGCCGTTTGCGATGTGGCCTCGGTCCCACCGCTTGATTCGTTCGATCCGGGCACTGGTTACCTTGGATGGGTGTTCAGCTTCCCGGTGGACGTGAGCGAAGCGGCTGTGCGCGACATTTTCGACTTTGTGGGTGACGATTGCTCGCTCGCATTCGGCGATGGCGCACAGATTCCGCCCGTTCGCTATCCTGCACCGATTGCCCCAGTCGCGCCCGCAGCGGCTGCTCCTGCCCCTGCTGTTCCGGTCAACGCGTCAAGCGCACCCAACCGTGCCGTACCTGTTGACGCCGAATCCCTTCCCGCTGCACTTCCTGAAGACGCGGCCTCCCCACGGTCGCCGCAGGCCCCGCCCGCTCCACCTGCGCCCGGACAATCCATCCGTATCGAATTGTTCAAGCTGGACAAGCTGATCGACGCGGTGGGCGAACTGGTCATCGCGCAGGCAATGATGGCGCAACGCCTGTCAAGCGACGGCCTTGGCGCGAGCGATGAAATGACCCTGATCGAGGGCCTGACCCGCGATATTCAGGAATCGGCCATGGCGATCCGTGCCCAGCCGATCGGTTCGGTATTCAGCCGCGTTCCGCGCATCCTGCGCGAACTGGCATCGTCTACCGGAAAGCATGTCCGTCTCGAAGTTTCGGGCGAGAGTACCGAACTGGACAAGACCGTGATCGAGCGACTGGGCGAGCCGCTGACTCACCTTATCCGCAACGCGGTCGATCACGGGATCGAACCGGCAGATGAGCGGATCGCCGCAGGAAAGCCCGCCGAAGGAACGCTGACGCTATCGGCCGAGCACCGTTCGGGGCGCATCCTGATCCGCATCAGCGATGACGGCAAGGGCATCGACCGCGAGCGGGTCCTCGGCAAGGCTATCGAAAAGGGCCTGGTTGCGCCCGAAGCGATCCTGACCAAGGAAGAGATCGACCTGCTGATCTTCGCACCGGGCTTCTCCACCGCACAGCAGGTGACCAATGTATCAGGCCGCGGCGTGGGCATGGACGTGGTCCGCCAGAACGTGAAGGATCTGGGCGGACGCATCACCATCGAATCCGAACCCGGATCGGGAACGACGTTCACGCTCACCCTGCCGCTGACACTGGCGATATCCGATGGCATGGTCGTCAATGTCGGCGATCAGACGCTGGTGGTGCCGCTCGCCAACGTGGTCGAGAGCCTGCGCCCCGAACCCGATGAAGTGCAGGGCCTTGGCGCCAACCGTTGCATGATCAACGTACGCGGACGGTTCATCCCCGTCATTCCACTGAGTGCGTCCGTGGGGGCGATCGGTGCAGCGACCCATCCGCAGGACGGTGTGCTGATTGTCGTCGAAACGGAAAGCGCGGGCCGTGCCGCCCTGCTCGTCGATGCGATCTGCGATCAGCGGCAGGTGGTCATCAAGAGCCTTGATACGCATTACCGGTCGGTCGAGGGCGTGGCCGGGGCGACCATCCTTGGGGACGGGCGGGTAGCGTTGATCGTCGATGTCGACAGTCTGGTCTCGCGCACACTTGCTTCAGCCCAGAATCCGGGTTCGGCCCTGGCAGAAGCCGCATGAGCCTGCACGAAACCCTCGATGCGTCGATGCCCGGCGTCAGCCCCGGCATATATGACGAAGCCGATTTTCGCGCGATCAGCGAAATTGCGCATGCCGACGCCGGAATCGTGCTGCCTGCGGGCAAGGCGATGCTGGTCTATTCGCGCCTGGCACCGCTGGTCCGCAACAGCGGCTGCGCCACGTTTGGCGCCTATGTCATGCGCATCCGCGAAGATGCCGCCGAGCGCCAGAAGGCGATCTGCGCGCTGACCACCAATCACACGTTCTTTTACCGCGAAGCACACCATTTCGAACACTTTGCCCAGGATGTGCGGCCGGGCTTCGTCGACCGGCTGCGCAGCGGCGGCAAGGTCAGGTTGTGGTCCGCAGGCTCTTCCAGCGGTGAAGAGACATGGTCGCTGCTGATGACGTTTTTGGGAGCCGACAAGGCCGAGGGCAACGACATTGCGCGGCGCGACTTGCGCCTGCTGGCAAGCGATATCGCCACTCATGCGCTCGCCAAGGCCCGCGCCGCGACCTATCGCGCCGAAGACCTCAAGCCGGTGCCCGACGCGCTGCGCCGCAACTGGACGCAATTGGCGGGCGACGAAGCGACGATAGCGTCCGAAGTTCAGCAGCTTGCGCGGTTCAGAACGCTCAACCTCTTGGGGGATTGGCCAATGAAGGGTCAATTCGATGTGATCTTCTGCCGCAACGTGATGATCTATTTCGACAATCCCACGAAGGAACGGCTTGTCGCGCGCTTTGCCGAAAAGCTCGTGCCCGGAGGGTGGCTCTATATCGGCCATTCCGAACGCGTGACCGGCCCTGCGATGGAGCAACTATCGACCATGGGTCCCACCATTTACCGCAAGAGGCCAGCATGACCATTCGTGTCGTAATCGTCGAGGATTCGCCCACCATGCGCGCGATCCTGATGAACCGGCTGGGCAAGGAGCCGGACATCGAAGTGGTGGCGGCTGCGGCCAATGCCGCCGAAGGGCGCCAGATGATCCGCGAACTGGACCCCGATGTCGTCACGCTGGATATCGAGATGCCCGGCATGAACGGTCTCGATTTCCTTGCCAAGATCATGGAACTGCGACCCACGCCGGTCATCATCGTTTCAGGATCCACCCAGCAGGGCAACGAGATGTCGGCCCGTGTGCTCGCGCTCGGCGCGGTCGATTGCTACGCCAAATCGGGCGGCGGGGCGGGTCTCGACGATGCCGGGCGCCTGGCGCAGATGATCCGCGAGGCATCGAGAGTTCAGTTTTCCACACGCACTCCCACCGTGCAGCGGGTGGCCCAGGAAGCGCGCGGATCACTGATCGAGCGCCCGGCACTGATCGCGATCGGTTCCTCCACCGGCGGCGTCGAGGCGCTGCAGACCGTATTGGGCAGCTTTCCCGCCGACTGTCCGCCAACGGTGATCGTGCAGCATATCAATGCGCGCTTTGCGCCCGCCGTGGCGCGGACGCTGGACCAGTCATGCCCGCCGCGCATCCTGATTGCCGAACCCGACCTGCCGCTGAAGCCGGGCCACGTCTATCTGGCACCGGGTGACGAGCGCCACCTTTCCATCGGTGGATCGAACAACTTTCATTGCAAACTGCGCCCTGGCGATCCGGTTTCGGGCCATCAGCCCAGTGTCGATGTCCTTTTTTCCTCGGTTGCCGAAGTGGTTGGTGCGCGCGCAGTTGGTATCCTGCTGACCGGCATGGGCGCCGATGGCGCGCAGGGGTTGCTGGCCATGGCGCGCAAGGGCGCGCACACCATTGCGCAGGACGAAGCCACCTGCACCGTGTTCGGCATGCCGCGCGCTGCGATCAGTCTGGGCGCGGCCAATGTCGTCGCCCCGCTCGGCTCCATCGCGCGCCATCTGTTCAGCAAGGCGGCCTGACATGAGCTATCAGCAGCCCATATCCAACGGTCCGCCGATTGAACGCGTCACCGTGATGCAGGGGCAGGCGCTTGCCAGCGCCAGCCTTGGCATCGAATATTCGACCGTGCTCGGATCGTGCGTCGCCACCTGCTTCTATGATCCTGAAGCACACATCGGCGGCATGAATCATTTCCTGCTGTCCGAACCGCCCGCGAACACGCCGGGTACGCAGGTTGACGAGCATTACGGCGTCTATCTGATGGAACTTCTGGTCAACGAAATGCTCTCGAAAGGGGCACGCAAATACAACTTGCGGGCGCACCTTTATGGCGGGGCAAACGTGAACCGCAACATGATGAAGATCGGCTCGATGAATGCCGATTTCGCCCGCGAATTCCTGCGGCGCGAAGGCATCATGCTGCTGCGCGAAGACCTTGGCGGCACTCAGGCCCGCCGCGTCGATTTCCGCCCTGCTTCGGGCCAGGTCCGCCTCCGCACGGTGGAAGATCGGTTCGCCCCCCCTGTTCAACCCACCCCGCGCCCGGCTGTCGCCCAAGGCGACGTCGAACTGTTCTGATCGGAAAAGTGAGTCCAACCATGAGCAAGTCCACCAGGATCCTTACCGTAGACGACAGCCCGTCCATGCGGGCCCTTCTCAACCATGCCCTTGCCGGACAAGGCTTCGACGTGTCGCAGGCCGAGGATGGCATGGCCGCGCTCGACTGGCTGGCCATGAACGAGGTCGATGTCGTCATTACCGACATCAACATGCCCCGGCTCGATGGTTTCGGCCTGATCGAGCGCCTGCGCGAAGGCAGCCGCCACCGCGACCGCCCGATCCTGGTGCTGACCACGGAGAGTTCGGAAGAAAAGAAGGCGCGCGCACGGGCAGCCGGCGCAACCGGCTGGATCGTCAAGCCGTTCGATCCCGAAAAGCTGGTCGCGGCCGTCCGTCGCGTGTCACACTGATGTCCCGCCTTTCAGGAGCCTCCACCATGCTGCGCGAACTGATAACCTTCGAAGTCGAAGGCCAGGTCTTCGGTCTCGATATCATGGCCATCCGCGAAATCCGCGCATGGTCTCCCACCACCCGTCTGCCACGCGTACCAAGCTATGTTGCGGGCGTGGTCAACCTGCGCGGCACGGTGCTGCCGGTGATCGACCTTGCCGCGCGCCTCGGCTGGCACGCGACCGAACCGACCCCGCGCCATGCGATCATCGTGACGCAGCAAGGGGCGCAGATCAGCGGCTGGATCGTGGATGCGGTGAGTGACATCGTCACCCTGGCCAGCGACGCCCTGCAACCGCCGCCGCCGACATCATCGGGCGATACCGTGGTCCCATTCCTCGAAGGCCTTGCCGCCATCGAGGACCGCATGGTCATGGTGCTCAATCTTGCCGCACTGTTCGATGGCGCCGAAATCGCCGAAGCAGCCTGATTCCTGAAGGGAGCCGCCCCGTGGCGCAAGCAACCCACCGCCAGATCGCGGTCGTGCTCGAAGAACTCGCCGAAGAGGTCGAAGCCCTCGGCGCTGCGCTGTGCTGCGACATGGACATCGCGATGAAACACATGGACAAGCTTCAGGCGATAGACCTGATCGCCCAGAAGCAGCGCTCATTGGGCAACCTGCTGGTGGCCGAACGTCCCGCCGAAGAGATCGAGCGGATTGCGATCGACGTGCTGCGCGACCGGATGCGGCTGTCGGGGTGAGCGTTTGATGAGCACCTACTCCACACAAACACCTTTCCTGTTAGTGAATTGGCGCTTCACGATCGTCAAATGGTGACAGCGCAGCCAGCTTTCGCTGCATTACGAACGCAAATTGCCACTTCAAAATCCTGTTGGAAAATCCTGACAGCCTTCGACGTTGCGAAACTAGGCCGTAGACTCATAAACGCGCAGCCACAGGCGCATTGAGGCGAGTTGGACCATGGCCAGAAAGTTTTCGGCCAACTTGTCGTAGCGGGTAGCTACTCTGCGGAAGTGCTTCAATTTGGAGAAATAGCGTTCGATCAGGTTCCGCTCGCGGTACAGCCATGTGCTGAAGTACGGTTTCGACTTCCGGTTTGCCTTGGGCGGAATGTTGGCAAACGATCCCTTTTCGCGGAGAGACGCTCGGATACGATCGGCGTCATACGCCTTGTCTGCCAGCACGATTGTTCCGGCGCCAACGTGATTGAGTAGATCGTCAGCCGCTTGCCCGTCGTGGCTTTGCCCGGCAGTCAGGCTGAGCCGGATCGGGAGGCCTTGCCCATCGACGACCGCGTGGATTTTGGTGGTGAGCCCGCCTCGGGAGCGACCGAGACAATGATCTCGATCCCCCTTTTTGCCGTCGCAGCCTGTTGGTGCGCCCGGATGGAAGTGCTGTCGATCATCTGGATATCGCCATCATGGGCGGCGGTGATGGCGTCCATCATTCGATCCCACACACCGGCTTTTCGCCATCGCACGAAGCGATTGTAGCAGGTTGTGCGCGGGCCATAGCGTTCCGGCAAGTCTCGCCACGGCGCCCCTGACCGCAGCACCCAGAAGATGCCATTCAGCACACGCCGGTCATCGACACGTGGCACGCCTCTAGGCTTGTTGGGCAACATTGGTTCGATCACACGCCACTCGAAATCGGTCAGGTCATATCGGCTCATCCAGTCCCTGAATCAGCTTTCGCTCAACAAGGAAAGGCGTGTTACGATGAACCCTATGAAGCCCTGGATGTCTTGGACGCTATTCTTCTTTGCCGCTGCCTTGATCGCATTCTTCAGCGGTGAGCAGTGGAACACCCGACTTATCGTGTTCCTGATTCTGACAATTCCGATTGTCATCTGGGCGGTGCGACAGATCAAGAAGGCTCAGACACCGTCGCGTTAATGGGTTCACGGCCTAGGCCTTTCCATGCCGAGCGATTAAACTATTCCCTGAGCAATGATAAATGACGGTCAAAAGCGGGAATCAGTCACCCTGCGGCCCATCCGCGCTGGTTTGCAACTCGGCCATTGTTCTTGTTATGATCTTTCATTAGTCTGCTTCGCTTCTGCAACGATTCCCCTGGAAGCAAAGTGATGACATTAGATTTCTGCGACTTGCGAGATCGTTGCGGGTTGGAGCTTGCTGATGTTGCGTCAGAGTTTGGTGCACCACTTGATACTGTTTTTCGTTGGGAAAATGGCGAACTGTCGCCGCCCGACCAGGTCTTGCGGTCACTTGCGATCATGGCAGATTTTTCTCCCATTCGTGCAACAGCCCCTGAAGAGGTTGATGTTTTAAAATGTTCGGAGGCCTTGCCAAAGGTGCGGCCTACCACACCGAGGCAACGCAAATCGCAGCTCGGCCAGTTTATGACGCCTCTTGGCGTTGCAGAGTTTATGGCTTCGCTGTTCAACCTCCCCAAGTCTGGAAAGATAAGTCTGCTGGACGCCGGAGCCGGCCAGGGAGCACTAACAACTGCATTCGTCAAAAATTCTCGCAGCTTGCCCGGAGATCGCGTGATCAACGTATCGGCCATCGAGCTGGACGATCAGATTTTGCCCGCGTTGAGTGATAATCTTGCTGCTTTAGGCGACATTGCCCATTGCGAGTTGGTCCAATGCGATTTCATTGAGGAAGCGTCCGCACGCATCTGCTTGGGTAAAGGCGCACAATTCACCCATGCCATCCTCAATCCGCCCTACAAGAAAATAAGCAATAACTCCAAACACCGTACTCTGCTTCGCGCGGCAGGGCTTGAAACGGTCAATCTCTATTCGGGTTTTGTTGGTATGGCGCTCGACTTGCTGGAACCGGGAGGTGAGCTTGTCGCGATCATCCCGCGCAGCTTTTGCAATGGGCCTTATTATCAGCCTTTCCGGCGTTTCATCTTGCGACGCGCTGCAATCCAGCACATCCATTTGTTTGATGCCCGCAACAAGGCGTTCAAGGATGATGCCGTTTTGCAGGAAAACATTATCATCAAACTGGTGCGCGGCACAAAGCAAGGCGATGTCACGGTCTCGACATCACAAGATGACAGCTTCGTTGACTATTCGGAACAGCAACACGGCTTTGCCCGGATCGTCTTTCCCGATGATGCCGAGACGTTTATCCATATACCGACCGGTGATGATGAACAGATATTGGAGCGGGCAAGCTTCGGCCACAGCCTTGCTGATCTGGGCCTAACGGTGTCCACAGGTCCCGTTGTCGATTTCAGGCTACGCGAAGAGTTGCGAACAGACCCCGAAGCTGGAACCGTACCGTTGCTCTATCCAGGTCACTTTACCGGCAGTGGCCTGCAATGGCCCAAGCCGGGGTTCAAGAAGCCGAACGCGATCCGTGACTGCGTGGCGACGCGCAAATGGCTTTATCCCAACGGCTTCTATGCCGTCGTGCGCCGCTTTTCGTCGAAAGAAGAGCGGCGGCGGATCGTCGCAAATGTCATTGACCCGGCGCGCCTGCCAACGGCGATGATCGGAATCGAAAACCACCTCAATGTCTTCCACGCCAAGCGCCAGCCGATACCCGAAGACTTGGCGCATGGGCTGTCGGCTTATTTGAATGCCACTGCCGTCGATTCCTATTTCCGGCGCTTCAACGGACACACACAAGTCAACGCGACCGACCTACGCGCCATGCGCTATCCGAGTGCCGATGCGTTAATCAGCCTGGGACAATGGGCAAAAGGCCTCAGCAGCGTATCGCAGGAAGAGATTGACGAAAGAGTGAAAAGCCTTTGAACATCCATCCCAAAATTGCTCAGGCCTTGCAAATTCTGATCGACCTTGGGCTGCCTCCCGCGCAGCAGAATGATCGTTCGGCGCTCACGCTGCTGGCCTTGCTTGATGTGCAGCCCGACACGGATTGGCAACGAGCAAGCGCTCCTCTGATCGGCATCACTCCCGTTATGGACTGGATCCGGGTGCAGTATGGCAAAGAATACAAGCCCAACACGCGCGAAACGATACGCCGCCAGACGATGCATCAATTCGTTCTGGCGGGTATCGCTCAGTACAATCCTGATGATCCTGCCCGGCCGGTGAACAGTCCGCGGGCTGTCTATCAAATTACCCCGAATGCGCTCGCGCTGATCAAAACCTTTGGCAAGGCGGGGTGGTTAAAACGGGTAGCGGCGTATCAAGGTGACGTAAAAACACTGACGGAAAAGTATGCAAAAAATCGCGAAATGGAGCGTGTTCCTGTCCAACTGGCTGACGGCGTCGAAATACGCCTTAGTCCCGGCGAACATAGCGTGTTGATCCGCGATATCATTGAAGAGTTTGCACCCCGCTTTGCTCCCGGAAGCATATTGATCTACGCGGGTGATACTGGCGAGAAGCTGGGCTATTTTGATCGTGAACGCTTGGCTGCGTTGGGCGTCATTGTCGATCATCACGACAAAATGCCTGATGTTGTGATTCATGATGTGACTCGGAACTGGTTGTTGTTGATCGAATCCGTCACCAGCCACGGCCCCGTCGACGGCAAACGCCATCACGAGTTGATGGAATTGTTCGCAGGATCAATCGCTGGAGTGGTTTATGTCACTGCTTTCCCGACCCGTGCTGTTATGGCCCGCTACCTTGCTGACATTGCTTGGGAATCCGAAGTATGGGTGGCGGATGCACCAAGCCATATGATCCACTTTAATGGGGTTCGGTTTTTGGGGCCATACGATCAAGCATAAACCACGCACCAAATCATGAGTGGTTACCATTCCCTGCAAATTTTATTTGGGCGGGTAGACTTCCCCCCCATCACCGCGCAATGACTCCTCCCCATGTGGCAGCTCTATCAATTTCCCCTTTGCCCGTTCAGCCGCAAGGTGCGGCTTCTGCTCAGCGAGAAGGGCGTGGCCTACGATCTCGTGCGCGAGAATCCGTGGGAGCGGCGCGAGGGATTCGGCAATATCAGCCCGGCCTATCGCACCCCCGCGATCCAGAATCCCGAACGCGGGATCAGTCTGGCCGATAGCCGTGCGATCTGCGAATATTTCGAAGAGACGGTGGACAAGACGCCGATGATCAACGGTACGGCGGCCAATCGCGCTGAAATCCGCCGTCTTGTCGCGCTGTTCGATGAAAGCTTCTATGCCGATGTGACCGGGCCTTTGCTGGACGAGCGCATGAAGAAGCGCCTTGTCTATCGCTCCCCCCCTGACAGCAAGCGGTTGCGTGACGCGATGCGATTGGCGGACGAACACCTCTATTACATCGACTTCTTGATCGATAACCGCCCCTGGCTGGCGGGTTCCACGATGTCCCTTGCCGATCTTGCCGCCGCCGCGCAGATTTCCGTCGCGGATTACCTCGGCGGCATCGACTGGTCTGGCCACGAACAGGCGCGCGGTTGGTATTCGGTGTTCAAGAGCCGTCCCAGCTTCCGCCCGCTGCTGGCCGAACGCATGGACGTGATCCAGCCGCCCAGCCACTATGCCGACGTGAACGCCTGAGGCGAACGGTCACGAATCGATCCGCAAGGCTGCGGCGCGACGGAACAATTCGAGCACCACCGGATCGCTTTCGGTGCTGCGGATCGCGGCTTCGAAATCAATCGTGCGCGGCGGGCGTGGCAACACTTCGACCAGCGCGCCTGTTGCCAGCAATGGTCGCACCATCGGTTCGGGCAGCACGGCGGCACCGCCCCCGCCGCTGACGATCTCGATCAATGTCCGCACGTTGTTGCAGGTGCTGATCGAGCGCGGCGCGATCCCGGCCTGCGCCAGCGTTTCCAGCATCACGCCGTGCAAGGGCGAATGGCTGGGGATCGACCATACTGGCAGGCTTTGCGCAAAGCCCCCGCTCCGCGCCGTATCGCGCCCGGCCACCCATACCAGGCTCACCCCGCCGATGCCGGCCGTACGGATACCGGGGCTGGCGACCGGGCCTGCCAGGAATGCCATGTCGATCATGCCGCCCAGCAATTGCTGAAGCATGCGCGCGGTCAGATCCAGTTCGATCTCCAGCGTCACGCCGGGCAAGTCGCGCTCCACACCCTGTACATAGGCAGGAAGGCACGAGGCTGCGGCAATTTCGCCGGTGCCGATGCGCACGGTGCCGGTCGCACCTTCGAACCCGGCAGCGGTGAGCAACGCCGTTTCAAAGCCTGCCCACAATGGTTCGCATTCCTTCACCAGCCGCCGCCCGCGCGCGGTCAGCACCATGTTGCGGCCTTCGCGCCGGAACACGGCGATGCCCAGTTGGTCCTCGATTTCCCTTACGCGGGCAGATATGGCAGGCTGCGTGGTATTGAGCCGCTCGGCAGCTGCGCGAAAGGTGCCGAGGCGCGCAATCCATAGCAAGGTTTCGAGATGATAAAGGGCGATGCGTTTCATTCGATAGAAGTCTCTTATCGATTACGATAAAAAACAATCGCTCTTTTCAATCCATCGGACGTGCTAGGGCCAGCACCAGAACGCAGGAGAGATTCCACGATGTCCAGGAAGATTTATGCCGACGCCGCAACGGCGCTCGATGGTTTGCTGCGCGACGATCTGCTGATTGCCTGTGGTGGGTTCGGCCTGTGCGGTGTGCCGGAACGCCTGCTCGATGCAGTACGCGATTCGGGCGTAAAGGACCTGACCTTTGCCTCCAACAATGCCGGAATCGACAACGAAGGCATCGGCAAGCTGCTGCGCACGCGGCAGGTGCGCAAGATGATCTCAAGCTACGTGGGCGAGAACAAGGAGTTCGAACGCCAGTATCTTTCGGGCGAACTCGAAGTGGAATTCTGTCCGCAGGGCACCCTGGCCGAGCGGATGCGTGCAGGCGGCGCGGGCATTCCCGGCTTTTATACCAGGACCGGCGTGGGTACGCTGGTGGCCGAAGGCAAGGAGACGAAGACCTTCGGCGGCCAGGAATATGTGCTGGAACAGGGGATTTTCGCCGATCTTTCGCTGGTCAAGGCGTGGAAGGCGGACGAGACCGGCAACGTGGTGTTCCGCAAGACCGCGCGCAACTTCAACGTGCCCGCCGCCACTTGCGGCAAGGTGTGTGTGGTGGAAGTGGAAGAGATCGTCCCCACCGGCAGCCTCGATCCCGACAGCATTCACCTGCCGGGCGTCTACGTACAGCGCATCATCGTCGGCGCGCCGTATGAAAAGAAGATCGAATTCCGTACCGTGCGCGAGCGGGAAGCGGCCTGATCATGCGTGCACTGCCTTGTCTGGCGGTGCTTGCGCTTGCGTCCACGCAGCTTGGCGGCTGCGCGGCCGCAGTCTTGCCCCTGATGGCAAGCGGGGCCATTGCCAAGCGCGCGGTCGACACGCACGGTAACGACCGAAAGGTTATCCCCGTGGTGACCGTGGGTGCAGGTGTGATTCCACCAACGCCGATGCCGACACCAGTAGCAGAGCTTCTGCCGGACGGAGCGCTCTCAGCGGGTGCGCCGGAACCCGCGCCCGAAACATTGGCGGCGGCGCCCGGTGAAGATAGCCCTGTCCCGCGCGAAGGCACCGGCTACGCTGCCATGACTGCATTCGTCATCGCCGCAATGGGCGATGGCAAGCCACTGCCCGGACGCATGTCGGCCCTGCTCGATCAGCGCAGCCTTGCCGCCTTGCCGGTCATGGAAACCTGCGCGGACCAGCGCCCTGCCCTGCTCATGGATCTCGATCCGGGTGCAACGCCGTTCGACCTGACCGATCCCCCCTCGCCCGATCCGGGCCTTGCGGCGCAATTGCGCTCCATCCGCGGGCAAGGCGTCGCGGTTGTGTGGATCGCCACCTTGCCGGAAAGCGCGGCCCGCGATGTGCTGACGATCGTCAAGGCAACCGGGCTGGACCCGCTGGGCATCGATCGCACATTGTTGCTGCGACAGGGCGAAACGCGCAAGCAGCAGATCCTCAACCGCGCGGGCGAAGACTGGTGCGTACTGGCCGTAGCGGGCGATCGCCGCGCCGATTTTGATGAAGTGTTCGATTACCTGCGCAACCCGGACGGGCCGGTTGCGCTTGCGCTGGAGCAGCACATTGGCGCCAGATGGTTCCTTGTGCCGCTTCCCATTCGATGATTCTTGCAGAAAGACCAAGACCATGACCACGCATGACGGACTGAAGGCAGGCTGGAGCCGCGACCAAATGGCAGCGCGCGCCGCGCAGGAATTGCAGGACGGCTATTATGTCAACCTCGGCATCGGCATTCCCACGCTGGTAGCCAATCACGTGCCCGCAGGCATGACCGTGACGCTGCAATCGGAAAACGGGATGCTCGGCATCGGGCCGTTCCCTTATGCGGGCGAGGAAGACGCCGACCTGATCAACGCCGGCAAGCAGACCATCAGCGAACTGCCGCAATCCGCCTATTTCGACAGCGCGACCAGCTTTGCCATGATCCGCGGCGGCAAGATCGATCTGACCGTGCTGGGCGCAATGGAAGTGGCCGAAAACGGCGATATCGCCAACTGGATGGTGCCCGGCAAGATGATCAAGGGCATGGGCGGCGCGATGGACCTCGTCGCGGGCGTCAAGAAGATCATCGTGGTGATGGAACATGTTGCCAAGGACGGCAGCCCGAAGTTCATCCCCGCCTGCACCCTGCCATTGACCGGTGTTCGCGTGGTGGACATGATCGTGACCGACCTTGCGGTGTTTGCACGGCCTGACCACACATCGCCGTTCAGGCTGATCGAACTGGCGCCAGGAGTCACCGCAGAAGACGTGCGCGCCAAGACGACTGCCCATTACGTCGATTGATCAAGGAAGATTGCACCATGAGCACTGATTTCACCACTATTCCGCTCAATCGCATCGACGGCACACCGGACACTTTGGCAAATCATGCCGGCAAGGTGCTGCTGGTCGTCAATGTTGCGTCAAAATGCGGCCTGACCCCGCAGTATGAAGGCCTTGAGGCGCTGTACAAGGCGAAGGCCGACAGCGGCCTGGAAGTGCTGGGCTTTCCCGCCAACGATTTCGGCGCGCAGGAGCCGGGTACGCACGAGGAAATCGCCGAGTTCTGCAAGCTCAACTATGGCGTATCGTTCCCGCTGTTCGCCAAGGCAGACGTTACCGGTCCCGGCAAGCAGCCGCTCTATGCCGCGCTGATCCAGGCGTTCCCGGAAAAGCAGGGACCGGCCGAAGAATTCCGCGAAAAGCTGAAGGGTTTTGGCATGACCCCGACGCAGGACCCCGAAGTGCTGTGGAACTTCGAAAAGTTCGTGATCGGGCGCGATGGCACGGTCGCCGCGCGATTCGCCCCCGGAATCTCGCCAGATGATCCGGCGCTGCTTGCGACTATCGACGCCGAACTGGCGAAGTGATCCGCAACTTGTGAAATGGTCATGGGGCGTTAGGTTTGCGCCCCATGACTTACACCCTGATCACCGCCAACCGGAATTACTCAAGCTGGTCGCTGCGCCCGTGGGTGCTGATGAAGGCCCTCGGCATCGCTTTCGAGGACCGGATCGAGCCTTTCACCAAGCCGTCGAACTACGCCGATTTTCGCGCCTTTTCGCCCACAGGCCAAGTCCCGGTGCTGCTCGACGGCGCGCGCGCGGTGTGGGATTCGCTGGGTATCACGCTCTATCTGGCAGAACGCCACGCGGGCGTGTGGCCGCAGGACGAAGCCGCCCGCGCCTTTGCCATGTGCGCCGTCACCGAAATGCACGGCGGCTTTTCAGCGCTGCGCAACGATTGCACGATGAACGTCGGCGTCCGGGTAAAGCCCCGCCCGATGAACGCGGCGCTGCTGCGAGATGTGGGCCGTGTGCGCGAGATCTTCGAGGAGGGTTTAAGCAGCTTCGGCGGACCGTGGCTGGCGGGTCCAGCATTCACCGCGCTCGATGCCTTCTTCGCACCGGTTGCGTTCCGCATCCGCACGTATGGGCTGGACGTGGGCGCAGGGCAAGCGTGGGTCAATCGCGTGTTGGCGCACCCGGCGATGGTGCAATGGGAAGCCGAAGCGCTGGCGGAAAGCTGGCGTGAGGTCGGGCATGAGGCTGAATTGGCAGTGTGCGGGGAGATCGTGGCGGATTATCGCGCGGTGTAATCAGCCTTCATCCTTTTCCCGCGCGTTCAGCTTGGCCCACAGGCTTTCTGTGCCCGCTTCAATCGCGTTGTTCACATATTGCGAGGCGACCAGCCAGCCCTTGAACGGGCGCAGCGTGGCAAGGCAGCCGAGGCCGAGGATGGGGACGGACGTGATCACATGGACCCACCACGGCGGCGAATAGGCGACTTCGAGCCAGACGACGAAGAACGTCAGCGGAAACGCGGTGATGCACAGCGCGAAGAATGCCGGGCCATCATCGGCATTGGCGAAATGATAACTCAGCCCGCATTCGGGGCACGTCTTGCACAGTTTCAGCCAGCCGTCGAACATCGAAGCCTTGGCGCAGCGCGGGCACAGCCCCTTCAATCCGCACCGGAAAATCCAGTCGAACTTGGGGTTCTTGGTGAAAATGGCCATGCCGGTGATCCTGTGTTGTGCAGGATCGTCCATATGGCGCGCTTCTGGCTTGGCAAGCCCGAAGGGGCGGTGGAACGAAACACCGGTTCGTGCGATGGTGGAGTGTGTCAAAATATTTACAGCGCTTCCGCGCCCGGTTCCTCGATGTGCTCGCATCGATCTACATCTACAACGAGCATCGCGGCTATACTTCGCTGGACCGTGTACTGGATGCCGTGCGAGTGCGCTGCCCGGACGATCCGGCTTTCATTGCGGCCATCGCCAAGCATCGGGGCGACGAGCGCAAGCATTACATGATGTTCAGGCGGTGGTTCGAACTGCAGGGGCGGATGCCGCTGCGTGTTGACAGCACATGCGGGCACATCGACCGCTTTATCGAGAAAGTGTTCGGCTGTTCGATCGACGATCTGGACACGCAGGGCGTAATCGCCAGCCCCGAAGCATTCGAACGCCTGTGTCGCGTCATCATGCTGACCGAGCAGCGCGGCATGCGCCAGGTGGACGTACTGCTGGGCAACCGCCATGTCCGATCCGACAAGGCGATGACCCGGATTTTCGAAGTGGTGGCGCGCGATGAACCCGATCATTGGATGCCCTATGAAGGCTGGCTCGACCGGCAGGGCCGCGCCAAGGCGCTGTGGCGCGAACACTGGGCCGATTACTGGATTCACAAATCGCTGATGCTGGTAAAGCTGCCCAGCCTGTTCCTGCGCCGCTCCACCCCGCGCATGGCCGCGTGGCCCGATGCGGGGGAGGCCTGAACGACGTTTCACCGCTCGGAACTACGGACGGACGAAGGGACCATGGGCGTTAGACAGCGCCGCACCCCCGCGTTAACCTGTCACCGGGGGAGAACGCCGTGGCTATCGAGGACCGAAAGCCTAGCCTGCTATCGCGAATGGTGCGCAAGGCGCTCGTCGGGTTTTATCGCAGACGGGGATGGAAAGCGCACGGCAGCGCGCCGGCGGATGGGCGCTGCGTTATCATCGCCGCGCCGCATACGTCGAACTGGGACTTCCTGTATTTCATCGGACTGACCGAGGATCTCGGTCTCCAGCCGCATTTCATGGCCAAGGACAGCTTGTTCCGCTGGCCGCTGGGGCGGTTCATGCGCGATATGGGCGGTGTTCCGGTGGTGCGATCATCACGGCAGAACGCGGTCGATGCGATGGTGGCCGAGTTCGCGCGGCGCGACCGCTTCATGCTGACCATCGCGCCTGAGGGCACCCGCGGCAAAGTGGGGCAATGGCGGACGGGGTTCTATCACATCGCGATGAAGGCTGGTGTACCCCTGGTGGTGGGCATGATGGACTACGGCACAAAGACCGGCGGGCTTGGCCCGGCGATCTGGCCTACAGGGGATTATGCCGCCGATATGGCGAAGATATTCGAGGTCTATCGCACAGTGACGCCCCGCCATCCCGAACGCGGGATCACGAGCCTGACAGAGGTGACCGATGCTTGACGGACTGCTGATCAACGCTGCCGTGGTGGTGCTGGGCATGGCCGTGCTGTGGCGCGTGGCAGTGCGGATCGGGGATGTCAGCTTTATCGATGCGGTATGGGGCGGCGGCATGGCGGTGCTGGCCGGTGTCGCATGGGTGTCGGTTGAGCATACTGCGGGGACAAGGGCCACGTTGATCGGAGGTATGGCGGCCATCTGGGGCGCGCGGCTGGCGTGGCATCTGTTCCGCCGCTGGCGCGCCCATGGCGAGGACCCGCGCTATGCCAAGATGCTCGGCAAGGCGCGCGCGGAGGGACACTTCGCCAGCGCGGCGTTCAAATTCGTGTTCGCGCCGCAAGCGGTGTTTCTGTTCGTGACCTGTCTGCCCGCGCAGCTTGGGATCCTGGCAAGCGCTGCGCCCGCGCACATCGGACCGCTGGCCATCGCAGGCGCTTCGCTGTGGCTGGTGGGCATCGTGTTCGAAGCCGTGGGCGACTGGCAGCTCAACCGCTTTCGCGCTGATCCCGCCAGCAAGGGCCGCGTGCTCGATACCGGGCTGTGGCGCTATACCCGCCATCCCAATTACTTCGGCGATGCCTGCGTATGGTGGGGCATCTGGCTGGCGGCGGCAGAGGCTGGGCCAGGCGTGGCGATGGCAAGCGTGATCGGGCCGCTGTTCCTGACCTTCACCCTCACTCGCTGGTCAGGCAAGCCGCTGCTGGAAAAGGACATTGCGGCGCGCAGGCCCGGCTATGCGGAGTATGTGCGGCGCACTTCGGGCTTTGTACCGTGGTGGCCCAAGCGGGGATAGCCCTCACCCCTGCCGTTCGGTCCAGCGCACCCTGATAGCGTCCGACCCTTCCCGCGATCCGTCGTGGCTCCAGCCGGGTGGGCGGAGCAGGTACGACAGTTTGTGGCGCCACGGCGCTCCCCAGACATCGGCCAGCATGCCTTGCCATTCGTGGAAAGCCGCGTGGAGGAGGTGGAAGCTGCCGAGTTGCTTGACGATGCCGTAGCGGATCGGGAGGTCATCGCGTTCGCGCTGGAAGGTGCCGAACAGGCGGTCCCAGATGATGAACACGCCCGCGTAATTGCGATCGAGGTAGAGCGGGTTGGTGGCGTGGTGGACGCGGTGGTGGGAGGGAGTGTTGAACACCGCTTCGAACCAGCGCGGCATGCGGCCGATCGTCTCGGTGTGTATCCAGAACTGGTAGATGAGGTTCACGCCACCAACCGTCAGGATCATCGCGGGGTGGAAGCCGATGAATGCGGGCCAGATGCGGAACAGGAACGATCCTGCAAGCGGGCCGGTCCATGTCTGGCGCAGCGCGGTGGAAAGGTTGTAATGCTGGCTGGAGTGGTGATTGACGTGGGACGCCCAGAACCAGCGCACACGGTGGGAGCTGCGGTGGAACAGGTAGTAGTTGAAATCGTCGAGCACGAAGCACAAGCCCCATGCCCACCAGGTGAGCGGCACGGTGGCGACGCGGTGATCGTAGAGCCACAGTGCGGCGGCATAGATCAGGCCCGCCACCAGCGCGCCCGCCACCGCGCTGCCAAGGCCGAGCGCGAGGCTGGTCAGCGTATCGCGCCGTTCGTATTTTTCGGGGTGGCGGCGCGCGGCCCAGATCATCTCCGCCAGGACCAGCACGACGAAGACCGGCACGGCATATATAACGACATCGATCGGCGTCATGGTCGCGCACTCCCCAGGCGGCGCAGGCTGGCGGCCCAGACTTGCGCCTGATCGCCAAGATCGAGCGTGACCGTGCCGAAGCGCTTGTCCTGCGTGGTGATGGTAAGGAAGCGGCCGTCCAGCCGGACGCCCGCGTGGCTGGTCAATTCGCGCGTGGCAAAGTGGCTGCCGTGCTGGCGGATGAGCAGCACGCGGTCCTGCGAATCGCGGACCAATGCGCCGACCCTCGCCCGATCGAGCGCGACGGCTAGGGTATCGAAGCCGCACACAGCCTCATCCGCCAGCGCGCGGGCATGATCTTCATCGGCAATGCGAGGATCACCGCCAAGTTGCAACTTGCGCGCCACCCAGCCGAGCAGGAGGATGGCCAGCAGCGCGGCGGCAAGTTGCAGCAGGACGTGCAAGGCAGCGCTTATCCGGCCTGCGCGGCGAGCATATCCACCGTGGCGCGGATCGGCGCGATATCATAACCCGCGCCAGCGGCCTTGGCGGCGATCTCGTCAGGGTTGATGCCGGCCTTGGCCTGCGCCAGCGCCCACAGCAGGGTGGAGCGTGTGCCGGAGCGACAATAGGCAAGGACCGGAGCATCCCCCGCCTGTGCCAGTGCCTGCTGCATCGCCTCTACCTGGGTCATCGAGAACCCGGCATGCGTGACCGGGATGGCGATGTAGTCAAGACCAGCCTCGCGCGCGGCAGCCTCGATATCGGGGCCGGGGGTCTGGTCGTCCGATTCATCTTCGGGGCGATTGTTGACGATCAAGCCAATGCCGAGCGCCTTGGCATAGGCGACCTCAGCCAGCGTAATTTGCGGGCTGGCATAGGTTTTATCATCGATCTTGCGAAACATGGCTGACTGAGTCCCGATCATTGAAGGCATTATCGCGCTTGTGCCCAATGGCTGAAGGCGGGGCAAGTCTTGCCGGAATCTGCGCCAAATCGGCATTAAAGCCACATCTTTCGGGGCTAATTGACCGGCATATGTCGATTCCGTTCGCGCTTGCCTTTTTTTTGGCTATAGTCTTTCGCGCAAAGGAGACCTCCGGCCCATCAAAGTCCGGGAGTGATTCCTTCGTCGTGCCGCTGGTCCCCGCGTCCGGCCTGCGGTGCCGTGAAGGTAGGGGCGGATTGAAGGTCTATTGATTTCTATGGGTTTTGACAGAGGGCGGCGCGGTCGCGGCAAGGACAAGCGCGACGGATTCGGCGACGAAGGTGGTTTCGATCCCTACGGCGGTGGTGGCGGTTTTGGCGGCGGCTTCGGCGGCGGTGATCGTGGCGGCTTCGGCGGCGGCAATCGTGGCGGCTTCGGCGGTGGCGATCGCGGTGGCTTCGGCGGCGGTGATCGCGGCGGCTTCGGCGGTGGCGATCGTGGCGGCTTCGGCGGCCCGCGTGGCGGCGGTGGCGGCTTCGGCGGCCCGCGTGGCGGCGGCGGCGGCGGTGGCGGCATGCCCGCACAGGTCGTCGGCACCGGCAAGGGCGTCGTAAAGTTCTTCAACGGCCAGAAGGGCTTCGGCTTCATCCAGCGCGAAGACGGCGGCGAAGATGTGTTCGTGCACATCAGCGCGGTCGAACGTGCGGGTCTTGAAGGCCTGGCAGAAGGCCAGCAGCTGGAATTCAACCTCGTCGATCGTGGCGGCAAGGTTTCGGCAGCCGATCTTCAGGTCGTGGGTGACGTGATCGCGGTTGCGGCAAAGCCTGCGGCACCGCAGCGCGAGCTGACGGGTGAGCGCGCCACTGGTACGGTCAAGTTCTTCAACGCGATGAAAGGCTTCGGCTTTATCACGCGTGATGACGGACAGCCGGACGCATTCGTGCACATCAGCGCGGTCGAGCGTTCGGGGCTTCGTGAACTGAACGAAGGCGACAAGCTTGAATTCGACCTTGAGGTCGATCGACGAGGCAAGCACTCGGCGGTCAACCTGGTGCCGATTCAGGGTTGATCCCGATTGCATCGCTTCCGGTGATCTGACCGGCGGCCTGCAACCAACATACGTGCACAAATGGCGGTCCTTTTGGGGCCGCCATTTGTCGTTTGCGATTCCCTTTTCCCCACCCGGACAATGCGCCATGGCCGCGCCACCCGGACCGTTTGCCAAGCAACAGGAGATGCCAATGTCGATCACCCCGCTGATGCCCGTATATCCCCGGTGCGGCGTGCGTCCGGTGCGCGGCGAACATTGCCACCTGATTTCCGAGGACGGCACACGCTATCTCGATTTCGCCAGCGGCATTGCCGTGAACATCCTTGGGCATTCGCACGAGCATCTGATCGGTGCCATCCAGCGGCAAGCCGCAACGCTGATGCACGTCTCGAACCTCTATGGCAGCCCGCAGGGTGAGCATCTGGCGCAGAGGCTGGTCGACCTGACCTTTGCCGACACGGTATTCTTCACCAATTCGGGTGCCGAAGCGGTGGAATGCGCGATCAAGACCGCGCGCGCCTATCACAGCGCGGGAGGGAACGATCACAAGTATGAATTGATCACCTTCAAGAACGCCTTCCACGGCCGCACGATGGCCACGATCAGCGCATCCAATCAGGATAAGATGCACAAGGGCTTCCTGCCTTTGCTCGAAGGCTTCAAATACGTCGATTTCGACGATCTTGAGGGCGCGAAGGCCGCTATCGGCCCAAACACGGCAGGTTTTCTGGTCGAGCCGATCCAGGGCGAAGGCGGCATTCGCGATGCTTCGGATGCATTTCTTCAGGGGTTGCGCGCGCTGTGCGACGAGCATGATCTGATGCTCATTTTTGACGAAGTGCAATGCGGCGTGGCCCGCACGGGTACGCTCTATGCGTATGAACAATATGGCCTGATCCCGGATATCATGGCGACAGCCAAGGGGATTGGCGGCGGCTTCCCGATGGGGGCCTGCCTTGCCACTGAAAAGGCCGCGCGCGGCATGGTGGCGGGAACGCACGGCAGCACGTATGGCGGGAATCCGCTGGCGATGGCTGCGGGGGAGGCCGTGCTCGATGTGGTGGCGAACGACGAATTTCTGGCAGATGTCCGTGCCAAGGGCGAACGGCTGCGCGGGCGGATCGAACAGTTCATCGGCAATTATCCCGATCTGTTCATCGGTGTGCGTGGCCGTGGCCTGATGCTGGGCCTGATGATGAAAGTCGAGCCGCGGCCTTTCGTGGCGCACATGCGCGACAATCACCAGTTGCTGACCGTTTCGGCTGGTGACAACACGGTGCGCGTCATTCCGCCGCTGGTGATCGATGACAGCCATATGGACGAATTCATGGACCGGTTGTCAGCCGCTGCTGCAAGCTATGCGCCGGAGGCGCCTGTTACATGACCCGGCATTTCCTCAATTTGACCGATGCTGGCGGCGATGCGATCGCCGCCATGCTGAATGACGCGCTTGATCGCAAGGCGGCGCGCGCCGGGGTGCCAAAGGGTACGCCAGATGCCGATGCCCCGCTGACCGGTCACTTGCTGGCAATGATGTTCGAGAAGAACTCTACCCGCACACGCGTCTCGTTTGACGTGGCCATGCGCCAGTTGGGCGGCGCGGCACTGATTCTCGACGCCGGGACGACGCAACTGGGCCGGGGCGAGACGATTGCCGATACCGCCCGCGTTCTCAGCCGCATGGCCGACGTGATCATGTTGCGGACCGACGATCACGCCAAAGTGGAAGAACTGGCCCGCCATGCCTCGGTGCCGGTGATCAATGGCCTGACCGATCTTTCACACCCGTGCCAGATCATGGCTGATCTGCTGACACTGATCGAACACGGCAAGGCGCTGCCCGGACTGGAATTGGCGTGGCTGGGCGACGGCAACAACGTGTTGAATTCAATCGTCGAAGCGGCAGGACTGATGAAGTTCAACGTGAGGATCGGTGTGCCTGAAGGATACGAATCCGATGCATCCTTCATCGCGGCAGCAAACGCTGCTGGCGCCAATGTGCGTATCGTGCGCGACCCGCTGGAAGCCGCGCGCGGTGCGGATGTCGTGGTAGCCGACACCTGGATATCGATGGGACAGGCTCATGCCGAAGCCAAGCTGGCGGCGATGGCACCCTATCAGGTCAACGAAGCATTGATGGCCGTGGCCAAGCCCGATGCCTTGTTTTTGCACTGCCTACCTGCGCATCGCGGCGAAGAAGTGACTGATGCCGTGATGGATGGGCCGCAGTCGGTCATCTGGGACGAGGCGGAGAACCGCATCCATGCGCAAAAGTCTATCCTGCGCTGGGTCTTCGGACAGATTTGAGAGACGCCGAGTGAGCGAACAGGACCAGCCGTCAACGGGTTTCGACCAGTTGCTCAACTTCACGCTGCCAGACCGCGATGCGCGGGGGCGGGTCGTCCGGCTTGGGCCTGTGCTCGATACCATTCTGTCGGCGCACAGCTATCCGGCGCCGATCAGATGCCTGCTGGCCGAAGCGTTGACGGTGACGGCGTTGCTAGGGTCACTACTGAAGGACCAGGGCAGCCAGATGACCGTGCAGGCGCAGACCAAGGGTGGCGTTGTCGATCTGCTCGTCTGCGATTACCGCAATGGCGAGTTGCGTGGCTACGTCCGCCACGATCGGGCACGGTTGGACGAACTGGGGCCGGCGCCATCGCTGTTTGCGCTGTTTGGCGAAGGCTATCTCGCGATCACATTCGATCTGGCCGCAACCGGGCAGCGGTATCAGGGCGTGGTTCCGCTGGAAGGCAATTCCCTCGCCGAAGCCTGCGAGAAGTATTTCTACCAGTCTGAACAAGTGCCGACGCTTATCCGCGTCGGCATTGCCAATAGCGCCACCGGCTGCATTGCTGGCGGGCTGTTGCTGCAGCACCTTCCCGAAGGCGAAGAGGGGCGAGAGCGGCTGCATGTGCAACTGGATCATGCTGAGTGGGAACATGTCTCGGTGCTGAGCGGCTCCGTGAAGGCGCAAGAACTTGTCGATCCTGCGCTCGACCTGGAAACGCTTGTCTGGCGCCTGTTCCACGAAGAGCGGGAAGTGAGAGTGGAGGCCGGGACGGCACTAAGCCGCGGTTGTCGCTGTACGATCGAACATTACCGCGATGTTCTTTCCCGATTTGCCGCTGTGGACCGGGAAGACATGAAAAACGATGATGGACTCATCGTGGTGGATTGCGCTTTTTGCTCGCGCGAGTTCGAGATCAATCTCTAACGATAGTGCATCCCAACAATTCTAACAGAACTTTTCACATTTCATCGATGCCATGCGCCGTTTCACCGCAATCACAGCAATGATATATGCGCGCGGGTGAGCAAGCCCACAGCGTGCAGCGCTGGTGGTGTGAAAGAACGCGTTATGGCTATAAAGTCTTGGAAAATAAGCTCGGTGGCGCGGGCAAGCACGATGGCCCTGTGCTTCGGCATGGCGCTTATTGCCGTGTGCGGAAGTGCGCAGGAACCGGCACTTGCCATGCTGGATCGACTGGAACCTGGTTTGTGGGCGATCGTACCTCAGGGGTCGAAGACCGCCAAAGCCGGGATCTGCATCGATAACGGGCGCAAGCTCATCCAGATTCGTCACTCCGGCCAAACCTGCCGTCAGTTCGTCATCGAGGATTCACCGGGTACGGTGACGGTACAATACACCTGCCCCGCCAACGGTTATGGGCATACGCGATTGCGTTTCGAAAATACGAGACTGGCACAAGTTGAAACGCAAGGAATCGAAAGCGGCCTGCCATTCAACTTTTCAGCAGAAGCGCGGCGCATCGGCCCATGCAGGCGTTGATCGGTCCACGTCGCATCCTTTGCAGTCGACCCATTGCATCGCGCGCCAGCGGAAGCTAGCCCATCGGGCATGTCATTCTCCAATACGACCACCCATTCACCACTCGCCGTCGTCCTGCTTTCCGGCGGCCTCGATTCGATGGTCTGCACCGCACTCGCGCAGGAACGAGGCTTCCGCATCCTTGCGCTGACCATCGACTATAACCAGCGCCACAGGATCGAGCTTGACGCAGCCGATCGCATCGCCAAGCGACTGGGCGTTGAACGCCACGTAATTTTGCCCCTCGATCTGCGGCAGTTCGGCGGCTCCGCATTGACCGATAATATCGCTGTCCCGAAAGATGGCGTCGGCAAAGACATCCCGGTCACTTACGTTCCGGCACGCAATCTCATTTTCCTATCCCTCGCATTGGCGTGGGCGGAGGCTGCCGGGGCCAACGATCTGTTCATCGGGGTAAATGCGCTGGACTATTCCGGTTATCCCGATTGTCGCCCGGAATTCATCAGCGGGTTTGAATCACTAGCTCGCACTGCAACCAAGATTGGTAGCGAGGGGGGAACAGTTACGGTGCATGCGCCGCTGCAACACCTGAAGAAATCCGAAATAGCTCTTGAAGCAGCACGGCTGGGCCTGGAGACAGGGGAAAGCTGGTCCTGCTATGATCCGCTAGCGGATGGGACGGCTTGTGGTGTGTGTGACAGTTGCCGCCTGCGACGTGCAGGATTTGCCGAAGCGGGCCTTGAAGATGACACCCGATACGGCTCCGCCTGAGAATATTCAGGCTACCAACATGCCCACGCTCGCTTGACGCTGCTCAAGCGAGCGTGGGAAGAAACCCCACCAACGTCGATGGTGGCTTCAAATTAGCGGGCGTTGCGGACAAGCACTCCGCAGGCGATACGTCCGCCACTGTTACCGCTTGGATCAGTCTTGTAATCGTCAGCGGCCGCATGAAGAACGACTGCGGTGCCGTCGCCATCAAAAATGGTGGGGGATAGAACCGCAACACTCCCAGCAAGCGGGGTGTCTAGCGTCCCGCTGCCATCCGACAGGACGACAACATTTGGCAAATCGCCGATGTGCGGCCCCGCCGGATTCAGGCTGCCATGCTGATGAGCGCCGGGGTTCAGATGCCCGCCTGCCGTCGTAAAGCCTGGCGCTTCACACTTGCCGGTCATGTGAAGGTGTATGCCGTGGTCGCCTGGGGTCTGACCCGCTATGCTTACCCGCAAAAGCACACTTGAACCCTGATCGACAATCTCGGCGGTTCCAATGCCTTTGCCTGCGGCATCTGCCAGAACAGCCCGTCCAATAACAGGCATCGATCCTTCCGCAGGCGTGGTCGCACATCCCCCCAGCAGAGACGCCGTTATCAACGCTATGACGGGAATTTTCTTGTTCATGGATGATCTCCGCAAAATCGACTTACGGAGTTCATAACGAAAAAGGGGCCGGATTTCTCCAGCCCCTTTCAAAATTCGGCGTTATCCGAAAATTACATGCCCGAACCCGGACCGTACGTGATTTCCACGCGACGGTTCTGAAGTTCACGCACACCGTCCGCAGTTGGAACGCGCGGATTGGCTTCACCGAATGCTTGGCTCGTGATCGAACCATCGGGGATGCCATGCGAAGTCAGGTAAGACCGGACCGACACGTTGCGGCGTTCCGAAAGAGCCTGGTTGTACTTGGCAGTACCCGAACGGTCAGCATAACCGGCGAGCATGATCGGCACACTGGCGCAGTTTCCGTAAGCGGTAACGGCATTATCCAGAATGGTCGAAGCTTCCGGCGTGATGTCCGACTTATCCCAGTCGAAGAACACGATGTACGGACCCTTGTTGCAGACCACTGCTGGCGGCGGCGGGGGAGGCGGCGGCGGGGGAGGCGGCGGCGGGGGAGGCGGCGGGGGAGCAGCTTCCTCGACCGGGGCAGCGCCACCGAAGTTGTAGGTCAACGTACCCAAAAGCGAATGCGACCGGAAACGCGTACGAACGTTTGTGCCTGCGTTATTCACCAGGTCAATGTGATCCTGGTTGAAGAAACGATACTTCAGGCCAACGTCAACATTGTCGCTGAGCGGAGTGCGGATACCGGCAAGAGCCTGCCAGGCAAAGCCGGTATCGGAGTCCACGAGGCTGCGAGCGACATCGTTATAGATCACAGCAACCTTGGTGCGGGCAACGCCAACGCCACCACCCACAAAACCCTGGAGACCGTCATCGGGACCAAAGTCGAGCAGACCATTGACCATGAAGCTCAAAGCTTCAGCGCCGCCGCCAAACTGGCTGTCAACGCGGGTAGCCGTCGGTGAATCGTATCCCTTTTCTTCCGCACGACGATAGCTGACTTCGCTTTCGAGGCGGAAGCCACCGAAATCGTAACCAACGATACCACCGAAGTCGTAGCCGTTTCGCGTATCAAGCACGCCAAGTTGACCAGAACCCGTAAGGTTCTCGATGTCCTCGACAATCATCGCGCCTGCTTCAGCTTCGACGTACCAAGAATCATCGCGCGCAAGCGCTGGCGATGCCAAGGCAGTCGAGGCCAAGGCTACGCCCAGGACCAGTTTCCGCATTATAGTTTCCCCTTTTAGCGACATCATGCCACGTCGTGCAGGCTGTCTACCGGTTACAAAGTGGTCATGCAAGCGGACAAACACACTGACTGTTGCACGAATACAACGAACTGAAACCGTTGTGACCTGCAATATGGCAGCTGTAGGCGCCCTCATGTGCCGTAGGAATGTTGCAGTTGCGTTTTGGTTCCAATCACGTTGACGAAATTATGCCGATTTCTTCAAGAGCGGTCAACAGAGCTGCCAGACATGATCGAGCTTCTATGTCCACGGTGCTTCCTCCGGTAGCCAGAAGTGGCGCCGCGACGAGCGACCAGCCATCCGAATAGTACCGGTAGGCGTTGATGGTGCGATCGAGCAATCGCATACCTTGGCGCGGTTGAACGAACCTCCAACCGCCTTGGGTCCATCCGCCAATCCTGTCGACTTCCCCGACGAATGCACCCGTAGCGTCAGGTCCGACGATCCAGGCCATTCCGACTTCGGGATCGGTCGGTGGTATGGAGGTTATTCCCTCGACAGCGCCGGGCAGAAGGAAATCCAACGTCACCAGCGCCTCGTTGACCGTCGTTTCCTTCTGGGCCTGGCCTGCAAAAAGCATGGGCAGCCCAAGGCAGGGTGTTGCAGTTGAGTAACTAAGGAGTTCAGGCATTTCATTCACCTTTCAGGCAAAGGGTTCATGCTGGAATTTCGACAATCAGCGGCAATGAACGGGACTGGCGACCCACTTGCCGAATCGCGAACACCTGCTCCGTTGCGCTGGACCGAAGTTCGGTGAAAAGTGCGGGCGAAATGACCAAAGACGATGATGCCGTTTGCCATATCTTCAGTGGGTTATCGGCTGCTCCAAAACTGATCTCCCACAGCTCGGCACTTTCATTCAGTGGGACGTCGACATCATCGAGCCAGCGCCACGCGCCGCGGGCGCGGCGGACCCAACGCAATTCGGCACCGCCATCGATCGTGCGGATCGCCTGTGCGTGAACAGGAGCGAGAGGGCGCAGCGTCAGCCCTGCATTTCCGATGGTACAAGTCGCTGGCTCAACATCGCCTCTGCCGATCGCAACAATCTCGTTGCCGGGCGTGTCGCCGATCAAGGCGGCAGCCACCGTCAACAGTCTATCGTCAATCAGCGCGAACGGCTCGCCAGTCACGTGGCTGGTAATCGCATGTTCGGTGCCGCCGCGGCCTCTCAACAACCCGGAAAGCCGCCAGGTTTTCACGCCAACCTTTTCGGCGAACGCGAATTGAATCATCTCGGAACCGAGCAAGGCCATGTTGGCGCCCTGCATGATCTGCGCCCAAGTGACCGTTTCCAAGAAGAAATCTACGGATGCGAGTTCCACATCCACGTGGTTGCAAGCATCGAACAGAAGAGGCGTACCACCTTGCAGAACCTCCGTGGCGATGCCTGCCACTGCGCGTCGCCGTCCAGTAGCGGGCAGAGGCTCCATTGCGCCGTCAAAGCGGCGAACGAACAGTGCCGCTCCGGTCCAGCCGCCGGTCAAGGATGTCGCAGCAACTCTTACAGCCGGCCCCGCACCATCGCTCAAACCATCCCATGGGATTTCGAACGCCGCCAGCACCGTTGGTGTCGCCAGCAAGTCGCTGCTCTGGTTCGCCCGACCGGAATCAGCGACATAGCTGACTGGTGGCGATCCCGGCACTGCCAGCAGATCAAGCATGACCCCGTCGGCCTGCCACTCCCACTGGTCGATGCGCCAGATCCCATCTGCCACAGGTGTTCGAACCATGGCACCTGGCCCGATCGATCCTTCAATCTCGCTGGCCCGATATCGCAGGGTATCCCGCGGCATTGTAAACCGCCGGGCGGCGCGGTCGGCCAGAACCCTCGCGTCTGCGGCGGCAAGAGCCGCAGGAAGTTCGATAACCGAAACATCGCCCAGTCCGCTACGACCGACGCTGCGCTGCAACCCCGGCTGGTAGTCACGAGCTATGTCATAGTATCGGATTGCGCACTGCCGGGCTGAAGGCAAAGCCTCGCGCCGCCGCGCCCACCCTTCTGTTTTGGCGTCCTCCGCAGTTTCACCCCCCGCCACAGGGTTGGGAAGCATTGCAGGCAGAACGGTCGGCGATCCTTCAGCCAGCGCAAACGCCAAGGCTTCAGCTTCAACCCTGCAGGACATTGGCGTCACTTCGGACAACGTAGCCAATGCGTCACCAATGGTGCCCTGATCGATCGTGAAACCATGCACCACCGCAGTCGACAACGCTTTGGCGTCGGCGCCCGGCAAAAGTGCATCAATCACGTCCACCATTGATACGATGCCATCATCAGCAATGATTTCCATCGTCACTGAAGGCATGCGATTGCCGAAATCTGCCAGTTCAAGATCCTCGAATACCGCATAGGCCAGTCCGCGATAGGCAGGGTTGCGCCAGAACCCCTCAGCTTGAGCGAGCAGCGGATCGGCGGGCTGGTCACCATGACCGGAATGGATGCGCAATTGCCCGCCGACCTTGAGATCGCCGGCTTCGCCGCGCAGCAGATTACCGTCTGCCCAGATGCGGCCAATTCCGGCAATTGGCCTGCTCGCAACTGCAACCGCAAAAGATACGGTATAGCTGTAGCTGGTCGTCGAAGGCCTTCCCTTTCCACCGCTCGAACTTTCCCGATGCTCGACCAGTTCGGTTGCCCAGATTACCGTTCCTGACGTGCGGATGCGGCCAAAATGTAGTGGAAGCGCCGATCCATAGCTCGAAGTCTGCACCGACAATTCCTTGAGCCTCGGCCCTTCGATCTTGCGGTTGCCAATGATGCTGGAATCGACCTGCCGTCCGATCAATGCGCCGATCGCGCCGCCAAGCGGTCCACCCAGAACCGTGCCGACAGCGGAAAGAACCAGGGTTGCCATGACGATCAATGCTCCTTGTCAGCAAGTTGCCATTGCCGGGCAATCGGCCAGCTCAACGGCGCAGGCATGAAGGTAACGCGCCCCAGCCCTGCGTGCGCATGCACGTACCCGCCCGGCACCGCGATCAGCAGGTGCGGCTGGACGGGATTGACCATGCACAGGATGACATCGCCGTCCTGCGCCACGGGGATGAGGTTGCTTGCTTCAGCGTGGTGAAGCCACTGCGCGACGGATATCGAACGTAGCGAATATCCCTCCGGCGGTCTGGCCGAATACCCGGCGTGGCGCAGCACCTGCGCCACCAGCCCGACGCAATCGAGTCCGCCTTCGACAGTCCGCCCGTTCAGCCGGAACCGCGTTCCGACCAGTTCGAGAGCCACTACAGCGAGCTGGGTGTTCACCCCTGCGCTCCGGGGTATCGCGTCAGCAGATCGTTACCCGGCAAAAACGGTTCGCCCTGAAAATTCACGGCATTGCCGAACCTGTCAGCACAAGTCGCAATCGTATGATCGCAACCTTCGCGCAGAATCACCTGCATCCCTGCGGTCGCATCGTCCGAAAGCGGCCGTTCCAGCACCAGCCACGCCTCGTCAACTGACTGGACACGTACAAGCAAGCCCGCATCGGCACCATCGACCGCACGCAGCCAGCCAAAATCGAAACTTGCAGCGTCGGCGATTCCGGCAATCTTCACCCATTGCCGATCAGCGGAGACTTCAACCACTTCGGCATCACGCGTGAACCGAGCGGCGGAAAGAGTGCAGCCCTCCCCGCAAAACTCGGCCCGGCAGCTGGGAGAAGTCCGGGGCACGATCTGGCGGGCCAACATGTGCTTGATCGATTGCAACTCCGCCGAAAAAGTCGTCCCTTCACGTCCCACCGATCCGATCGTGCCGGTAAACAGCGTTTCGGCCTCCAGCGTTTCCCAATCCACCAGCCCCATTGAAACGCGGGCACCATCGAACCGGCCTGCTGCAAGATCGGCCTCGCCGATGGCATCGTGGCTCATCGCGCCCTGGACTTCGGCGGAATCCGGTTCGAACGTGGCCGTCCGGCGCACAGCCGAAGGCACCATGCCCGGTGCCGTTCGGTGACGCAGTCCGGCAAACACCAGATCACGGTCATGTCCAGTCAGCCCCAGCGTGATGCCGTCGCACCGCTCGATCCGCCACCACACCGCCACCGTCTCCAGCGCCTGGCTGAACCAGGTCCTGCTCATGCGTCTTCTCGCAATTCGATCAGCGGTACGCTCGGTGCCTCGCCAGCTGCAAATTCAGCCCCAGAAATGTCGAGGCGATCTTCGGCGAATCGCACAGGCACGTCGAACTGGAAGCCCGCCCGCACCACTGCTCCTGCCGCAGGAGCGCTCGCCAGACCGATCACCCCCAGCGGTTCCACCACGAAATCGCCCGTCTCGATACCATTCACACTCACCCGCATCGTGCCCGTCCGGGGCCGTGTGATCCGCCGCCGTTGGGCGTCTTCATCTGCGCCATACAACTTGACCAGTTCGAACCGCGCATTGGCGCCATCGCCTGTCCCGATCACCTGATCGATGGGTGTCGGCGTGCCGGTCATGCCGTTCGAGCTGAAGTCCGACGGATCGCGCAACCGGAACCCTCGCGCCTGCCCACGCCGCGCCCGGAAAAACCCGATCAGCTCACCCAGTTCGGCATCGGATCGCACCCCCGGCCCCACGTCAAATCGAAGCCGCGCGTCCGACCACAAGCTGTTGCGCCGCTCGAATCCTGACGCGGTGATCGTCACGTTGGTCGAAAATTCAGGCGTAACCGAGGCGTCCCGGCCCAGTGCGAGCGGGAACAGCACATCATCGAAGGACTGCATCGTTTCGTCTCCGCTATTGTCGGGAAGGCGGACATATCCGTCGCGTGAAACCTGCGGCAGCGCCCAGATGAATGTTTCGGCCACCCCCAACGCCACCGCCTCGCTTGCCGCAGCGTCGATGCGCGGCCACTCGACCGAAGCCTTCGCGCCGTTCAGCACGAAGCCTGACAAGTAGTGCTGCTGCTCGCGCGGATAATTCAGCCGCGCTTCAGCCAAGGTTCGCGCTTGCGTGCGCAACGCATCCTTGCCGGTCGTGACCCAGTCATAATCTTCAAGCTGCAGCACATCGAATGCAGGCGAAGCCCACCCCGTCGGCAAGTTCGCGCGCAGCGCCTCCGGGGTTACCGGGTCAAGCACCGTCGGCAGAAACGCCAGCAATAGTGTCTCGGCTCCCGCTACCCCCGCCGCAGCCTTCACCGCCGCCGCAAGTCCGGCCGTCGATTGCGCCAGCAGTGCGCCCGCCGCATCCAGCAAGGATTTCTGCGCAGCGCTCAGGTTCGCGCCAAGGTCAGGAATATTGACCGGACTGCCCCCGAAAGCGGCCTTCGCTGCCTCATCATAAATGCATATCTGCCGGTCTTGCGTCACCCACCACCAAGGCTCACCCACCTGATGGCGCACCGGCAGTCCTGCGTCCTGCATCAAGCCGACCAGCGCCACGCCCACCTTGCGCACCCACGCCATCGCTTCGGTGTTCGCAGGCGAAAGCAGGGCCGATGGCGGCGACCATCCCGTCAACCCCGCCTCGCCCTCCCAGGTTCGCTGCTGCCAGGCAGCCGGGCAATGCTGCGCCAGCAGTTCGTAGGATTGCGATGCAATGACGGTGTATCCCATCCGCGCCGCTTCAGCCAGAAACGCCCCATGCCACGCATTCGCAGCCCCATTCATCGCTGGCAGCGCAGGGTCGACAACAAACCCGCCCACGCCATCGGGCACCAACGGGAAGAAATGGCTCATCCCGATGTAGTGGTTGATGCTCCCACGGTAGCCGAGCCCACGCACCTGCCGCAGCAATCGCGCAGGCGTCAGATTGTAGGCATCGTCATAGCCCGTGCACATGGAGAGACCATGCGGCGGCACCATGACATCGCCAATTTCAAGCATCGGCTTGTGCCCTTCGCAGCGCACCGCGGTCAGTTCCACCCACCCTGTCGCAGCGTTGGCAAAAGGCGTCGCACCCGTGCCGTAACCCGGCGGCACCAGCGAAATGAACAAACGATCGATGTCGGTGGGATGGACGGGATCAGCCTCGTCCGGCAGCAGAAACCCGCCGCTCAACGCCGAAAATGGCAGGGTCACCTGCGCATCGGTCGGTGTGCCCGTGGCATAGTTCCACAATCGCACATACCATGCGCGCGCATTGCCCGCCGCGTCACGCCCCTCGATGGTCAGCGTCGGTCCATTGACCGCGTCCAGCGGCAGCACGCCCGAAGACCGCCACCGGAACGAAAGCGTCAGGCGCGAATAATCACGCCGCGTGTCGTACGACAACAGCGGATGATCCCACTTGTCCTCCGATTCCCAGATCAGCCCGACAAGATCGTCGGCCTTCTGGAACACCGTATCCACGCGCAAGGCATCGGGCGCGGTGGTGATGACCGAAGCCATCGCCGGCCGGGGAAAGTTGACCGTCCAGAACCGCGGATCGAACCGCTGGATGGTATCGGTATGCTGCACCGTGCGGCGCTTGGCGAGCCAGTGGCTCATGTCCCGTTCTCCGCTTGTCAGAAGTCGTTCAGCGCCCGGCGCACGGCTTGCGCTACCTGGCGGCCAGACCGGCGCAGGCTCTCCGGTTGGTTGCTGCCTTGCGGGCTGACGATCCTGATCGAGACATTCACGTCCCGCCCCTTGCCGCCGCCCAGCGAAGGCTCGACCCGCCCGGCCGATGTCGGGACGAACATCTCTGGTCCGCGCTCGCCCACCAGATAGCCGCGCCCCGGTGCCACCGGCCCGCCCGTTGCCCGGCCCGGAAGGCCGAAGATCGATCCGATCAGGCTGCCAAGTCCCAGCACGCCACCACCGATCCCGCCAGAACCAGCACCACTGCCCAGCGCCCCGATGCCCGACTGCACCGCCTGCGCCGCAATATCGCCCAGAACGTTAAACGCGACCCGGCGCAAATCCTCGAATCCCAGCGATCCCCGTCGGATCGCGCCCAGCAGGCCGCGCTCCAGCGTATCGCCCGCTCGACCGAAGCCATCCACCAGCACGGAATCGAAGCTGCCGCGCATCTGCGCTACATCGGCAGCAAAGCCCGATGTATTGGCGCGCACGTCGATCATCAGTGTGTCGAGTTCATCCGCCACGGTCTGCCTCCATCATACTGTCGAGAGTGCTCTTGTCGATCGTCCCGCCATCGGGCTTGCGCATCGCGCTCAGAACGGTGCCCAGTTCCTCAGGCGTTGCGGCCCAGAATGCGTCAGGCATCCAGCCGAGCAAAAGCGCGGCCTGCCCGCAAAGCCGCGCGGCACTGGCCCCGAATGAGTCGCTCACCCCGCACCCTTCAGGATTTGCACGATCAACGTCCGCAGCGGTGGGGTGCATGCGGCAAGACCCTCGCGCGCCACCGCATCGGCAAAGTCTTCACGTTCCAGCCCCACCCGCTCCCGCAGGCAATGCCAGAACAGCCCGACCATCTCGGCCAGCCGCAGCTGTCCCGCGCTCGCCCGTTCGACCAGGCCAAACAACGGTCCCAGTTCCTGCTCCGCCGCAACCAGCGCGCCGAACGTCGGCCGCAGCACCAGCGGTTGCCCCGCGATGACCAGCACCGCCTCCCCGCGATGGGGGTTCGCAGCGTCCGCCATCAGACTTGCGCCACCAGGCCAGAGCTTTCGAGCGTCATCGTGTAATTGCGCTCGCCGTTGAAATCGCCGGAGTAATCCAGTCGCTGGACCAGGAACTTGCCCCGCATCTTCTCGCCGCCCTCGAACGAAAGCTCGTAGTCGGCGATCGTGCCCGCCAGCGCATTCCCGCGCACTTGCATTTCAGCCGCGCTGCCCAGGAAAATCCCGGCCGCACTCACTGTCACCGATCGCGTACCCGCACCCGAAAGCAGTTCGCGCCAGCCGCCCGAATCCTTGCTGGTGATCACTACGGATTCGCCGTTGATCGACATCTGCGTCGTGCGCAAACCGGCCACGGTGTTGTAGGTCGGTGTCGCTGCGCCATCGCTGATCTTCAGCAGGAACGCGCTTCCCTTCTGGGCTGCCATGATGTTGTCTCCTCGAAAAGAATTGGGTCTCAGGCGGCCAGAACGCGCGCCCGGTATTCCAGCACGACCACGCGCACAGCTTCGTCGCGCTGCTCGGCCCGCGCCCGCAGCAAGCCGATGCTCGCCACGCGAAAACCATTGGCCGATTGGTCGGCAGGCAGGTTCTCCACCCGCGCCTCGATCCCGGCCACCAGCGCCGCGCCGCCCAGCGGATCGTCGCTGCGGTAATTCAGCTCCAGCGCCACACGGATTTCGCGCCCCGCCAGCGTCTTGGTGCCCCAGTTGGTGCTCGCGCTGGTGGTCAGCGCCAGCCACGGCAGCGCCGTGCGCGAAGGCGCTTCTTCAACCACCGCGTTCAGCGCCGCAGCCAGGGCAGGATCGCTCGAAAGCCACGCGATCAGCGCGGCACGAAAGGAAATTTCCATCGGTTCAGTCCTCCCCGAAAAGCGGCCACAGCAGGCTGGCCTTCCGCCAGCGCCGTGCATCGCGCCGTCGCGCCATCATCACCGCCCGCGCCTTCGCCAGCGCTTCAGCCCTCTCGACCAGCCTGCGCGCCAAGGGTCCGGTCGCAGCCGTTGCCGTAATCATGCCAATCGCATCCTGCGCCACGGACGCCACAGTGCCGCCACCACCGCTGGCGGCACCTCCGCTGCCTTGCGCTCATCGTCGCGGCCACGGTGCTGGTGTGCACAAAGACGGATGACCCCGTGCCGGATCGCATCGGGCAGGCTTTCCCAATCTGCCGCCATTCCGGCGGTGTATGTCACCACCACCCGCGTCTGATCGATCGGCTTGCGCAACCGTACCCTGCCCAGCCCGTCCGCATCGATGTCCAGTTCATAGTCGCCGGTCACCAACGCCGTCCGCAGTCCCGCCAGATCCAGCGCCGCCACCGCCGTGATCGCGCGCGCCGGTCGCGCCGACAGCGTCTGCCAGCCATCGCTGGCCGCCAGCGTTTCCTCGCAGCCCGTTTGCAGCGGCATCGCGCCGATAAATCCTTCGCAAATCTCGAACGCGGTGCGCAGCAGCGCCACCAGTTCGGCATCGTCGGCAGACCGGGAAATGCCCAGCCACGCCTTGAGTTCGGTCAGCGCCGCCGAAGACAAGGCGGGCGGTGCGATAATTGCCCGCATCATGGCAATCTCCGGTCAATGAAGGGGAATAAGGGGTGCCTGCAGCGGCAAGGGGGGAACCGCCGCAGGCACCATCGGCACACGGCCTGTCACTCGTGGATGGAGTCAGGCCATGCGCCCGATCAGGCCGCGATCTTCAGCAGCTTGATCGCATCGCTGTCCATCACCTGCCCGCCCACGCGGCGGGTGGCATAGAACTGGACATAGGGCTTGTTGGTGTAGGGATCGCGCAGGATCGACGTCTGGCGGCGTTCCGCAATCAGGTAACCGGCCTTGAAATTGCCGAACGCGATCGGGAACTGATTCGCGGCCACATTGGGCATGTCCTCCGCTTCGATCACCGCATAGCCCAGCAGGCGATCGGGCTGGCCCTCCACCATGCCCGGCTGCCACAGGAACGCCCCATCGGCAGTCTTGAGCTTGCGGACGGTTGCCAGCGTGGTCGAATTCATCACCCACACCGCACCCTGCCGCAGCGGCGCCTTCAACTGGCAGACCAGATCGATCAGCTTTGCTTCCGGCGCTGCATCAAACCCGGCGGCATTGCCCGAACCGATGAACTGCAACGAACCGAAAGCGCGTGCATCGTCCCCGGCAACGCTGGTGGTTGCGGCAAGGAAGCCCTTGGGCTGGTTGGCGCCGGTGCCGTTGATGAACGCGGCACCTTCTGCACGGGCAAATTCGCTGGCGATCTCATTCGCCAGCCAGCCTTCCAGATCGAATGCCGCATCGTCCAGCATGGCCTGCGTGGCCGAAGGATTGGCGTAAAGCTCACCCATTGGCGGCACGATTTCGGCCAGCTTGGGGCTGGCCGTTTCAGGGCGCGCGCCCGTTTCGCTGACCCAGCCCGAAGCCGTGCCACCGGTCGAGATCAGCCGGCGAAAGCCCGATGTGCCGGTCTTGACCACATTGGCCACGGCGCGGATCGGGCTGATCTCCACCATGCGGCGGGCAATCATCGCGTCGATTTCCTGCGGCACGGCAAAGCCGCCATCGGCACCGACCGCGCTCGAAAGCGATTTCAGCTCGGTCTCGCGACCGCTCCGCAGATAACCGTCGACAAAGCCCTTCACTTCCGGCCCCGATACGATCCCGGCACCAGCCAGCATCGGACGGGCCGCTGCTCGGCTGACCTTCTCCAGTCGGCCCTTCACTTCTTCCACTTCGCCGCGCAGTGCGGCCAGTGCGGCATCCTGCGCTTCCTGGCGTCCGACGATGTCGAACGAACCGCTCAGCGCATCGGCCTTGGTTTCGATGGTAACATTATCCATGGGGCACAACGTCCTTTCTGCATGAAAAGGGCCACCCCACGGGGCGCCCGTGGGGGAAATCCAGGGTATTGAAGGAATGCCGATCAGACCGCGTCCGGCGCCGCAGGCTCCACATAATGAACCCGTGCCAGCGGCTGCATCGGCCGCGTCACCAGGCTCACTTCCATGATATCCAGGTCGTGCAGTTCACGGCCGTCGGGCAACGTCCGGCCCTGCCGCACGCGGTAGCCGAACGAGAGTCCGTCCACCGCACCATCCTTCAGCGCACGCGTAGCGGCCGATTCCTTCGCGGTGATCGATGCCACGACGCGCAATCCGCGCTCGTCCTCACCCACCATATCTATCCAGCCAATCTGCTGGTCGGGCCGGTGCTGCCACAGCAGCGGCAGGCGCAAGCCTTCCGACACCCGGCGATCAAGGCTTGCCCGGAATGCTCCCGGCAGGATTGTATCGCCACCACTGTCGCGCTTGCGAAAGATCGCAGCATATCCGGCAAAGCGCAGCGATGCTTTCGCTGCCTTGGGCACAATCGTTGTCATCGCACCAGATCCCCCGAACCGAACCGCACGGCGATGGCGAACAGCAGCAGCGCCAGAACCGCGCGCACCACCCAGCCAACCGCAGCCTTCCACGCGCTCGCCTTGGCATCGCGCCACGCGCTCAGCAGTTGCCGCAATTCCGCCAGATCATGGTGCGCGTTGTCGTCGGCCAGCCCCATCCGGGCGAGCACCCGCACCGCGCCAAGGTCCGATGCTTCCTCCACTACCGCGCGCAGCGTCACCAGATCGCATCCCTCGTCCTCGGCCTGCTCCAGCAGCCGGGCCAGCATGTCCTCGCGGTTCATGCGCCGATTCCCAGCATGGCGCGCTTTTCCTCTGGCGAAAGAAACTCCGCCGCCGAAACCTGGCTCCACAACCGTTCGCGGTCCTCGGCCAGCGCCGGCACCCGGTCCATATCCACGCCCAGCCGCGCCTCGCGGAACCACGGAGCCAGTCCCTCGGCCAGCGCCGAAAGGATCTTGCCCGCCACCGGCAGCAGCGTCAGCCGCCACAGCGCCCGGTTGGCTTCGCGATAATTGGCGTAAGTGTTGTCGCCGGGAATCCCCAGCAACATCGGCGGAACGCCGAACGCCAACGCGATGTCACGCGCCGCCGCCGCCTTCAGCGTGGCAAAATCCATGTCGGCAGGCGTCAGCGAAAGGCTTTGCCATTTCAGCCCGCCTTCCAGCAACATCGGTCGCCCGGCGTTGACCTGTCCGGCATAGGCAGCGGTCAATTCCGCCTTGATCCGCTCAAACTGGTCGGGCGATAGCGCTGCCCCCGGATCACCCGGATCATAAACCAGCGCCCCCGATGGCCGCGCCGCATTCTCCAGCAACGAACGGTTCCACCGCGCCGCCGCATTATGCGTCGCCACCGCTTCTTCGGCCGCCTCAAGGCAACCTGCGCCATAATGATCGTCAACCGGATGGAAGTGCTTCACATGGATCAGGTTGGGTCGGCCGAAATCATCCACCGCCTCGATCCGCATCGCTTTCTCGCCCACTTTGTAAGCGAAGGCGGCGGGCCATCCTCCGGCATCCGGCAGAACTGTCACCCGTTCGGGCCGCAGCGCAAACAGCTCCACCGGATTGCCGTCCACATCGCGCAATACCTGCACATATCCATTGCCATGCAGCATCAGGTGCGCTGCCAGCGTCTCCAGCAGCGGCTGTCCCGCGCTCGTCTCGCTTACCAGCGTCAGCAAGGTCGGGTCCGAAGCCACCACCGGCGCACCACCGATGCCCTCCGCCACCAGCCGCACCGCGCGTTGGGCCACCGGGTTCTTCAGATAGGCATCGCGGATCGCCACCGGATAATTGATCGGACCGCGGCAAGGCTCGCCCTGCCAGTCAGACGCTGCGATCCAGGGCGATACGAAACTCCGCCCCAAAGGCGCACGCGGGGTCACCGCCTCGCCCTTGAAGGCGGCGGCAAGCGATTGAAAGAACGACATGATCAGCCTTTCGATTTCGATAAAGTAAGTCCGCCCAGCGAAGCGATAGCGTCCAAATCTCCTCTCCCGCTCGCGGGAGGGGCTGCCTCAGCTCTCCCCTCCCGCTTGCGGGAGGGGCTGCCTCGAACTCTCCCCTCCCGCTCGCGGGAGGGGCCGGGGGAGGGCCTGTTCCGCGGAAGGGCCTGTTCACCCACCCCGCCGGCTTCAATCAAACCAGATGCGCGGCTCCCCCGCCCTGCCCAGCATCAGCTCGGTCAGTCCCCACACACAGGCATCGGCACGGTCGGGCGATCGCCCCGGTCCCTGATAATCGCCACCCGGCATCAATCCGCACAGTTCGTCCTCCAACCGGGGGAACATGCCCGCATGGCGAACGCGCCCCGCTTCATAAAGCGCCGCCACCGGCTCGGCCCGCGCCGTCTTGCCGCGGCTCGCATGGACAAGGCGCAAGGGCAGCGATGCCTCGGCAGCGCGCAGCACCGCCTCCACCATCGCCCCACCCTGGTTCGCCTCGGCCACCACCCGGTCCGCAGACCAGGCGCGGGCAGCATCCGCAACGGCGCGGGCCCATCGTTCGGGGCTGGCCTGTTCAACCGAACAATCGGCCAGCACCCGCGCGATCCTGTCGTCTCCCATTCCGCACACCACGATTCCGCAGGCATCGCCGTGCGCGCTGGCAGGCGGGTCGACCGCCACCACCACACGTTTCATCGCCGGTGCCACAGCTTCGCGGCCCTGCTCGATCAGCGCACGGCTCCACAGCGCACCGGCCAGATCCTCGATCATTTCACCATGCAATTCCTGCCGCCCCAGCAGCGACCGCCCGAATGTCCGCTTCATCGCCGCGATAAATCGCGCGGGCAGGTTCTGCGCGTTGTCGAACGTGCTTCCCCGTGTCAGCACCACCCCGCCCCGGTCTCCTTCGGCCATGATCCGTGCCACCAGCGGCACCGGCCTCGGTGTCGTCGTTGCCACCAGCCGGGGATCGCCACCAAGACGCATGCCCATCAGCAGGTTGTCCCATGTCGATGTGGCCCTGCTCGATCCGTTGTCCCACTTGGCGATCTCGTCACACCAGGCATGGGTGTGTTGCGGCCCGCGCAAACTGTCAGGCTCTCCTGCCGAATACAGAAACGCCTGCGCTCCGTTCGGCCACACCAGCCTGCGCACCGACGATTCATACGTCGGCCGTCGCCACGGCGCTCCGATCGAAAGCAGCCCGCTTTCGCCTTCCACCATCACCGCCCGCGCTTCGTGCAGCGATGCCGCCACCAGCGCGATCCGCGCTTCGGGATCGGCCTCGGCCCGCTCTCTCACCCATTCTGCACCAAGCCGGGTCTTGCCAAACCCGCGTCCGGCCATGACGAGCCAGATCCGCCAGTCACCTTGCGGCGCGCGCTGGCTCTTGCGGCTCCAGATATTCCAGTTCCACCGCCATTCGCGGCATTCGTTGTCGGATAGCCTGGCGAAGAACGTGTCGATTTCCTCGCGGCTCGCGTTGAACATCCAGTCCAGCGGTTCGCCGTCATCCATGCAGGCCATCCACATCGGCGATCACGCTGTCCGCCTTGCGACGGGCCAGTACCTGATCGCGCATGTCCAGCAGCTTGGCGTGTATCGATGCGCGCACCTCGGCAATATCGGCGTTCTCGCGGATTGCCCGCTGCCGCGCCGCCGTCTCGCGATGCTGTGTCAGCAGCCGCAGTGCGTTGGCATTGTCAAACTTGGCACCACCATCCTTGCCTTCGCCAAAGCGCAGGCGATGCAGCAGTTCCAGTTCAAGGTTGTCGTACCCTTCGCACAACGCCTCCCGCCAGGCCTGTGCAAACCAGTTGTCGCTCTGCTTCACCTTGTAGGGATGAGAAGGTTCGATCCCCGCAGCTATCGCCGCTGCGCTCACATTGGAGGTTTGGGCCAATGCAGCCAGAAATTTCATCTGCCATTGGCGCTTCGGCGCGGGCTTCTTCTTCGCATTGCCAGAACACGCTGTTGCACGCGGCTGCGGCACAGGCACGGACCTTGTCGGCTTGGCCATTCAGACCATCCTCGCGTTTGAAGTGAATGGATTGTCGCGGATATCGGTTGCCGCCGCGTTGCCCCTCGGCGGCGACTCGTCATTTCGCGATGTTCTTGTTATGTACCGATCAAGCGTGACGATGTCAATCAAAAAGTGCCAATCCGGTTAATCGCCTCTCCGCTGGCACTTCGCCGCTATCTCGCCTAAACGCTGCACTGCACAACAACCGACGGGATTCTCGATGCTCCGCCGCCTCTATGATTGGACCATGGCCAAGGCCGCGCACCCTCATGCTGAATGGTGGTTGGCGCTGTTCGCGTTCATGGAGGCAAGCTTCTTCCCCATCCCGCCACATCCGCTGCTGGGTCTGATGTGCCTTGCAGAACCCAGGCGCGCGATCCGCTTTGCCGCGATCGCCACGATCGCCTCGGTTCTCGGCGGACTGCTCGGCTATGCCATCGGTTACGGTCTGTACGATACGGTCGGCACGCAACTGCTCGCCGCTCTCGGTCTCACCGAAAGTTTCCCTAAAGCTGCCTGCTACTTGCGCGATTACGGGGTCGAGATCATCATGATCAAGGGCGCCACGCCCATCCCGTTCAAACTGCTCACGATCACCGCCGGCTTCATCGCCATGCCGCTGGTGCCGTTCATCCTTGCCAGCATTGTGTCTCGCTCGATCAGCTTCATGATCGTGGGCATACTGTTCCGCCTGTTCGGCGCCCCGATCAAGCGCTTCATCGACAAGTACCTCGGCCTCGTCACCATCGGCTTCGTCGTACTGGTCGTTGGCGGCTTCATCGCTGCCACCATGCTGGGCGGTGGCGGGACGGCTGAAACCAAGGCCAAATGCGAACAGGCAGCCCCGCTTATCCCGGCCTGACAAGCGCTGGCCGGGATCGAGAAATCAGGCAGTCTTGGCCTTTACGCCAAAACGCCCGAACTTGCGGAAGCGCGTCATCCAGCGATCAAGGAACAAGCCCAGTGGTCGCGGCGCAACGCCCAGCGCCTCGATTCCGGGCACCGTCCCGCTGGCCACGTTCCCTGAAACCAGCAGCTTCCATTGATCGGTCGTGATCGGTGCTCCCGGCAGCCACCCCGTCAACGATGCGATCGTGCCTGAAACCGCATCAGGCAAGTCGGCAAACACGGGATCACGACCGGCGGCCTTGGCTATGCGCCGGTTCAGCTCGCCCATCGTAATCACTTCCGGTCCGGCCAGTTCATAAGTCTTGCCGCCATGCGCCTGCGGATCGGCCAGCGCATTGGCAACAGCCTCCGCCGCATCGTCGACGAACACCGGCTGCAACTTCGCGTTCGGCCCGAACACCGGGATCAGCGGAAAGCTTGATACCAGTCCGCCAAACATGTTGAGAAACTTGTCGTCTTCGCCGAACAGAATCGATGGCCGCACGATCGTTGCCGATGGAAACGCCGCCAGCACGGCGATTTCGCCCTCGGCCTTGGTCCGGGCATAGGCAACGTCCGATTCACCATCGGCCCCCAGCGCAGAAACGTGGACGAACGCTTGCGCGCCAGCATCCTTCGCTGCCTGCGCCAGCCGCCCGACACCCTCGCCCTGCAATCCATCCAGGTTTCCGGCAAACGCCCCGACAAGGTTCACCACAGCATCCACGCCGGTCAGCGCCACTGCCACGGTATGCGGCTTCAGCACGTCCATGGCCACCAGTTGCACCTGCCCCAGCCCGCCCAGCGGCTTTACCCGGAATGCGCGTTCGGGATGGCGGCTGCACACCCGCAACCGTGCCCCGCGCGCCAGCAGTTCCTGCGCCAGATGGGTCCCGAAGAAGCCGGTTCCGCCAACCAGCGCAACCAGCATGCCGTCGAGATCGCGTGTCTTGCCCTGTGCCATGTGACCAAATCCTGCCGCTTGCGATAATCGCCCGGAAAGAGCGAACCTCTGCGCCGCCTTTGGCACAGCACAGGCCGCGCTTTCAATGACGAACATCCCGCGATCCTGCTCATCCGAAAAAAGAGTCGGCAATTACCGCGCATGCCCCGTTGACACCCCGCCCCCCTTCCCTTAGTGGCGCCCTCCTACCCGGCGGACGGCGCATTTGCCTTCCGCCCCGTGCCCAGATGGCGGAATTGGTAGACGCACCAGCTTCAGGTGCTGGCGCTCGCAAGGGCGTGGAGGTTCGAGTCCTCTTCTGGGCACCATCGCTTCCTCCGGACATGTCCATAAATGTCCGGAGAAGTCCGCAAAATCAAAGGTTTTTGACGGTTGGAGCGTCCACCCGCATCCGGTCAAATTCGTTGCAATTGACGGTATCCGACGGTATTTTTGACGGTATCGAAACCGACGAAAAGGTGGCGTCACGCTTACCGATCTGGCCGTCCGAAAGGCAGTTGCACGCGAGAAGCCCTACAAGCTTTCCGATGGGGGCGGGCTATACCTTCTGGTCACCAAGGCCGGTCAGCGGTGTTGGCGTGTCGATTATCGTTTCGGGGAAAAGCGGGCCACCGCAGCCCTTGGGGTCTATCCCACCGTTTCACTGGCCGAGGCGCGGGCCAAGCGGCTGGAAATCAAGAAGCAGATCGCCGATGGCATGAACCCGTCGGCCAAGCGCAAGATCGACAAGATCACCGGCCCGCTGGCCAACGTGAACAGCTTTCAGGCCGTTGCCTAGGAATGGCTCGACAAAGCCCGCCGGGAAGGCCGCGCTGAAGTGACGCTGGGCAAGCTGAAATGGCTGCTCGACTTCGCCCACCCGATCATCGGCGCACGCAAGATTGGTGAGATCAAAGCGCCCGAATTGCTGGCTGTCTTGCGCGCGGTTGAGAAGCGCGGGCATTATGAGACCGCGCGGCGGCTGCGCAGCACCTGCGGGCAGGTGTTCCGCTATGCCATCGCGACCGGCCGCGCGGACCGCGACGTGTCGGCAGACCTGCGCGGCGCAATCACCGTTCCCAAAGTCACGCATCGCGCGGCCATCACATCGCCGATGGAGGCAGGTGTGCTGCTTCGCGCAATTGACGCCTATTCGGGCTATCCAATCACCCATGCGGCCCTTCGTCTCGCCCCTCACGTCGTTGTGCGTCCTGGCGAACTCAGACACGCCGAATGGACCGAATTTGACCTGACCAAGAACGTCTGGACCATCCCCGCCGAGAAAACCAAGATGCGCGTCGCCCACCGTGTGCCGCTGACCCGGCAGGTGCTCGCCATCATGGAGGAACTGCGCGAGATCAGCGACAACCGCCGCTACCTCTTCCCGGCCCAAGGCAAGCGGGATCGCCCCATGTGCGAAAACACGATCAATCTCGCCCTGCGGCGCATGGGGTTTGATAGCAAGACGATGACCGCGCATGGCTTCCGCGCCATGGCTAGCACGCTGCTGAACGAGCAGGGCCACTGGAATCCCGACGCCATCGAGCGGCAGCTAGGGCACACCGAGACTGATGACGTCCGCCGCGCCTATGCGCGCGGAGAACATTGGGAAGAGCGGCTGGCCATGATGAAAAGCTGGTCCGACTATCTTGATCAGCTCCGATCAGGCGCGAAGATCCTGCAAGACAGCTTCCGCAAGCCGCCTAGCGCCGCGATTTCTGGATAAGGCGGCGCAGGCTGGCGACAGTGATGAGCGTTGATGCACCGATCTTCACGACATCGACCTCACCCGCTGCGATCAGCTCATAGAGCTTCGAACGGCCAATGCCCGTCAGCTGTACCGCGACCGGGATACGCACGGTCAACGGCTCCAGCGGCAATTGCGGGGTTTCCGGCATGGTAGCAGTTTTGGACAGGGCGCGGGGCATGAACTTCGCTTTCGTCAGATGGTTTTCGTGCGCGCCATTCTGCCCGATACGGCGGGATCGCTCCATCGCCGCCTCTGCGCCTGGCTACTCCTCGCAGCCCAGCGCAGACAAACAGGCTGCCGGAAAGAGCGGGATAGGTAGGGAGGTTTGCGGCAGGTGTTCCGCTTCCCGGCCAAACTTCATCAATACAGGGCATTTCGTGCCCATCGCAGGCAAGCGTTGCTTGGCGGCCTTTAGGTGGCTGCGGAATACCATCGGCGGAATCGGCAAGGCAGCAGGATTAGGGCTGTTTTGGAGGGCGAGATAAAAGAGGTGCCAGCGCTCGGTTGTTAAGCCTATGAGTTATAAAAGATTTTCCGTATGGCACCGAATTTCCGGTGCCATACGCTCCTGTCGAAACTGTCGGAGTTCAGCCCTGAAACGGTATGGCACAGCCCAAAATCGACAGATTGCGCCGCCGGATTCCAAGCAGCCTACATCGCATCACCGCACCGCCACTGATGCCCGGCACACTCGGCCTATCGTTGACCGAAGCGGATCGAGCACAACCGCCCAAAAATCAGGGGTGCCATACGTTTGTGCCGCAGATTTTCGCGCCTTTGCGCACTATCGTATGGCAGCCTCCCTTCGGTGCCATACAAAATTCTTCAACTGAACCAACCAGATAAGGGCCAGGTGCTGGCACTCCATTTATCTTGCCCTCCACATCTTACGCCAACCTACTCGCCGAAATTTCGCCAGACATCGCCGCCATCTGGCATTCGGTCATTGCCTAAAAGAGCCATTTCGCCTTAATTGGCGCAATGCTCCAATGCAGAGGCCAGCAATGAAAACCATGTCGGCGCGAGAGGCGAAGAACGGCTTTGGCTTGATGATCGACACGGCTCGCGCAAGTCCGGTGCTGGTCGAAAAGCATGGGCGCGGTGTTGTGGTAGTGATGGCAGTCGAGGAGTATGAGCGCTTGAAAGACATCGAAGCAGGCGGAACGCAGCAACGCTCTGGCATTGAAAGCGCGCGCCTGTGAGCAACCTCAGAGAAGCCGAGCGCGCCGAACTGCACAAGACCATCTGGCGCATCGCCAACGATCTGCGTGGCAGCGTCGATGGCTGGGACTTCAAAACCTATGTTCTGGGGATGCTGTTCTACCGGTTCATCTCCGAGAACCTGGTCGCCTATCTGAACGAGCAGGAACGCCGCGCCGGATCGCCCGACTTTGACTATGCCACCCTGAGCGATGCCGATGCCGAGTTTGGCCGGACTGAAACGGTGAAGGAAAAGGGATTCTACATCCTGCCCTCCAGCCTCTTCCCCAATGTCCGGGCGCGGGCGCGAAATGATGCGAACCTCAACGAAACGCTGTCCCAAATCTTCGCCGAGATTGAAGGGTCAGCCAACGGCGCGGATAGCGAAGATGATCTGAAGGGCCTGTTTGACGATCTGGATGTCAACAGCAGCAAACTTGGCCCGACCGTGGCCAAGCGCAACGAAAAGCTGGTCAAACTGCTCGATGCCATCGGCGATCTGCCGCTGACGCGCGGCGGATTTTCGGACAAGAGCATCGATCTGTTCGGCGATGCCTATGAATATCTGATGCAGATGTATGCCTCCACCGCAGGCAAGTCAGGCGGGGAATATTACACGCCGCAGGAGGTGTCGGAACTGCTGGCCCGGATCACCGTGGTCGGCAAGGATGCGATCAACAAGGTGTATGATCCGGCCTGCGGGTCGGGTTCCTTGCTGCTCAATTTCAGCAAGGTTCTGGGGCCGGACAAGGTGCGGCAGGGCTTTTTCGGCCAGGAAATCAATCTCACCACCTACAATCTGTGCCGGATCAACATGTTTCTGCACGATGTGAACTATGAAAAGTTCGACATCGCACACGGCGATACCCTGACCGACCCGGCACATTGGGATGACGAACCGTTTGAGGCGATTGTCTCCAATCCGCCCTATTCGATCAAATGGGATGGCGATGCCAATCCGCTGATGATCAACGATCCGCGTTTTGCTCCGGCGGGTGTGCTCGCCCCCAAGAGCAAGGCCGATCTCGCCTTCACCCTGCATATCCTGCACTGGCTGGCGGTGAATGGCACGGCTGCCATCGTTGAATTTCCCGGCGTGCTCTATCGCGGCGGCGCGGAACAGAAGATCAGGCAATATCTGATCGACAACAATTATGTCGATGCCGTGATCCAGCTTCCGCCCGATCTGTTTTTCGGCACCACCATCGCCACCTGCATCGTCGTGCTGAAAAAATCCAAGGCGGATAATGCGACCCTGTTCATCGATGCCAGCGCCGAATTCACGAGGGCTGGCAACAAGAACAAGCTGGGGGGCGAACATCGCCAAAAAATTCTGGACGCCTTTGCCGCGCGGGAGAGCGCGCCCCATTTCGCGCGACTGGTGGACAACAGCGAGATTGCCGAAAACGGCTACAACATTGCCGTGTCTTCCTATGTGGAACAACTGGATACGCGGCAGGCGGTAGACATCACCGCGCTGAATGCCGAGATCGCAGCCATCGTCGCCCGGCAGGCCGTGTTGCGGGAACAGATCGACGCGATTGTTGCCGATCTGGAAGGGGTGGCGGCGTGAATGCACAAACCACCAAGAAGATCATCATTATCGCCGGTCCCAATGGCGCGGGGAAGACCACCTTTGCCCGGTCGTTCCTGCCCGCCGAAGCGCAGCTCCCCCGGTTCATCAACGCCGATCTGATCGCGGCAGGCCTCGCCCCCTTTGCGCCGGAAACAGCGGCACTCAAAGCTGGACGATTGATGCTGCAAGAGATCGAGCAATGCGCGCTGAACGGCGAGAGTTTCGCATTCGAAACCACGCTGTCCGGCCTTGGCTATCTGCGCCAGATTGCCCGGTGGCGGGCGCAGGGCTATCGCGTCAGCCTGTACTTTCTGGCGCTGCCGGATGTGGAAACAGCCGTGGCGCGGGTGGCGGAACGGGTGCGCCAGGGCGGGCATGATATTCCCGAACCCGTCATCCGCCGCCGCTTTACCGCTGGCCGCGACAATTTTCATCTGCGCTTCAAGCAGGCCGTGGATGATTGGGCGATATACGACAATACCGGTGCCGAACCCGCCCTGCTGGAATGGGGAGAAAATCCATGAAACCGCAAGACCTGTCCAAGGCAAAGAACCCTGATCTGCGCGCCTCGCTGGCCGCAATGAAGCGCGCAGCCGCATTGGCGCGCCAGACTGCCATGCAAACCGATACGGCCATTATCATGGCACGCGACGGTAAGCCGGTGCGCGTCTCTGCGGAGGAACTGCGCCGGGAAAGCAAACAAGCATGAGCCGGATCGATGCGCTGATTGCGGAGCTTTGCCCGGATGGGGTGGAGTTTCAAACCGTAAAAGAGATTTTTGTCACGAAGAATGGCTATACTCCATCCACAACCAATAAGGACTACTGGACTGATGGGACAGTGCCTTGGTTCCGAATGGAGGACATTCGCGAGAATGGTCGCATTCTTGGAGATTCGATTCAGAAAATCACAAAAGAAGCCGTGAAAGGTGGAAAATATTTTCCAGCAAATTCGATCATCATCGCAACGTCTGCTACCATTGGGGAACATGCGCTTATCACAGTTCCTCATTTATCAAATCAAAGGTTCACTTCGCTTGCGCTGAAGTCAGAGTTCGCGAGCAGAATTGAGATGAAGTTTGTCTACTACTATTGTTTCTTGCTCGATGACTGGTGCCGAAAAAATACGACGACATCAAGTTTCGCGTCGGTCGATATGAGTGGTTTTAAGGATTTTCGTTTTCCCATCCCGCCCCTCGAAATTCAGCGGGAAATTGTTGCAATTCTTGACAGGTTCACCAAGCTGGAGGCGGAGCTGGAGGCGGAGCTGGAGGCGGAGCTGGAGGCGGAGCTGGAGGCGGAGCTGGAGGCGCGGCGTCGGCAGTATCAGCACTATCGCGATACCCTGCTCAGCTTCGCCGAGCGCACGGATAGCCAAGCAAGCAAGGATAATGGCCTTGGGTGAGATTGGCAACTTCATACGCGGTTCGGGCATTCAGAAATCGGACTTCAAGGAATCTGGCGCGGGCTGCATTCACTACGGCCAGATCCACACCCACTACGGTGTGTGGGCGAAGGCGACAAAGTCGTTTGTCAGTCCGGAATACGCCGCACGCCTGCGAAAAGCGCGGAAGGGTGATCTTGTAATCGCCACCACCAGCGAAGACGATGAAGCTGTTGCGAAGGCGGTAGCATGGCTGGGCGATGAGGACGTGTCGGTCAGCACCGATGCTTATATCTTCCACCACACGATGAACCCCAAGTATGTCGCCTATTTCTTTCAGACTCAGGATTTCCAGTCGCAGAAGAAAAGTCACATCACCGGGACCAAGGTTCGCCGCATTTCCGGTGAGAGACTGGCTAAAATCCGCATCCCCGTTCCCCCGCTCGAAGAGCAAGAGCGCATTGTCGCCATCCTCGACACATTCGATGCGCTGGTGAACGATCTGTCCAGCGGACTTCCGGCAGAAATCCGCGCGCGCCGCCAGCAGTATGAACATTACCGCGACCGCCTGCTGGCCTTCAAGGAAGCGGCATGAGCGAAGCGCCGCGACCTTTCCGCTATGAAACCATTGCGATTTCGGAAGAAAGCACCGTCGTCGCCGAATTCGTGCCAGACGCCGCCAGTGTCCAGGACGCCGCCTATCAATCCGAAGATGCGCTGGAACGTGCGTTCATCCGACAATTGCAGGCGCAGGCCTACGACTATCTGCCCCTGACATCCGAAGCCGAGCTGATCGCCAATCTGCGCTTCCAGCTTGAAAAGCTGAACAAGGTTTCCCTGTCAGACGCTGAGTGGGAACGGTTCTTTGCCACGGCAATCGCGGGCGCGAATGACGGCATCATCGAGAAAACGACCCGCATTCAGCAGGACCATGTGCAGGTGCTGAAGCGCGATGACGGCACCACCAAGAACATCTACCTGATCGACAAGACCAACATCCACAACAACACGCTTCAGGTGCTGAACCAGTATGAGGCAGCCAAGAACGACTCAGGGGGCGCGCGGGCCAACCGCTATGACGTGACGGTGCTGGTGAATGGCCTGCCCATGGTCCACATCGAACTGAAGCGGCGCGGCGTGGACATCCGTGAGGCGTTCAACCAGATCAACCGCTATGCCCGCGACAGTTTCTGGGCCGGGTCAGGCCTGTTTGAATATGTCCAGCTGTTCGTCATCAGCAATGGCACACTGACCAAATATTACAGCAATACCGTGCGCGATGGCCATCTGGCCGAACAGCGCGGAAAGCGCAGCCGCCAAAAGAGTTCCAACAGTTTCGCATTCACAAGCTGGTGGGCCGACGCGGCCAACCGCCCGATCACCGAACTGGCCGGCTTCACCAAGACTTTCTTTGCCAAGCATACGCTGCTCAACATCCTGACGCGCTATTGCGTGTTCGACGTGGACCGCAAACTTCTGATGATGCGGCCCTATCAGATCGTCGCCGCCGAAAAGATTTTGCAGCGGATCGCCGGGTCCACCAATCTGCGGCAATTGGGCACGCCTGCCGCAGGCGGCTATATCTGGCACACGACCGGCAGCGGCAAGACGCTGACCAGTTTCAAGGCAGCGCAACTGGCGCGCAGCCTGCCCGGTATCGACAAGGTGCTGTTCGTGGTGGACCGCAAGGATCTGGATTACCAGACCATGCGCGAATACGAGCGGTTCGAGAAGGGCGCGGCCAATTCCAACAGGTCCACCGCCGTGCTGCAACGGCAGCTGGAAGACCCGAACGCCCGGATCATCATCACCACCATCCAGAAACTATCACGCTTTGTCGCCGCGAACCGCAAGCATGATGTCTATAACGATCATGTCGTCGTAATCTTCGACGAATGCCACCGTAGCCAGTTTGGCGATATGCACGCCGAGATCACCCGCGTGTTCAAACGCTATCACCTGTTCGGATTTACCGGCACGCCGATCTTTGCGGAAAATTCCGGCACTGGCGGCGATCCCCGGCGGCGCACGACACAGCAAGCTTTTGGCGACAAGCTGCATACCTACACCATCGTCGATGCCATCAATGACAAGAACGTGCTGCCGTTCCGGATCGATTATATCAACACGATCAAGGCCGGAACGTGGATCAAGGACAAGCAGGTATCGGCCATCGATACCGAGCGGGCATTGCTGGCACCGGAACGGATTGCCCAAATCGTCGGCTATATCCGCGAACACTTTGATCAGAAGACCAAGCGCAGCAGTTCCTACCGGCATGATGGCAAGCGGCTGACCGGTTTCAACTCGTTGTTGGCGACAGCTTCGATTGATGCAGCCAAACGCTATTATGCGGAATTTTCCAAACAGCAGCAGTCCTTGCCAGAGGCGCAGCGGCTGAAGATCGGCCTGATCTACAGCTTTGCCGCCAATGAGGACGAGGAAGGCGGCCTGCTGGGCGAGGAAGAATTTGAAACTGATGGGCTGGATCAGGGTTCGCGCGATTTTCTGGAAGGTGCAATCCGGGATTACAATGCCCTGTTCAACATGAACTTCGACACCTCGGCTGACCAATTCCAGAATTATTACAAGGATCTGTCCCAACGGCTGAAAAAGCGCGAACTGGACATGGTGATCGTGGTCAACATGTTCCTCACCGGGTTTGACGCCACGACGCTCAACACCCTGTGGGCAGACAAGAACCTGAAGGCCCATGGCTTGATCCAGGCCTATTCGCGCACAAACCGCATCCTCAATTCGGTCAAGACCTATGGCAACATCGTGTCGTTCCGCAATCTGGAGAAGGAAACCAACGACGCGCTGGCTTTGTTTGGCAACAAGGACGCCAAGGGCATCGTGTTGCTCAAGCCCTATGCGGAATATTATGGGGAGTATGAAAAGCGGGTCGCCGAGCTGCTTGGCACACACCCGCTTGGCCAGCCGATCATTGGGGAAGCTGCGCAAAAGGCCTTCATCAAACTGTTCGGTTCGATCCTGCGTTTGCGCAATATCCTGACCGCGTTCGATGATTTTGCAGGCAACGAAATCCTGAGCCAGCGCGAGTTTCAGGACTATCAGAGCCTGTATCTCAACCTTTATGCCGAATTTCGCAGCGTGTCCGACGCGGACAAGGAAGCTATCAACGACGACGTTGTGTTCGAGATCGAACTGATCAAGCAGGTTGAGATCAACGTCGATTATATCCTGCTGCTGGTCGAGCGTTACCTTTCATCGAAGGGAACCGGCGACGACAAGGAAATTCTGGCGACCATCGAGCGCGCCATCAATTCCAGCCCATCGCTCAGAAACAAGAAGGACCTAATTGAGCGGTTCGTCGATTCAGTTTCGTCATCAGCGAAGGTCGATGCGCAGTGGCAAGCGTTTGTTGCGGCCAGGAAAGCGGAAGAACTCGAACGGATAATTGCGGACGAAGGCCTCAACGCAGAGGCGACACATGGCTTCATCGACAATGCGTTCCGCGATGGCGCGATCCCTTCAACAGGAATCGCGATCACGAAAATCCTGCCGCCAGTGTCCAGATTCTCCAAGGGCAACGGCCATGCCGTAAAGAAGCAGGCGGTGCTGGATAAGCTGGCCGCCTTCTTTGATCGATATTTCGGGCTGTCATGACGTGACGGTGGGGCAACTGACAGTTCGCGGAAGGGGCGGAGATGCGTGAGGCTGAATTTCGGGTTTGGTTCGAGGCCAATGATTATGACGCGGCCACGATCGGCACGCAGCTTGCCCGCGCCAAGCGGATCGAACAAAGCTACGGTGATCTTGATGAGCTGTACCGTGATGGAGAGTTGGCCGCGCTGAAGGCTGAGCTTTCCTACTCATCAGAAGACGAGCGGGCCAACCGGCCCAATCCAGCCAAATTCCCCGTCAACGGCAATATTCGCAATTCGATGGCAAGCTATTGCAGCACCATCGAATATTATTCGAAATTCTGCGCCTCATTTGACCGCGTGCAACAAGGAGACGGCCAAAATATCACCAGCGAAGCCATTGAAGCGGCAATGGATGAGTTTGATACCATCGGCCTTGAAGGCTTCAAATCGCAATACGGCTTCGGAACGCCCCAGAAATACTGGGTGAAGCGTCCGGGCAATGGAAAGCTCTATCCTGCGAAAGCAGTAGTTGGCGTCTCATACGGACATGTTCCCGGTGGCGTCCCCCTGAAGGCATCAGACTTCTACGGTGGCCAGGGGGAGCAGGCCGCGAATGGGATTCTGCGCAAGCTGGGTTATGAAATCGTCTCGCGCGGGGCCACTGCGCCTGAGGCAAATGGGCCGGTGAAGCCTGAACCGAAGCATGAAGGTGATTTCATGGCCATGCCAACCAACCTGATCCTTTACGGCCCGCCGGGCACCGGCAAGACTTACCGCACTGCGCTGGAAGCGGTGAGGCTGTGCGATGGCATGTCCAGTTATCCGGAAACCAACGATGGCCGGGCTGCTCTGATGGCTCGGTACAATGAGCTGGTCGCGGACAAGCGGATCGCCTTCGTCACCTTTCACCAAAGCTATGGCTACGAAGACTTCGTAGAAGGCCTGCGTCCTGTGCCCATCGGGAATAGCGACGGGGAATCCGTTGGCTTCCATTTACAACCGCAACCGGGCATTTTTCGTCTGATCGCGGAACGTGCGGAAACTGGTGGTCTGGCTGTTGGCAGTGAGCCTTTGAACATCGCTGATCGCGCAGTCTACAAAATGTCTTTGGGAGAGGTGGCCGATTCAGCTTCTGATTTCGTCTTTACGGAATCCCTCCAGAACAACTACGCTTTGTTCGGCTTTCGCGACATCGACTGGACCGACCCGCGCTTTTCGGACCGTGAAGAGATATTCTCCGAGGTGAAGAAGGAATTTCCCGATGAGGATGTCACCCCCAACAAGGGTATGGTGCAATCGCCCGATGTATTCCGCAACCAGCTAGAAATCGGCGACATGCTCATTGTCGCCAAGGGCAATCATCGATTCAGGGCAATTGGCATCGTCGAGGGCGAATACGAATATGCGCCTCGGCCCGATGGTCGATATTGCCACCGCAGAAAAGTGCGATGGCTCTGGCATGACAAGGATGGCTTGGACGTCAGCGAACTCTACCCTCCGAAGTTCATCCAGAAAACGCTGTATCGGCTCAAGGACGCGGAACTAAATCGGCCCCTGATTGCCCGGCTGGTTTCAGAAACCGTTGGTGACGGGGCAGAAGGCGAACCCTTGCCGCACGTCCTCGTCATAGACGAAATCAACCGCGCCAATGTGTCCAAAGTGTTCGGCGAACTCATCACGCTGCTTGAGCCTGACAAGCGGACAGGCATGGACAATGCGTTGTCAGTGACCTTGCCCTATTCCAAGCGGCAGTTTTCTGTACCCGCCAACCTTCACATCATCGGAACGATGAACACGGCAGACCGGTCCATCGCTCTGCTGGACACAGCATTGCGGCGGCGGTTCGATTTTCGGGAAATGGCTCCGGACCCATCGCTTCTGGCGAAAGCCAGCGAGCGGGCCGGGATTGATCTCGTGCGCGTTCTGACCACCATCAATCAGCGGATCGAGTATCTCATCGACCGGGAACACCGCATCGGCCACGCCTTTTTCATCGGTTGCGAGACAGCCGAACAGGTTCATGCCGCCATGCGCGACAAGGTTATTCCGCTGTTGCAGGAATACTTCTTCGAGGACTGGAGCCGTATCCATGGGGTGCTCGGTGACGGCTTCATCGGATCCGTTACCTTGAAGTGCCCACTTGGCGAGGGTGAGGATCGCAAGAGCTGGTTCGTGCGCTTGGACAAGCAGCCGGACGGAAGCGATCTTTTTCCTCATGATGCATTCGCGAAGTTGATCGGCAAGGTTGCAGGCGTTGCGGCAGGGTCCCGCGAATGATCGACGAACTGGCCAGCCATCTCCTTCCCGGTGTGCCTGTCGAGCGGGTTGCTACTGCGCTCGGCGCGGCGGCAGGCCAAGAGTTGGCCTCGGTCAAGTTTGGCAGTCCCGAAAGCAGCTCGGCTCTGGCGGTCAATGGTTTCGGCCCCTTTCTCGAAAGTCCGGGCACGTTACCGGCGTTTCCCTGCCTTAATGATCTGGATTGGCCTGCGCTGACCGTCGATATTGAGCGTCAGATGCGTTTCCCATGGGCGGGCGGCCGCCACCCTTGGCTTGATGCCGCCGTCGAAACTGCAACACAGCTGATCGGCGTTGAATCGAAGCGCTTCGAGCCTTTCCGCGATTCCAAGCTAGCAAAGCTGTCGCCCCAGTACTCGTCGCACAAGTGGGATGAGGGTATGGAGCCGTGGTGCGCGATGCGTGACCACTTGCTGGCGGAACCAGCGGCCTTTCGTCATCTCGATGCGGCGCAACTGGTGAAGCACGGCTTTGGTTTGGTGACTGAGGCAAAGCGACGGGGAAAGTCGCCGGTCCTCCTCTACCTCTTTGCTGAGCCTACGGAAGGCCGCGCCATTAAAGCACAGGCAATTGCTGACCACCGATCCGAAATCGCCCGGTTCGCCGGAGGGGTAACCGGTTCAACAGTCCGATTCGCCGCTTGTTCATGGCGTGAATGGCTGACAACCTTCCAGCCAAGCCTGTCCGATCATGCTGATCGCGTCATTGCCCGGTTCCACCCGTGATGCAGCGCCCATGTCAACCGACCACCATTAGGTTCGTCGCGCGCGGCGAATGGCAGGGTAGTCCCAGATTTGATCTATGTGATGGAGAACAATAGATGTCCGCACTCACCACTCCTTCTCACGCCGAGCTTAGAAACCGGATTGAGCAGCTCGCCATTTCTGCGGACGCCAAGTCTATCCTAATCGGCATGGCTGACATCTCGGCCAAGGCCGGTGACACCGTCATTGCCATAGGGCGGCATGTTCTGGGGTTCACATTCGATTTGTTCAGGCAGTTTCCGAACAGCAGTTTTGGCCTGATCGCAGGCTTTGTCATCGGATCGCTCATTGGAGCCATTCCATTTTTTGGCGCTGCTCTGGCAGCGGTATTCACCCCGCTTCTCATGGCGCTCGGTCTCGCCAGAGGCGCGGTCGCTGATCTTGGCAATGCCGCGATCCGTGACAGAATGACAGATTTCGAGCATCGGCTCCGTGCCATGGTGCCTGAAGCAGCGGCATGATCGTGCAAGCCGAACTGGAAGCCCGATTTTCTAACGTGACCTGCGTTGTCGCTGATCCTTTGCGCTTCAAGCTGCGGCTTGGCATCGGAGAAGACGCTTACACGTCCCTCCGGGTGAAAAAATCGCTGCAAGAAGTCTGGGACGTGGGCGGCATGGCTGCGACCGGCGCTACAGTAGCCGCATCACCAATGGTGGCGGGTACATTCTTTGCATCGAAAGGTCTGCTTGCCGCCATTGGCTTGGGTGCTGCAGCTGCAACGCCAGTGGGATGGGTGGCCGCTGCGGCGGTGGCCTCTGGCGGGGCATATTATGGCGTGACGCGACTGTTCCGGAGCTATTCGGGCAGCCGTGTCGATGTCATTCCCCATTTTCTCAACACGCCAATGGACTTACTGGCCGCAAGTCTGTTTGACCTGATAGGTGGTCTTGCTGCTCGAATTTCAGCCATCGATGGCCAGATTGATGATGTCGAGAAAGCTACGATTGCGCGGCATTTCATCCAGGATTGGGGCCTTGATACCGGCTACGTGACACATGCGCTGGAGGTGATTTTTCAGGGCGTAGATGCTGTGCGGGTCAAGGATATTGCAAAGGCAATCGCATCATTTCAGGCGGACAATCCCGACTGTAATCCGCAAGCCATGCAGGCGGAGTTGATGGCCTTCCTGCGCGAGGTTGCCGAGGCTGATGGCAAAATGGATGAACGCGAAGAACTCGCCCTGGATGCCGTTGCCCGCGTGCTGGAGGAAGAAAGCGCCTTCAGCCTGCAAAAGGCCGGTCAGACTGTCTCGGTATGGGCCAAGGATGCGGCACAATCAGCGGGCAGCCTTGCCAGCAAGCTCCCCTCCTTGAACCTGAAAAGAGGCCAGTGACACACCTCTGTGCCCACGAATGGGGCCGGGTCGCTGTTCACAACGGCACCGGTCCAGCGCTCGAACGGGCGTTTACCCGTAGTCAGGCGAATGCCCTGTTGCTGGCCGCTCGATCTCACCCGTTGGCGAACCGTTCCGGGACCAATATTCTTGTAGATCGCTATACCGAGATAGGGGCGCAGCAGGTTGTCGGCGTGATTGCCGCGCCGGGGTGCAGCCTTGAGATTCTGCCCAAGATCGACGCTACATCGGATGAGAATGATGAAACCATCCGCACCCGTCTTGTTTCCATGCTCGACGTCGCGCTTGGTCTCAAACTCGGCGATGGACAGGCCCTGGCTATGGCACGCCAGAAGGAAACCCTGCTTGATATCCTGATCCGCTTATTCGCTGATCGCCTGCTGGCTGAGGCCCGGCGCGGTCTTCCCCGCGCTTACATGGCGCAGGAAGAGAATCTCGCCGCGTTGCGCGGGCGGCTCGATGTCATCCAGCAGTTTACGCACAATGCGGTCCGACCGGACCGACTGGCCTGCCGTTTTGACACACTGATGCCGGATACGCCGTTGCTGCGTGTCATGAAGGCCTGCGTGCTCATGTTGCGCCGCCACGCGCGCGTACTGGCGACACAGCGAAGCCTTGATGAGTTGCGATTTCTCCTGGCCGAGGTCAGCGACGTTCCGGTCACTGCTCTGCCATGGGCGCAAGTGCGGATAGATCGGACCAATCGTCGCTGGGAGACGCTATACGGGCTGGCAAAGCTGTTTTTGAAACGTGAATGGCAACGCACCAACCACGATGCAAAGGCGGGCCAGGGGATTACCCTGTTGTTCGCCATGAACGACCTGTTCGAAGCCTATATCGCTGCACTTGCCCGGCGGGCGCTGCTGGGTAGCGATCTGACGGTCCATTCGCAGGGCGGATTGCGCTATTGTCTGATGGAGGAGGGTGATGGCGGCAAAGAACGCTTCCAGACGACACCGGACATTCTCATCAAGCGGAATGGGCAGGTCGTGATGGTGATCGATACCAAATGGAAGCTGATCGGCCGAAATCCAGAAGACAAGAAGCGCGGCGTTTCGCAGTCCGATGTCTACCAGATGATGGCTTATGCTCGTCTGTACCAGTGCAGGGAGGTGATGCTGCTCTATCCTCATCACGCCAGCCTTGGCAGTGAGGCGCTGGATGCAGGTTACGGCATGATGGAAGGCGATGAACGCCTGCGGATTGCAAGTGTTGATCTGGTTGCTGGCAAGAGAGCGGTTGAGCAACAACTGGAGGGGCTGATTGCACCTTCCACGGTCACGTAATTGGCTGCGGCTTGATTCGGTTTTTCACCGCTCTCAGGCGGGAAATCGTCGGCGGGCCGCAAAATAAATTTTGCTGTCGCAGATTGATCCGAAATATAACGTCCGCAGCGATTTGAGTCCTCATCGAGGACCAACGCCGATGCCAAGACGGTATTTTCGACGGTATCGAAACTCAAAAAATCACAATAAAGCATTGTGATATAACGCTTTGCCGACACATAACGGTCCCTCTTCTGGCACCATTTTCCGCGTCAGGGCATCCCGCAAGGGTCGGCAAACCGGCGGAAATCTGCCATTTTTAAGCCTTATCAATCCTGTAGTTTGCCAAGCAATATCAGGCAATCCGGGGTGATGTGGTCCCAGACCAAATCGACGACCCCATGTCCCTGGAACCGCACTCGCTGGCCCTCTCCCGGCACCGTTCAGGAGATTCGACTGTAGCGCTGAAAGAGCTGCAAATCGGGAACATCCGTCCGGTTGATAAAGTGACCCGCGCACTGATAAACAAGGCCTCTATCCGGATATCCATCCATGGCGACACCAACGGTCGGCGAGCGTGGCGCAATGCGCGCTTCGCCGACTGAAGGCTGAGGCGCGTCCTCATCAATTCCACAATTTTCGAAATATGGATTGACTACAATGACGCATTTGTTACTTCGATATTTCTCGAAAGGTGGTTTTATGGACAATCTCGATGTGCAGGTATGGGCGGTAGACGCGCTTGGGGCGCTCGCTCATGAAACGCGTTTGTCTGTATTCCGCATGCTGGTGAAAGCAGGGCCTGACGGCATGATTGCCGGTGCCATCGCCGATCAGCAGCGCGTACCGCCTTCCACCATGTCGCATCATCTTGCCATGCTTGAGCGCGCCGGACTCGTGCGATCCGAGCGCGAGAGCCGACTGATTCACTATCGCACCGATTACGCCGGCATGCGGCGCCTGCTGACATTCCTGATGCAGGATTGCTGCCAGGGCGCACCGGAAATGTGCGGTGACCTGCTGGGCGGACTTGCCTGCACCGGAGCAACCGCATGACTGACATCGTGATTTACCATAACCCGGAATGCGGCACATCGCGCAATACGCTGGCCATGATCCGCAATGCCGGGATCGAGCCACATGTCGTGGAGTATCTCAAGACTCCGCCATCGCGCGCCTTGCTGGAAAGACTGATCGAGCGTGCCGGAATTTTACCGCGCGCCTTGCTCCGTGAAAAGGGTTCGCCCTACGCTGAACTGGATCTCGGCAATCCCGATCTTACCGACGCACAATTGATCGATGCGATGATGGAGCATCCCATCCTTATCAACCGCCCGCTGGTGGTTTCGCCCCTTGGGGTAAAGCTGTGCCGCCCTTCGGAAGAGGTCCTCGGTCTCCTCCCCAGCAAGCAGTGCGGCGCCTTTGCCAAGGAAGACGGTGAGCAGGTGATCGACGCAACCGGCAATCGCGTGGCCCGATAACGATGTGGCCTGATAACAAGGAAGCGCCATGACCATACAGCCGAAGCGCGAACGCCTGTCGTTCCTTGACCGCTACCTCACCTTGTGGATTTTCCTCGCAATGGCGCTCGGCATCGGCCTGGGTTCCACTTTTGCGGGACTGCCAGCGGCTATAGACAGCCTTTCCTGGGGCACCACCAATATTCCCATCGCCATTGGCCTGATCGCGATGATGTACCCACCGCTGGCCCGTGTGCGGTACGAGGAACTGCCGCGCGTTTTCCAGGACAGGCGCGTACTGGCGATTTCGCTGATCCAGAACTGGATCATCGGTCCGGTGCTGATGTTCGCGCTTGCCGTCATCTTCCTCAGCGACAAGCCTGAATACATGACGGGGCTGATCCTGATCGGCCTTGCCCGCTGCATCGCCATGGTCGTCGTCTGGAACCAGCTCGCCAGGGGCGACAACCAGTACGTCGCGGCACTGGTAGCGTTCAATTCGATTTTCCAGATCCTGTTTTTCAGTATCTATGCGTGGCTGTTCCTTACATTCCTGCCGCCGCTGCTGGGCCTTAAAGGCAGCGTTATTGACGTCAGCTTCTGGACGATTGCCGAAGCGGTCCTGATCTATCTGGGGATGCCGTTCCTTGCCGGTTTCCTCACGCGCAGATGGCTGGTCAGGGCGAAGGGAAATGCCTGGTATGAACAGACTTTCCTGCCAAAAATCGGCCCGGTAACGCTTGTCGCGCTCCTGTTCACGATCGTTGCCATGTTCAGCCTGAAAGGCAATGAGATCGTGACTCTGCCGACCGACACCATCCGCATTGCCATCCCCCTGACGATCTATTTCGTCGTTCAGTTCTCGATCAGTTTCTTCATGGGGAAACTGGTTGAAAGCGATTATCCACGCACGACAGCCGTGGCGTTTACAGCGGCAGGCAACAATTTCGAGCTGGCGATAGCGGTGGCCATCGCCAGCTTCGGATTGGCTTCCCCGGTGGCCTTCGCCGCCGTGATCGGTCCGCTTGTCGAAGTGCCGGTGCTGATCGCGCTGGTCAACGTCGCGTTCTGGTTCGGGCGGCGCTGGTTTCCAGAAAGCCTGCCGACGGAGGCCCGGATATAGGGAGGTTTATTTCCCGGCGCCTGCTGCCGCTGCCAGATAACGTCCGCTTGCCCGCCCACCAAACAATTGCCCCCGTCAATCTATGACAAGGTAATACCCCGTGGCGCTGGCAGAAGAATTGCTCAACACGATTTCGAACCGGCCACTGTAAAGCGGGGTCCACGTGCATTGGCGGTTCCGCGCCTGGCCGGGTGGGCAGACCGGTCGGGCTTCGCCGTCCAGCACCATGAAATCGATTCCTGCCTGCCCCGGAGTTGCCACCGCGACCCGTGCCGCCCGGCCTCCATCAAAGAGTTGCGGCAAACGCACGGACTTGCCGGGATCGAGCATACCCGTCTTGTAGGCCGGACCAAGCACACGTCCCCGGTACGGCGGAGTCTGCGGCGGCTTTGCCTTGCCGCGCCACGCGGCCATTGCATCCGCCGCACCGTCGGCAGGGCGCGCACCCAGCCCGTCAAGCGCCGCCAGCAAGATGCCAAGGCGGGTGGGATCGTCCTGCGCACGTTCCGCTTGCGCCAGCAATTGCGCCACCGCTGCGGCTGGCTCCATCGGATCGTAGGCTGCCAGAACCGGCGCAGGGTCCGATCGGCCCGTCGTACAGCCTGTTCCAAGGCTGCCGGTCATCAGGCAGGCGAGTGCAAAAGCAGCACGTTTCATGGGGCAGGCTCCAGAATGAATTGTGCGCCACGCGGCGCATCGCCCAGCCGCAGCATCAGGCCATGGCGTTCAGCAATGGCGCGCGAAAGCGCCAGACCAAGACCATGGCCGGGTTTCTCGCCGGGCACGGTTGCCCGCACGAAACGCTCAAAAATGCGCTCGTGCTGATCGGAGGGAATACCGGGGCCGTCGTCCTCGATCACAATGCGCGGCCCCTGCATCAGCGTCAGGCGGACGCGCCCGCCTTCAGGAACGTACTTGATGGCGTTGTCCAGCAAGTTGGACAGCAAACGTGTGATTTGCATGCGCTCTCCCAGCATTGTCACCCCCGGCGCAATCGCGGTTTCCAGCGTCAGCCCGGCGTCTTCAGCGCTGTCTTCGTAAAGATCGGCAAGACCATGGGCGATGGCACTGAGGTCAATCTCCGACAGCCCCGCCAGTTGACCCCGGCGACTTTCGGCAGAGGCAATGTCGAGCAGCGAATCGAGCATCGTGGTGATGCCGCGAATGTCCTCGCGCGATTGGCCGATGGGTCCACCCGGCGCTTCGGGCCGCCCCAGCATCGCGGCACCCAGCCGGTTATCGAGATGCATCAGCGGTGTCCGCACCTCATGCGCGACGTGTTCGGACACCTGCTTGTAGGCTTTCAGCAACTGCGCCTGCCGTGCCAGCAGGCGCGCGCCGTGCCCTGCCATTTCGTCAATCTCGTCACCCCCGCGCAAACGCGCCGGGAAGCTCGCCGCGCGCCCGTCGGCTGCTGCACCCAGCGCTGCATTCACCGCATCCATGCGCCGGGCAAGGTGGCGCGAGGTAATCCACGCAACCAGCGCCACCGCGCCGATGATACCCGCACCCACGACAAGGAAAACCGCCGATAGCACCAGCAGCGAAGCCCGATCGCGGTCATATTCACGTGCCACCAGCAATTGCAGATCCGGCGCAAGCTTCGCCCCCTGGGCATAGACATCCGTACCGTCCGCCAGCGTGACGAAGCCTTCCTCCGACATTGCCGCATTCAACAAGGGCCAGCGGCGTATGTCGCCCGAAAGCGGGCGTCCCGCCCCATCGGCCAGAAGGTAGTGCGAACGCCGCCCCTCAAGGCTGACCACATCCTGCCGGTCATTGACGCGACGGCGCAATTCATCGCGCCCGGCCGTGGCATAAATATCGATCAATCCCGCCATATCCGTGGCAACCGTCGCCGAAAGCGAGGCGCGCGTCTGGCGCTGGATCGTGATCGTGGTCACCGCAAAGAGCACCGCCACCGCGATGATCGCGATCAGGATCGATGCCGCCGTCAATTGCCCGAAGATCGAGCGATGGCGCGGGTGCCTTGCGGATCTGGCTGTGGAATTGCGGGAAAGGGGCGCCGTCATTCGCCTCTCGTCAGGCGGTATCCCGCGCCCCAGATCGTCTCCAGTGCGGGGGTGGCAAAGCCCTCCTCCAGCTTGCGCCGCAAGCGCCCGATGTTGACATCCACCACATTGGTCTGCGGATCGAAGTTCATGTTCCAGACATCGCGCAGCAGCATCTCGCGGGTCACCGTCTCGCCCGCGTTCTCCATGAAATAGCGGAACAGGCCGAATTCGCGCGGAGACAGCGCAATGTGCTGCCCACCGCGGAACGCCGTGCGCGCCTTTACATGGCATTCGAATGCACCATAGATGATTACAGCGCCATGCACCTTGCCCGACGACCGGCGGTGCAGCGCATGCAGCCGCGCGACAAGTTCCTGCGGTTCGTATGGCTTGGCAAGGTAATCGTCGACGCCCGCGTCCAGCCCCTCGATCCGGTTCTCGCTGCGCCCCAGCGCCGAGATCATCAGAACCGGCGTACCGACCCCTGCCGCGCGTAGCCGCGAAACGATGGTCAGTCCGTCCACATCGGGCAGCATCCGATCAAGAATGATCACATCGAACGGCTCGGCGCCCGCGCGCTGCAATCCGCCGGTGCCGGTCTGCTCCCACGCCAGCCGGTCCCCGTCATGGGCCAGCAGCGCCTGCACCGCCTCTGCTGCGCGGGGATCGTCCTCGACATAGAGGATGTTCAGATTGCCCATCGATACTGCACCCCCCGGCTGGCCACTGTTGCAGCAAGACCGTCCGGCGCGATCATTTCACGCCGGACGGCCCGCATGCAACCGTTCAGTTTTCAGCGCATGTCCTCTACCGAGACCCAGCCCTTGGTGCCGAAGCTGTCCTGGACCTCGATAAACAGACCCTGACGCTGGCCGGTAGGGGTGAGAGCGGTCCCGGCCCGAACGGTGCGGAGGCTTGCAGATTTCTTGTCGGCACTGGCAAACATCTTGGTATCGATGGCCGTGGTTGCTGCGGCCATTGCCGGTGCAGCGGCAGGTGCCGGTGTTGTGGTGGCCGGGACCATCGCGGCAAGCGCAGGGCCTTGCGCCGAAACCGCATTGAACGCCTTGATGAACGCTTCGATCAACATCTGGCCGTCCTTGCTCCCGGCATAGGCCGCACCCACCGCCCCATTGGCCACCGCACCGATCGTGCCGCCACCACCGCCGAAGGAAATGCTGGTTTTCTTCACTTCGCCCGCACCCTGGGCAACGGTCTGGCCGCTGGCCGGGCTGATCATGCGGATGCCTGCGGCCACGACCTTCTTCTTGCCACCGAAGCCGCCAAGCATGCCCAGCATCGATCCGCCGCCGGGAATGCCGCGCAGCATGCCGCTGGCCGCGCCTGACCGCACAAGGCCTTCCATGGCAACGCCCTTGGCGGTCTCGATCGATTTGTCGACCTCTTCCTTGTCGCCCGCGATCACATTCATCAGGAACGATGCGGGCTTGCCGCTGGCAGTATTGTGCACGGTGAAGCAGCCCGATTCCACCGCCAGCGCGGCGATCAGTTCGCGCGGCGAACCAAGGCCATACTTGGTCCAGCCTTGCGTATCTCCATCGACCAGCGCGACCGAGCCATAGCTCTTGTCACACTTGTTCAGCGTGACCGGCGGCTCCTTGTCCGCTGCCGCTGCGGTGGTGGGAACGCCACCCAGCATTGCGGCTGCAAGCGCGAAAGCGGCGATGAACTTGTTGTTGCGATACATGGTCGGCATCCCTCGAAACCCTGCCGCCAGTTGTGTGCGGCACGATGCGATCATGCTCCACCGCGCGCGCACTCGACACACAACAGTCCTGTCACCCTTGTGACAAATGCCGTCATCTTCGTTGACGGGCGGCGACCTGGCCGCCCGTGCACACTCAGGGACGAACCTGGCTGAACACCACCACGCCGTTCACTGTGCTGGTTTTCGAGGCAGACAGATCGTTGATCTGGTAGCCCAGCCCGACATGGCTTGCCCCGCTGCCGTAGAGCGATCCGAATGCCGATGCGCTGCACGATGTCTGGCAACTGCTCGTGCTCGGCAACCTTGCGATGCCGACCGAGCCCGACGCGAAACGCATGTCCGCACCAACCGCAAGGCCGCCGTCGGAAGGATCGGCAGAGCCACCGTTGGTGCCGATATGCCAGCCGTTCGTCCCGGTCTGCACGTTCAGATCGAAGCCGACCTGCGCCTGTGTGCCGAACTGTACCGCCAGCGACCCCGTAACCGTGCCAGATTGCCCGTCCGGTGCCTGGAAATCGGTCGGCGCGGTCGAGCCGGCCAGTTGATAATCGACCTTGCCCGATGTGGGCACACGCACTGCGGGCGTTCCGGTCAGGATATGCGTGTTGGGATTGAGATTGGCGTTGGAACTGCTGCCGTCCCACCGGCTCCACGCCACGGCATCGCCAAAGCGGCCATGTTCCTTGAGCGCGGCTGGCGCGCCATAAACGAAAGTCGTCGACGATGTGGCCTTGATCCGGCTGATCGTGCCGTCCTGCGCAACATCGACTTCAGGCGCAACGTACCCGTTGATGCCGCCATCGGCGAAGGTGTAGGTCGCGGCATTTGTCAAAGTGGCAGCACCCGCAGGCGGAGTGGTTCCGCCACTTGTGCCCGAAGCCTTGAATGCCGCCGCTCCGGTGATCCATTTCGCGCTATTTTCACCGTTGACGACCGAATATGTGACGCCGAACTTGTCCGCACTGCCCGCGAACGATCCGTTGAACCCAACGGTGCAGGTGGTTGTACTGCACGGCAAAAGTCCGTCATTCCCGGCAATCACAAAGCCGATCTGACCGTTCGGGTAGACGAGCAGGTCGCTTTGCGAACGGGAAATGTCCGCAAGGCCGCCAGCGGTTGAGAAGTCGAAGTTATAGGGTTCCCCGCCCGCGCCACCGCTGGGCATGGCAACGCGCCCTTCCATCGCGATGCGCGGGACGGTCGTGCCGAAGTTGATCGCAAGGCTTGCGGTAAATGTGCCCGGAGCGCCCGATCCGTCGACCCATGTCGGCCTGGTCGCGGCCAGCAGGCCATATTGAACAACGCCTGCCGTCGGCGCCGCGAACCCGGTCGGCACCGCGCGGGTCAGCATGTAATGCAGGCCCTGATTGGCGTTGAGCGTAAACGTGTTGGCCCCGGTATTGGTGCCATTGCTCCAGCGCCCCAGCAGCACGTCGGCATCGCCCGCCACATCGCTGATGGTCATCGTACCGGGAGTCCGGGTGAAGCCCCCTGCCCGCGTATAGCTTGCCAGCCCGCCATCGGCGTTCAGGGTATAGGAAAGCGCCGCAAAGCCGTTTTCACTGCCCGGAAACTGGACATTGTTGGAAAGCCTGAGCGTGGTCAGGATGTTGATCCGGGGTTCGTTGCCATTGAAGCCCCCGGTGTAGGACGTAAGCACGCCGCTGTCGGCGGGCGGGGTAGTGCCGCCGCCCGTAAACGTGCCCTCCCTGCCAAAGATCGCCGCCCCCTGAAGGCGTCCTGCATTGAATGCGCCGCCATAGGTCTGGTACATCAGGCCGAGCCGGTTTTCAGGCGTCGTGCCGGCAAAGTCGCCGTAAAGCGTGATGTTGCAGCCCGTGCCACCACTGACGCAGGCTGCGCCTGTGCCGGTCATGCCCGCGCCGAAGAAGTAATTGTTCAGGCTGTCGTAGATCACTTCCTGCATCTGCCCGCCAGCATAGTTGGGCGTCGAGAACGTGTAAGTCACATCGCCGCCCGTCTCAGGCATCACGATCGTGCCCAAAGTGCGGAAACGCAGTTGGGTATTGTTGCTCGAAAAGCCGATGGTCAGCGCTGCATCGAACGTGCCGGGCGCGCTGCGCCCATCGGAATAGACCGGGCGGGTCGCGGCCAGAACCTTGTAGTCGATCGTGCCGGATGTCGGCAGCGGCGCACCCTTTGGTGCCAGGACGACATAGGGCAGGCCATTGTTGATGCCGAAGCCTGAGGACGTGGTCTTGAACCGCGCGGTGCCATCGTAAAAGCGCCCGACCACCGCGCTGGCATCGCCCGCCACGTCGGTTACCTTGGCGGTAAGCGGCGCGATGTCGCCCGCTGTGGCAAGCGAGCCATCGCTGTTGAGCGTGGGCGTGGAATTGGCAGGCTGGATATTTCCGGCATTCCCGGCAATCGCCTTCGATCCGCTGGCGTTGGACGGGAAGCCGCCGGTGTAAGTGGTCAGCCGCACCGGGGGGGTGCCGCCACCTGTATCGGGCAGGCCCTCGAACAGATCGGGATTCCCGCCACCCGCCAGATAGACGTAATAACTCTGGATGAAGGTCAGTGTCGCCCCATCAAACAGCGCGGCCAGCACGCCCGCATCGGTCAGCGCCTTGAGATAGGCAAGGATCTGTTCCTGCGTCAGCAGGGTATAGCCCGAAGGCGCACCACCTGCGGCAAGATAGGCATAATAGGCTTCCAGCGCCGTGACGTAGTTTGCGTAAACCGGCAGGGCGGTATAGCCATCCGCGCTGCCGCCGCCCGCCAGATAGGCGTAATATGCGGTCAGGAACTGGGCCTGCCCGGCCAGCAGGGTGTTCAGGTTGCCACTGTCGATCAGCGCTTTGATATATTGTTGCAGCAGGGCAAGATCGGCCCCGGTATAGGCGCTCGGCACACCGCCAGCCTGAAGGTAAGCCACATAGGCCGCTACCGCATCGGCGAAGGCCTGGAAGTTGGGCGGCGTCGGCAGGCCTGCGTAAAGGTCTGGATTGCCGCCCTCTGCCAGAAACGTGAAGTATGCGCTGTAGAACGCGCTCAAACGGCCCAGAAACGCGCCCTTCGCGCCTGCTGCCTGCAACGCTGCCAGATAATTGCGGATTTCGGCCTGGCTCAGCGCGGTATAGCCCGAAGGCAGTCCGCCATTGGCGAGGTAATCGTAATAGGCCTGCAACGCCGTCGCGTAATTGGTGAACACGTTGAACGGCAGGCCCTGCCAGCCATCCAGTGTGCCGCCGCCCTGCAGATAGACCAGATACTGCGCGTAGAATGTCGCGTTTCCGCCAAGGAAGCGATCAAGCGCGCCCGCCGCCGCCAGCGCATCGAGATACTGGCGCAGCACACCCGCATCAAGCGCGGTATAGGCGCTGGGCAGTCCGCCAGCCGCGAGGTATGCCTGATAGCTGGCCAATGCCTGCGCATATCCGGCAAAGACATTGGCGGGCAGGCCCTGCCATGTATCGATCACGCCGCCCGCGCGCAGATGCGCAAGGTAGCCTGCATAGAATTCCGCCTGCGCGCCCAGCACCTGATTGAACAGACCGGCCGCATGCAGCGTTTCAAGATACTGGCGCAATACCGCAGGATCGAGCGCGGCATAGCCGCTCGGCAACTGACCGCTGGAAAGATAGGAGAAATAGGCCGTCAGCGCGACGCGATAATGCGCGATGAACGCCGTGCCGCCATTGGCGAGATAGGCCCGCAGCAGCGCACGGTCAGCCTCGGCCAGCCGCACCAGCAACCCGGAATCGTTGAGGAAAGTGATATAGGCACCCAGCGTCGCCTGCGTTGCGCCCTCGAACGCCAATGGATCGCCGCCGCCGCGCAGGAACGCGAAGTAGGCGCTGGTCAGGCTGGTGTAGCGGCTGACGAACTGATCGGCATTCCCGCCGCCAAGGATGAAGGCGAGATAGGCATCCACCAGCACACGGTTCTGGCCGGAAAGCGCGGCAAAGCCATCGGTGCGGCCACGGTAGGAGATGAACGCGTTGATATCGGCGAAGGACGTTCCCGAAAACGATGAGGGGGCAGCACCCGACCGCACGAGATCGAGGAACTGCACCATCAGCCCGGCATAAACCGTCAGGAACTGCGCGTGCGCCCCGCCATCTGCGAGATAGCGCAGATAAGTGCGGATCACATCGGCCTGCGCCTGATTGAAGGGGCGTCCACCGTTCAGCCGTTCAAGCTGTGCGGCATAGGCGACAAGGCTAGAAAGGTCGTCGGACGGGAAGGTTTCAAGCGTCGGGTTGACCACAGCGGCTTCCACGCGCTGCCCGGCAGAGACGATATCGCCCGATGCACCAGCGGCGGCAAGCGCTTCGCCCAGCACCACCGGAACGCCGTTTTCCGCCGCTGCGGCAGGGCCGCCTTCGCTGATCGAGGCGACTTGCACTTGTGGAGGGATAGCAGGCGTGTTTGCCTGAGGGCGCACGGGTGTAGCCGCGGCAGCTGCGCGCGTCAGGCGCGGTGCCGGAGCAGCGGGCGCGCTGGTGGCGAGACGCGGATGGCCGTTGGCAACCTCCCATGCCTGCCCGGCAGTGAAGCGCTTTTCCTCGCGTCCGTTGGCGATCACGCCAAGGCCGGTCAGGATGCGCCCGGTCGCCTTGGGCTTGCCCCTGGCGTCGGTGCCCACCGAAAAGCTGCCCGATGATCCCGCGCCACTGATCCTGCCCGAACCTTGTCCGGCAAGGTGGATCACCGCGTCGGCCTTGGCAGCGCCGGTGACCGTCACGTTGCCCTTGAACAGTTCAACCGAGCCATCGGGGCGCAACTGGAACTCCGCGCCTTCGACGAACGAGAGCATCGCGCCATTGGCAAGGCGCAACTGGGTGACGCCGGTCGGCTGGCTGACGCGCTCGCCGCGCAGGGCGGCGGCGGCAAGGTCTGCATTGTCGGCAAAGACGATTTCCTGAGCGCGGGGCTGCGCGGCCAGCGCCAGCGACGATGCGCCGATCAGGAGGGTGGCGAGGGTCTTGCGATTCATGGGGAGTCTCCCGGCCATTTGCAGCAGGATCTAGAATTCGAAGCGAGCGCCGGCCTGCACGGTCCAGCGTTCGTGATCGTAAAGCGCGATGTTCGACCAGTTGCGCGACCATGTCGCCTTGGGCTGGAAGAACAGGCCGGGCACAACCGCGATCTTGACCGCAGCGGTCAGATCGAGCCGTTCGTCATGGCGCTTGCGCATGAACAGCAGGTCGGCACGGTCATAGCGGCGCAAGTCGAAGGCCGCACCTGCGACCAGCGCAACTTTGGGCGTGACCGGATATTCCACGCCGGCGCTGATGCCTGCGAACGTGTTCGATTCGGCATCGCCTGCCTGCTTGCGGGTTTCCTCGTGCCCGCCGATCAGGTTCACCGCATAATTGCGCGCGGAATAGCCGATGCCAACGGCGAAGCGGTCTGCATCACGCAAGGGGTCGCGGTCATAATCGAAGCGGTTGTACTGGACCGAGGCGGAAAGCGCGCGGCCTCCAGAAAGCAGGTGGGTGTACTGCGCGATTCCGCCGAACGCGGTGCGAAAACCGCGATGGCCGAGCCAGTATTTCTGCACCTGCCCCGACAGCGAGAAGACATCGCGGCTGGCGAACGTGTGGGCATAGCCTGCGGTGCCGGTCACGCTTGCCTGATCGAAGGCGGCGCTATCGAGATTGTCGCGCCAGTTGCCGAGCAGCGATCCGAACACGCGATCCTGCCGCCCGACTGCGCTGACAGCGCTGACGCCTGCGGACAGATCGTAGAATTCATCCTTCTGCGCCCGCGCCCCTGCCCCCAGCGAACCCGGCCCAAGCGCTGCGAACAGCGGGATCGTGATCGAGGTGAGTTGCGTGGCGGAATTGATGTTGCTGTCATGCCCGAACGCGGCTTCGCCAAAGCCCGAAACGTCCGATCCGCCACCCTTGATCTGCCGATCAAACTGGCGGACGAAGCCGGTGAAGCGCTGACGCACCGGATCGGGGATCGTCGGATCATCGACCACGGTCGAAAACTGATCGCGCGCGGTGTCTATATCGCCTGCCAGAGCATAGGCACGGGCCAGTTCGGCACGAGCAGGCGCGTTGTCCGGCTGGCGCGCAAGCACACGCTGGAAGGCAACGATCGCCTCGCCATAATGCCCTGCATCGGAGGCGGCGAGGCCCAGTGCGTAATCGAACGCCGGATCGCCCGCCCTTGTGCCCATTTCACCACTCAGCGCAGCATAGCGCGCTTCGGCTTCGGCGGGCGATGCTGCGGCCTGCTGGCCGAACGCCGGCAGTGGCAGCCCCGCCACGCAGGCGGCTGCGCAGGCCGTTGCCTGCAAGACTTTGTGGTTGAACGCCATCGCACCCCTCGCTGGTCAGATGGCATTCCAGCTATCGCGCCATGGCGGCAAAGTCCGATGACAAAGCCTGTTAGCGTGGTGACAAGTCTTGTTGCGCCGGTCCGGTAACGGTCTCCTTCCCCATCAGAATGCGATGCTGAGCGAGCCGCGCACTGAATAGTCGATAGTGCCCTGCACCTGCTCCGCGCCGCCCGCGAGTTGCCAGGTATAGTCCATCCCGCCTGCCAGTATGCGCGCTTCGCTGGTCCAGCCGGATTTCAGCCCATCGGGTGTAAGGCGGAAGCTGTCGCCATCCTCGAAGTTTGCCACCGTATCACCCAGCTTTCCGGCCAGGCGCGAGCGGTAGCCGCCTTCGAGTTCCACCGTGAACGGGCGATTGTCGCGGGTATGTTCGCCCGCACTCCACGAAGCGGTGATGCTGCCGGTGCCGGTCAACTGATCGGATTTGCGCGAAGCGACGGTAAGATAGATCTCGTCGTTGCCGCTTTCGGTGTAGCCTTTTTCGCTGAGGCGATAGTAATCGAACATCGCCATAGGCTTGAGCGAGAAGCCGCCGCCAAGGCCGACCTTGTACGAAGCGCCGCCCTGCGCGCCGACGGTCCAACCCTTCCAGCTGCCTGCTGCGCCATAGACCAGATCGGCATCGTCCACTTCACCGGTGAAAGTGCGGGCCGAGGTGAGCGAGACGCGCCCGACGGATGCCTTGGCGTATGCATAGAACGGGCCGCTGCCCATCCGCCAGAAGCCGCCGAGTTCATAATTGCTGGCGTCCGTTGTCTGGTAATCGCCGGTCGCGATATCGCCCTTGGTATAGGCGAACGACACGCCGACATTGCCAATGCCGGTGATCCGTTCGATGCCGGACGAAATGCCCCAGCCCTTCACCTTGAAGCCAGCCGTTCCGGTTTCATCCTTGCTTCCACGGAACCATATCGGCTCAAACCATCCGCCTGCATTGCTGATATCGAACAGCGAATTGTCATCCATCAGGTGGCGCGAGGCAAGGCGCGCACTGCGCGTGACGAAATCGAACACACCGCCGGCGTAATCCGGCAAAAGCTGGTTGAACTGGCCTTGGAGCGCAGCGACATCTTCGACCTGCAACAGGCTTGAGCCGAGATATTCGTAAAGCGTCGCCTGGGCATAAAGTGCTTCGTATGCGGCCGATTGTGCCGCGGTAAGGCCAAGTTCGGCGGCTGACTTGCGCGAAACGTCGAGCACCAGCGTTTCGCCGACTACGCTGACATCGCCATTGAAAAGCACCGGCAGTTCGGTGGTGGTCGCATCGAATGCAGGCGACCCTTCGAGCGTGTCGGCGGTGAGGATGGTGTAGCTGCCTTCGGCGTTTTCGAGCGAGGAGATCGTGGCAGAGACTTTCGATCCACTGGCAAAAGTTGCGGTATTCACGTCGATCATCGAGGCGGTGCCTTCGCTGCCATCGATATAGACTTCGAGCGCACCGCCCGAATTGACGGTCAGGCTATCGAAGCTGAGTGTGGCCACTTCACTCGCGCCGAACTTGCCACCGTTCACGGTGACGGCAAGGTTGGCGGCGTTGCTGAGCGTACCCGAAAACGCGGCAGTGTCGGCAAGGCTGAGCGTACCTGCATTTCCCGCCAGATCGACATTGCCGAGAAAATAGCTGCTGCCCGACATCGCCATGGTTGCCGTGCCGCCGCCGAAGTTTATATCGCCTTCATAACCGCTATCGCCGGAAAGCAGGACCTTATCGTTCCCGGCACCCAGAAAGCTGTCTCCATAGACGCGACCCGATGCGACATCGAGCAGATCATTGCCGCTGCCGGTGTGGATATCGCCAGTGATCGCGGTGTAGATCGTGGGGTTGGCAGAGTCGTAATCGTCCTCGGCCTGTTCTTCCGTCTGGGCGTCCTTGTCCATGTCGTTAAGGTACTGCTTGATCGTGACGCCGCTGGTATTGGTGGAGAGATCAATCGCGCGCAGATCGTCGGTGCTCGATCCGGTGACGGTGATGTATCCGGTGTTGTCGATTGTGTTAAGCGTACCGGACTTGTCGACGATGGCATACGCCGCCCCTTCGCCGGGCGAACTGATCGCGGCCTTGATCGTGCCACTGTTCGACAGGCTGGGCACGGTCGCGCCCTGATTGATCAGGAGCGCGGTGGCGGTTTCATCGATGGTTGTGGCGGTGATCGATCCCGATACGCCGATGCCGTTTGCCATCGTCACCGTGCCGCCCTTGCCGCCGATCACCACGCCGAAAGCTTCGGTATTGCTGTAGACGGCATTTGCCGAAATGGTGCCATCGATGGCGAGCGAGAATTCGCCATCGCGGCCCTTGACTTTGCCTATGGTGATATCGTTCGCACTACCGACCAGCAGCGCAGGGCTGTTGCCGACCGAAGTGATCGCGCCCGTCACTTCCGAACTGTCGGTCGTGCCATCGTCGTCCTCGTCAGTGTCGGTGTCGCTAAGGCTGTATGGTGGTGCATCAAGCAGGATGCCGCCTGCGACATTGCCGGTCACTTCCACCGCCGCCTTGCCGGTGCGCAGGGCCGTGCGCGAAAGCGTCTGCGTGGTGCCACTGTCAGTCGTGTAGGAAGCGCTTTGCGAAACCGTGCCCTGGATGCGGAACGCCCCCCCCCACATCACCGCCGAGCACCACGGCCTGCGCCCCTTCGCCAACGACGCTGACCGTGCCTTCGACGGTGACGTTGCCGGTCACCCCCTGCGTGGCGATGCCCGCACTGTAATCACCCACAACCGCGATTGTGCCGCTGCTGGCAATGCTGCCGACGATATTGGACTTGGCGACTATACCGCCAGAGTTCAGACCATCGACCGAGATGGTGCCTGTGTTGGTGATCGTGGCCGTGGTCGTCGCGCCGGAATTGACGAGAATGCCGTAGCGGTTGCTGGCCGAGGCGATCGGGCCATCGGCGATGCTGTTGGAATCGGTATCATCGGCAGTGAACGATTCGCTTACGGTAATCGCGCCGGCATTGGTGATGGTGGTCGTCTGGCCTGCGTTGACGACGATACCCGCATCGCCATCGTTGCCGCCGGTGTTGGAAATGTATCCGCCATCGTCGAGTTCCACGGTGTTGTTCGAATCGACCGTGACCGCCTTGCCACCATCTTCCAACGTGATCGAGCCGTCGTCACCAATCTTGATATCGCCCAGCGCGGAGGTCGTTACCGGGGTGGTCCGGTCCGCATCGATCCCGGTGGCGGCGAGGACAGATTGAGGAACCAGCAGCGCAAGCGCCACAGGCGCCGCGGCCAGCGTCGACAGAAAGGTGGTGGTGCGCAGACGGTTCATGGGCGAAGGTCATTCCCGAAAGAGGCCCGCGCCGGGGTGCGGTCGGCGCGGGCCAGTTTATTGTGCGACCCGAAGAGCTAGCCACGGGTTCGTTCGACAGGTGGAGACCGGACCGGCATTTCGTCGTTTCCGCCTCCGCAGCGCTTAACGAAGGCATCGCTGCAACCCTTCGCCGCCAATTCGAAAAAATCCGGTAAGGCGCGATCGGGCATCCGTAAATCGGCGGTTCACCTTGCGGGCGGCAGTCAGGCGTCGCAGCCCACCGGGGCTTTGGTGCAAGACGGCGGGACTCCTTGACCTTCCATGGCGACATACGTTCGGAAGCGGTTGCGGGCGATGACGCCCCGCTGAGCGCGTTCGAGCCGGTTCATCGCGATGCGCTGGACGACACCGCGCTGATGGGCGAAGTGGCGCGCGGAACGGTGGAAGCCTTCGCGATCCTTGTCGAGCGCCACTCGCCCGCCCTGTATCGCGTGGCCATGCGGATGCTGTCCGATCCTGCCGAAGCTGAGGACGTGGTGCAGGACTGCTTTACCCGGTTGTGGCAGAATGCGGCCCGGTGGCAGCCAAGCGGGGCGGGGCTGGTCGGCTGGTTGCACCGGGTAGCAATGAACCTGTGCTTCGATCGCAAACGCCGATTCCGCGTGGTCACGGTCGAAACCCTGCCCGATCCAGCCGACGAAACCCCTTTGGCCGACCGGATGATCGAAGCTGGCGAGGCCGCGCTTGCGGTGAACGAGGCGCTGCGCGACTTGCCGGAGCGCTACCGCGCCGCACTGACGCTTTGTTATTATGAGGGATTTTCGAACGCCCTTGCAGCGCAGGTACTTGATCTTAATATCAAGGCGATGGAATCGCTTCTCTTCAGGGCACGGCGGCAGATGCGTGGACTTCTGGAAGCGCGCGATATTTCTTGCGGTGATCTTGGGGCGATTGCCTGATGGCCCGCCCGGTTCCCCGCTCTCCCGCCGCCAGAGAAGCCGCGCTGGACGCCGCGCTGGCCAAGGCTGTGCCCCCGTCGCTGCCACCGGGCCTTGCCGCGCGAATCGTGGCAAATGCCACCGCGCAGCCGCAGCTTCCGCCCGAACCCGTGCTTGAGCCTGAAGTGATCGAGGTCGCGCGCAAGACTTCGGCAGACGTGATCGCCTTTGCATCGATTTCACCTGAAACGCCCGCCCCGCGCCGCCGCTTTGCCGCGATGACGGGACTGGCCGCTCTGGCTGCAAGCGTGGCGGCGGTGTTCGCGCTTGGCCCGGCCGGCACCCAGACCGCTGTCCCGGTTGCGGGTAATCGCGCGGCGCCGATGATCGCTTCCGCACCAAAAGTAGCGCCCGCACCCGCACCCGCAGCGCAACCTGTCACGCCACAACCTCGGATGGCGCAGATCGCGCCGTCACCGCCTGTCAAAACTCGCGCGGTGGCCGAACCACCGATTGAGGCAGAGCCGGAAAGCCCTGCTCAGGCGCCGATCGTGATCGTTCCCGAAACGCAGCTTGCCACATCGGGTGAGCGCCCAGCCGCGCCGGTTGCCGGTCCGCACGCCGATCCATCGCCGGTGGTTCCCAATGGCGGCCTGATGGGTCCGCCTGCGCCGCAACAGGCATGGAGCTTTGGCGGGGGGACGGGCGGCCCGATCACGTTGCCGGGAGCCAAGCCGCCATCGGCGCCCGGTTCCGGTACGATGCCGCCAGCGCCGTCCGGCGGCGGACTTGGCGGTGGCCCGCCGGGGCATCGCTGATCCGCAGCGACGTGGGTCTGTCGCTTTCCTGCGGGCCGGACTAAAACCCCCCGATGCAACAACGACCGATCCTTGTGCTGACCACCGGCGGCACCATCGACAAAGCCTATTTCGACGCGCTCAGCGAATACCAGATCGTCGAGAGCGGCATCCCCGAACTGCTCGCACAGGCGCGCGTGGCGCTGCCGGTCCGGGTGATGGAACTGATGCGCAAGGACAGCCTGGACCTTACCGACGCCGACCGCGCGCTGATCGCCGCAGCCGTGCGCGAAGCGCCTGAAGCGCGCGTGGTAATCACCCATGGCACCGATACCATGACCGATACGGCCAAGGCACTGGCAGGGATTCCGGGCAAGACCGTGGTGCTGACCGGCGCGCTTTCCCCCGCCCGCTTTGCCGAAACCGACGCCCCCTTCAACCTCGGCATGGCCTTTGCCACCGCACAAGTCGCCGCGCCCGGCGTATGGATCGCCATGAGCGGGCAGGTGTTCGACGGGCTGGCCGTGAGGAAAGATCGCGCGGCGCGAAAGTTTGTAGGTGTATAAAATATCTATTTAATTATTATAATGTGTAATATACATATACTCCATATTTAGCGAGATAGGAGTATGAAAATGTCTAAGTATGATACCTTGATCCACTATCTGGCGAGTTTGACCAGCGACTCGACTACGCTCAAGTTTGCCGAAGTCAGCGCTTTGGTGCCGGGCGGGCTTCCGCAAAGCGCTTATGACCATCGGCCTTGGTGGGCTAATCGCCATGATGGCAAGGATGCGCAGAACAAGGGATGGCAGAGCGCTGGATGGGAGACAGCTGACGTTGATATGGTGCGGCAAATTGTGACTTTTCATCGAGTTGGGAAACGCACCGGCCCCCCGGTTCTGGCAAGCAATCAAGGTGTTTTGCGACCGTTGTCCATCGCCGAAGCGAAAGAGGGCTTGGCGCTAAAGTTTGGCGTGTCACCCGATCAAATAGACATAAATATTCGAGGCTAAGGTGTTCAGCGTAAGATTTGAGTAAATGCAAAAACTAAATAAGGGTTACTGCTGCAATCTAAGGTGTTAAATCGCAGCTCAAGCCATTGATTTCTGCAAGTGTTAGTCGCACTATTGGGACGCCGTTTTTGCAAATCACCACCTCCTCTCCGCGCAAGGATGCGGCGATGAGTTTGGAGAAGTTGGACTTTGCCTTGCCGATGTTGGCGTGGATAGTCATGCAGCGAATGTGCCTTGGCCAAGGGGCTTGGTCAAGCTGTGACGATCACTCCCACTCGATTATCAATCGACCATTTAACCAATTGATATTTCGAAGTAAAAATAAATTTCACTGGAAAAGTACCGTCGCTAAAACCGTCGAATCTCGACGCTCTTGAAATTACTGCTTTTTACGAGATTTGTCTAAAAAACGAATCTTCGGGGACTATTGTCAAGCAACGAACGATTGAGATGATGTAGGCAAAAATGTGCATGCCGTCAATTATGCGATATACTACGACACTCACACCTCCGGTGTTTTGGCGCAGGCAGAAATCACTCAACCGAGCTCCCGCCTGGCGGCGCTAAATCACAGGTCTTTCAAGAATTCCGACCCCGGCGTGATACCTGTGACAATCAATCGGTCCCTCGCGCGGGTGCAAGCAACATAGAGCAACTGCCGTTCTGTCTCGTAGATATCGTCGAGTTCACCTTCGTCCGCGGCATCCTCGATCCGGGATTGCAGCGGCAGCGAATCTTCATCGCATGCCACGACAGCGACTGCTCTGAATTCCAACCCCTTGGCCAAATGCATCAGCGCGACGGTAGCCTCAGAATCTACCCCTGCGCGTTGTGCGGCACTACGAGCCCGACCCATTGAAGCCGGATCGCGAACGAATATCCCGATTTCAGCTGGGGCAACGCCATCCGAAATTGCATCCTCAAGAAATTTCGCCACCACTGCGATTTCGGCTTCATAGGAATCGAGAATGCTGACGACCGGAGCTGGCCCGTCAAACAAAGAGACCGTCCCGTCACGGTCCTCCTGATTGCCATCGGGGTCGCGCAACGCGCTAGGCAGCAGACCATCTGCCATTCCTCTTATCTGACGAGAGGTTCGATAGCAGACCTTGAGCGTGGAAGAGCGCCCTCGAACGTCGATGCCCAAGGCCTTCCACGAAAATGGATGCTGAAAAATGCGCTGACCAAGGTCGCCTGCAAAGAACAATGCATCAGCATGGCCAGGTGTAATCGCGGAGAGGAAAACAAGCTCTGCAGGACCAAGATCCTGTGCCTCATCGACGATGATGGCGCCAAATGGCTTATCGGTTCGCACCCGATAGTCGGCCGCCACCTGGCGGTAGACGCTCGAGCGCGTGAACAGGCCACGCGCCGATAGTGCTGATCGAACGCGGTCAAAGACCGACCACAACCGCTCACGTTGCTTCGGCCCCAAAGGGCTTCGTCGGCCGAGACGAGGAACCTGAGCATATGCTTCGAGCCCGTCGATCCCCCACGCATCAACAACATTGGTCCATTCGGACAGCAGGAAGCGATCAGAAAAACCGCGCACATCGGCTTCGGCAGCAGCAGTGGCGATAAGCTCTGCCAATGCCTCTGCGCCCGCAATGCGCGGTCGACGTCCGGTCGAAAGCTGGAATAACTCATCGGCGACATTCGCCCAATCACTCACCGTTATCCGCGGGACGATACCGCTGGCTTCAGGCGCAAGTACCTTGACCTTGCTGGCCAGTTCGCGCGCCAAAGGCTCGGAAAATGTGGCAAGCAAAATTCGGCGGGCTGGATCAGCACGCGCCAGTCGCACGGCACGGTGCAAGGCGACGACAGTCTTACCCGTGCCGGCAGAGCCGGACACCCTCGCTGGTCCATCGAAGCTGCGCTCGACCATTGCGCGCTGCGAAGGATGCAGGAACACGCCCCACCGCTCCCAAGGAAAGTCGAGCGCAAGCCGCAGCTCGTCCTCGTCTGCCACGATACGAATGCGGCGCTGGGCATCGGGGTGTGCATATGGGTCGGTTGTGGAAACGGGAGACGGCTTGGCTAGACGCCCGCTATCGACATATTGCAGCAGGGCTTCTGCGGCTTCCCCTGGCAAGTGGGCAGCGATGTCGAGGAAGCTGTCTTCGGTGGCAGTGGTCACATCGGCCAGCCAGTCTATCGGCACGCCGATGGACAGGAGTTCAGCTTCGGTCAGCTTGGCGAAAAGGCGGGGCGCCGAAACAGGGGCTTCCGGGAAGGGAAGCTGCGGCGCGGCAGGCAATACCGCTTCTTCAACCCGCTCCCGAATTTCTACGATCTGGATCGCGCCCGTCGTGGGATGGGCTTCGATGCGTCGGCGCTGGGCCCAGGCGTAGGCATCGTCGTGATGATCGACATAGGCGATCAAAAGGCTCGAAGCCGTCTTGTGCACGATCAACCGCAAATCGCGGCTGACCCGTACCGACCAGAAATTCGGGTCCTTGGCGCGCTCGATCCGGTGGAAGGATTGCCCCTTGCCGGTCGGGTCGATTTGAAGATCGACGACGCTGGTTTTCACCAGCTTGGCCTCTTGAGCTGGCAACCGGGCCAACGCGGCCGTGAATGTATCGGCGAGGTGAAAGTTCATCACTTGCGCTTGATTGTGCGATTTCGGCGCGGTTTGACCGCGATCCAAGGGTAGAGAATTCTCTCCGGCATGCGGCCCGAGAACTTATAGCCCTGATTTGTGATATCCCAGGCCCGACCTGGGTGAGCACCCATTCCTGGCAACGTTGACTGCTTTTTGTCGTTCCAGAGGTCTTCCCAAAGCGTCCATATCAGAATGTGCTCTAGCTCCTCGATCGCTCGTCGGTTGCCGCTGCCGATCGCAGTTCGGTAGGTGCCGAAGTCTATCGTCCCGATGCTAAGCGCCACGTTCCCCCTGATCGCACGAATCTCGTCGACCTTGGGATGGTTGCTGAAGCGGGCGTCCAGATTGTTGGTGATACCAATATACTGGATCACGTCGCGCCAGTTCGAGCGCCCGTGATTTCGGACCAAAGCATATAGATACCCTGGCTCAGTGAACTCCTCCTCGAACACGATCTTACCGGATTTCTCCAGTTTCCGCGGACGAGACCAATCGATCGTCACCGGCTTGAAAAGCTGCCGGTTCGCCGAGTTGAGCAATTCGGCAGGGTCGCTGCCATAGTCGATTGGCTTCAGCATGCAGCTACACCCGATACACCTTCATCACTTCGTCGCCGAAATGGTTGATGACCTTCACCGCGATCGCGCCGCCGTCGGGGCGCACGAAGGGGCGGCTTTCGGCGCTGTAGAGGGTGGACCAGGCGTCCTCGTCGATCTCGGCCTTCAGCGCCTTGCGGAGCTGTTCATAGGGATCGTTCGCGCCGAGGAAGTAGGCGTGGCGGACGAAGAAGCTTTCCTCGTTGTAGTCGGTATCGATGAACCATGCGGCGATGTCGCGCACGTCGTTGCTGCGGATGTCACCGGTATTGGGATCATAGACGTCCACGCCGTTGACCTTCACCCGCAGGCGGCCATCGTCATCGTTGATGATATCGATATCCGGTTCACCGAAGATGACGAAAAGGTTACCCTTGCCGGTGTTCTTCAACTCGTCGGCCATGTGCAGGTCAGGGTTCATCCGGGCCTTCAGAATGGGCAGCGGCCCCAGACGGTCGAGCTCTGAGGAATGCGCGTCGAAGTTGAAGGCGCAGGCGATCAATACGTCGAAACCAGCCTCGTTTGCCTCGCGTGCGGAGGCGGTGAGATCGGGGCGGGAGACGGTGCCGTATTCGGGGCCGATCAGGATGCCGGCACGGCGCATGGTGCCGGTATCGGCGTCGCCTTCCATGAAGCGCGCCTCCGCGCCAATCCAGCGGCCCGGCCACGGGTTGACGCTGTCGAACACGATCTTGCGGTTCTTGTCCGACTGATGGATGCCGACGCTCTTGAGGTACTCGATCACCACCTGAGCGAAATCGGTCTCGGGATTGTCAGGCGCGGCCCGCTTGCCATCGGCCGCGTTGAGGTCATCGACCAGTTCGCCAGCATCCGAAGGCACGATGCGGTGCGGAGAGAGGCTTTCGACCGTGAACGGCCCGGCGACGCGCACCTTGCTGGTGTCGGGATACGGCCGATCATAGAGGAACTCGCTGTCAGCGACTTCGGCAATCGCCTTGTCGATTTCCGTCTGCCGCGCGATGCGTGCTTCCCACCACCGGTCATGGATCTTAATCACATCCTCCGGCCAAGGATCGCCGGGAACGGCAGGAAGTGTGTCCAGAGTAAGGAATTTGCCAAGGTTGACGCTCAGCGCAGCAACAACCTCCTCTCGTCGAGCGAGTGGTTGCTGGGAGCGTGCAATTGCCCACAACTCGGCGTCTGACTTGCCCCATGGATCATAGGCGTCGCGGGGAATCTGCCATTCCTGCCAGTCTTCGGCCTTGAGGCGGTTAAGCTCCACGCGCAGCGGCTCCAGAACTTCCTGCCACTTCTCCCAAATGTCATCGATACGGGCGTTCCCAGCGATGTCCTTGAGCATAATGTGGGGCACGCGTTCATAGACGAAGCCTTGGCGGATATCGTTACCGTAGGTTCGGTCAGACGGCACGCGGCCTGTAAGCGTTGCTTCCTTGGCCGCGCCTTCTCGGCTGTCTGCCAACAAATACCATGGATACCGCGCTGACATGAGGCGAGTGCGGGCTAACGCCAGAGCAACACGACTTGTATCCATTGTAATCCAACGGCGCCCCCATTGCTCAGCGACATATGCTGTGGTGCCTGAGCCGCAGGTCGGGTCGAGAACCAGATCGCCAGGATCGGTTGTCATCAACATGCAGCGTTCAATGATCTTTGCAGCGGTTTGCACGACGTAAACCTTCGGATCTGAAAATCCGGAGATCACAGTATCTGTCCACATATTCGTGTAGGGATATACGGGGAAGTCATTCAGAAATCTGACGTATCGAAGCGTATTCCCGATGAATATAAAGCGTTTCGCAAATGATAGGCGCCTCAACCCGGCAAGGTCCGTTTTGAATGTTCCCTTTGATAGCTTAAACTCTTTGCCTTCGTATGTGAAAGCTCGCACGTCTCCGCCTTGGGCAGGACGTTGGCTTGTGACATCTCCGTGAGCAAACACTGAGACTTTGGTTAAGTCTCCATCGTCGTTACGCCACTGATTCAGAGGCCTGCGTCGCCCGTCTGGCAGTTGGCCAAATGTGTATTGTGACGCGCCTTCCTCGCCAGGGGCCTTCAATTGAAATAGCGGCCGAATTTTTAATGCATCGGATTTCCCATACCAAAGGACATGGTCAAATACCGATGACAATCCGTCCGAAGATGAAGACGTCGTCTTCAGAAATGCGATTTGGCTGACAAAATTATCGTCGCCAAACACTTCGTCCAAAACCGCGCGGACCCGGTGGACATTTTCATCGCTGATCTGGACAAAGATGCTGCCCGTCGACGTCAACAGATCGCGCATAACGGTGAGGCGGTCACGGAGATAGGTCAGGTACGAGTGGATGCCGTCTTTCCAGGTGTCACGAAAGGCTTTCACCTGCTCGGGCTCGCGGCTGATGTCGGTCTGCTTGCCGTCCTTCACGTCGCGGCTTTGCGTGGAAACCTGCCAGTTGCTGTTGAACTTGATCCCGTAAGGCGGATCGAAATAGATGCACTGCACCTTGCCTTTCAGCCGCTCGCGCTCGGCCAGGCTCGCCATCACAGACAGGCTGTCGCCGAGGATCATTCGGTTCGACCAGTGTTGCGGGTGCTGGTAAAAATCGCTCGCCGCATCCTTGGGCACGCCGTTGAAATCGGCGAACAGATCGTCGAACAGGCCGGGCGCATCGGTATTGGCAGCAGCAGACTTGGCCGTCTGGCGCTTGAGGTCCTCGATGATCGCCTTGGGGTGGATTTTCTCCTGGATATACAGCGGCGGGGTCTGGACGATCAGGTCCGACCAGTCCTGCACATCCTTGCCGCGCCAGACTAGCTGCGCGTCGCCAAGCTCGACGCTGCCGGTTTCGGTGAGCTTTTCGATCTGGGCATCGGACAGCGAGATGCGCATGCCGTTCCAGACGATCTGCGGGTCTTTGTCGCCATCGCGCAGGCGCACTTCGCCTTGCTCCAGCGGACGGGCGCGAGGATATGCCGTCGGCGGACGCGGGGAATGATCCTCCTCGCGCTGAAAAAAGCTCTGCATTTCGGCGGTCGGGATGTTGATCCGCGTATCGCCGTGCCGCAGCGCCTCGACATCCTTGGGGCCGGTGGGTTTGCGGGCCATTATGCAACTTCCTTATTCGTCAACGTCTCGACCAGTCGGCCGAATTCTTCCTGAATCGCGAAGACCTCACGGAATTCGGCGAAGGTCCATTTTCCAAATGTGCCGATCGCATTGACGCCGGGCACCCACAGAGTATGCATCGTGTCAGCTTTCAACTGGGCATCAAGACCCCGGAAACCCTTGGTCTCCAATACCAGCGTGATCACCTCGCCGCCGCCAACATCTAGCCGGACAAGGAAATCCGGGATATATCGCCGCACGCTGCGCCCGATCCGGTATGGCACCTCGAACTGCATGCCCTGGTTCTTGGCGTAGCTGAGCACTTTGGGGTGCGCTTCCAGCACGCGGGCGAGCTCGCCCTCCCACTCGCTGTCGAGCGTGACGTGGCTGATGTGGCTCCGACGAGCGTCCGTCTTCCAGACCGCCTTGGTCGTCTGGAAATTGACCGAGGCGGTCGAACCCTGAGGCTCATAGCTGTCCAGCACGGCGCGCGGCTGCCGGTCATCGCCGGCGGACCGGATTATGGCGTTGGCGATAATCTCGGCAATGGTGTCGGCAATGCCAAGATAAAGCACCGCGCCAAGCTGCACCCCACCGCTCAGTTCCAGCCAGCCTTCATCGAGCCAGCGGCGGCAGATGCGCTGGATTTGCGGGAACAGGTGCTGGCGCGGGAACCCGTCCTCATCCCGGAACCGGCGATAGAGCAGGTGCTTGGCCAGGTTGAAGCTGATTTCCGATGGGCGATAAGCTGCCAGCACCGCAGGTGTGAGCGTGATCGCCTCGCCGACGATGCCCTGCATCAGCACTTCGCAGGGGCCGACGATTGTCGGATCGAGCTTGAAGCGCGAATCCTCGGTGAAGGTCGCGCTCAGCTTTTCATCGGGCATGTCGACCCGGAAGCCGGCGACGCGCGGGAAGACGATCTCCAGATCGGCCCGCTCTCGCACAGCGTGAACATGCGTGGCCGTCTTCGGCTTGGTCGGTGGCGAGGCAATGGCAGGGCCGGTAAAGGCAAAGGGAATGCCCATGACCTGGGCATATTCGACCTCGAACTTGTCTTCCTCGTTCAGATCGTATGACAGTCGGCGAAGCCCGCGCCCAACCACCTGCTCGCACAGAAGCTGCGTACCAAATGCACGAACGCCGAGGATGTGGGTGACGGTGTTGGCATCCCAACCTTCGGTCAGCATCGAGACCGATACGACACAGCGGATCTGTTCGCCCAGCTTACCGGTGCGGCCAACGCTGTTCATCACCTCGCGTAGCAGTTCGCCATCGCTCGGCTCGGTGGTTTCGCCGGCGCCATTGGCACGGCGCTGCTCTGCCTTGAAGGCTTCGATCTCTGCCTCGGCGATCTTTCGGAATGCCGGGTCGATCGCGTCGCCGGACTCAAACTGCTTGCTGTCGATCAGGATTGTGTTGGGTCGGGCGATGGCCTGGCCATGCTCGTCATAGTTCGAGAACAGCTTGAGCGCACCGGGGTGAAAATTGCGCTCTTCATTGATCGTTTCGCCGTCCTCGCTCTCCCGCTCAAACCCTGCGATCCAGTCATAAATCAGGCGCGAGATGGCGGTGTTCTGGCAGACGACGATGAAGACGGGCGGGATGCCGACGCCCTCGGCCTCCCATTCCCGGTAATGCTCTTCATAGTTGGAATACAGCGCGTGAAGCGCCGTCATCAGCATCGGCGGCAGGTCGAGCGGGTTCTTCGTCCGCAGCAGGTCTTTGCCGATGTGCTTCCAAAGGTCGCGATAGATCGGGTCGTCTGCCGCAAGGCTGTTGTCCGCCACGGGCACGCGCGGCAGTTTCACGATGCCGCACTCGATGGCATCCATCAGGCTGAAATCGGAAACCACCCAGGGAAACAGCGTGCCTTCCTGATAGCCTGACCCTCGAAGGAAAAACGGGGTGGCTGACAGATCATAGACATGGCGCACGCCAATCTTGCGCTTGAGCGCCTCGATCCCGGCGATTCAGAGCCGCGCGGCTTCATTGTTTTCCTTGGCCTCGGCAGCCGCTTCGCGGTCGAGCTTTTCTTCCTCGGAGAGCGCACGCTCGCGGTAGCAGTGATGCGCCTCATCGTTGATGACGACGACATTCTTGAATGAAAGCAGCTTGCCGCAAGCCCGTTCGAGCATCTGGCCGTCGGTCTCGCGCGTGAGAACCGGTTCACGACTGTTGCCCTTGAGAAATGCGCGTCCAACCTTGGAAAGCTGCATCGTCTCGCGGTGCTGGAAGCTGTGATAATTGGTGATGACGATGTTGGCTTTTTGGAGCTCGGCCAGCATGTCGGCCGGCACGATCTCGCGCGACTTGTAGTAGCTATCGGGGTGCTCTGGCAGCAGGACCTGGAGACGGTCCTTGATGGTGATGCCGGGCGTGACGATCAGGAACGCCTTTGAAAACCTGTCTGATCCCGGTGCGCGGACGGCATTGAGTGTCTGCCACGCGATGAGCATCGCCATGACGGTGGTCTTGCCTGCGCCTGTCGCCATCTTGAGTGCAAGGCGGAGCAGTTCCGGATTTGCATCGAGGTTGCGCGCCTCGATGTCGCGCCAGAGATGCGCATATTGCCGCTTCGTCCTGGCAACCTCGATCAGCCAGATCAGTGTCTCGACCGCCTCGACCTGACAGAAAAAGGGCTTTTGGTTGGCGAATGGATGATGGCGCCAGTGCTCCAGCAACCTCTGTGTGGTTGGAGTGACACCCCAATCAGCGCCGCCCGGCAGATCACGCCAGTCATCTACATGACGGCGGATTTCATTGATGATCGCATTGTCATCATAGGTCTCAAGGTCGAGGCTTCCCTGGGTTCCAGTGCCTTTGCGCTTGGCCTTCGGCACGGGCACCACAAATTTCGAGGGCCTGCGACCGGCAACAGGCGGCTGATCCAGCGGTTGCCCATGTTCATCCAGCGAGTGGAAATGGGTTGGCTTCTTGTAGGGCGAATTAAGGATTGGCTGTTCATAGAAACTCGTCACGCCAATTCCCCTGATTCACTTGATCATAGCCACACGCGGTGCGCCGTTGTTGTTGAGCCGCAAGTCTTCTATCGTTAGAATGCTTCAGCCTCAACTGACCGCAGCCCGTGTGCGTAAATTCTTGAGATCAGGCCGGAAGCCCCAGGCGGGACTGGAACCGGTCATCGAGCTTTGAGGTCACCTGGTCGAAGTACGTCCGATCGCCCGGAACCGCTGCAAGGACCGCCTGCGTCTGGCTTTGCAGGGAGGCTAATAGACGATCCAGTGGCCCTTGAAGCTGCGAAGCGCGAACTGTGGATTTGACAGCCGCCTGCGCCGCTCGTGCCGACCAATTCGCCAATGCCAGATATTCCACCACCCGGTGCTGTTCACTTTCGTCTTGCTCCAGATGCAGGCTCTGCAAGGCCCGCGAAGTGCTGAAATGCTGGACTAGCAACCGGCCGATCAAGCGCGGCCAGTCGTGACCGGATGAATTGTAGACCGGCAGGATTTGGGCAGCCAAGCAGTTGCCGCGAACTGGCTGCGCGTGACTGAGAATGATCTGAAGCAGTCCGCGCAACCGAACGATTTCTGAAGTGGTGATCGGCTTGCCACTGAGCACCTTGCATCGTGCTTCGAAGGCGGTCACGGCTTCCTGAAATTTCTTGGCCGTTGCGAGTGTTTGACCAAATTGCCCGCGAGGGCGCCCTGGGATATCAGACCGGCCAGTGGGTTGTTCAACGTCCGCCGCTGCAGCCGGTTCAGTGGTTCTGAAATCGATAGCGCTTTGTGCCTGGATCTCCCGATCTTCGACGTCACCAAGGTCAGGACCGACCAAACCAATCAGGCGGTTGAGACAGGCGCTAACCATACTGGCGGCACTGTCCTGACGCCCAGTGAGGAAACCACGAGCGCCGTCGCTGGCAGTGAGAGCTTCGGTTCTGGCTCGGACGAAATCCTCGTAGGAAAGTACACCGTATTCTCGAGTGCCTGATTCCTTCGACGCGCCGTCGGCGTCTGCACCACTGCTGCGAATACCGGGGCGGCTCTGCCCCTCTTCAAACTCGATGGCCTCCAACTGAGAAAGAGTTTCGATCAGCGAGAGATCTTCATCCATCGCATCGACCAGATGATCGATCAGCTTGCGTCGACGACCGCCCTGTGGAGGGAGCGTGGCAACAGCCAATACATCAACATCAGTAATTGGCACCGGCGCCGAGATGGAGTCTTCGTCCATGACGACTACTCCGTAGCGTGGCCGCTGTTCTCCCATGTCCAGATGCCAATGCTGAACGCCCGTGGTTGCGAGCCCCTGAATCTGGGCGACAGATTGATCCTCACGATCAAACAGCTTCAGCATCACAGGCGTCCCCGACCATTTGCCGGGAGGCGTCCACGAAATCGCGCTGGCCGCGAGCATCAGCGAACCGCCGTCAATCTGCGCAACCGGGCCTGTGCCAGGCGCCGTTGAAATCGCCATTGGCGAGATCGTGCTTGGCTCGAGCGGCGCCTCCGAGTAGTTCGCCAACCCCAGCCCCGAGAGCGCCGTGCCGCGCCCCACGCGTTTGTAGAAACCAGCTTCTGCATTTCCCGCCGGACTTGATGGCCCGAACATCGCTGGGAACGTGCAGTTCATGCTACCCGAGATGACGTGGTCCCAAGATTTGCCGATCGCCAAGATCAGTTTAGCGTGAACAAACCTGCCTGCCGAAACGCTTTCTGTGTCAAAAAGTCTGACGTCGGAATGATTTCGGAGTTCATCGACTGGAAAGCCAACGGTTTCATTGTCGATGAGCAGATCTGTGGGAGGTTCGCCGAAAGCAGATCGCAGTCTCGAAAGACCAGAAAGCTTCGTATCCCAGAAGGGCGACAGAACGACGAGCCGTTCAATAATGTCGCCGCCGACGCAGGTAACAATCTGGTCGAGGATGTTGCTGTCCTGCCAATCTCGCAAAAATCCAATCTGCGCTTCACCCCCCGCATCGCGGATAATTGGGGTGCCTTCAACGCCAAGCCAGGGACTGAGGCGCAAAGCACGACTGAGCGCGGTTGAAAACCATTGATCTTGAGGCGGCACATAACTGCGAATGTAGGCGAGCGCGTCCGCAAAAATTGGCGCATGGTCGGGTTCGTTGGGGTTGAAACGAATATCTGCAATCAACTCTCGATTTCCGCCCAACCCTAATGCCGTCAGATTGCCGGAGCCCACCAGCAATCGGCCCTTTGTCGCGCCCACCAGCATGGTAATCTTGGGGTGGAAAGCGCCCGGCGCGTCAGCCTTAACAATGTGATAGCTGCTCCCAGCAAATCGGGGCGCTCCGAAGTCCGCAAATGACTGATTCGCCATCTGTCGGTCGGCAAGGACCGCGATATTCCGACAGCCAGCCCCCCGAAGCTTCGGGAAAGGTACATCTTCAAATGCCTGGGCGCCGAATGCGTATGTCGTGAGGAACGCTGAGTGGTAGCCACCCTCTCCGAAAATTTCGAAATATTTCACGCGGAAGCCATTTCCGCTCGACCGAATGCGGTGAGACCTGCCTCGTCAATCAGCATGACGTCTTTGAGGAAACGCAGCGCCTGATCAAGGCGCGGGCTGCTGGGTGAAACCCGGAAATGATCCCGATAGCGGACGAAACTGTCGTCCGGTTCCATCAAAAATGTGTAGGCCTTCTGATTGCGGAATTTCCGTGACGCGACCCAGAGGTGGCGTTTCAAAATTCGGTCCCGGAATAGCGCTTCGACCGTCAATTTTGCATTGTCCCCAGATCGTTTCTCCAGAAAGCCGGCCTCGGTACGAAGGGACTGAAAATGCTCCCCGATGCTGAGGGATTTTTCCATGAGTGGGCCGAACTGAGCCGCTTTTTCTCTCAACACGCTGATGAGCGGTAAGGCAGCTTTGACAAGGTCCTGCGGCGTTCCCGTTGAGACCGCATCAAGCAAAGCAGCACAATATCTTCTGGCTTCCTCAGGATCTTGTGCATGCCGCATTTGCTGCTCGAAAACAGCCCAACTCATTTGGGCTGGGCATTCGGCATAACCGACGAGTTCATCGATCAGCTCGTTGAGTGTCAGGCGCCGGGAATTTGAAGAAGCCAGGGTAGTCAAAGCCGCCGCCAGAATTGCTTCATAGGCAAGTCGCATCAAATCACATGCTTGGTACAGCACCCAAAGCCGCCGGACTTCATCGACGTCTTTGGCAGGATCGTCCGCAGTGCCGTCGGCTTCGTACCATTTCCATTTCACCTCCTCTGCCCTTGGGATAGAACCGTTTGCCGCAGTCAGTTCGAGAAGCATTCGTAGAGTTTGCCGCCGCGTTGCATCGGAAGCCTTGGCGTTCTCGGCATGCCCAAGCAGGACATTCGACAGCAGACGGTGCTCGTCGCCACCTGGCGCGAGTTCGGCAGGCTTCATGGTTCGCAATGCGTCGAGCTGGGACAACGAAACCACACCGGCCTCAACAATCGCAAAAAACTCAGCGGACATCCCTGCCATGCCGTTTTCGAATGCAGCTACGAGTGGCAAAGCACGCTCGTGGCATATCGGAATCGGGTTCTTCGCATCCTTTTCCGGAATGATGATCAGGCCCATTTCCGCCATCTGCGTCGAATAGATGCCCCCGAATGCCCCGCCTTTGTTGCGCAGATAGCGCTGGCTGAGCTCCGCATCAGGATCTGCTCCTGCACCAAACTCCAAGATAGAGTTTGGGCCATGCTGCTGGCTAACTTCCCCAATTTTTTTGTGAGCCCAGTCCGAACCGGCAATCCCAAGTTCTGGGTCTCCTCGGCAGCATATCAACGCGAACAGTAACTCACAGCGGCGCTGGAATACACGAAATACCGCTGGGTCACTATGCCGGATGTTGTCCTCATAATACTTCAAGATCCAGGGAAAGAAGGCATAGTAGCGGTAGCGAAGCGTGATCGTGCTAATGCCGGGGAGGAGCGATTGGTAAATCGCCTCAATCGGGCGTTGCATCCCAAGCGGATCAAGCCCGGTATCTTGGCCAAGCTCTGTCCATTCAGGGAACCCTGATCCGAAATCCATCGCTTTAGTCGGCCCCCATCTTCCTGAAATATCGCAGTTGTGACGATCGATTTTGCGCCGTTGGACAAACCGTACCATTGCTGCCCACAAAGTGATCGAACACTTTTTACTTGCTGTGTGCAAGTCTGGCATTGGGCCACGCAAAAGGTCAGGATTTACGCTTCCTGTCCCCAGCACTCCCTATCCAGTTCATGCAGATGGTCAGATGGCGAGCCATCCAAAGAGACGGCGCCACCATGATGGCGCTGGAATTGCCGCCGTTGCCACATTCTGGACCGGCGCAGGGGTATCCAAAACCTTGCGCACGTCAAAGCTCGGGTCGCCCGTTTCGTTGCTAGGATAGTGTGGGCATGGCAGATTTTTGATGCGAGCGAAGCGCGCGGACTCCTTGATGGTGTGCGAATTCCCGTCGTATTCAAGGTATGTCGATGAAATCGGATTGGGCAGCCAAGGCGAGAGAATCTGCACGGCCAGTCCCACTGCCGTCGAAGCCAGAACTCCATTAGGCCAAACGACCTGTGGCTTGCCGCCAGCGGCCCCGTAGTTACGGCCCTCTTCGTCCAAGGCCTCTTGCCGGACGATGCCCATGCAACGAAGGCAAGGACAACCAGGCATGGACAAAGCAACTTGGCCAGCGATCAGATAGCCGTCATCCAACGCATGCACATCCATGCCCATGTCGAGGTAAGGGATCAAAAACCGTCGGGAAAAACCTTCGAGCTCGGACTTTGCGCGAACCGAATCCAGCCCCCCGACAATCAGGTCGCAGCCCTTGAGCCGATCTGCCTCGACCTGCCACAGCGCGCTGCGAGCATATACCTTTGCAGCTGGGTTGATGTCGACGATCACTCGGCGAGCAATCTCCACTTTGTCCGTACCGGGCCGAGATTCCTTGGGCAGGTCCCCATGCCGACCACCAATCAACCGGTTGAGATTCGTGTCATCGATGGAGTCATCATCCAGCACCACGAAATTGCCGACGCCAACATGCGCCAATTGCTGGACAACGTGAGAACCTCCACCACCCAAGCCTGCGAGGCCGATCACTGCATCGCGCAGTGCCTGATCGCTGTTGATGCCGAGGAAGCTTTGGCGGTCGAGCCACTTCATATCACTGCTCCGTACTTTGCGTATGGGGCACCAACGCTGATTATGTCGGTGATTGGTATTGGCGCGCGATCAGCGGTTAACCAGATCAAGCCCTTGGCGCTATCGTCGCTGAGCACCAGAATACCATGCGGCATACGCGGTATGGGGTTGAAAAAGCTCGGAATGAATTCAGTAGCACTGCGGCGATCAACACCGCTGAAATCGGGGCGCCCGGAACCGCCATGGGTGTGGATATGAAGTAGCGCCGCTGGCGGTCGGTAAGCCGACTGAAGCGCCTTGCGCATTGCGCCTGACCCGATCTTCACGCCAACTGTCGGGTCGGGAATATAGTCATCCTCATGAACAGGGCTGTATTCACGGCCTAGCAACATCAATCGGCCATCCGATGAAGTCACGACTCCCGCAGTCAAAAAGCCGACGCGCTCATGCGCGAATTCGTGTGGGCGGGCCAGATCGGCGCGGATCGCGCACAACGTGGTGGCTAGGATTTTGACCCTGCCCTTCATTGGAATGCCCCCATATGATTGGCGAAAATTTCGATCCAGGGCAGTTCCGCCGGAACACCTCGCCAAGAATAAGCATGCCAAGAACGCCCCTGCGCCATGCAGTTGGTCCACACCCCTCCACCGTTTGCCCAAGGAATCTGCTCTGAGACGAGTAGCCGAGATGTGTAGCTGTCCCGAGGGTGGGGCCATAGCAAGGCGTCAACTATCCTACTGCCATGGCCAGGTTTCGATATCTTCAGATCAGGGAGATACGCGACAGGCTGACCACCCTCGGTCCAGATCTCTGCCTTGGGGCAAACCGACTGCAAGCGGCTTAGTTCGGCGTGGGGGTCAGTCACGACGATTGCCCGCAAGGCGCATGGGAGATGAATTCCATACCTTCACGGACCTTGGTCCGCTCGTTGGGCTTCAATTCCCGGAACTCGCCCATGCCTTCGATGAGGTCCAGAACATATCCAGCGGGCACCTTGAATTCCGCCAGCAGCTCTTCGGTCGTGTAGGGCCGACGTTCCAGCTCGAAGTGTTCTTCGCCGTAGTGGACAGTCACAAGGCGCTTGCCGGTGTGAAGGTGCTCAATCCCACGCTGCTGCAAATCGAGCGTATCGCCTGCCCCCAACACGTGGTCCGGCTCATCCTGATGTTCGAGGAAGAACACCTTGTCATGGGAGGTGCCAGTGATGTCGTGAAGATCGGCAATGCTGACTGTCTCGGCCCCCCAAACATAACCGACGCCGTCAACAGTGAAATTGAGGGTGCGGTCAAACTTGAAAGCCCGGAACTCGTGGACCGTGCCGACAACGAGGTGAACCTGTTCATCCAAGCCACATGCGATGCTGCCAGGCCGGACAACCTGGACAAGGATATGATCCTCAGCCGGCGTAAGCCTTGCCAAACGCAGGATAGAGCGCCCGTCAATCGTGGTACTATCCACGGCGACCAGCGAATGATTGATCATCACCTGGAAATTGCGACCCCCATCAGGGGGTTCAAAACTATGCGTCATAAAAAATACCTTCTTTTTCGTTCGGTTTGCCGTGGCGACCTGGTCTTGTCCCTTGACTCTGCACCCTGATCGTGATTCTCCGTCTTAGACGTAAGACTGTTTCACATATGATGCGTCGCGTCTTACCTGTGAGACACTAGCTTGATGGGCTTGGGAGAGTCAAGGCCCCTCTCGAGGAGAATTTATGTCCCTTCCGATTCAGGAATTGGGTCCGTTGATCGCCAAAAGGCGCGGCAGCCGAGGAATTCGTTCAGCAGCCGAAGAGGCGGGCGTCAGTTCAGCAACATTGTCTCGCGTTGAGAATGGCCACGTTCCCGACTTGGCCACGTTTGCGAAAATCTGCCGGTGGTTAGAGGTCGATCCCGCGATATTTCTCGGCATAAGTGCGGCGAGCCGACCAGAAAAGCGGCCTGCGGTGGTCCATTTTCGCAAGAAGAAAACATTCTCACCTGAGACGGCCGCATCATTGGCGGAGTTAATCCTCGCGGCGCAGCGGGCGAAGGATGCCCGTCTCGAACTACTGCGCCACAATGCGCAGGGGCTTTAAAGCCGAATGCGAGCGGCGCGCCCTTGCTGCTCGTGAAATGCTGGGCCTGGGACCGACAGACAAGCTCTGCCCATGGAGGTATGCGGACATTGTTGGCGCGCATGTCCTAGGCGCGGATGAACTAGATCTACCGCCCCAGCACAAGGCACAATTGCTCGAGACCGATCCTAGCAGTTGGTCGGGAATGACACTGGTCGAAGATGAGATTTTGCTCATAGTCATCAATTCGGCGCATTCAAAGGCGCGTCAAGCAGCGACCCTGATGCACGAAATAGCCCATTCGATTCTTGGGCATCAGCCCTCCAGCGCTCACGTTTCCGACGCCGGACTTGTCCTCTTGTCCGATTATTCCGACGAACAAGAGGAAGAAGCCGATTGGCTCAGCGGAGTGCTTTTACTTCCTGAACCAGCGCTCATATTCCATCGCGGCGAAGGTCGCTCAGCGCACGATATCGCAACCCTCTTCGGTGTCAGTTTGGATTTAGCCAATTGGCGGTGTCGGATGTCAGGCGTGGAAAAGCGGCTCGCATTTCGGGCTCGCCGCTGATCATAAGCATTCACTACGCTGGTGGAGGGGCAAATTGGCCGTAGTCCAGTCCAGCGATCTAGAGGTCCGGCAACGGGGAAGCTTCCCCTGCGGCCGAGCCGAGGTCTCGGCCTACCCCTTCTGCGGGGACACCCCGCAACGCCCCGGGAGAGCGAGAAGGGGGGCAAGAATCTCCGTGACGGAGAAATGTCGGGAGAGAGGCTTCCGGCGCCCGTCATGGAGGTTTTCCCATGAACATGCAGGTTCTCGATGCCCGCCCCGATGCGCGCGGCGGACACAAGGTTGATGTCACGCGCGGCGAGCGGGTCGGGCGGGTCTCGTCGGAGTGGTTCTCGCGGCCCGATGACGAGAGGTTTCTCTCGCTTGGTGATCTGGCCAGCGCGGTGCGCGGTCGGTCCGAGCGTAGCCGGACCCGCGTCGTCGAAACCGCCCTCATCCATGTCGAAGCCAACCGCAACGATCCAGAGCGCTTGGCTCTGATCCTGCCCGGCGCTGACACGCCAGTCGCCCCGACGCACTGGAGCTTTGGCCAGCTGGCGAGCCAGGTGGGCGCACCCGCTTCCTACCTGCGCCAGCTCCCCGCGCCGTTGGCGGCGATCAACCTGCAATACGGTCTTTCTTCGTATCGCGCCGAGCAGATCAAGACGTTGGAGACCGACAACGGCCGCATCGAACTGCGGGCGGTGACCGGGCCTGATTATGGGCGCATCTACGACCATGAACTGGTCGAAGCTGTGCAGAAGATCGCCGGCAACGGAACCGGCGACACGCGCTGGAAGGTGCCCGGCGTGCTCGATTGGTCGACCGGGATCTACAATCCGCGCGTAGACATCACCCGCGACACCACCACCCTCTATGCCTCCGACCGCGATGTGTTCCTGTTCCTGGTCGACGATCTCAATCCAATCGAGGCAGGACGGCTGCCGGACGGGTCTCCCGACCTCTACTTCCGCGGGTTCTATTGCTGGAACTCCGAGGTCGGCGCCAAGTCGCTCGGCATGGCCAGCTTTTATCTGCGCGCCGTCTGCCAGAACCGGAACCTCTGGGGCGTCGAGGATTTCGAGGAAATCACGATCCGGCACAGCAAATATGCCGCCAATCGCTTCGCCCACGAAGCGGCACCGGCATTGCTGAACTTTGCGAACTCGTCGCCGCAGCCCTTCGTCAACGGCATCAAGGCCGCCCGCGAGCGGATCGTTGCCCGCACCGATGAGGATCGCAGTGATTTCCTGCGCAAGCGGGGATTTTCCAAGGCCGAGACCGGCAAGATCATTGAGACGGTGCTCGCCGAGGAAGGCCGTCCGCCCGAATCAATCTTCGATTTCGTTCAGGGCATCACGGCGGTTGCCCGCGACAAGCCCCACCAGGACGCCCGCCTCGACATGGAGGCCAAGGCCAAGAAGTTGCTCGACCGCGTCCACTGACCCCTAGGTTACGGCAAGGTCTTGGTTCCCAGCGTTGCGCTGCCCCCTCCGAAAGGAAGAGGGCGGCGCTTCGCTTCGTGACGGGTTTCGGGTTCGAGAGAGAGGCTCTCGGGCAGCCCGTCACGAAAGGTACTGCCATGGCTACTGCTGCCCAGAAAATCACCCTATCGACCTCGCGGGACATTCCCTTCAACAAGCTGGTTCTCAGCCAGTCCAACGTCCGGCGCGTGAAGGCCGGCGTTTCGGTCGAGGAGCTGGCCGAATCCATCGCACGCTGCGGCCTCATCCAATCCCTGCACGTCCGCCCTGTCCTCGACGCGGACGGCGCGGAAACCGGAATGTTCGAGGTTCCGGCCGGCGGTCGGCGCTACCGGGCGCTCGAACTCCTCGCCAAGCAAAAACGCCTCGCCCGCACCTCGTCGGTGCCTTGCGTCGTTGGCGATGTCAGCAGCGGCATCCTCATCGATGAAGTCTCGCTGGTCGAAAATATCGAACGCGCGCCGCTCCATCCGCTCGACCAGTTCCGCGCCTTCCAGGCCTTGCGAGATAAGGGTATGACCGAAGAAGCCATCGCCGCGGCCTTCTTCGTCGGCGTCAACGTCGTGAAGCAGCGCCTCCGCCTCGCCGCCGTCTCGCCCACCTTGCATGAGGTCTATGCCGACGACGGCATGACACTCGAACAGCTCATGGCCTTCACCGTCTCCGAGGATCACGCGCGGCAAGAGCAGGTCTGGGAAGCGATCCGCGACAGCTGGCAGAAGGAACCCTGGCAGATTCGCCGTATGCTCACCGAAACCACGGTCCGGGCTTCCGACAAGCGCGCCTTGTTCGTTGGTATCGCGGCCTACGAAGCGGCGGGCGGCATCGTGCTGCGCGATCTCTTCCAGTCCGACGATGGGGGGTGGCTCCAGGATGTCGGTCTCCTCGATCGGCTTGTCGCGGAAAAGCTGCGTGCCGAGGCCGATCAGATCGCGGCTGATGGCTGGAAATGGGTCGAAGCCAGCCTGAGCGTTCCCTACGGCGTCAGCCACGGGATGCGCGAGATCGTCGGCACACCGGTCGACATGACCGATGAAGAGCAGGCAACGCGCGCCGGATTGCAGGCCGAACTCGATCGCCTCACCGAACAATACGAGGACGCTGACGAACTGCCCGACGAGATTGATCAGCGGCTCGGCGAGATCGAGGCCGCCTTGGAGGCGCTGGACAGCCGTCCCATGCACTATGAGCCGGCTGAAATGGCGATCGCGGGTGTTTTCGTCACCATCGATTCCGATGGATCGCTGATTGCCCAGCGCGGCTATGTCCGGCCCGAGGACGAGGTGTCGGCGGCATCCGAGCCAGATGACAATGAGGCCGCAGTTGATGGGCAGCATGCGCCGTCGCTGTCGCATGCGGTCAGGCCGGTGGTCGTCACCATGGGCGGTCAGCCAGTGCCCACCGAGGAAGACGAGGACGATGTCATCAAGCCGTTGCCCGAACGCCTGGTCACCGAACTGACGGCGCACCGCACGTTGGCCTTGCGCGATGCCGTTGCCCAGCATCCCAGGATCGCGATGACCGCATTGCTGCACAAGCTGGTCTCAGACGCCTTCCACCATCGCTCGGCTAATGGTGTCCTCGAAGCTCAGGTCCGGCACATCTTCTTCCCGGCCCAAGCGGAAGAACTGGGCGACAGCCTGTCGGTTAAGTCCGTCGACGAGCGCAACGAGCACTGGAAAAGCCGCATCCCTGCCGATGACACGGCCCTTTGGGATTGGCTGGCCGAGCTCGACGAAGAAAGTCGCATGGCGCTGCTCGCCCATTGCGTCAGCTACGGGGTGAATGCGCTCTATGAGCGGCCCAACCCCTACAGCGGTTCGGGCGTCAGCGAGTACGGTCTGCAACTGCGCTTCGACCAGGCTGATCGCCTCGCACGGGAAACCGGCCTCGACATGGTGCAGGTGGGTTGGCGGCCGACCGTCGGCAACTATCTTGGCCGGGTCACCAAGCCCCGCATTCTCGAAGCCGTGCGTGAAGGCGCAGGCGAACGTGCGGCGCAGCTCATCGATCACATGAAAAAGGGTGACATGGCCAAAGAGGCCGAACGCCTGCTTGCCGACTCTGGCTGGCTCCCTGAACCGCTGCGCCTCGCCGATCCCGAGTACGCTACAGGCAGCGATCTTGCCGATCAGGGCAGTGAAGACAGCACTTTGCCTGCTTTCCTCAGCAGTGACGGTGAGGACGATGAGCTGACCGAAGCCGAGGACGAAGACGCCGCGGCCATCGCTGCGGAATGATCACCCCGCTCGGAGAGCGGCACGGCGCTGCTCTCCGCGCCCTTTGGCAGGTCGGGCAATGATCCCGGCCTGTCGCTTCCCCGCCTCAGCCCGGTGACGACTGCGCGGCGATGCCAGTGCTGGATCGGGCGATTTTTCGGAGGTTCATATGGCCGACTATTTCACCCATTTTTCGTGTCTGCTCGATGTCTGCACGCCCACCAATGCCGCCTGCGCACTCGATCTCTACAATACCCTATCCGAGGACGGGGCATCCGAGGAGCCGCCGTCTGACGGCTTTCTCCTCTCGATCCAGCCCGAGCACGGCGGCACCGCGCTCTGGATACGCGATGACGTGACTGGTGATCCCGAGCGCGTCATCCAATTCGTGAAACGCTGTGCCGAGCAGTTTCAGCTCACTGGCCGCTGGGGCTTTCAATACGCCAACACCTGCTCGAAGCCGCGCCTCGATGGCTTTGGCGGCGGTGCGCACGTGCTCGACCTTGCCACCGGGGAAACCCTGGCCTGGACATATACCGATGGCTGGCTCGCCTCGGTTCTCGCGGGAGGGGACGGCGATGCCTGAGGTCATCGAAACCATCGTCTATCGGCTCGACGAGCTGGACGATGCCGCCAAGGAAAAGGCCCGCGCCTGGTATCGCGAAGGCGGCTTCGACCATGACTGGTACGATGCCGTCTATGCAGATTTTGAGGCGATCTGCGGCCTTATCGGCGTCACACTGCGAACCACCAGCGTTCGCCTCATGAGTGGCAGATCGCGGCAGAAACCCCGCATCTACTTCCGGGGATTTTGGAGCCAAGGCGATGGTGCCTGCTTTGAAGGTAGTTACGCCTATGCGCGAAATGCCCCGACGGAAATCCGCGCCTACGCACCCAAGGATACCGATCTGCATAAGATCGCCGATGCCTTGCAGGCCGTGCAGCGACGCAATTTCTACCAACTGCGGGCTGTGACCCGCCACCGCGGGCACTACTATCACGAGTACTGCATGGACGTTGCCGTCGAACGCGCGAGCCCGACCAGCCAGGACATGACCGATGATGCCGAAGACATCGTGATCGAAGCGATGCGCGATCTGGCGCGCTGGCTCTACCGCCAACTGGAACGAGACTACGAGTATCAAACTTCCGATGTGTCGGTCGACCAGACCCTCATTGCAAATGCCTACACCTTCACCGACACGGGCCGCCGGTTCGGATGAAGGAGCAGCGCCCGACGTAGGCCGGGCGCTGTCGATCCTTTAGCCGTTCAGCTTGTCCTTGATCGCCTTTGCCGGCGCGAAAGTCAGCTTCTTGGACGCGGCGATCTGGATCGTCGCGCCCGTCGACGGATTACGGCCTTCGCGGGCGGGCGTGTCCTTGACCTTGAACTTGCCGAAACCGTTGATCGCGACTTCATCGCCCTTGGCTGCGGCATCGGCAACGGCGGCAAAGACACCGTCGACATACTTGCGGGCATCGGCCTTTGTCAGGCCGTTTGCAGCGGCAAGGGCGTCGGCAAGATCACTATTGTTCATGATAGATCGGTCTTTCGTGAATTGATGAGGTCGCCCGGTTAGCCGCTAGGCTGCTCCAAATCTATAAATTGCTGCTCGATGTCCCCGAAAGAGGGAGAGGACCGCCGTGCCGGGTTGAGACCCGCGCGGCTGAGAGAGAGCGTCGCGCGGGGCTTGATCATCCCGCTCTCCCCTCGAGGTTTCCCGCCATGACCATCCTTCCTGCTGTCGCCGGTGCTCCGGCGATGCCGCACTCGCACGCCCATTCTTCCAACATTCTGACCGCTGCCCAGATCCTATTGCCGCGTCTCGAAGCAGGCGAGCGCATCGATGCGGCCATCCTGCGGCGCGCCATGGAAACTGCCATTGGCGCCTCCGATGCGTCGGGCGCATGGGAATGGAAGCTCGCCTACGAGGCCTGCGAAGTCGCAACCGCCCTGTTCCTCCGCAAATTCGGCAAGGCCCTGTTCCGTAAAGCCGCCACACCTGCAGCACGGCTTGATGTGCTGACCAGGATCGCCGACCTGCTCCCTACCCACACGCGCCGTTCCGAGGAAAGCCAGACCCTCCAGCAGTTTTCCACTCCGCTCCCACTCGGGCTCGCGGCGCTGACCGCCGCCGCAATCGGCTCTTCCGACCGGGTTCTGGAACCTTCGGCGGGCACCGGCCTGCTTGGCATTCTCGCGCAGACAGCGGGCGGCTCGCTCATCCTCAACGAGTTGGCGGAAACCCGTGCAGGCTTGCTTACCGCCCTCTTTCCGGCATGGCCCGTCACTCGGTTCGATGCTGCCCAGATCGATGACTATCTCGACGCGGCAGCGATCCCGTCCGTGGTGCTCATGAATCCGCCCTTCTCGGCGATGGCCCATGTTGCTGGCCGCGTTCAGGACGCCGGCTTTCGCCACATCGCCTCCGCGCTCGCTCGCCTCGCGCACGGCGGCAGGCTGATCACCATCACCGGCGCCAACGTCGGGCCAGAGCACCCCGGTTGGCGTGATGCCTTCATCTCCTTACAGGGACATGCCCGCGTGGTGTTCAGCGCTGCGATTGCTGGATCGGTCTATGCACGTCATGGCACAACATTCCCGACACGGCTGACCGTCATCGACAAAGCCCCGGCTGACGATCCGCAGGCTTTTCCGGCCTCGCCAGGCATCGCCCCCGACGTCGCCACTCTGCTCGACTGGATCGAGCGCCAGATGCCAGCGCGATTGCCCGTCACTCTTCCGGCCCTCGCAGCCCCGGTCGGAACAGCGCCGCCGAAAACCGTCCGTGGCTATGTCTCGCGCACTATGGCCGCGCGTCCGGCCGCCTCCGCAGCAATCGATCCGCAAGGCGTAAGCCTTGCTTACGAGGCAATCGACTCGGCTCCGCCCGAAGCCGAACGAATGAGCGATGGCCTCTATGAGAGCTTCGCCCTTCAGGCGATCCATATCCCCGGATCGACAGCCCACCCCACCAAACTCGTGCAGTCCGCTGCCATGGCCTCAGTCACGCCGCCCAAACCCAGCTATCATCCGATCCTTCCCGCCAATATCCTTGGCGTCTTGTCCGATGCCCAACTCGAAACCCTTATTTATGCAGGCGAGGCCCACAGCGATTATCTCGCCGGTTCATGGACCGTCGATGAAACCTGCGATCTCGTACAAGCCGCGCCTGACGGGGCATCGAATGCTGTCCGCTTCCGGCGCGGCTTCATGCTTGGCGATGGAACCGGGGCGGGCAAGGGCCGCCAATCGGCCGGCATCATCCTCGATAACTGGCTCCAGGGTCGGCGCAAGGCGGTCTGGATTTCAAAGTCCGACAAGCTGATCGAAGACGCGCAGCGCGATTGGTCAGCACTCGGGATGGAGCGGCTTTTGGTAACGCCATTTTCACGCTTTCCGCAGGGCAAGCCGATCGGGCTGACCGAAGGCATCCTGTTTGCAACCTATGCCACGCTGCGCTCCGACGAGCGCGGCGAGAAGGTTTCGCGGGTCCGTCAAATCGTCGATTGGTTGGGAACCGATTTCGACGGTGTGATCATCTTCGACGAGAGCCATGCCATGCAGAACGCCGGTGGCGGCAAGGGAGAACGCGGTGACGTCGCCCCATCGCAACAGGGGCGCGCCGGTCTGCGCCTGCAAAATGCACTTCCCAATGCCCGGGTGGTCTATGTCTCCGCGACCGGTGCGACCAGCGTTCACAACCTCGCCTATGCCCAGCGCCTCGGCCTCTGGGGCGGAGAGGATTTCCCGTTCGCCACTCGCGCCGAATTCGTCGAGGCCATCGAGGAGGGCGGCGTCGCAGCCATGGAGGTGCTCGCCCGTGACCTGCGTTCGCTCGGGCTCTATACCGCTCGTTCGCTGTCCTATGACGGCGTTGAATACGAAATGGTCGAGCACCAGCTGACCGATGACCAGCGCCGGATTTACGATGCCTACGCCGGGGCTTTCACCATCATTCACAACCACCTTGATGCGGCAATGGAAGCCGCAAACATCACCGGGAGTGATGGCACGCTGAACCGCCAAGCCAAATCGGCGGCACGCAGCGCTTTCGAATCTGTGAAGCAAAGGTTCTTCGGGCACCTGTTGACCTCCATGAAAACGCCAACCCTTATCCGTGCGATCGAGCATGATCTCGAAGCAGGCCATGCCGCCGTGATCCAGATTGTATCGACCGGCGAAGCCCTGATGGAGCGGCGCTTGGCGGACATCCCGACCGAGGAGTGGGGCGATGTACGTGTAGACATCACTCCGCGCGAATATGTCCTGTCGTATTTGCAGCATTCCTTCCCGGTGCAGCTCTACGAACCCTACACCGACAGCGAGGGCAATCTTGCTTCGCGGCCGGTGGTCCGCGATGGCCAACCGGTCGAGTGCCGTGAAGCAGTTCGCCGCCGCGACGAGCTCATCGAACGGCTCGCCTCACTCGCACCTGTCCCTGGCGCACTCGACCAAATCATCCAGCGCTTCGGCACCGACATGGTCGCCGAAGTCACTGGCCGATCGCGGCGGATCGTGCGGAAGGGCGAACGCTTCGCCGTCGAAAACCGAGCAGCCAGCGCCAATCTCGCGGAAACCGCCGCCTTCATGGATGACCTGAAACGCATCCTGATCTTTTCCGACGCAGGCGGCACCGGGCGCAGCTATCACGCCGATCTTTCTGCTCGAAACCAGCGCCTGCGTGTCCACTATCTGCTCGAGCCGGGCTGGAAGGCCGACGCGGCGATCCAAGGTCTCGGTCGCACCAACCGTACCAATCAGGCGCAGCCGCCGCTGTTCCGTCCGATCGCAACGGATGTGAAGGCCGAGAAGCGCTTTCTCAGTACGATCGCGCGCAGGCTCGATACCCTCGGGGCCATCACTCGCGGCCAGCGGCAGACCGGTGGCCAAGGGCTCTTTCGCCCCGAAGACAACCTCGAAAGCCCCTATGCGCGCGCCGCGTTGCGCCAGCTCTACCTACTGATCGTGCGCGGCAAGATCGACGGCTGCTCGCTGGAGCGCTTCGAGGCCGCAACCGGCCTGAAGTTGACCGATACCAACGGCATCAAGGACGAGCTTCCGCCGATTACGACGTTCCTCAATCGCCTGCTGGCGCTGACCATCGCGCTGCAGGGCACCCTCTTCACCGCCTTCGAGCAACTGCTCGACGCCAAAGTGGCCGGCGCGATCGCCGGTGGAACCTACGATCTGGGCCTCGAGACCCTCAACGCGGAAAGCTTCACCGTCGCCGGCCGGGCGACCATCTACACGCATCCCGCAACGGGTGCGGAAACACGGCTGCTGACGATCGTCCAGCGTGAGCGGAACCGGCCAATGTCGCTTGGCGACGCGCTGGCATGGCGCGAGAACGACCACGGGCGCTTGCTGGTCAATGCCAAGTCAGGCCGCGCCGCGGTGCAGGTGCCCGCACCATCGATGATGCTTGATGATGGTGAGATCGAACGCCGCGTCCGGCTGATTCGACCGATGGAATACCATCATGCGACCCTCGCGATGATGGCTGAAAGCCACTGGGAAGAAGTTGACGACCAAACCTTTGCGCATGCCTGGAACCGCGAGCTGGACGATGTTCCGACCTTTACCGACAGCACCGTCCACATCGTGGCGGGCCTGCTGCTCCCGGTGTGGAAGCGCCTGCCGACTGAATCGACGCGAGTCTATCGCCTCCAGACCGACGACGGCGAACGGATCATCGGACGCCGGGTCTCCCCGGCTTGGGCTGCAAACACCGCTACGGTTGGGATGCCCGCCCTGACTGGCGAAGATGCCTATGTGGCATTGATCGAAGGGCGCGCGGTCATCGATCTTGCTGAAGGGCTCGGGCTGCGCCGAGTGAGGATCATGGGTGCGAGCCGCATCGAACTCACCGGCTTCACCGAGGCGATGCGTGAGAGATTGCGCGCCTTCGGCCTCTTTACCGAGATCATTGCATGGAAGCTGCGCTTCTTCGTGCCGGTTGATCACCATGGCCCGGCCGTGCTCAGCCGTTTGCTCAAGACCTATCCGCTCTTGCGCATCGTTGAGAGGGAGGCGGCGTGATGGTCCGCCATGATGCTGGTGAACTTGCACACCGCCTTGGCCGAAACGCCGAGGCGGTGTGCCGCCGCTATCTCGATGCAGGCCGCAAACAGGGCAACTACTGGCTGGTGGGCAACGCTTACAACACGCCGGGGCGCTCCCTCTTCATCCGGCTCAGCGACTCCCCCAAAGGCCCTGCGGGCAAGTGGCAGGATGCCGCGACCGGCGAGCACGGCGATTTGCTCGACATCATTCAATTGGCACTGGGGCTGGTTGATTTTGCCGATGTTGCCGCGGAAGCACGCGCCTTTCTAAGCCTGCCACACCCAGAACCCGTGCGACTGAAGGAAACGTTGCCGCGCGTTGCGTCAGGTTCGGTCGAGGCTGCAAGGCGGCTCTTTGCCATGTCGCAGCCACTCGGCGGTTCTCTGGCCGACACTTATCTGCGACACCGTGGCATTGCTTCTCCTCCCGGGCCAGCCAGCCTGCGCTTCCATCCCCGCTGCTATTACAGATCCGACGGAGACGAGGTCACCCAGACATGGCCAGCAATCATCGCCGCCGTCACCGATCTCGATGGCCAGATCACCGGGGTTCATCGTACCTGGCTCGCACCGGGCGGCAAGGACAAGGCGCCCGTCGATACGCCGCGCAAGGCGATGGGAGACTTGCTCGGCCATGCGGTTCGCTTTGGCGTGCCCGGCGAAATCATGGCCGCCGGTGAAGGCATCGAAAGCGTCTTGTCCGTTCGCGAAGTCTCGCCTGGCATGCCTGTGGCGGCAGCGCTCTCGGCAGGGCACCTCGCTGCCACCGCGTTCCCTGATACGTTGCGTCGTCTCTACATCATCCGCGACAATGATCCGGCGGGCGACTGGGCACTTGCTAGCCTAGTCGAGCGAGCCAACGCGGCAGGGATCGAGGCGATCGTGCTGTCGCCGACGCTCGGGGATTTCAACGAGGACCTCTGCGAATACGGCATCAATGCCCTGCGGGCGGGTGTCCGGGGCCAACTAGCCCCGCAAGATGTCGCGCGCTTCTTGGACTTCCCTGCTTAACCAGCGGCCCGGGCACGGTGTGCGGCCATATGCCATCCTATCCATCGCCATAAGTCTCGCCATCGACGAGAGTCCGCGCCCGGCCTTCGAGAGGGCGATAGGCCCACAAACGTTCCAGCCCGGCAATGGCGGCGGTCCGCTATTTTCCGGCGGCGCGCCCTTGGCGCGCCTTTCCATCGCGAAGCAAAATAGCGGGCCTCTGCCATCCTCCGCTGTCGCTTCGGCTCTCCGAGTGCAGGGCCAGCCCGTTCGTGGGCTTCATCGCCATGAAGGCCGCGAGGGCGCGGTCCAATCGATGGAGCATCCGATGGACGACCACGACGATTTTGAACCTGAACACGCCTCTTCCCCGACCGACCACGTTCTGCAGGAGCTTCAGCTCTACGGCTACCGACCTTTCGAGGATGAACCCGATCCTCGACCATTGCCCGACGGCAACCGTATTGCAGGTGCCATCGCCGACATCTTCGATGCACTGATCTCCAGCATGGAAGACACGCGCCTCGAACCCGACCTCGACGATCTTCTCTGGTCGACCGTCAACCTCTTTCACCGCGCCTGCCAGCGGATCGAGCGCGAACTCGACGACAACGAGGTCGGCCAACGCCGCCTCCAGAACGAGCAGGATGGCAGCGAGGTGAAGTCGGTCGAGCTCGAACGGCTGCTCGCCTTGGGGCAAACCCTCCTCGAACGGCGCGATGCCTTCGAACTGATGCGCGATCAGGCCGCTGACCATTTTGAGCGGCAAACCCGGTCAAGCTGGAAACCGCACTCTGGTTCCATGGTCAACCACCGCAACCTGACGGCGGCCATGATCGACAGCCGCGATTTTATCAGCGCCAAACGGCGCGCCGAAACCGAAGTGCTCCTCCCCGCTGGCCCGAAGATCGCCTTTTCCGGCGGCGAGAGCACGGACCATGAACTGATCTGGGCTAAGCTCGACCAGATCCGGGTCAAGCATCCCGATATGGTCCTGATGCACGGCGGCTCACCCAAGGGCGCCGAGAAGATCGCTTCGCGTTGGGCTGATACCCGCAAGGTGCCGCAAATCGCCTTCAAGCCCGACTGGACCAAGCATGCGAAGGCCGCGCCGTTCAAACGCAACGATCAGATGCTCGCTGTCATGCCGATCGGCGTCATCATCTTCCCCGGTTCGGGCATTCAGGACAATCTTGCCGACAAAGCCCGCAAGCTGGGTATCCCGGTCTACCGGTTCGGTTCAGGCGGCGCGTAAGCGCCGCCGCCGATGCTACTTTGTTCGCGGCTTGGGTTGATGCAACCGCCGTTTCACATTGGGATTCAGCGTATTCCTTACGTCCTTGTCGACGATCGCTAAATCGAACCAATCAGGGTCGAAGTGCCCACCGCACCATTGTATTGTTTCACGATGCTCTGGGTCGCCAGGGTCCGCCACGATTTCGAGAAACCGTTCATAGCCAGAAATTCCGCCGACATCTTCTGGAGGCCGAGCACGTGCGCCATCCACACATTGGGCCTTCTTCGGCACAGCGGCGAGGGAAAGCCATTGTTCCAATTCGACAGTGTGGGACCAATTGTCCCCAAAATCATAAAGGTAGCTGAAGCTGGTTCGTGCTTTCGTGAAGTCCCGCAAGCGCACGTCGGCCTGCTCAAAGATCTGCGGGTCGTCTTCGCAGGACCCTTCGTAGGCGGCGGCGGCATCGCCGAAACGCAGGCCACCGATCTGGAACTCGTGCAAATGGTAATTCCACCAGTTGAACGCGGCCTGGATCGCCAAGTGTAGTTGAACAAGGTTCCAGTCGATCGGGAGGATCAGGCGCCTCCAGACCGGAGGCTCAATGTCGTCAATCGACACACGAATCTGAATGGCGGTGTAGGGCTCGAACATATGGACAGCAAACCTTCAGCTTTTGGCTGCGTCAAGTTCTGTCTCAGGTGCAAGGTGTGCAACTTCCACTTGGTTTCAGCCAAGCCTCTCTAGCTCTACATCTGCACAGTCCCCGCTTCAAATGCGCTGATCCTTGGCCCAGCCAAGGGCCTGACGCCATCAACCCGTAAAGGGTCGGACTACGCAAGCGTGCCGCCGCACTGGCTTTGCCAGCGCGGTGATTGCAGCCCTTGGCCGGTCACTTCGGGCGCCTGTCAGCGGGGGATGCGCCTCCGCTTCGAACAGGAGCAGGTCCGATGTCCCTCAACGACGCACAAGCCTTTGCCTTCAGCCTCGCGGCAACCCTGATGGTCGCCATCATCATTTTCCGCGCCGGTGACGGCAGCCTTTCGGTCGTTCCCGCCACCGAATTCGATCACGACGCCGAAGTCATCGCCGAAATCGATCCATTTGCCCCCTGACGGGTTGCGACGGGCCAATCGGAGCAGAGATCCCCTCGATTTCTGCTCCCGCTCGGCCCTGACTTTCGCTATACTGCCCGACGCGCCGTGGAGGTGGTGGAGGCGCGACCGTCAGACCATTTCTCACGGGAGAGCACCACCATGATTATCCTCGGCATACTGCTGTCTATCGCTGCAATCGGCTTCTTTTGCTGGTTGCTGTTCACGCTTGCTGTCTTTGCGCTGCCCCTCTTTGTCGGCGTGAGCGCAGGAAACTGGGCCTATCATACTGGCGCTGGCTGGCTCGGCGCGGTCCTAGTCGGCCTCAGTGCCGCAGGATTGACGCTGGGTCTTGGTCAGGTCGTGCTGATGACCATACGCCCCCTCTGGGCGCGGCTGCTCATTGCGCTCACCTTCGTCGCACCCGCCGTTTTCGCCGGCTATCATGCGACCCACGGCATCTTGAAGCACACCATGCCGTCCGAAACGTGGCAAACAGCCTTTTCGGTCATCGGCGCGATCGCTGTCGGTGTCACCGCGTTCACCCGGGTCGCGGGAATGGCAGGCACCGACCGATCCAACCCGAACCTCGCAAGGGCCTGACACCCCCGGAGATCGGTGGACCAGAGGGCGAGCGTGTCGATGCATCGCCGGACTCGTCTGCGAAGTCAGAACTCGCCGGGCCGAACCTGGATCGCGATCATACCGAAGTCCGGCACACACGCCGAGGATAGTCGAACAGACCGCAGCATTCGCGCGATGGCCTGCGTAACCACCAGGCTGGGGCTTCGCACAGTCGTCGGTGCGGATGATAGCGTAACGCAGCCGGAACTGGCGGGGACAAGCAGGCGGCAAACATCGTCCTTCCTGCCTCGTGGATCGCGCGAGGTCGCCAATATCTCCTGTAGCTGATCGCCTTGCGCCCGCTCCAAACGGCCTCTTCAATGGGCTGATCTGGCCGAAGGTCGGCTTCGCCTCGACCGCCTATGCCGCAACGGCGCCTGCGCCAACTTTCTTCCCCTGCCGGCTGAAGCCGCCATTCCTCGCGAAACAAGAAAGCTGCCTTTGCGCCGTCCTCCGCGATGCTTCGGCAGCAAGCTGTGCGCCGTCGGTAGCCTCCGGCCCCCCGATCGCCATCGAGGCCGCAATGGTGCGGGCTCGAATACGAAAGAATGGAGATTTCTCATGGCTACCATCGGCACCTTCAAGAAGGCTGGCACGAACGAGTTCACCGGCGACATCGTCACCCTCAACGTCCAGGCCAAGGGCGTGCGTATCATCCCCGACCCACGCGCGAACGGCGAAAACGCCCCCAGCCACCGGGTTCTGGTCGGCCGCGCCGAAATCGGTGCAGCCTGGTCGAAGCGCTCGGGCGAGGGTCGCGACTACCTCGGCCTGAAGATCGATGATCCCAGCTTCAACGCCCCGATCTACGCCAACCTCTTCGACGACGAAGACGGCGAAGGCTACTCGCTGATCTGGTCCCGGCCGAACGGCCGCCGGGGCGACTGAGGCTCCAGCGGAGGCCCCGGCCAGAACGGCCGGGGCCTTTTGCCGCTTCGGCGACCGAATCAGTTCGGAGCTGGACCGCAAGTTACTTGCGTTTCAAGGCTCAGTTGGTGCTGGATTGCAGTGGCAATCCGGCCAAGAGCGACTAATATAGTCGTAGTTCTGGCGTGTGCGCTCGCGCCGGTGGGAGGTGATCATGCATGATCACCGCTCGACAATCGCGGGCCGCGCGCGCGTTGCTGGGATGGACACAGGAGACGCTCGCTGACAGGGCCCAAGTATCACTGACCGCGCTTAAACGCCTCGAATCCGAAAGCGGGCTCGAGGTCTATGAGACGACGCGCGATCAGGTACGGCGGGCCTTCGAATCAGCCGGCATCGTCCTTCTGTCCACGGAAAAGGGCGAAGGTGTTCTGCGGCTCCACGAATCAGGAAAGCAACTGGCCAAGCCTTAGCGGATCAAGCCAGGCTATCCATTTCTCCGAAAAATTCTGGGCACCGCTGTCCTGGATCAATGTTAGAACCAGTAGGCACGCGCACACATGCTTAGGGCAACCTGGTATCCGGTGATGGGCCAATCGAAACCGCAGTTCCTTGATGAACCGCCGCAAGGCGAGCAGCTGACGGCTTACGACCGCGAGCATATGGTTCTTTATCTGCGGCTGCTTGATGCCCACCGAGACGGGGCCGATTGGCGCGAGGCTACAGAAATCCTCTTCGGCATCGATCCTGCATCCGAGCCGGAACGGTCGCGCAAGGTCCATGACGCTCATCTTGCGCGCGCTCAGTGGATGACCGAGCGCGGCTATCAGGAACTACTGCGCAAAGATGAAACCGACTAGCCGGTGATGCCGCTGCGGCATCACCTGTTGCCAACATTGAGACTTCCACCGCTGCCCTTATCTCGGAATCATGCCCCTCCCGCAATCGATTGATATCGAGGGAGAAGCAGGATGATGCCAGACGCATCACAATGGCGGTCTGCGGCACGCTATGAACCTGTCGAGGACATGACCGCCTCGGCGCTTGCATGGGAATGGCTGCGCAGAAACGAAGGCTACAATCAGGACTTCGAGGCTTTGTCAGCAAAGGACGCTGACAAGACCACGCTGACGGATACCATCCGTCAGCGCTGGAGGTTGCGATTTCGCGGCAGACCCCGCGATCGATCACGCTACCCAACCAGTGTTCTGGATGGCGCAGGACGATACCAGTGTCGTCGTTCTAGCCGCTGCGCCTGATGAGCTGGTTCGTGCTGAGCACCACTGGCTAGATCCTGAGCGCTTAGACGGCGACTTGGATGCGGCCAGAGCAGACAGAATGGTTCCTCTAGGCGATGGCAGTCAGATCCAGGTCATGTCTGTCGCACGAGAAGGCCTGCCGCTCGCGGCGGTCATACCGCTCGACATCGATGGATTTGCCAGGCTCGAAGCCGTGCACCGCCTCTGGGCCGTGATGCACCGCCGCACAATTCCCCCAGATACGAGGCTGACCCGCCAACAGCGCCAGCGCGCACGGCGCATGCTGCAAGCATTTGACGGCTCGCGCGACGGAGCCACGCAGCAGGACATAGCGCAAATCCTGTTCCGCACCGGTCCTGTTACCCGCGACGAATGGCAGGCGTCTTCGTATCGCTTCGCGATCATGGCCTTGTTGAAGGATGCCCGCGCCATGGTCGCGGGCGGCTATCGCCACCTCTTGCGGCACCGACGCCGCACCTGAGCGACGCCCCCTAATTCCCGGTGTGGGGATTTAGGGTCCCCCAAAACCCCACTCCACCTCGCCAATTTTGCTTCGCCATTGTGGCCTTCGACCGCCGGATTTTCGGCGGGCAACGAAAGGCCGACCCATGCGACCCGATCTCGCCGTTCTGCCGCCACGCTACCTGCGCACCAAGGAAGCGGCCGCGTTTCTCAGCCTTTCACCTCGAACGCTTGAGAAACACCGGACCTATGGCACTGGCCCCGCCTACAAGAAACTCGGTGGCCGGGTCGTCTACTCGATCGACGATTTGCAGCACTGGGCCGAGCGCGGCGCCGTCACCTCGACATCAGACCCACGCGGCACGGTGCTGCCAGCGAAGTGGCATCCAGAAGATGCCGTTTCGATGGCCAGCCGCTTCGCGCGCTGACCCTGGCTGACCCGAACCATGGCGATTCGCCTCCCATCCCTATCGGAACGCGGTCAGCTCGATCTGTTCCGCACCATCCCCGGCAATGTCGCGCCGCGCGACGCGCAGGACCTGATGGCCTATCCCTTCTTTTCCCTGTCCAAGACCCACCGGGTAACCCCCATCGATTTTGCCTCCGGCAATGTCACGATCCGGGTCGAAGCAGTGCCTGATCACGGCATGGCAACCATCTGGGATGCGGACATCCTGATCTGGGCTGCCAGCCAGATCGTCGAGGCACGCGATGCAGGATTTCCGACGTCCCGCCTGATCGTTGCAACGCCCTATGAAGTGCTCAAGTTCATCGGGCGCGGTACGTCCTTGCGCGATTATCAGCGGCTGAAGGCTGCCTTTGACCGGCTGCAATCGACCACTGTGGCCACGTCGATTCGCCAGCATGCCGAAGGGCGCCGGCACCGATTTTCTTGGATCAACGAATGGAAGGAGCGTCGGGACGGCAACGGCCGACCTGACGGTATCGAGCTGATCCTCCCCGACTGGTTCTATCAAGCCGTACTTGACGATGCGCTCGTGCTGACCATCGACCGGGCATATTTCGGGCTTACAGGCGGCCTTGATCGCTGGCTCTATCGCCTGGTGCGCAAACATGGCGGCAAGCAACGCAATGGCTGGCGCTTCGACTTGCGTCATCTGCACCAGAAGTCTGGCAGCCTGTCGCCCTTCAAGCGGTTCGCTTTCGAGCTGCGCGACATCGTTCGTCGTCAGCCGCTCCCTGGATATGTCTTGCTCCTCGAGGCCGAACGCGGCGGCCGCACGCTGCTCGCATTCAAGCCGTCGGCACCTTGTGGAAAGCCTGTGGACGGCGTCGTGCCATCGGGAACCGAGGGGCACGTGCCATCAGGAACCCGTGGGTCGTGCCAACGGGAACCGGAACGAGGTCTAAACCCAAACAGCAAAAGCAGAATTTCCGCCTCTAACTTAGACTCTAACCAAGAATCTAACTTTGAAGCGCGCGCGCGTGATGTGCGCACCCTTATCGACACGGTTCGCGGCCATCTCTCGGTCAACGTCCGGCCCCGGCGACCTCCCAACCGCAACGACCAGGATGTGGCGCGAGCGCCCAAGCTGCCCTTCGATGTGCCACCGGAGAAGCCGCAATGCTGACCCATTGGCCCCGACGCGCGCGCTGTCTCAGCACCTTTCGTCCCTCGATTTCAATCATCCAAGGAGACCCGTCATGACCAATGTCACGGCTCCCAGCGCGCGTGCCCATGCGTTGCCACACGCGCGCTGTGCCGACACGCTGACCCACGTTGAACTCACGCATATCGAAAAGCGGATCGAGAATTGGATCAGGTTCGGCCGCCATGTTCACGAACAGCTTCTCGATCGCCGACGCCGGGTTCTCTCCTACCGCCCGGGCAGCGTATTTGCTTTCGTGCGATGGGCAGCCAACGACTACGGAACCGTCGTTTCCCGGATCGATATCGTGCGCGCCGTCGGACCAAGCGAAGCATACCAGACGCTACCATTTGTTCGTCCTGGTGGTGAAATCCTGCTTACGGCCGATGGTTGGCCGAAGGTGGAGCAAGTGCTCCGCCACATCGATGCCGTGGAAGCCGCCGGGCTCGACGGCTGCGACATAGCCCCGGATCACTGGCGCCATGTGGCCAACCGAATGAGCGTCGGTCAGGCACCCCGCGCTTACACAGCTGAGCGCCATCAAGCGTGGCTCAAGCGGCGGGAGATCGAAGGATGACCCGCTTCGGCTACGTCATGGCAACGTATTTCACGGTGCTCGGCACTGGCATCACAGCCTTTGTTTCCATGCCGCTTCGGTTGGTCTGGAATGCGTCGGCCAGTGTTCCGATTGGCCTTTACGACCTCGGTCCGTCCCGTGACCTAAGCGTCGGGGACATCGTTGCCGTGATGCCTCCCCGGCCGCTCGCAGACTTCATGGTGGAGCGCGGCTACATTGCGCGAGGTGTGCCCTTGATGAAGCATGTCGCGGCCCTGCCGGGACAGACTGTGTGCCGATTGAAAAACACAGTGACCGTTGATGGCATGGTGCTCGGTACGGCGCTCGACCGCGACCGCATGGGTCGCAACCTGCCTGTCTGGCAGGGCTGCCGTCGCATCGCGGCGGGCAGCGTCTTCCTCATGAACGCCGCTGTGAGAGACAGTCTCGACGGTCGCTATTTCGGCCCCATCCCGGCGGGAACGGTGATCGGTCGAGCCACGCCCATTTACACCGACGAGGCTGGCACCGGCGACTTCGATTGGCGCGCCGACGCCCCTCGAACACCCCGCTGACCACCATCGCCGGCAAGCCGCGCTGCGCGCCCACGCACATCCCACCAACGCAACCCAAGGAGACTTCGATGCCTCAGATCGGCACCTTCACCCGGCAGTCGGATCGCTTCATCGGGCGCATCCATACCTTCGCCTACTGCCGCGAAATCATCATCGTGCCCGCAGATGCTTCCGACACCGAAAATGCTCCGGACTATCGCATTCATCTCGATCCTGGCGACGGGACTGAATGCGGACCGGAAATTGGCGCGGCCTGGAAACGTAACGGCGAGCGCGCAGGCTCATTCATTGCCCTGATCATCGACGATCCCACCCTGCCACAGACCATCCGCGCCAATCTGTTCCGTGACGGCGCTGAAGGTGCGTCCTGGTCACTGCACTGGAGTCGCACCAACAAGCGCGACGCGCGGGATTGATGCCATGCGTCTCACTGCCCTCCTTTTCCTTTCCGGCCTGACGTCAGCATGCGTTTTGCCGACTGCCACGCTTGCGCAATCTGCAGCAACCGAACGCGCGATACCTGGCGTTCCCTTCGGCGAGTTCATTGCCGAGGCGGCTTCGCGCTTCGCGCTTCCCGTCACCTGGCTACACGCCATTATGCGCGCTGAAAGTCGTGGGCGGCCGCGCGCCGTTTCGCCCAAGGGCGCAATCGGACTGATGCAGATCATGCCGGCGACCTGGAAGGAATTGCGAGAGCGCCATCGTCTCGGCGCGGACCCATTTGATCCGCACGACAACATCATCGCGGGCGCAGGCTACATCCGTGAATTGTTCGATCGCTATGGTTCTCCCGGCTGGATCGCTGCGTACAACGCTGGCCCGGGTCGCTATGAAGCGGCGCTCCGCGGACGACCTTTGCCCACTGAAACGCGCGCCTATGTCGCCGTCATCATGCCCGCAATCGGGCCAACAAGCGCCGCGAATCCAACCGCGATTGCGATGGTTGATCGCTTCGCGTGGACACGTTCCCCCCTCTTCGTTGGGCGCGGTGAACAGCAGAGTCCGGCATCCGCGGTGCCGCTCGACAAGCAGATCAATGAACGTCCACGGCCCGATGAATTGACGAGGGCGGCAGGCTCGCAAGGGCTGTTTATCGCCCGATCGACTGGAGACAGGCGTCAATGATCACCGCTTGGCCCCGGCGCATTCTGTCGCACGATAGCGGGATATGGGCGAAGACTGTCCCCACAACCGATAGAGGGCAGGATAAAAGGGCGCACGTTGCGCTTCGGTCGGTTGCTTGTTTTTGTGACGTTTTTCGTGGGGAAACGCACCCTGCGATGGTTTTTCGCAAGGTGCCGGACCGGTCTAACATCTTGTTTCCAATATGCCTTATGCACATTGGCGGGTCTGGCCATGGCTGATGACCGCGAGTTCCGCATCCGTCCTGGCCGCATTCGTTCTGGGAGCGCGCAGCGGGCAAGACCCTTTATCGCCCAAGCTCTGGCAGCCGCGCAAAAGGCGGGTGGCGGCATCTCTCGTTCCGGCCGCATCAAGGCCAGTAACACATCGCGTTTCGGGCGAGGGCAACGCGCCAGCATTCAGGCCAATCGGCTCATCAACGCGCGCACGCGCGGTGCCGTCATCAAGGCCCGCGTCGTCCGTCATAGTTCCCGCAGCGCGCCGCTTGCAAACCATCTCGATTATCTGCGCCGGGAAGGCGTGACCCGCGATGGTGAGAAGGCGCGGTTATTTGGCCCGGATGCTGGCGCCGTCGAAGGCAAGGCATTTGCAGACCGCTGCGCAGACGATCGGCACCATTTCCGGTTCATCGTCTCGCCTGACGACGCGCTGGAAATGTCGGACCTGAAGAGCTTCACCCGCGACCTCGTGGTGCAGATGGAAAAAGACCTCGGCTCGCCGCTCGAATGGGCGGCGGTCGATCATTGGAACACCGAGCATCCTCACGTTCATCTGATCGTGCGCGGCGTGCGCGACGATGGGCAGGATCTCGTCATCGCCCGCGACTACATCAAGGCGGGCATGCGCGACCGCGCGCGTGACCTCATTACCCAGGAATTGGGGCCGCGCACCGACCTCGATATTCGCCGGACACTGGAACAGCAGATCGCTGCCGATCGGTGGACCCAGCTTGATCGACAACTCGTTCGCGATGGCGACAGAAACGGTATCATCGATGTGGCACCGGTGCCCGGTGGGGAGCCCGATCAATTCCAGACTTTCAAGATTGGCCGGCTGCGGAAGCTGGAGGCACTGGGGCTCGCGGTGCAGGTCGGTCCCGGCCAATGGACCATCGATGGCAAGGCAGAGGCGACCTTGCGCGAAATTGGTGAGCGCGGCGACATCATCAAGCGCATGCATCGCGCGCTGACACAGCGGGGCATCGAGCGCTCCACATCCAGTTATGTCCTCGCGGCGGAACGCCTCGATCAACCCGTTGTGGGCCGCCTGGTCGCGCGCGGTCTTGATGATGAGCTCAAGTCCAGCGCCTATGCAGTGGTCGATGGTGTCGATGGCCGGACCCATCACATAAAGCTTTCCGACCTCGAAGCCGCTGGCGACAGTGCGGCGGGATCGATCGTCGAGTTGCGCGCCTTTGATGATGCGCGCGGCGTCCGGCGCGTTGCGCTGGCCGTCAGGTCGGATCTCGACCTCGAACGCCAGATCACGGCCCCAGGTGCGACCTGGCTCGACCGGCAGGCTATCGCCCGCGGACCATCGGCAATGTCGGACAGCGGCTTCGGCGCAGAAGTGCGAGACGCCCTCGATCGCCGGGCCGAATATCTCGTCAACCAAGGGCTTGCCGAGCGGAGCGGTTCACAGGTCAACTTCGCGCGAAATCTGCTTGATACGCTGCGGCGTCAGGAACTGGCGGCACTCGGCGACAAGCTTGCTGCGGAAACCGGCAAGCCGTTCCACCGCGCAGGGAGCGGCGAATATGTTGCCGGAACCTATCGCCAGCGCCTGACCCTGGCTTCGGGCCGCTTCGCGATGCTCGATGATGGCCTTGGCTTCCAACTCGTGCCCTGGACACCTGCTCTCGAAAGGCACCTCGGCCGCCACGTCTCCGGTGTGGCCCGCAACGATGGCGGCATCGACTGGAGCTTCGCCCGCAAACGTGGCCTCGGCCTCTGATCAACCTCCAACGAAAGGACCTCCCATGGCCGCCACAAAGATCCTCTGGGGCCAGATCATCACCGTCTTCCTGATCGTGCTCACAACGACCTGGACTGCGACAGAATGGGTCGCTTGGCGTTTGGCCTTTCAGCCAGAACTGGGTGCCCCATGGTTTCGGCTCTTTGGCTTTCCAGTCTATGCGCCGCCGTCGTTCTTTTGGTGGTGGTTCGGCTTTGATGCCTATGCCCCGGCCATCTTTGTCCAAGGCGCCTACATCGCAGCATCCGGCGGCTTCATCTCGGTCGCGGTCGCCATGGCAATGTCCGTCTGGCGCGCGCGGGAGGCAAAGAAGGTCGAGACCTATGGCTCGGCGCGCTGGGCCGAACCGAATGAAATCAAGGCAGCCGGTCTGCGCGGTCCTGACGGTGTCGTTCTCGGCCGTTTCCGCCACGACTATTTGCGGCACGACGGCCCGGAGCATGTGCTGTGCTTCGCGCCAACACGATCCGGCAAAGGCGTGGGCTTGGTAGTCCCGTCGCTCTTGGCTTGGCCCGGCTCGGCAATCGTTCACGACATCAAGGGCGAGAACTGGCAACTCACCGCAGGCTTCCGCGCCCGTCATGGCCGCGTACTGCTGTTCGATCCAACCAACGCCAAATCCGCCGCCTACAACCCGCTGCTCGAAGTCCGGCGCGGCGAATGGGAGGTGCGTGACGTCCAGAACATAGCCGACATCCTCGTCGATCCCGAAGGCAGCCTGGAGAAGCGCAACCACTGGGAGAAGACCAGCCATGCGCTGCTGGTGGGGGCCATCCTCCATGTCCTCTATGCCGAAGCCGACAAGACACTCGCCGGCGTCGCCGCGTTTCTCTCCGATCCCAAGCGCCCCATCGAATCAACGCTCGCGGCGATGATGACGACCACGCACTTGGGAAAGAACGGCCCGCATCCGGTCATCGCCAGTGCAGCGCGAGAATTGCTCAACAAATCGGACAATGAGCGATCCGGCGTGCTGTCGACGGCCATGTCATTCCTTGGCCTTTACCGCGATCCCGTGGTCGCAGCCGTGACCCGGCGCTGTGACTGGCGCATCACCGACATCGTCGATGGCAAACGTCCCACGACGCTCTACCTCGTCATCCCGCCGTCCGACATCAACCGGACCAAGCCGCTCATTCGGCTCCTGCTCAACCAGATCGGGCGCCGCCTCACCGAAGACTTGCAGGCCAAGGGCGGCAGGCATCGGTTGCTGTTGATGCTCGACGAGTTTCCAGCGCTTGGCCGTCTCGACTTTTTCGAAAGCGCGCTGGCGTTCATGGCGGGCTATGGGCTGAAAAGCTTCCTCATCGCGCAGTCGCTCAACCAGATCGAAAAGGCCTATGGCCCTAACAATTCGATCCTCGACAACTGCCATGTTCGCGTGAGTTTCGCGACCAACGACGAGCGCACCGCCAAGCGGGTCTCCGATGCCCTCGGCACCGCCACCGAAATGAAGGCGATGCGCAACTACGCTGGGCACCGTCTTTCGCCATGGCTCGGCCATTTGATGGTGTCGCGATCGGAGACGGCTCGGCCCCTGCTGACTCCGGGCGAGATCATGCAGCTTCCGCCCGCTGACGAGATCGTCATGGTTGCCGGCATCCCGCCGATCCGAGCCAAGAAGGCGCGCTATTTCGAGGATGCCCGGTTCAAGGAGCGCCTGTTGTCGCCACCTGCCTTGGCCGCACCAAAGCAGGCTCAGCCAGACGACTGGACCAGTTTGCCGCTGCCAGCGCAGCCTGCGAATGCCGAGGCATCGATAGCCAATGCGAGGGAGGACGACGATCCGACCGATTCAGAGCGCCGGCACCAGCCCGAGCTGAGTTTGACCCAGCCTGTCGAGAGCCGACCGCCCATCGCTAACGAGTTCGAGATCGACGGCGATCACAATGACGAGGGCGATGAGTTGCCCGCGCGGAACCGGGCGCTGACCGGGATCATGCAGAGCGTGGCTCGGCAGGCCTCGCTCGACTTTGGCGATGGGATGGAGATCTGACCCATGACCATCCGCAAGAAGAAGACGCAGATTTCCGTCTATCTCGATCCCGATGTCATGACGATGCTGGCCGATTACGCCGCGCGCCGCAGCCATTCCCAATCCCTGGTCGCCGAAGCTGCTATAGCCTCGTTCCTATCGCCCGACGCCGCCGATCGCCGCGAAGCCGCGCTCGGCAAGCGTCTCGACCAGATTGATCGTCGGATGGCGCGGATGGAGCGCGATACCGGCATCGCGATCGAGACATTGGCGGTCTTCATCCGCTTCTGGCTTGCGACCACTCCCGCTTTGGCTGAACCAGCAGCACAAGCAGCCAGGGCGAAGGCAGGGCAGCGCTACGATGCCTTTGTCACGGCACTTGGTCGCAGATTGGCTAAGGGGCCGAGGTTGCGGCAGGAAATCCCGGACGACGTTTCAATCGATGCTGGGGGCGGTGCGGCGCCTTGAGCAATCACCGCAATGATATCATTTTAGATAGATCAGAACGCTCCGAAAAGGCGCATTTCGAACCTGAAAAATGGAATAGCCGATATTTCAATGCGCCGAAGTCTGCGTCCGGGAGAGGCCAGTTAAAGTCATTCCGTGTTCCACGCTTGAACGTCCGGTCATACGGCGGAACCGGTCATTAAAATGCAACTGAGCAGCCGGACGGCTGTGCGATAAAGGTAGCCGAGCCGATTGGACGCGGAACGGTTTCAGTCGCGTAAGTCAAACAGAGCTGGGGAACCATCCCACGCCGAATACAGGTTCTGACCGTTCCAATAGCTCACATCGCCGTCGCGGACTGACCGCTTCGCGCGGAAGACGGTGTCAGCCGTCAGGCGGTCAAGGCATGCCGGACCGATCTCAGGCACTTCGCGACCCCTCTGCCCGTAGCCATCGTCTGATATGGTCCGGGATGGGATCGCCATCAGCAGCGCCGCGTGCATTGTCTCCTTCAGGACGATCGCAAACTGATTCATGATGACGGTGTAGCCTGTTCGTGCGTGGACGATGCGCGAATCCCTGGGCGCGAGGCGCTGGATGAGCCGGGAAACCGCCTGAGGCGTAACCAGCTTCGACTTGTCGCGGATGATCCCGTCCCTCGCGTCCCTGCACCAGTCGCGCACGTCGGCGGAGGTGGCGAGCGCCATGGGGATGCTAGTCCGGCCGGCGAACTTCCGCGCCGAGGGGAGGTAGTCGGAGGTCGTCACGAAGAGGCTCCTTTGAGCCGCTTCGACGTCGGCGACGCCATGCAGCGCAGCGACTGCGGACATGTCGATCTTGTTTCTGGGGGCGTATCGCTTGGCCTGCACCAGCGTGAGAATGTCGCCCAGCGGATCCCTCTGGAGCACTCGGACGTCGATGCCGCCGTCGTTTGAGCCCGGGCCCAGCTCGCAGGTGAAGCCTTGGGCTTGGAAGATGCGGAACAGCAGCGTCTCGAACTCACGCCAGGTGAGGCGATGCAGATCTTCTGGCCGCTTCGCGAAATGCGAATACAGCTCGTCGTGAACGTCCGCGACGTCCTGTTGCACTAGGCCGCACACCCACTGCCAATTCTCGCGATCGAGGAAGGGTTGGAGCAGCGGGCTGTCGTCCTCGAGGTATATGTGTGCGCTGACGCTGTCGCTCCGCTCATACCAGAAGCCCTGACGCTGGAGCAGCTCGACGAACTCCATGTCGAGACCCTCGAAGTCGCCGTCGAGGGCACGTCCAAGGTCGCCGTCGAAGTGAAGGATCGTGACCACGGGGGTTTCCCCAGGCTCACCGTCGATCCGATCGGCATAAGTCTGGAAACCGCAATCGACCCATAGTTCATGACGGGTCGCCCACTCCTGTATGGAGCGCTGGAGGTCGGCGACCACAACGTCGAGTTCGGCATCGGTCGGCGCCGATGTGGAAGGGTTTGGATCATGGCCGACAGGCATGTCGTGCTTCCGAGCCTGCTCGATATCGCATGCTTGCGTCGCTCCTGCCTGTAAATCGGGCCTCATCCGACATTCCGGCGCGTCCTCATGAGGCGGCATGCGAGCATCTGATCGTCCCATCGTGTAGCGAACGTCTCGGATATCTCGAACCAGCTTCCGTCGTTGCCGGCTCCGTGGTTGCGTCCCATGCAGGAGCACTGGCACTCGTGGCCGACCGCGTTCAGGCAGGCTGGCGAGCACTTTTCCTGCTCGCGGTAGGGTTGGATCACGTAGACTGCGCCGAAGGTCGCGAGCGCGCGTTCCACAAAGTCGTTAAACCAGGCCTTGGGTATCTCCCAGCAGCGCTTGCCGGCGATCCATGCCGGCGACGTGCGTCTGTCGTTCTGCAGCCAGGACCGATTCGTTTCCGCGTATGGAAGTCGCAGCCGCAAGAGCTCTCCCTTGCCGGTCCTGCGAAGGATCACCGGGATCTCGCGCTGGTTCCAGATGCTTGTGAGTTGCTCCGCGTCCATCCCGATTGCCCCCAGGTCGATCGTACAACCGTCGGCGGGTGGGTCGGGATCGAGGGCAACTTCGGTCCCGTCCCTTTCGGATCGGTTCCACATCACTCTCGCCGATGAACTGCCACTCGTCTATGCAGTATCTGTAGAAAAGGGGGCTCGATGTTTCTCAAGCGCGTGAAGTTGGCTAACTTTCGTTCCTTCGACGATGCGCATCTCGAACTGCAGAAGGACCTGACGGTTCTTGTCGGCGAAAACAACGGCGGGAAGAGCAATGCGATCGACGCGATTCGCTTGGTGACGCTCCCGCTGGGTGGTCGTCGGGAGATTTACTGCGAGCCCACCGATGTCCGCTTCCAGTGCGGATCCACACAATTCGAGCTGGAGGCGCATTTCGCGGAACTCTCGATAGGCCAGCAGGGGCGCCTAATCTCTGCCGCCACCGATGCCGGTCTGACGAATGCCTGCTTCGGACTGCGCTACGATGGCAGTCGGCAGGGGGCGAGACCGCAGCTGTGGGCCGGCAAGGACGGAAACGCACCCGAACCGAACTGCCATGACATGGTCCGGCACGTCTATCTGCCGACGCTGCGCGATGCGAAGCGGGCGCTCGCATCCGGCAACCCGACTCGCATCATGGCTCTCCTGAACCACTTCCTCGAGGGAACGACCGCCTCCGATCTCGCGAAGGAGCTTGCACGGACGCGCAGGCACGACGTGCTGGTGAAGGTCGACGATGCCGTCGAAAAAGGCCTTTCGGCCTTGACGGGCGGCGTGCGCCGGCAGGCCGCGACGCTCGGCTTCGCGTCGGACGAGGGGTTGATCGACATCGCCCGCGATCTGCGCTTCAAGCTCGCCGATCACGGCGTCGATCCTGAGGATCTGCGGTACTCCGGGCACGGCTACGCGAACCTGCTCTTCATGGCGATCATCGCGGTCGAGTTGGAGAAGGTCCGGAGCACGGACCTGACTCTGTTCCTCGTGGAGGAGCCGGAGGCGCATCTCCATCCGCAACTGCAGGCCGCGGTCCTGTCGTTCCTGCGTGAGCAGGCGGAGCAGTCGCGGAAGAGCCTCCCGACCGACCACGGTCCCGCGGGGGAACTACAGGTGGTGGTGGCCACGCATTCGCCGAACCTCTCAGCTTGGGTCAGCAGCGATAGGCTGGTGGTGTTCAAGTCGGTGATAGCGTCGGCAGGGACGGCGGAAGCGGATGAGCTGCTCGAACCCGGATCAATCGACGCCAGCATCATCGAGGACGTCCTCGGCCATGATGCGGATGGCGATGGCGAGGCGGCCGCGGCGTCCGTCGCGGAGGCGATCTCGGCCGTCGTACCACGTCGTGCGACACGGTGCCTGCCTCTCGCCAACATGCCGCTTGAGGATCTCGATCGCCGCAAGGTCGACCGCTACCTTGATGTCACGAAGGCGGCCCTCCTGTTCGGCGGACGGGCGCTGCTCGTTGAAGGTATAGCCGAGGCGCTGCTCCTGCCGGCCATCGCGAAGCACCATGTTCTGAAGGACCACCCGGAGAAGCTCCGGCTCTTCAGGTCCGCCGTGTTCATACCGATCGATGGCGTCGATTTCGCGCCATACGTGACGCTACTCCTGACCGAACTGGAGGGCGCAAGGATTGCCGACCGCGTCGTGGTGATGACCGATGGCGACAGGGGGCTGAAAAAGGAGAAGGACGACGAGGAGGGAGCCGACGACGTTCCGGATGAAGGGACCGAGGCACCGGCGGAGGAAACCGAGAAGCTCCACGAAGCCGCGGAAGCCCACGAAGCCGAGGAGGTCTCCGAGGTCGAGGACGACGCCGCCGACGACGGGCTGATTCCAGGTGAACGGAGGAAGCAGGCCTTGGAGAAGCTAGTCGGCAGACTAGGCGCGATCGACTACTTCGCGGCGGTCACGAGCACCTATTCGCTGGAATCGGAGCTGATCGAGGCGGGTAACGCGGACCTTCTGGAGAAGGCCTACCTCGAGTTACATCGACGCTCGAAGAAGAAGTGGCGCAACGCCATGAAGCTCGATGGCGACGAGCGCGCTGCGGCGATCCACCGCATTTTCAAGAATGCTCGGAAGGGCGACTTCGCCCAGGTGTTGGCGCGACTAATCGAGGACGGCGAGAAGCTCGCAGTGCCACCCTACATCAAGCACGCCATCGAGCAGTTGGTGGCCACGTGAGCGAAGATTACGCGCCGACCAAGGAGCAAGAGGTTGTGATCGGGCATAACGGCCCGGCTTTCGTGACCGCCTGTCCAGGTGCGGGAAAGACGCGGACGATGGTCGAGCGGGCTCGACTTCTGCTGTCGGACGGGCGGGATCGCCGCGGGGTCGCCTTCCTGTCGTTCACGAACGCGGCGGTCGACGAACTGGAGGTGCGCCTCCGGAGCTTCGGGATCCTGCCGACGCCGCTGTTCCCCAGCTTCATCGGCACCTTCGACAGGTTTCTCTGGCAGTTCTTCGTAGCGCCGTTCGGAATGGAGGGCTGCGACGTCGCGCCCCGGCTGATCCCAGACAAGGGCGACTGGGTCGTGCAGCCCTATGAGAAGATGCAGGAGCTCCCTCTGAAGGCGTTCGACCGCAAGACAGGAAGATTGAACCGCGCAATCGCCGCCGAGGAGGGCTTTGACGCGGATCGCGACGCCACGAAGCACGAGGCTCTCGCACTCAAGATGCTGGCCTCCGCCCGCTCAAAGGGGCATGTCGATTTCGAGGACGTGCGCACCTGCGTGAAGGGACGGCTTGCCGACAAGGCCTTCGCCGAGCGGCTGGGGAAGGCCCTCGCAGCCCGTTTCAAAGAGATCTTCGTGGACGAGGCGCAGGACTGCAATCCCGACGACCTCGAGGTCGTGCAGTGGCTTCGGACTTCGGGGCTTATCGTCAAGGTGATCTGCGATCCGAATCAGTCAATCTACCAGTTTCGCGGAGGGATCACCGACGAGCTCGACAGGTTCGCCGATCGCTTCGAGGATGGCGACAGGCTGCCGATGAGCGGAAACTTCCGATCGACGCCGGCGATATGCGCCGCGATCGTCGGATTGAGGCCGCCCTCGGCACACGGCGTGCCGGACCGTGCGCTCGGGAGCCACAAGGCCGATTCCACCGCTATGCACATCCTCTCATACGGTGGAACATCGGTGCCGGCGGCGATCGGCGTAAAGTTCGGCGAACTCGTAAAAGCGCATGGCATCGCGGTGGCGGATGCGCCCATATTGGCCTCGAGGCTACAGAGCGCAGCCCGGGCGATCGGGCATCCTGTCTCGAAGGACACGGTGCACAAGACCCTGCTCCTGGCCAGGGCCGCCACTGATTTCCACTTCTCCTTCAGCCTGGGCAACCGGCGCGAGGCGCTGTCCAATCTCCACCGTGCGATCCTGCTGGTTCAGGGGCGGATCGAGACCGCTGGCGACTATCACCGACATGTGTTGTCGGAAGGCCTGGAGGACGGTCGTTGGCGTCCCGAGATCATCGATGCTGCGGCGACCCTGAAGTTCTCGCCGGGCATGTCCGCCGATGCGTGGCTCGACAAGGCCCGCTGCGCATTGGCACCCGGACTCGCGACACCCGGCGGCATCAGGCAGCGGCTGAAGTCTAGCAACGAGCTGCTGGCCGCCTTGGCCACTCCGCCCGCAGATGCGCATCCGGCGCGGACGATCCACTCAACGAAGGGCCTGGAGTTCCCCGCCGTGTGCGTCGTCCTGACAAGCAATAAGGCGGGAGGCATTCTCGATCATCTGGAAGGGGCGGCTCGTCCCGAGTTCGCAGAGGACGCCCGCAAGATCTACGTTGCGGCGTCAAGGGCGGAAAGGCTTCTCGTGATGGCGATCCCGAAGAGCCGAGCGAAGCGATTGGAGACCCTTCTTCAAGGGAATGGCTGCTCGACGGCCCGTCACGACATCTGACGAGGCGGTCCATTCGCACCCACACGGCTATTCAGAGCTGGACCGGACAGCTGGTCGCACTTGAGTGGCGCGCTTAGTTCAAATCCCACTCTGGAAATATTGACGACTTGCTGTCCTTCTCCATTATGATGTTGGAAACGAAGAGAGCTGGGGCCGCGCTCTTCGAAACAATCGAGAAGGTCGGTTCTAAGAATTTTGTGCGGCTGAAAAGCCTGCGTCGCTAGAAACTAAACGAGGGGAAGCCGGACAGGTATATTGTTGTCGGCGCCTAGGGGTAAGTGATGACCGACTTTCGTTTTCTACACGCCGCTGACATCCATCTCGACAGCCCGCTCCGTGGACTGTCGCGGTATGAAGGGCTACCGGAGGACGACATCCGCGGCGCGACCCGGGCCGCTTTCGACAATCTCGTGCAGCGGGCTATCGACGAGGCTGTCGATTTCGTAGTGATCGCCGGCGACCTGTTCGACGGCGATTGGAAGGACATGGGCACGGGACTCTACTTCGCCCGCGCCATGGGGCGGCTGAACCAGGCCGGCATCCCCGTCTTCCTCCTTTCGGGCAATCACGATGCGGAGTCGGTGCTGACCCGGAGCGTCCCCTGGCCGCCCAACGTGAGGCTGTTTGGGGCGAGGCGGCCGGAGACGCACACGCTTTCCCACCTCGCCGTCGCGGTGCACGGCCAGAGCTTCGCGACGCCAACCGTGATGGACAACCTCGTGCTCGCTTACCCCGACGCAACCGACCACCACTTCAACATTGGGATGCTCCACACTGCCTTGGCAGGTCGACCGGGGCACGCCGCATACGCCCCGTGCAGCCTCGATGACCTTAAGTCGAAGCACTACGACTACTGGGCGCTCGGCCATGTCCACGAGCACGAAATCGTCAGCGAGGCCCCCTACGTCGTGTTCCCCGGCAACACGCAGGGTCGCACGATCCGCGAGACAGGATCGAAGGGCGCCGTTATCGTGACGGTTGAGGATGCTCAGGTCACCACTGTCGAGCGCGTCGAGCTCGACGTCCTGCGCTGGATCCGTGTTGAGGTGGACTGCACCGACGCGACGGCGGATGCTGTCCCATCACTCATGCGCGCGTCACTCGTGTCTGCCTGGCAGGACAACCCGTCCGGCCTGCCGCTCGTCGCGCGGGTCTCGCTGACGGGACAGACCATGGACGCCGGCGCACTCCATGACGGCGTGTCTTCTCTCCGCGACGATGCCCGCGCGGTGTCAGCGTCGATATCACCGGACCTGTTCATCGAGAGGGTGAAGGTGCTGGTCTCGCCGCCTGCACAGGCGCAGCAGATGGTGATCGGCGACGACCTCGAGGCTCTCATTAGACAGGCGCCGACAGACCCCAACCTAGCCGCCCTGCTGGCCGAAGACCTCGCCCCGTTCCTTATCGCCGCCCAGACTTCGCTCGGCCAATCGCCGGAAGAGGCCGATGACGAGGGCGTGCGGCGGTCCGCGAGCGATGGCAACTGGACGGCGGTATTGGAGACGGCGACGCTCGCACTCCGATCGCGTTTGACCGGGGAGGCGTAGAGATGCGCTTCGTCAACCTCGCGCTCGAGCGTTATGGCCACTTCGACAACTGCACGCTCTCCTTCCGCGGTGGCGAACCCGACCTTCACGTGATCTACGGCGCAAACGAGGCCGGCAAGACCACGTCTATGGCGGCCGTATCGGACCTGCTGTTTGGCTTCCCAAGCCGGTCGCCCTACAATTTCATGTACGACTACTCGTTGCTAAGAATCGGCGCCGTCCTCGAAGACGAGGGTCAGACAATGGCCTGCCGACGCAAGAAGGCCACCAGCGGAACGCTCCTCGGTTCTGACGATAAACCCATCGACGAGGGCCCACTGCTGGCGATGCTCCGAGGTCAGACACGAGAAACATTCGGCCTATCGTTCAGCCTCAACCAAGAGGGCCTGCGCGCCGGCGGTAAGGCGATGATGGAGGCGCGCAACGATCTCGGTAGAGCGCTGTTCGCCGCCGGATCGGGCCTGACCGGGGTATCTGACGAGCTAGCACGCCTTGAGGAAGAAGCGGACGCCATCTGGGGTCCACGCGCGTCCAACAAGAGGTCGTTCACCGTCGCGCAGCGAGAGCTCGAGACGAACGCAAAGGCCATACGCGAGCGGTCGTTGAGGCCGAAGACCTGGCTCGACAGCAAGGCGGCGGTGGCGACGGCGCAGGCCGCGCTGGAGGACGCCAGGGGACGGCGGGACGAGTTGCTTGCCGAGATCAGCCGAGCGGAGCGGATACGGCGAATTGCTCCCTCGGCACGCCTTCGAAAGGACCATCTGGCGGCACTAGCCGAATACAGCGCGACCGTTGACATCCCGGCACAGCGCGAAAACATGGCTGAGGCCGCGATGGCCGACGCGGCTTTGGCAACGAGGGCGAAGGCCGCTGCCGCTAAGCTGGCCGACGAGGCGACCAAACGCATGGAGGCGCTGGTTGCCGACGCGGAGATCCTCGCCCAGGCCGACCTGATCGACGAATTGGTGACGGCTTCGGGCGCGGTCGCAAAGGCTGGCAGCGACATGGTGCGGCTGACTACCGAGCAAGCCACGCGCGCTGGCCGGATCGAGCGCCTCCGGGAGGAGGCCGGAGCACTGGCGGCGGATCCACCGTCCCGGATCGCCAGTGCTAAGCTGCGCGAACTGGCGCTAGCGCATGTCGAGGACAAGTCAGCGCTCAGTCAGATATCCGAGAGCGAGCAGGAGCTTGAGGAACGGCGGCGGACTGCACCAGGCATTGCGCCGACGGTCCAAGACGGCTCGCCGGACGAGCTGAAGACAGTGGTCGCCGCCGTCGACGCAGGACGCGCGCTTGGCGTCGACATCGACGCCCGATGCCTGACACTGCGGAGGACCGCCGATTTGGCCGCCGCCACGTTCGCCCAGGCACTCGTCCGGCTCGTGCCATGGAATGGCGACGCTGCGTCACTTCTCCAACTCCCAAGGATCGGCCAGATCGAAGTCGACGAAGCGCGGAAGGCACTCTCCGACCTGACCACCGAGGTCGACCGCGAACTGGCGACCGCGGCGCGCTCAAGAGAAGAGGCGGCCGCGCTCTCCCTTCAGATGGAACAACTGGCGTTGGGCAAGGCCGTATCGGGCGATGAAATCGCGAGCGCGCGGACCGAGCGCGATGAGCGCTGGCGTCCGCTACGCGGTCACGTCCTCTCAGAAATCTGCATTGATGCTCCCAATGAGGCCGTCTCCGCATTCGAGGCCTCGCTCGCTCAAGCCGACGAGCGCAGCGATCGCAGGTTCGCGGCAGCTGACGAGTCCAGTCGACTGACCGACATGGGCAATCGCGTCGCAAAGCTGCTGCTGGATGCCGATCAGGCGGACATTCGTGCCGGGACTTTCGCCGAGCGACGGGAATCAGCGCGAACGGCGTGGGGTGAGAGGCTCACCGCCGCAGGCTATCCTGACATGGAGCCAATCCGGTTCCTTGCCTGGAGCACTGAGAGGGCCGCTGCGGAATCGGCGCACGCCGCTTCCGTCGCTGCCGCCGAGGAGGCCGATGCGACCATTGCCCGAAGGGCGACGGTCCTCGAGGCGCTCGCCTCATGCCTGCCTGAAGGCAATGCCGCACGTCTGGGGAGCGAAGTCGCACCCGCCTTGGCCTCCGCCGAACGCTTAAGGACCGACTTAGAGAAGGCGCAGCAGCAGCGACGGCTTGACGAAGCCGAGGCAGCGCGGATTGAGCAGGATGCCGAAGTGCTTGGGCGGCGCAGGAAGCGGCTCGAGGATGCCGCATCCACGCGTACGAACCGGTGGCGACAGGAGCTTGAGCAGACCGGGCTCAGCCTCGAGATCGAGAGCGCGATCGCCACGCTCGACGTGCTCGACGAACTGCGTGTCCAGATCGCTGCCCAGGCAGACTTGAAGGGACGGCTAGACGGCATGGTCAGGGACGCCAGCGAGCACGACTGCAGGGTCGGTGCGGCGGCGGACGCGGTGGGCATCCCGGCTGCGATAGAACCTGGCGAACGACTGTCTCTGATGCGCGCTAGGCTCACAGCCGCGCGGTCCACCGCCACCGTCCTCGACACCCTGCAGGCCACGGTCAGCAGCCGCTACGACGAGATGGCGGCCGAGGAGGCAAAGTTGACGGCCGCGCTGGATTCGCTGGCCGCCTTGATGGAGGAGACGGGAGCAGCGGACATCGACGAGCTGACTGGCGCGATCGAGCGCTCGCGGGCGGCTCGGGGTCTCCGCGCGTCGATTGCCGACACCGAGACGGCGATTAAGTCCGCCGGAGACGGAAAGGGTCTGGATGAACTTCTCGATTCACTCGAGGGTGTCGACCCGGATGGTCTGGCGGCCAGAACACAAACTCTCTCGTCGGAACTCGCCGACCTCAACGCGGAAGTAGACGCGGCGGCGGCGGCACATGGGGACGCGCAGAGGGCGTTCGGGAGCCTCGAGCAGGTGGGCGACAGCGCAGTGGACGCCGCGTCCGACGCTGACCGTGCCCGCGCAGAACTGACCGTCCTCTCCGAGCAGTACATCCTGAAACGAGCCGAGGCGGTCACGCTGCGCTGGGCGATCGAGCAGTATCGCGAGCGTCACCAAGATCCGATGCTGCTGCGCGCGTCCGAGCTCTTTTCCACCCTTACAATCGGACGCTACACGGCGCTGAAAATCGACAACGATGCAGGCGCACCACGGCTGCTCGGGATGCGAGACGACGGCAAAACCGTGGTCGAAGTTGGCGCCATGAGCGAGGGTACGACAGATCAGCTCTTTCTGGCATTGCGTCTCGCCGCAGTCGAGCAGTCCGTTGCTTCTGGTATCCGCCTGCCATTTCTCGCCGACGACCTCTTCGTCAACTTTGACGATGAGCGATCGGAGGCCGGGATCCGCGTTCTCGCGGAACTGGCCAAGTCCACGCAGGTGTTGTTCTTCACTCACCATCCCCACCTCGCGTCGATCGCGCGTTCGGTAGTTGGTGCTGACCTTTACTCAGAGTGCTCGCTGGCTTGAGATCGGCAAGAAAGCGATGAATGTCGGTTCTCTACATGAGCTGTCCTTCAGCGAATGGATTGGGAACGGCAGCAAAGTTGAAGGGTTTCGGGCGCCGCGAGGCGTACGAAGGTCTCACATGTACGACCCGCGGGAGGTAGGCGTTGCGCTATGGGGATTTCGGGTCGGCGCCCTGGGAGATATGGCGCCAGAGCTGACGGGGCACACCATATGGGCACCAGATGGTCGGCATGTTTAAGCGCTTCCTGACCTCGGGCAGGTGCACCTTCCCGCTATACCTCCACTCAAAGTCGCGGCGCTCCATCGACATAGTCTTCAAAGGCGTAGTCGTTGAGAAACTGGCGGCGCCACAGGTAGCCGCGATCGACCTCGCTCAGTTCGGCTTCATCGCAAATGGCACTCCACAATCCGGTGATCGTCGTGATCTGATTGTCGATCAAATCTCGGGCGTCCCGGTCGCTCAGCAGGAAATTCGGTGCCGAAAGGCGGCAGGTTTCCAGAAGGCTCCGCTTGTCCTCGCCGTTCACCAGCATCGCCTGATTGGCCTCCCGGCCGTTACGCGGCTGCGGGCATATGTCGTAGGCCTGGGTAAGCGTGAGAAGGGCGCCATCCCAGAACGCCGCATGGTTGCGGGCATGGTCGTCCGTATTGCCCGTCAGCACATTGAAGACCAACCGGCCGAACAGTTCACGCAGTGTCGCTTGCGGATCGGTGAAGCGCGCGCGCACCATTTCGGCCAGATCAACGTAGCTCGCATAGCGAGCCTGCATTTCGCTTAGACCAAACATCGTCAGAGCCGAGACCATTGCGCGGCGCGTCCAAGCAGTTCCGTTCCAGTCACGGTCGAACCGGCGCACCAGAAGCACATCCTTGCCGCTGGCCTTGGCAAGCCGGACAGGTGCGACGTTCAGCCCCGCTTCTGCTGCCAGGCGCATGGCAACGAACTCCGCCTTGACGACTGACATGGTGTCGTTGGTCGCCGAAAATTTGGCGATGAACTTGTCCGCGCCGTCCTGGATCAAGGCTTTGGGGCGTGCGCCGCCGATGGAACTGCCATGGAACAGCGCCTTTTCGAGAGCCGGGGGAATGGGTTCGCCCCGCTCCACCCGTTCGGCCGCTTCCAGAAGCTCCTCAAGCGTCGCATTTTCCTGTTCGCGCGGTTGAAATCTATCCGCTGACGTCTGGAAATCGAGCGCACCGATGCGGTCGGAACCAGAATTGAGCATGAATGTCAGTTCGCCGAAATCGACGTTGTGCGCTGCCTCACCGCGCAGACCCGTCAGCCGATTGATGATGACCCGGCGCCCCCATGCGTCAGGCGCGCCGTCCCTCAGGCACCCGGCCATTTCAAGCGGGGCGTCGGGCGCTATCCTGCCGCGCTGGAGAGGTAATTCGGGCGCATAGATGGGTATGGCGTCAGCCCGCTCCAGATAGGAACGACCATAGTTGAAGGCATAAAGGCCGCCCTCCAGCTCGATCCGACCGGCGATGACGGGCTCGAGCGCGCCAGGCAGCCATATCCACACGAAAGCTTCGGTGGCTGGTGGGACAGGACCTTGGGCGGCACCAACTGCCGCAGCGGGCTGATGTCGGTCAGAAGTCATCCTTCACCTCCGAGCGCGGACGCCGCACTGACTGGGGAAGGAGCGCCAACTTGTCGTTGATCCGCGAAATTTCCGGAGCAAGCCGCGAAGGCTCGTCGACGAATAACGGCACGCCCACGAGTGTCGCAGCCTCGAACACCAGCCCGATTTCCACCTTGGCGTGACCCTTCTCGATCAATTGCAGCGTGCTGCGCGCAATGCCGACCCGGGCCGCGAGGTCCGCTTCCGACATTTTGCGCTGCTTGCGTGCGAGACGAATGAGCCCTCCCATCATGGTCAGCGCTTCGCGCGTCACGCGCGAGTAAGTGCGGGGATGCTCGTTCATATGAACCTCAATGCCGGTTATGGCGGTCATGAAATGGCTTCTCGACCGCGATAACGGTCAATATCATGGAGAAAGTTAAAAATCAATGGAATGACCGCGACGGCGGGCACCAGCGCCATTCATGCAGGTTATATCGGTCATTTCTGCAAACCCGCCATGATTCGACCAGTTCCTGCGACCATCGGCCTAGAAGAGGAGAGAACCTGGGCTCTCGCCGTGCACGAACACCCCGGAACTCCGCCGTTTTCCTGTATTTGCACCCCACAGTACTACTACGACCGAAAGCTGTTGAACCGGCCCAATTTCTGGCTCTCTTAATCATCCTCAAGCCGGGGAGCGCCTGTTCTCCCCGACGAAAACGGGGACCCGATGGCGGCTTCACATCACAATTCGGAAAGATCGGCACGAGGCGCGCGCATGCTGCGCACCGCGCTCGGCCCCGCCATTGCCCGCCTGCTGGAAGACCCTTGTGTCGTTGAGGTGATGCTCAATCCAGACGGGCGGCTGTGGATCGATCGCCTCTCTGAAGGCCTGTCCGATACCGGCGAGCGCCTCTCAGCCGCCGATGGCGAGCGCATCATTCGTCTGGTCGCGCACCATGTCGGCGTCGAGGTGCACACCGGCGCACCGCGCGTATCAGCAGAACTTCCCGAAACGGGGGAGCGGTTCGAGGGGCTGCTCCCGCCTGTCGTCGCGGCGCCTGCCTTCGCCATTCGCAAGCCCGCCGTCGCGGTCTTCACCCTCGAGGATTATGTCGCTGCGGGGATCATGGCTGAAGGCCAGGCCGAAGCGCTTCGGGTCGGTGTTGCGACCCGTGCCAACATCCTCGTCGCTGGCGGCACCTCAACCGGCAAGACGACGCTCACGAACGCACTTCTGGCCGAAGTCGCGAAAACCGAAGATCGCGTCGTCATCATCGAGGACACGCGCGAGCTGCAATGCACCGCGCCCAACCTCGTTGCCATGCGAACCAAGGATGGCGTCGCATCGCTCTCCGAACTGGTCCGCTCGTCGCTGCGCCTGCGCCCGGACCGCATTCCAATCGGCGAGGTGCGCGGAAGCGAAGCCCTTGATCTCCTCAAGGCATGGGGCACCGGCCATCCCGGCGGAATCGGCACGATCCATGCCAGCAGCGCCATCGGCGCGCTGCGACGGATGGAGCAACTCATCCAGGAAGCCGTCGTCACCGTGCCCCGCGCGCTGATCGCCGAAACCATCGATCTCATCGCCGTCCTCGCTGGGCGCGGCACCTCTCGCCGCCTCGTCGAACTCGCTCGCGTCGAAGGCCTCGGTCCGGACGGGGACTACTCCGTCAGCCCCATCATCCCTCAGCCCGCACAAGGAGCTTGCCAATGAACCTGCCTGTCCGCCGTCCCACTCACCGTCTGGCAACAGCCATGTCCGCGGTGATCATCACCGCCATGATGGCGCCCGCAGCCCACGCCTCAGGCTCCTCCATGCCGTGGGAAGCCCCGCTGCAATCCATCCTCCAGTCGATCGAAGGCCCAGTCGCCAAGATCATCGCGGTGATCATCATCATCACCACCGGCCTGACACTGGCGTTTGGCGACACCTCGGGCGGTTTCCGCCGCCTGATCCAGATCGTCTTCGGCCTCTCGATTGCCTTTGCCGCATCGAGCTTCTTCCTGTCGTTCTTCTCGTTTGGCGGCGGGGCGCTCGTCTGATGATCGGCAATGCCGATCAGGGCGGCGAGATCGCGGGCTATACCGTCCCGGTTCATCGGGCGCTGACCGAGCAGATCCTGCTCGGCGGCGCTCCGCGCGGCCTCGCCATCCTGAACGGCACGCTTGCCGGCGCAATCGGCCTTGGCCTGCGCCTTTGGCTCATTGGCATAGGCGTCTGGGCCATCGGCCACGTGATTGCCGTCTGGGCTGCCAAACGTGATCCGCTCTTCGTCGATGTGGTGCGCCGTCATCTGCGCATCCCCGGTCATCTTTCCGTCTGAGGGGGCTACCGTGTTCAACCTGGCCGAATACCGCAACCGAAACAGCCGGCTCGCCGACTTTCTGCCATGGGCGGCGCTGGTCGGCGAAGGCATCGTCCTCAACAAGGACGGCAGCTTCCAGAGGACTGCGCAGTTCCGGGGACCGGATCTCGATTCCGCAGTCCCCGCCGAACTCGTCGCCGTGGCCGGACGGCTCAACAACGCCTTCCGGCGCCTCGGATCAGGCTGGGCGATCTTTGTCGAAGCCCACCGGCATGCCGCCGCACACTATCCCGGCTGCCGGTTCCCCGACGCAGCCTCAGCGCTGGTCGATGCCGAGCGCAAAGCCGATTTCGAAGAAGCCGGGGCGCACTTCGAGTCCGCCTACTACCTCACCATCTGTTATCTGCCGCCCGCCGAGGATGCCTCCCGCGCGGAAAGTTGGCTCTACGAGGGCAGGGAACACGGCGGTGCCGACCCCGCCGAAGTCCTGAGCGGCTTTGCCGATCGCACCGACCGCATCTTGCGCTTGATCGAAGCCTTCATGCCCGAATGCCACTGGCTCGGGGATGCCGAGACGCTGACCTATCTGCACGCTTGCGTATCCACCCGGCGGCACCGTGTCCGCGTACCGGAAACGCCGATGTATCTCGATGCGCTCTTGGCCGATCAGCCGCTGACCGGCGGCCTCGAACCGCGCCTCGGCGCATCGCATCTGCGCGTTCTCACCATCACCGGTTTTCCGACGGCGACCACGCCGGGCCTGCTCGATGAGCTCAACCGCCTGGCCTTTCCCTACCGCTGGTCAACGCGCGCGATCCTGCTCGACAAGACCGACGCAACCAAACTGCTGACCAAGATCAGGCGGCAATGGTTCGCCAAGCGCAAGAGCGTCGCTGCAATCCTGAAAGAGGTTATGACGAACGAGGCCTCGATCCTCGTCGACACAGACGCTTCCAATAAAGCAGCCGACGCCGATCTCGCGCTTCAGGAACTCGGCGCAGACTATGCCGGCATGGCCTACGTCACGGCGACCGTCACGGTCTGGGACGCAGATCCCCGTACCGCCGATGAAAAGCTCCGGCTCGTCGAGAAGGTCATCCAGGGCCGCGATTTCACGGCCACACCCGAGACCATCAATGCGGTCGATGCCTGGCTCGGCTCTCTGCCGGGGCATCTCTATGCCAATGTCCGGCAGCCGCCCATCAGCACTTTGAACCTCGCCCACATGATACCCTTGTCAGCGGTGTGGGCGGGGCCGGAACGGGACGAGCATTTTGCAGCGCCCCCACTGCTCTTCGGCAAGACCGAAGGCTCGACCCCGTTCCGGTTTTCCCTTCATGTCGGCGATGTCGGGCACACGCTCGTGGTTGGTCCGACCGGCGCGGGCAAGTCCGTCCTGCTCGCCCTCATGGCGCTTCAGTTCCGGCGCTACGCCGGTGCTCAAGTCTTTGCCTTCGATTTCGGTGGTTCGATCCGCGCGGCCGCGCTCGCCATGGGCGGTGATTGGCACGATCTTGGTGGCGGGCTCACCGACGCCTCGGACACATCCGTCAACCTGCAACCACTCGCGCGCGTCGACGAGCTTGCCGAACGGGGCTGGGCCGCCGACTGGATCGGCGCGATCCTTGCGCGCGAAGGCGTGGCAATCACACCTGACGTGAAGGAATACATCTGGACGGCGATTACTTCTCTGGCCTCGGCGCCGGTCGAGGAACGGACCGTTACCGGACTTGCCGTCCTGCTCCAGTCCAACGACCTCAAGCAGGCACTTCGGCCCTACTGCGTGGGCGGCGCTTATGGCCGCCTTCTCGATGCCGAGGCCGAATATCTCGGCAGCGCAACGGTACAAGCCTTCGAGACCGAGGGGCTCATCGGAACCGGCGCGGCTTCCGCTGTCCTGGCCTACCTGTTCCACCGGATCGAAGACCGCCTCGATGGGTCACCGACGCTGATCATCATCGATGAAGGCTGGCTGGCGCTCGATGACGAGGGGTTCGCCGGTCAGCTGCGCGAATGGCTCAAGACACTGCGCAAGAAGAACGCCAGCGTCGTCTTCGCCACCCAGTCGCTGTCCGACATCGACGGGTCGCCAATCGCGCCGGCCATCATCGAAAGCTGCCAGACCCGTCTGATGCTGCCCAACGAACGGGCGATCGAGCCCCAGATCACGGCCATCTATCGCCGTTTCGGGCTCAACGATCGCCAGATCGAGATCATCGCGCGCGCCGCTCCCAAGCGCGACTATTACTGCCAGTCCCGTCGTGGCAACCGGCTCTTCGAGCTGGGACTGTCCGATGTTGCACTGGCGCTCTGCGCAGCCTCGTCCAAAACCGATCAGGCCGCCATTGCGAAGATCCTCAGCGAGCACGGGCGCGAAGCCTTCCTCCTTCAATGGCTTCGACACCGCGGGCTCGGCTGGGCCGCTGACCTCGTCCCCAACCTCACCAACCAGGATAAAGCCCCATGAAACTGCGCCGCTCGCGCAGCGTTCGGCTCATTGCCGCGCTGCTTGTCGCCCCTGTCGCCCTCACGCCGATGCTGGCCGCGCCCGCTTATGCCCAATTCGGGTTTGGCGGGATCGTCTACGATCCGTCGAACTACGCACAGAACGTGCTGACGGCGGCGCGATCGCTCCAGCAGATCACCAATCAGATCACGTCGCTGCAAAATCAGGCGCAGTCGCTGATCAACCAGGCCCGCAATCTCGCGAGCCTGCCCTATTCCGCGCTCCAGCAGCTCCAGCAGTCGGTGCAGCGCACCCAATCGCTCCTGAGCCAGGCCCAGAACATCGCCTACGACGTGCAGTCGATCGATCGCGCCTTCCAGCTCAAATACGGCAGCACCGCCATGTCGGCGAGCGATACCCAGCTCATCACCGATGCACGCGCGCGCTGGCAGAATACCGTCGGCAGTTTGCAAGACGCGATGAAGGTGCAAGCTGGCGTGGTCGGCAATTTGGGCACCAACCGCTCCCAGATGTCCGCTCTCATCGGCCAGAGCCAGGGTGCAACCGGTGCCTTGCAGGCCGCACAGGCCGGTAATCAGCTCCTCGCGCTTCAGGCTCAGCAGCTCGCCGATCTCACCGCCGTCGTTGCTGCCAACGGTCGGGCGCAGGCGCTCCAGTCAGCCGAACAGGCGGCCGCCGCTGCGCAAGGGCAGGAACAGCGCCGCCGGTTTCTGACCCCCGGCGCGGGCTACCAGCCCGGCAACGCCAAGATGTTCCAGCCCGGTAACTGAGGCCCGACGATGGACGGCAAAACCCTCGCACGCATCGGCGCAGTCGCCTTCGTGGCGCTCGCGATCACGGCAACGGCGATCGATATGAACCGGAGCGACCCGATACCCGATTCGGCCCTATCGAAGCAGCCGTCCATCGTTCGGCATAATCCGCTTGATGAGCAGCTGACCCGTTGCTCGCAGTCAGGAGAAGTGGGAGCGAGCGATCCCCAATGCCTCAAGGCATGGGCCGACAACCGCCGCCGCTTTCTCGGCCAGCTTCCTGCGCCGGGCGAGGTCTCACCAGCCCGGCCGGAGGTCCGCTGACCATGGGCGGCACAGGCGTCATCGACCATTTTCTCGAGGTCTTCACCCGCTACATCGATGGGGGCTTCGGCCTTCTGCACGGCGAGGTGGCGTTCATTGCCACGACGCTGGTCGTCATCGACGTCACGCTCGCCGCGCTCTTCTGGTCATGGGGCACCGACGACGACATCATGGCTCGCCTCATCAAGAAGACGCTGTTCGTGGGCATGTTCGCCTACATCATCGGCAACTGGAACAATCTTGCCCGCATCGTCTTCGAGAGCTTTGCCGGCCTCGGCCTGAAAGCGAGCGGAACTGGGTTCAGCACCGCTGATCTCCTGCGCCCGGGCAAAGTCGCGCAGACCGGCCTCGATGCCGGTCGCCCGCTGCTCGACTCCATCTCCAATCTGATGGGCTACTGGTCCTTCTTCGAAAACTTCATCCAGATCGCCTGCATGCTCTTCGCCTGGGTGCTCGTGCTGCTCGCCTTCTTCGTGCTCGCCGTCCAGCTGTTCGTCACCCTGATCGAGTTCAAACTGACCACGCTCGCAGGCTTCGTGCTCATTCCCTTCGGACTCTTCGGCAAAAGCGCCTTCATGGCCGAACGTGTGCTCGGCAACGTCATTTCGTCAGGCATCAAGGTCCTCGTCCTCGCCGTTATCATCGGCATCGGCTCGACGCTCTTTTCGGAATTCACCGCAGGCTTTGGCGGCGCGACGCCATCGATCGACGATGCCATGGCGATCGTCCTGGCCGCACTGTCGCTGCTTGGCCTCGGTATCTTCGGGCCGGGCATCGCCAACGGCATCGTCTCGGGCGGTCCACAGCTTGGCGCAGGCGCCGCCGTGGGCACCGGGCTTGCAGCCGGCGGCGTGGCCGTCGCCGGTGCGGCCGCCGCCGGCGCCATCGCCTCGGGCGGGGCATCACTGGCCGCCGGCACGGCCGCCGCCGCTCGTGGCGGCGCAACCCTCGCAGGCGGCGCATCGACAGCCTACAGTCTGGGAGCCGCAGGACAGTCGGGCATGACCGGCGTGGCGTCGGGCGTGGGCAATGTCGCCAGCACTGGCGCGCAAGCTGCCGTCTCTCCCCTCAAGCGCGCGGCCTCGAAGGCGGCCGATAGCCTCAGGTCCAGCTATCAATCCGGCGCCAATGCGGCTGCCGAGATCGCTGGCGGCACTTCTGAAGCCGAGGCTCCTGGCGGCGCCGCGCCGCCGGCAACTGCCGAAGGCCAGCCCGATTGGGCCAAGCGCATGAAGCGCAATCAGCAGCTCTCCCAAGGTGTCCAGGTCGCCGCGCACGCCGTCAAATCAGGCGACAGCCATGGCGGCGGCACGTCCATCAACCTTTCCGAAAGCGACTGACCATGAGCCTCTTCAAACGACCCTCGACCCATTACGGCAAATCGCCTGAGCCCGAGACACCCTACCAGCGCGCCGGCCAAATCTGGGATGACCGCATAGGCTCCGCCCGCGTTCAGGCGCATGGCTGGCGGCTGATGGCATTCGGCTCGCTCGCGCTGTCAGCAGGCCTCTCCGCAGCGCTGATCTGGCAGACCGCCAGCGGCTCTATCGTGCCCTGGGTGGTGCAGGTAGACCATCTGGGCCAGGCGCAAGCGGTCGCTCCAGCTACTGCCGACTATCAGCCGTCCGATCCCCAGATCGCCTTCTACCTCGCTCGCTTCATCGAGCAGGTCCGCAGCATCCCGGCAGACCCCATCATCGTGCGCCAGAACTGGCTGCGCGCCTACGACTTCACGACACAAGCCGGAGCACTCGCCTTGGGCGACTATGCCCGCGCCAACGATCCGTTCGCGAAGGTCGGCAAGACGCAAGTGGCGATCGACGTCTCCAGCGTGATCCGCGCATCGCCGACCTCGTTCCGCGTGGCATGGGTCCAGCGCACTTATCAGGACGGAGCGCTCGCCGCGACTGAGCGCTGGACCGCCATCCTCACCATCGCCGTGCAACCGCCCCGCGATCCCGAGAAACTCCGGGCCAATCCGCTCGGCATCTACGTCAACGCCATCAATTGGTCGAAGGAGCTTGGACAATGACCCCCACCTTGCGCAAAGCTGCGAGCCCGCTCTTCCCGGCTTTCTTCATCTCCGCCATCCCGGCCATGCGCAAAACGGCGCTGCCGCTGCTGCTCTGCACATCTGCCCTCGGCGGCTGCGCGACGGTGCAGAAGCCGCCCGCCATCAATTTCGATGATGCGCCCGCCGCCTTGCAGACCGTCGATCCGCCAGCACCGGTCCAGGTTGTCGAGATGCCGAAGATCTTGGCTCTGCCCGGGCAGCTGAAGCCGCTTGGCCCGGACAGCGCGCCAACGCCCGACCTGCTTGATCCAGCCTCCCGGGTGAACGCTGCCAATGCCGCCGCGCGGATGCAGCCGGTCAGGAACGGCTTCATCAACGCCATCCAGATCTACCCGTTCGTCGATGGAGCGCTTTATCAGGTCTATACCGCGCCGGGACAGATAACGGACATCAGCCTCCAACCCGGAGAACAACTCGTCGGCTCCGGCCCTGTCGCTGCCGGGGATACGGTTCGCTGGATCATCGGTGACACCGAAAGCGGCGTCGGGGCATCGCGGCAGGTCCACATCCTCGTCAAACCGACCCGCGCATCGCTGATGACCAACCTCGTCATCAACACCACGTCGCGCACCTACCACATCGAACTGCGGTCCACCGACAAGACCTATATGGCCTCGGTGTCGTGGCAGTATCCGCAAGACCAGCTCATCGCCCTTCATCGCCAGAATGCCGAGGCAAGGGCGACCGAGCCAGTTGCCTCGGGCATCGATCTCACGCAGGTCAACTTTCGCTACCAAGTTTCGGGCGACCGCGTCCCGTGGAAGCCTCTGCGCGCTTTTGACGATGGCCGTCAGGTCTTCATCGAGTTTCCCCGCGGTGTTGCCCAGGGCGAAATGCCGCCGATCTTCGTCGTCGGCCCAGAGGGTAACACCTCCGAGTTGGTGAACTACCGGGTCCGCGCGAACTACATGATCGTCGATCGGCTCTTCGCGGCAGCAGAACTGCGCCTGGGGTCCGGAAAAAGCCCGCAGCGCGTTCGGATCGCCCGCACCGACGGGAGGCCGGCATCGTGACCGACGAACATGGCCCGGGAAGGGAAGAAGGTGGGGCGCGGCAGGGCAATGTCCGGCCGGATGCGCCAGACGGTGATGACGCTCTGCCGCTGACCGGCGAGCCGGTGGTTCGCATGCGGCTGCGGCCTGAACCGCCCCGTGTGACTCGCCTTTCGCGCAAGGTGCTGGCCGCGCTCGGTATCACAGCAGGCCTCGGCATCGGCGGCGCGCTGATCTATGCACTCCAGGTCCAGCATGACGGCAAGACAAGGGAGGAACTCTTCGCCACTGACGGCCGCAGCGCGCCCGATGGACTGGTCGGGCTTCCAAAGGACTATGGCGCAGTCCCCCGCCTCGGACCGCCGCTCCCGGGCGATCTGGGTCGCCCCATTCTCGCGGCGCAGAACAACGGTCAGCCCGTTCCTGTGCCCGGGATGGCAGCGCCAGTCGCCGCGCCTGCCGGCCCCGATCCGGAAATGCAGCGTCGCCACCAAGAGCTGGAGGCCGCGAGAACCGCCCGCCTGTTCTCCGCCTCTCAGGCCGCTTCGGGAAATGCCTCGTCCTCCCCGCCGCCCGTACCGGCGGCGAGCGACCTGGCCGGGCTTGGCCTCGCGCCGCAGCCCGCCACACCCTCAGCGCAGGACCGGCAACTCGCCTTTCTCGGGCAAACGCCTGACAAGCGCACGGTGGCGCCTGATCGGATTGCAGCGCCTGCATCGCCCAATGTACTGCAAGCGGGCGCCGTCATTCCGGCTGCCCTGATCACCGGCATTCGCTCCGACGTCCCCGGCCAGATCACGGCGCAGGTGACCCAGAATGTCTATGACAGCCCCACCGGGCGTATCTTGCTGGTGCCTCAGGGGACGCGGATCGTCGGCCAGTATGACAGCGGCGTCGGTTTCGGGCAGCGCCGGGTCTTGATGGTCTGGAACCGGCTGATCATGCCCGATGGCCGCTCGATCGTTCTCGAGCGGCAGCCGGGTGCGAATGCAGAGGGTTATGCCGGGCTCGAGGATGGCGTCGATTTCCATTGGGGGGAGATGTTCAAGGCCGCTGCGCTCTCGACGCTGCTCGCGGTCGGCGCCGAGGCCGGGACCAATCAGAACGAGAGCAACCTGGTGCAGGCACTGCGTTCAGGTGCCTCGAACAGCATCAACCAGACGGGTCAGCAAATCGTGAGCCGCCAGTTGGGCATCGCGCCAACACTGACCATCAGGCCGGGATTTCCAGTGCGGGTCATGGTCACGCACGACCTGGTTCTCGAACCCTACGGAGGCTGACATGGCCAAGCTGAAACTCGGCCCGATCGCGGACGACAAGCCGGTCAAGATCACACTGGAGCTGCCGGCAAGCCTGCACCGCGATCTCGTTGCCTACGCTGCGATCCTCGGCCGTGAGGGCGGCCAAGGATCTTCTGATCCGCTGCGTCTGATCGTGCCCATGCTCGATCGCTTCGTCGCCTCGGATCGCGGCTTTGCCAAGGCGCGCCGCGAAGCAGATCGCGCAGCAGGCGACTGACCGGCCGTTGTCTCGATCACCATCATGGCTTGGAAACGAGATCCTTGCCCGAATCGCTTGTCGCGTCGTGATCAAGAAAGCTGAAGGCCGACTGCTCGGTTGCGTCGGTCATCGACCGCGCCAGTTCCATCAGGCCCAAGAGCGCGGGATTGTCGTTGCTGGGTGACCAGACGGCGCAGAAGGGCAGAATTTCGTCTTCGATCGGGCGGAAGACGACCCCAGGAAATTGCGCAGCTGTGGTTGCCTCGCTGGTTACGGTGAGGCCCCGGCCCAAGGCGACGAGCCGCATGAGATTATCGCGCCCGACGGCATGATGGTGGATTTCCGGGTGGCGTCCAAGATCGGCAAGCCGCTGCACCAGATAATCATGGATCTCTTGGCCGGGTGCGGCTTCGCTGACGATGAACGTTTCGTGGGCGAGAACGCTGAATTGCACATGAGGCTCGCCAGCGCGCGGATGATCCGATGGCAAAACTACGAAGATGCGCTCGGACCAGAGCTGTTGGCTCGCAAATCCGGGCCATTCACCGGCGCCTGTTATGAAGGCGATATCCAACAGATGCTGGCGGATCGCAACCAGATGGTCCGCCGGATTGCCATCGATGAAGGTGAGTTTGATCGCAGCGTACCGCTCGCCGAACGTCTGTATGAGATCCGACAAAAACCCGGAGGCGAGGGAAGAGAATATCCCTATCCTGAGGTGCCCGTCCTCACCGCGACCAATTGCGGAGACCTCCGCCTTGGCCATGCCGATTTCCGCCAAGGCCTTGCGTCCGCGTTGGACGAACTGTTTGCCGGCATGGGTGAGCTTCACGCCGCCCGGCGAGCGGATGAAGAACGCTGTCCCCAAGCGATCCTCGAGGTCGCGAATTCTGCGACTGACTGCCGATTCCTGGATGCCAAGTGCAACCGCTGCTCGGCGGAAGCTACCATGGTCCGCCGCCGCAACGACATAGCGAAGATGGCGAAGTTCGATATGCGTCCCGGGCAGTGTTCATTCCCCGTTCTTCTGTCTGATTATCACGTCAGACTTTGCGGTGAACTGCGAAGTATCCCGAGTGCAAGTCATTGACGAGTAAATTAATGTATTCAAACTGAGGAGATATATCCATTTTCGCGAGGCATTTACGCAGGGCGCGCCGGGGGATGACCATTCTTGAACCGGCGCGCCCATTTCATCCAAATATCATGCCGAAGAACGGCATGCAGTCAGCCCTATGACGGCTGACCTAGCGGGCTTCCTGCGGGTTCGCCGCCATTCCCGCCGCCGTCCTTGATCCACCCCTCGCGGCGGCTTCTCCGACGGTCCCGGCGCTCAATGGGTCCCGGTCCCCACAGCAATATCGGCCCGTCACACCGTAGAGGCGTGATCGAGCGAGGTGGCTTGCACGATGGCGCGAAAATTCTCCGAGAACTCCGGGTGCCGGGTTTCGAGAAAGCGCTTGATTTCGGGCTTCGAGATCAGTCGTTCGAGGAAGCCGGACGCGACCACGAGGACCAGCATGTCGTCGCCGTAGGAGACCTCCAATTCCTTGTAGTCGTCATTCAGCGCAGCCATTTCCCGCTCGAGCCGGGCCATCTGTTCCGTCGATAGTCCCGTGGATTTCTTAAGATCGTCCGGCTTGTGAAGATCGGCGGGCTTCGACGTCGCCAGCAACGCCTTTGCGTAAGAAGACGTGTAGTTGTTGGCCGACACCATGAGTTCGGCGACCTCGAGCTGACGGATCGGCTTCATCTTCCGGAGTTTCTGGAAGGCATTGTGGCCGACCGGCTTGTCCTTCAGCAGTTCGGCGACATCCTTGCTGATCCCCGAGAGCAGATGGCGCCTTGTCCGGATGACTTTCACATCGACGTTGAGTGCGCGCGCCAGCTTTTCTTCCGAAACACCGCGCTCGAGCGCGCGCACGATCATGTAGTGCTCCTGGATGGTCGCAAGCCGGTTGACCCGCTTGTTGTAGGTGAAGGATTCGTCGTCACTGGCGACGACACAGGCCGCTTCCGTTGCCCCGAGCGCGCGCAAGGCATCCAGACGGACATGGCCGTCGAGGATGAGGAACGTCCCGTCGCGCTGGCGGGCGACAGAGATCGGCTCGATAAGCCCTACTTCCGCAACCGAGGCGGCAATCCGGCGATATTTGACGCTGTCATGCATGCCCTTGGGCAGAGTCCGCGTTGGCAGCAATTTGCTGATCGGAATTTGGAGCACTTGCTGCTCGAAGGCGATTTTCACGGGGCTGTTCATGGCCGCTCCACGGGGCCGATCCGCTCAGCGAGCGCCTGCGGTATGCTGTTGAGGCCTTCCGCGCGCAGCAGCGTGACGAAATGCTCATCTGCCAGCAGGCGGCGCATGGCATTGGTCACGAACAGGAGTCGGCTCCGGGCGAGGGAGGCTCGCTTGATGAGCAGCTTCTGGCGCTCGGTTTCGCGCTGATACGAGCGAATGAGGCTTTCAGATGTTACCGGGCGTGACCGCCAAGGGCGCTGCCCGCGCTTGCTCGTCTGCTTGCCACTTGTGTTGCGCTGCTCGATGATCTGCCGGATCGCGAGCACCTGGTTGCCCGGAATGGTCTTCTCCTCATACGCCTGAGCCAGGGCTTGCTGGACCTCGCCCTCTTTGGCCCTCGCGATCTCCATGGCGATGGTATGCGGGATGACGCCGCGTTCGACCGCGGAAATCAGCTTCTCCTCGCCGTTGTCGAGCAAGACGCAGATCGCAGCGACATATTCGTAGGAGAAATCCACTTTCGCGGCGATTTCGCTGTGCGAATATCCGCGGGCTGCCAGCACGCCGATGGCATGGACGAGTTCTAGCGGGCTATGCTGTCGCCGGGCCAGGTTCTCGACTAGGCTCATCACGTAGCAATCCTCTTCCGAGGCATCGACGATGATGGCCGGGATTTCGGACTGACCAAGCGCGATGAAGGCTTCTAGCCGGCCCTGTCCGCAAACCAGATCGTAGCGTGTTTTGCCGGCGCGCTGGCTCACCGTAATCGGCTTCTTCAGCCCCAGATGGGCGATGCTGTCCACCAGCTCCTGGAAGATGCGCTTGTTCCGCACACGCGGATTGAGAATCGTGATGAGGTCGACCGGCACCATGCGGATTTCGGGGACGGGGTCGCTCATGCTGCCACCCGCAGCGCCGCACGGCGCGTCAGATCCATGAAGGCTTCAAGCGTCTCGTACCGATAGGCATCGAGCAGGATGCCATTCTCGGGCGCGAGCCTTAGGTCAGGCGACTTCCCGAGATCGAGCCAGGGGAGCAGATAGTAGTCCCGTATCGTGCGGTTATCGTCCTCCATCCGGGCTGCGATCGTAATTCCCGGACGAAGACCCTGATCGAATCGGATCTTCCAGCGCAGGTTTCCTGCTGGACTGACCTGGCAGCGGGCTATGACCAGCGCGGCCGTGAACTCCTCGTTGATGTGCAACAGATCGGAAACCGGGTCCCTGCGGACCGAACCGCCGGCGCTCTCGATCCCGGCGATAACCTCCTGGACGACGTCGGGGTGGAGGGCTCGCAAGGCCCGGTTGGTTTCGATGTAGCGGTAGTCCCGCGACGGCGAATAACCGACTAGCTCATAGGCCCGCACCAAGCTGCCGAACCGGTGGCGGAACGTCATGCTGGACGGCATGTCCTCGACTTCGTCGATGACCAGCCCCGAAAGCCACCCCTTCTCGGCCAACAAGGCCGCGAGCCTGTCGAGCAGTTCCTTGTCGGTGTAGCGCTTGCTCCGGGCGTCGATGATGCGCTGCGCAGCTTCATAGAAGTCTGGTTCGACAATCGGCTCGAAGGCCCCATCATGGCGGACCCACATGTCGGGTGGATTGAGGACTCGCTTGGCCTTCAGCTTGAACGAGACCCGGTTGTAGACATTGTTTCCGATGTATTTTTCGTTGGTCAGGATCTGGTGAACCGTGCCTCGGGTCCACGGGCGGCCAAGATCGGTCACATGCCCTTCGCCGTTCAATATCCCGGCAATCTCGCTTTCGGTTCGCTGCTGAACGACGAACATTCGGTAGAGGCGCCGCACCATCTCGATCTCTTCAGGCGGGCCAGGTTGGAGGACCACGCGATCGGTCTGAAGGCTCTTCTGCTCGCCTCGTTCAAGGGTCGTCTTGGGATTGCAGTGCTCATCGACCAGCACGCGGCGCAGGCCGAAACCTGCTGGTCCTCCCTGCCGGAAACCAAGCCGGATGAGGCGGCACTGACCGGTAAAGACCTTAGCCGACAATTCCCGGCTGTATTCGCCGGCCATGGCTCGCTTCATGCTCTTGATGATTGTCGCGCTCAGGCTGCCGTCGTTCTCGAACTGCTCTGCGCAGTAGTGCACCTTGATCCCGCCTTCGCGGCAGATGAACTCATAGTAGGCGCTTTCGTCGGCATCCTGAAAACGGCCCCATCGGCTGACATCATAGACGAGGACCACCTCGAAGTCGGTGTTACCCGAGCGGACGTCCGCGATCAGCTTCTGAAGAGAAAGGCGACCGTCCAACTTGAGGCCGCTCTTCCCCGAGTCCTCATAGGTCCGAACGATCTCGAAACCGCGATGCACCGCATACTCGGCAATGATCTCTGCCTGATTCTCAGTCGAGTATTTCTGATGCTCGGTCGACATGCGCACGTACTGCGCCGCCCGTATCAGGCGCTCAGGCTTGTCGTCGTTATTGCCCGAAGTGTTTGTCACAACCGATGCTTCCAGTTCGCTCCCAGGAGACGCGCTAAACTCTCCGAAAACTTATCTGGAGGAGGGGCGAATGTCGTTCACCAAGAAGGACCGAAAGATTCAGTCGGAATCAGGAAAAACTTTTCCGGCGATCACGCCGGAGTCGCTGGCCCATGTCATCGCAGCAGCATTGCGCGCAGAATTCGGTGCGACGCCGTCATCGGTCAAGACTGTCGCGCGGCTGACGCATGCAAACGAAAGAGCTGTGCGCAACTGGTTCGACGGCAAGAACGGCCCCAGTTCGGATAACTTGGTCGTTCTGATGCGGCATTCCACCATTGTCCTCAAGACCGTTCTCGAATTGGCAGACCGCCCAGATCTTGTCCTTGCTGTTGGAATTCTCGGATTGAGAGAGCAACTGGTGGATGTGGTGGCCGCGATCGACAAGGCCCGGAAATAGGTCCTAGAACGCTGCGATCCTGACGTCACGATTGGTAGCGACATAGCGCCGCGCGGCAACGCCTTGAACGGAAACTCGACCAGCTGCGCTGCATCCGCATAGGCTTGCGTCAATGGGCAGGAAGCTTCTCCCATGCTGGATGGCCTGCACATTTGTCAGTGCACCTTCACCTGCCCAACGCGCGCTCGATCGCCCGCTACCGGCGGGTGGGACAGAGCATGCCCCTGGATCGCCGTCGATAGGGTGATCCCTGTTTTCGGTTGTCTGTTTGCGGGCGGGCTTGATTTGGCGACCCGAGAGGTCGAAAAAATTGGGGGCACGACCGGACATCCGTGTCCGGTCGCTTGTTCCTATTCTCCATGTGCGCTGAAAGCGCTTAGTCTGGATGTGCTCCGGACAATGCGTCTACTTCATAGGACGTGAACGTCTGGTCACCCTATAGTCGTTTACGTCTTGTCGCACTAGACGCCTGCGTCCTGTCGAGTAATCTTGAATCTTCTCTGGACCGGGCGCACATGGGGGCTCGAAAGGAATGTTTCATGACCGATACAGCCGAGGCACAGGCCGATTCCAACATCATTCCGCTGCGCGGGCTGGGCAAGTCTTCGCGTGCACGCGGATTCGAAGAGAAATGGGGACCGATGGCAGGCAAGGTGGGGTTCACGATGATCCCGACGACGTTATTGCGCGGTGCCGCTCGGCTTCAACTCGATCCGCCGAAATTCGCTATCGTCCTCCAGCTTCTGGAGCATTGGTGGGAGCGTGATCGTGACCCGTACCCGTCGAAGGAAACGATCGCGACGCGGGTGAAGTTGAGTCCGCGCCAGGTTCAGCGGCACATCGCGGTGCTTGAAAAGGAAGGACTGGTTCAGCGGCTCGAACGCCGGGCACCGGGGCGTGGCAAGACCAGCAATGCCTATGACCTGTCCGGCTTGGTCAAGCGGGTGGCCAAGCTGTCGGAGGAAATCATTGAGGAGACCGCCGAGGCTAAAAAGCGTCGCGCGGCTCTGGAGAAACCGGGCCTTCGTAAGCGTGCCAAGCCCACAGCTTAAAGTTCTCTGTTCGTTCGCCCGAACCTTCACTGTCCGCCGCCAGCCTATTTGAGTAGCCTTCGATGTCCGTTCAACATTTGCCCTTCACACTCGGCGACCAGACTTTCGATCTAGCGCACCTGAACGCTACTGCGTTGGCGTGTAAGACCGATTTCCGCGATGCCGATCTGACGATCGGTGTCCGGTACAGCAACCACTGTTATACCGTTGGCTGTGCAAATGACGAGGAGCCGGGCGAGCGGCTTCTCCTCGACCATCATGGTAATCGGCGAGCTTTCAACGATGATCGCTATTCGCTGTCTCATCATTTGCCTGCCCTGTTGGCGGCACTGCCTTCGGCGAAGGTTTGGCAAAGCGCTCAGGAGCGCAACTATCTGCACTTCTCGACGACGCTCGGACCGGCGGAGTATCGCGTCTTCTTTCATCTGCGTCGGGCGACGGCTGGGGCGGATCATGATCTCGCGCTGTTCGTCGAGAGTGCCTACGCTCTTGAAGTTGCGGATCCGGCCACACGCGGCAGGGGGCAAATCCGATTTCCCATCCTGGCGCGCAAAACCTATCTGGGTGAAGCGGTGCGGTTCGATTATGGCCGCAACCTTCGTCGGCGCTGATTGGGCACATGCAAAAAGGGCGCCCGTTAAGGCGCCCTTTAGTGTAACTCGGTAGCCCCTTTGGCTTGCGCCTTATCTCGCATCACGCGTGGACCAGGTTACCCCGGCGGGGAAGCACTGTCGGCTCCAAAGAGCCTCAACCGATCTGTTGCCTCTGAGCAGAGAGATAGTCTCGCAACTCTGAAGATTCAACTAAAAGTTGACTCGATCGTTCCCCGCGCGAGCCCCTTGGCGAGCCTGCCAGACACTCACCTTATCGAGCTTTCAGCGATTTTTCAGCGAATTTGTAGCTGCTATCAACTCGCTTCATCGTGAACGGCGATAAAGCCTTTGAGAGGGGCTTTAGCGCTCTACGCCTTGAATGGGTCTGGCCGGATGCACCGTTCCAATACCGCGATCACTGGTCGATTCGCGCCTTCCCAGAGCGCACCAGGCTTTCAAATCATCCAGACTGTAGAGCACTCGTCCTCCTATTTTATGATACACGGGACCGGTCCCATAAATGCGATGCTTTTCCAACGTGCGCGCGGACAACCCAATGAATAGCGCCGCGTCCGGCGTGTTTAAAAAATGGGCCTGGATGTTGACGGGGTGCACTTTGGCCTGAGACATATCTACCCTCCATTCGAACGCGGGTGAAGTATTTGCCCGCAACCGAACGACTGGTCCGATTCGTGCGCCCTTGCGACCAAGAATTGCCGAAATGGACAAGCAACGAACAGATCGGTTGCGCTGACCAGTTTTACCTCGGCGCTTGCACGTAACATCCGAGCAACACGACCACTTGGGATCGCCCACCTTGTCCCATTTGCACGCCATAATGCGATGCAGTCCTTCGCCGTTCGATTCCGCTTTGATCCTCACCATCTATCGCCTTCTATTTCTTCAGATTGATCGGCGAAGGAATTTCTGATGAAGAGCCAGGTTGAAACTGCCATCAAGCGGACGATCCGGAGGCATCAACTGCGGGAAATCGTCCCGCTCGCCGACACCACGATCTATGACATGGAGAGGCGCGGCGAATTTCCTCGGCGATTTTCGCTCACGTCCCGTTGCGTTGTTTGGGATCTGGCCGAGGTCGAGGCATGGCTCGAAGACCGAAGGCGTGCTTCGTATGCAAAGTCAGTGAAGCGCGCGCCGACACCCGACGTCCAACTGCGCAAGACGCGCCCTGTCAGCCGACAAACTCGGACATGAGCAAGTCCATCGCCGGCGGAATGACGGTCGGCACATATTTCTGGCCCGCGATCCAGGCATCCACGATGTTTGCCCATTCCTGCAACATATGCCGCCGCTGGTTCTCGTACTCGGCCTTGTTGTAGACACCTCGTGACGAGTGACCTTCCTCGTGCGCTAGGCACTTTTCGATCCAGTCCCTGTTGAATCCCAATTCGTTGAGAAGCGTCGAGCCGGTTCGACGTAAATCGTGGACAGAGAATGGCTCAAGCGACAGCCCCTCCTTTTTGGCCCGGACAACCACGGCGGTCGTAATTCGGTTGAAGGTCGCCCGCGACATGGGCGCATCGGCGTCATAGCGGGACGGCAGCAGGTAACGAGAATTGCCGGCGCACGTTTTGAGGGCGATCATGATGTCGATGACCTGCTGACTCAAATACACATTGTGTGCCTTGGACCGCTTCATGCGCTCCTTCGGGATCGTCCAAACGGCATTCTCGAAATCCACCTCATCCCACACGGCATCCTGAAGCTCGCTTTTGCGGACCATGGTCAGCAGGAAGAGCTTCATGCCCAGCCTGATGGTTGGCAGCGTCGGAACATGCTCCAGCTGACCGAACATGACGCGGATTTCAGAGGGGGAAAGTGACCTGTCCCTGGGCACGAAATGGGCAATCGATGACGGTCCAACATCGTCTGCGGGATTGTGGACCTTTTCGCCGTGCAAAATTGCGAAGGCGAAAACCTGCTTCACGATGTCTCGCACATGGACGGCTACAGCCGGGGCACCGCGCGCTTTAACCGTGGCGCACATTGCCCGCAGATCCTCGGCTGTAATTTCGGTGAGCAGGCGATTGCGGAATTTTGTCAGTATGTCGCGCTCATAAATCGCCCTTCGCATAGCCTTGGTGCTTTCGGCCATTCGGCCGTCCTGAAACCACCGCTCGGCAAATTGTCCGAAGCTCTTGGCTTCCTTGAGGCGCCGCTTTTCCCGCTGCTTTTCCTGAGCCGGAGAGAGCCCTTCCAAGATCGAGCGCTTCGCATCGATCAGCTTTTCCCGAGCGCGTGCCAAAGAGATCCCGGCTGGCCCATAACGCCCCAGTGTCAGGGTCTCTCGGCGGCCGTGCATTCGGTAGTCAAACCGGAACACGATTGTGCCTGACGTCTGGACTACCAGGTACATACCGTCACGATCCGTGACTTTGTATGGCTTATCTCGCGTTTTCAATGCTTTGATGGCTGCATCCGTAAGCATTCGGCCCTCCGCATTTGGATCAAAAACCGCAGAAAGCGTCCAAAAGTACCGTCAGGCAAAAAGTAGCTATTTCCTAAAAGAAATGTATTTTTCTTTCAGTGCCTTAGTGTCAAAAAAATACCGTCAGAAGCTTTCATTGCCCCTGACGGTATCTTCAAAAATTCAGTTGAGCAAGTTTTCGCATACCGTCATAAATACCGTCAGACGGGAAGCTTTCCCCTCGATAGACCCCGAAAGATGTCGGATAATTTATCGTTATTTATCTGATGGTTGTGTCGGATTCTAGCGTATTTTCGGATGGCTTTGGTCGGGTCTGAATCATTCCCATTCGATCGTGCCCGGCGGCTTTGAGGTGTAGTCATAGACCACGCGGTTGATGCCCTTGACCTCATTGACGATGCGCGTGGCCACGCGGCTCAGGAAACCGGCGTCGAAGGGGTAGATGTCGGCGGTCATGCCATCGGTGCTGGTGACGGCGCGCAGCGCGCAGACGTTGTCGTAAGTGCGGAAATCGCCCATCACGCCAACGGTCTTGACCGGGAGCAGCACCGCGAAAGCCTGCCAGATCGCGTCGTAGAGACCCGCGTTGCGGATTTCCTCAAGGTAGATCGCATCGGCCTTGCGCAGCACGTCGCAGCGTTCGCGGGTCACTTCGCCGGGGATGCGGATGGCAAGGCCGGGGCCGGGAAACGGGTGCCGCCCGACGAACACATCGGGCAAGCCCAGTTCGCGGCCCAGCGCGCGCACTTCGTCCTTGAATAGTTCGCGTAAGGGTTCGACCAGCTTCATGTTCATGCGTTCGGGCAGGCCGCCGACATTGTGGTGGCTCTTGATCGTAACCGATGGACCGCCGGTGAAGCTGACCGATTCGATCACGTCGGGATAGAGCGTGCCCTGTGCAAGGAAATCCGCGCCGCCTACCTGCCTGGCCTCAGCCTCGAACACATCGATAAAGGTCTTGCCGATGAACTTGCGCTTGGCTTCGGGATCGGTGACGCTGGCAAGCCCGCCGAGAAACAGGGCCGAAACGTCCTTGTGGACCAGCGGGATATTGTAGTGATTGCGGAACAGGCTGACGACCTGCTCGGCCTCACCCATCCGCATCAGCCCGTGATCGACGAAGACGCACGTGAGCTGATCGCCGATGGCTTCGTGAATCAGGACTGCGGCAACTGCCGAATCGACCCCGCCCGAAAGCCCGCAGATCACGCGGCTATCGCCGACCTGCTCGCGGATTTCGGCGATCTTGGTCTTGCGGAATTCGGCCATGGTCCAATCGCCGGTGCAGCCGCAGACGTGGCGCACGAAATTGGCGATCAGCTTTCCGCCATCGGGCGTGTGGACCACTTCGGGGTGGAACTGCGTACCGTAGTAGCGCTTCTCATCGTTGGCGATGACCGCGAAGGGCGCACCGTCGGATACCGCGACGATGCGGAAGCCCGGCGCGAACTGGGTGACCTTGTCGCCATGGCTCATCCACACCTGATGGCGTTCACCGACCGACCACAATCCGTCGAACAGTACGCACGGTTCGGTGACGGTGAGGAAGGCGCGGCCAAACTCGCCCGAATCGCCCGGCTCCACCTTGCCGCCAAGCTGCTCGCTCATCACTTGCTGGCCATAGCAGATACCGAGAATCGGCAGGCCTGAGTCGAACAGCACTTGCGGTGCGCGCGGGGACCCTTCGGCGGGCACACTGGCGGGCGAACCCGACAGGATGATGCCGGTCGGCTTCATCCGGTGGAACGCGGCTTCGGCCTGCGTATAGGGCGCGATTTCGGAATAGACCCCTGCCTCGCGGACGCGGCGGGCGATTAGCTGGGTTACCTGACTGCCGAAGTCGACAATAAGGATCGATTCTGAAGGCTGGATGCTCATGCGCAGCCGATAGGCATAGAGGCCGTTTCTGTCCAGATGGGTGCGCGAATGTGACAGTTGCATTACACGCAACCACAAATACCCGCTTCGCACTTGCAGCATACGTCATTAGGCGTATTTGCAGCCCCGGTTCCGATGCGTCCAGCCCACCCTGCCGGCCAAATCGAACCGAGAGGATGCCTGCAAGGTGAACCACAACAGGAGGTTACCATGCGCAGCTTTACCGCGATCGCGCTCCCGATCATCCTTGCCGCTGGCCTCAGCAGCATGATGTTCACCGCCACGCTCGTCTGAGCAGGCCGGGACATACGCGACGACACCGACAAAAGCGGCTGCCCCGGCGGGGTGGCCGTTTTGTCTTTTCCGGCACAAGCGTTAAAGCGTGATGGCGAATGACCGTCACCCGATTTGCCCCCAGCCCGAACGGGCCGCTCCATCTGGGCCATGCCTTTTCCGCAATCGTTGCCCATGATCGCGCGAAACGCGATCATGGCTTGTTCCTGCTGCGCATCGAGGACATCGACGGCGCGCGATCGCGGCCAGAACTGGCGCAGGACTTCCGCGCCGATCTGGCATGGCTGGGGCTGGATTTTCGCGAAGTGCCTCCGCAATCGGAGCGTATCGGCCGCTATCGCGCCGCTGCCGATCTGCTGCGTGACAAGGGCCTGCTTTATCCTTGTTCCTGCACCCGCGCCGAAATTGCCGCCGCGGCACACGTCTCCGGGCCGGACGGGCCGATCTATCCCGGAACCTGCCGCGTTTACGGACCGAAACCCGGCGCAGACGTGGCATGGCGGCTCGATATGAACCGGGCGGTGGAGCTTGCAGGGCCACTGGAATGGACCGACGAGCGGCGCGGGCCGCAGATGGCGCGGCCCGGTCTGTTCGGCGATGTGGTGCTGTGGCGCAAGGATGCACCCGCCAGCTATCACCTTGCCGCCACGCTGGACGATGCTGCGGACGGGGTGACGCATGTGACGCGCGGCGTGGACCTGTTCAACGCCAGCCATGTCCACCGCCTGCTCCAGCATCTGCTGGGGCTGCCGGTGCCGGTGTGGCACCATCACCCGGTGCTGGTGGACGCCGGTGGGCGCAAGCTGGCCAAGCGCCGCGATGCGCCCGCGCTCGCAGACCGCCGCAGGGCCGGCGAAGACGGCCTTGCCATCGCCGCGGCAGTGCGGACTGCCCGCTTTGACACTGGCATTTCCCTATCGGACGCATTAGATCAGCAGGCATGAACTATGTCCTGATCCCGCTGATCGTCGTCCTCGTCGCCATGACGGTCATCTCGCTCGTGCGCGGGATCATCGCATTCTTGAAGACGACCGAAGCCGATCTGAAAAGCGATCCGTCCAAAGGCGCGACCGACATGCAGATCCTGCAGAACAAGATGATGTTCAACCGCATCAAGTATCAGGGGATGGCCGTGCTGGCGGTTGTCATCCTGATGGCCGTTTCGCGCTGACCGGCATACCGCAATTGTCATGGTAAAGCTCAACAAGATCTACACCCGCACGGGTGACGATGGTACGACCGGACTGGTAGATGGTTCGCGCCGGGCCAAGTTCGATGCGCGGATGCAGGCCATCGGCGAAGTGGATGAGGCCAACAGTGCAATCGGCCTTGCCGCCGTGGCCACATCGGCCGATGCTGCGGCCGATCTTCAGCGTATTCAGAACGACCTGTTCGATCTGGGCGCCGATCTTGCCACGCCGGGCGAGGATTTCATGCCATCTGACATGGTCCTGCGCGTTGTTGCCGCGCAAGTCGAATGGCTGGAAACGGCAATCGATGCGCTGAACGAGAGCCTTCCCCCCCTGACCAGTTTCATCCTGCCGGGCGGTTCGGAAGCGGCAGCGCGCATTCACGTGGCGCGGGCCACGGTGCGCCGGGCAGAACGCGCGACGGTGGCGCTCGACAATGTCGAACCGGTCAATCCGCAGGCGATGGCTTACCTCAATCGGCTGTCCGACTACTTGTTCGTGCTCGCCCGTGCGACGAATGCCGGCAATGACCCGCTGTGGGTGCCCGGCGGATCGCGCTGATCTGCTGTCAGCAGGTAGACTCCGGCATCCACGCTCGCTAGTCAGCCCACATTGCCTGCATGGCGCATGGGCTAAGAGTGGGGATTTGCATGATCAGGACGGTTGCGGTGATCGGCGCGGGCCAGATGGGTTCGGGCATTGCGCAGGTTTCAGCGCAGGCGGGCCTGAAGGTGCTGCTGGGCGACGTCTCGGTCGAACTGGCTGAAAAGGCGCGGGACAAGATCGCCAAGGGCCTTGGCAAGCTGGTCGAGAAGGGCAAGGTCGATGCAGCACTGGCCGCTTCCACCATTGCCAACCTTCACTGCTTTTCCGATCACGCCGCAGTTGCCGAAGCCGATCTGATGATCGAAGCCGCGACCGAGCGTGAGGACATCAAGCACAAGATTTTTGAATCGGTGGGCAAGCATCTTGCCGCACACGCGATCATGGCGTCGAACACGTCCTCGATCCCGATTACGCGGATGGCGGTATCCTCGCCCGATCCGCAGCGCTTTATCGGCATTCACTTCTTCAATCCGGTGCCGCTGATGAAACTGGTGGAAGTGATCCCCGGCCTTGCCACTTCGGTTTCCACGATCGAAGCGGTGCGCGATTACGTTGCCAATATCGGCAAGGAAATCGTGCTGTCGCAGGACGAACCCGGCTTTATCGTGAACCGCATCTTCGTGCCCTTCATCAACGAGGCGGCTTTCGTCCTCGGCAGCGGCACAGGCTCCGTCGTGGATATCGACAAGGGCGTGAAGCTGGGCCTCAATCACCCGATGGGTCCGCTTGAACTGGCCGATTTCATCGGGCTGGATACCCTGCTGGAAATCATGAAAATCTACCTCGCCTCCACCGGCGATCCGAAGTACCGCCCGGCGCCGCTGCTGCAGAAGTATGTCGAGGCAGGCTGGCTGGGCCGCAAGTCTGGTCGGGGCTTCTATGACTATTCCGGCGAAGTGCCGGTGCCTACGCGATAAGAACGGAACAGGCGGTCGGTCAGCGCGTAGTCTCCTCAACAAGGAGATGCACCGTGATCGACCGTGAAACCACCGCACCTGAAAATCGGGCACCTGAGACCGTCAACACCGAACAGGAAGACGGCGACACGCAGGCGCAGAGCGTGACCGACGATGCAATTGCGCGCGCAACCAGCGTAATCGGCGAACAGGGTGCCACCGAACGGGTGCCCGGCGGCGAAGATGATTCCGGTGGCATGCCCGATCTTGTCGATCACATGAACCAGATGGTCAGCAGCGGCGTGATCGACATGAGCGCCTATCGCGGTGAGCGGAGCGACGATGACGAAGAGGGCATGCTGGGCGAAGGCGGAATCGACGACGATACTCCGCGCGGGGCCTGAACTATCAATCTGCGCCGGGTTGTTCCGGCGTATCCTTGGCCCATGGATCGACATGGGCGGGTGTGGGCTTGTCGGCCGCCTCGTCCGGCGATGGCACCACCGACCAGGTCAGTAGCAGGATCGATCCTGCCCACCACAAGGCGCGCCAGCGACTGGCAAATACAGTGGTGAGACGCGGCCCGAACATCTGCGTGAACATGACAGCAAAAACTTAGCCAGTGGTTACCCCTTAGCAGTCGCCCGCTCCGCAACGATACGGAGGCGCATTGCTCGCGCCAGCGCCGCACAGCCTTGCGATGACAAGGATTGCTATCTCGCTCGCCGCCGCGCTGCTGACACTGTTGCCCGGCACCGCCTCATCCACCACTTCGGGCGACCGCGAACGCGCGCAGTTCGAACCCTGCGGCGCGTCTCCGCGCATCACCTGCATCGTCGATGGGGACACGTTCTGGTACGGCGGCACCAAGATCCGCATGGCCGACATCAACACCCCGGAAACCGCACAAGCCGCTTGCGCGCAGGAAGCGGCGCTGGGGCTACGGGCAAAGCAGCGCCTTGGCCAGTTGCTCAACGCAGGGCCTTTCACGCTGGAAGTGCGCGGGCGCGAGACCGACCGCTATGGCCGCGCGCTGCGCGTGGTCACCCGCAAGGGGGAAAGCCTTGGCGCGCGGCTTGAGGCGGAGGGCCTTGCCGAACACTGGAAAGGACGGCGCGGCAACTGGTGTGGCGCTTCAGGCGGCGCGTAGGCCGGTAACCGCGCGCGCGCCGCGATCCTGCGCGGAAAGGCCATCGAACATGGCATCGATGATCCGCGCCAGCTTTTCCTCGCTCAGTCGGTCCATCAGCAGAACCATCGTGTTCAGCGCGCAATAGGGCGCAACCATCTGATTCACCAGACTGATGGTCTCATCCACCCCCAGCCCGGCAAAGGCACCATCGCTCATCGCCTCACCGATGATCTCGCCCAGGTAATGATCGGCAAGGTCTATGTAGCTGCGCACCTGTTCGAAATAATCATTGCCGATTTCGACGTTGGCCTGAAGCCTGACCGGGTCGTCCTCCCACTTGGCCCGCAGCAGCAGGAAACGACGGGCGAAGAACTCGTACATCTTGCGGCGGGGCGGAAGATCGCTGGCAAGTACTTCTTCCATGATCGCGACCATCGGCTGGAACCAGTGGTCCGCCATGGCTTCGAGCAGTTCGTCACGCGTTTCGAAATAGCGCGAAAGATTGGCGGTCGACATATTCGCGCGGGCGGCAAGTTCGGCCATCGACAGCGCACCGCCACCGCGCTCATCGATAATGGCCTGCGCCAGATCGACCAGTCGCGCACGCGTTGCCTCAATATCATTGCGGGTTGGGGCCATGACGCGCGGGATCCTGCGAAAGGGGGTGTTGCGGCCATTGTAAGGTGACAAGGCCCCGCCGACAATCACCACTCCGGCAAGAAAGGCGCTTGCAATGCCTTCAAGCCGCAACGCCGATCGGCTAAGGCGCCGCAACAGGTTGCACCAGATACGAAAAGGCTCCCCCGTCAATGCCATTCCGCCCGCGTCATCTGCTCGCCCTCGGACTGCCCGCGCTGCTGGCTGCCTGCGCCGGGCCAATGGCTGGGCCGCGCAGTGCGGTGCCGGTCGAAGTCGGCATCGTGGCAATCAACGATTTCCATGGAAGTCTTGAACCGCCGCGCCAATCGGTCAACGCGCCCGATGGCAAGGGCGGGATCGTGCCTGTGCCCGCAGGCGGCGCGGCGTGGCTCGCCTCTGCCATCGATTCGGTGCGCGGGAAATATGCCCACGCCCTGACCGTTTCGGCGGGCGACATGATCAGCGCCTCGCAACTGGCATCCTCGCTTTATCTGGACGAGCCGACGATCGGCGTGATGAACCGCATCGGTGTGGACTTCAACGCGGTGGGCAATCACGAATTTGATCGCGGCCAGCACGAACTTCTGCGCATGCAGAATGGCGGGTGCGAAAAGCTGACCGCCAAGGAACCCTGCGCGATCGAGCCGTTCACCGGCGCGAAATTCCGCTATCTGTCAGCCAGCACGGTCAAGGCTGATGGCTCCACGCTGTTCCCGGCAACGGCTCTGCGCACGTTCGGCAGCGGTGGGAACGCGGTTACCGTGGGGGTGATCGGGCTGACGCTGAAGGGTACGCCCGCGCTTGTTGTGCCGAGCGGCATCGCAGGGCTGACCTTCGCCGACGAGGCTGACACGATCAACGCCGCCGTTCCCGCGCTGAAGGCGCAAGGTGCCGATGCCATCGTCGTGCTGATCCACGAAGGCGCACGAACGCAAGGGACGCCTGATCCCAACGGCTGCGAAAATCTTGGTGGTGACATCCGCCCGATTCTCGACAGGCTTGATACCCGCGTGGACGTGGTCGTATCGGGCCACACGCACTGGTCCTATGTCTGCGATTATGGCACGCTCAATCCGGCAAAACCGATCCTGTTGACCAGCGCGGGCGTCTATGGCGAACTCGTGACGGACATCACGCTCAAGATCGATCCGGTGGCCGGGCGCGTGATTTCCAAGGCCGCCAGGAACGTGATCGTGCAATCGGTGCCTTACACATCGTCACGCGGGCCACTGGCAAACACGCCGCTCTATCCGCAATTCGGCCCGCGTGCCGATGTGGCCGAATACGTGGCGAAATATGTCGAGGCATCGAAGGTATTTACCCAGCGCCCGATCGGCAAGATCGACCGCGCCGCGCCCAAGAACGAAGGCGCGGAAGGCGGCGCGGGGGGACCGCTGGGCAACCTGATCGCGGATGCGCAATTGAACGCCGGTCGTAGTGCAGGCGCGCAGATCGCGTTCATGAATCCATTCGGCATCCGCGCGCCGCTGGTGCCATCTGCTGACGGCACACTGACCTTTGGCGACATCTACCTGTGCCAGCCCTTCGGCAACAACGTGGTGACCGCAACGATGACCGGCGCGCAGATCAAGGCGACGCTGGAACAGGGGCTGGACGCCACCGGACCGATCCAGGCGCTCGCACCTTCGGCGGGCTTTGCATTTACCTATGACCTCAAGCGCCCATCGGGCGACCGCGTCGTTTCGATCACACTCGACGGCCAGTCGCTGGCGATGGACAAGCCCTATCGCGTCACCGTCAACGGCTTCCTCGGTCTTGGCGGCGATGGCTTCACCGGGTTTGCGGACAAGCCCGATACGGTGACCGGCCCGACAGATATCGACGCGCTGGAAAGCTGGATCAAGGCCGTGCCGGTGCGTGATGTTCCGCAGGAAAAACGCTCAGCGGCTATCGGTTAACAATGCCCATCCCCGACCCTTCCCGCAAGCGGGAAGGGGGAAAAATGAAGGGGACGAAGGACTGTAATAACCACTCCCGCTTGCGGGAGGGGAGCAAGACTTGATGAGCCGCAAGCGAATTTAGTCGCAGCGGGGTGGGCATCGCGCCCACCGCACAAACCAAATCAACCCGCCAACCGCAGCCCCGCACTAACGCTCTCCGCTCCCGGCTGATCCGGCCAGATGCCGCGCGTGTCGTAGACGACCTTGCCCGACCGTTCGGCCAGCGGGATCACCTTGAACACATCGTGATCGACCAGCACGATCAACACGCCACATTCTTCCAGCGCGGTGTCGAGATCGATCTGCACCGCGCCGGTGCCTTCGAATTCACGCGGCAATTCGCCAGCGTAAGGCTCCACCACGTTGATCCGATTGCCGAACTGCCGGGCGAGGCTGGCGGCGACGTAGCGCGCCGGGCTTTCGCGGAAATCGTCGATATTGGCCTTGAACGCAAGGCCAAGGCAGGCGACTTTTTCGTCAGGGTTTGCCTCGACGAGTTCGGCCGCGCGCTTGACCACGTGATGCATTTTGCCATCGTTCACGTTGCGCGCGGTGCGGATGAGCGGGGTCTGTTCGGGCGCGCTGGCCACGATGAACCATGGGTCCACCGCGATGCAGTGCCCGCCCACGCCGGGGCCGGGTTGCAGGATGTTCACGCGCGGGTGGCGGTTGGCAAGACGGATCACCTCCCACACGTCCAGCCCCATCTTGTCCGCCACCATCGAAAGTTCGTTGGCAAAGGCGATGTTCACGTCGCGATAGGCGTTTTCGACCAGCTTGGTCATTTCGGCGCTGCGGGCATCGGTGGTGATGCAGGTGCCACGCACGAAGCGCTTGTAGAACGCCAGCGCCTTGCGCGCGCAACGGGGCGTGATGCCGCCGATGGAGCGATCGTTGTTGGTCAGTTCTTCAAGGATACGGCCAGGCAGCACGCGCTCCGGGCAATAGGCGATGGAAACGTCGGGCGTCTCGCGCGTCTTGCCGGGGAATTTCAGGTCGGGACGCAGGCCTGCCATCAGGTCGCGCATCTTCTCGGTCGTCCCGACGGGCGATGTCGATTCAAGAATCACCGTGTCGCCCGCCTTGATCACAGCGGCAACCTGCGTGGCGGCGGCAAGGACATAGGAGATATCGGGCGTGTGATGGCCATCCTTCTCGAACGGCGTGGGCACCGCAATCACGAACACGTCGGAAGGCTCGATCTGGGTCGATGCGCGCAGCAGCCCGCGCTGGACCACGCCATGGACAAGGCCGTCGAGATCCACTTCCTCGATATGAATTTCGCCGCGATTGATCGTGTCGACCACCTTCTGCGTTACATCCAGCCCCAACACGCGGCAGCCCGCGCGGGCGATGATCGCAGCAGTAGGCAGTCCGATATAGCCAAGGCCGACAACACAGACGTCCGGCTTCACATCACCCATCATTCGCCAGCAACTCCACGATTCGGCGCGATGTCTGCCCATCCCCGAACGGGTTGTGAGCGCGCGCCATGGCTGAATAGGCAGCCTTATCGTCGAGCAGGGTGAAGATTTCGGAAACGATGGCCTGAACATCGGTGCCAACCAACTTTGCGGTGCCCGCAGTCACTCCTTCGGGCCGCTCGGTCGTCTCGCGCATGACGAGGACGGGCTTGCCTAACGCGGGCGCCTCTTCCTGCACCCCGCCCGAATCGGTCAGCATGATCTCGGCAATGGCCAGCAGGCGCGCGAAGTGCGGGTAATCCAGCGGTTCGATCATCGCCACGTTGGACAGGTCGGCCAGCGCCGCGTCCATCACCTTGCGCACATTGGGATTGGGATGGACCGGAAAGATCAGCGCCACGTCGTCGCGCGCCGCGATCCGGCGGATGGCTTCGGCGATGTTCTCAAGGCCCCCGCCAAAGTTTTCACGGCGATGGCTGGTCACGCCGATGATTCGCTTGCCGGCGAATCGCGCCTCGATTGCGGCCAACCCTTGCGCCAGCGCCGGTTCCGCCGCGATTTTGGCGGTGACCCACTGCAACGCATCGATCACGGTATTGCCGGTGATATGGACCCCGGCGGCGTCCACGTTCTCGGCCAGCAGCGCGGCTGCCGAAACATCGGTCGGCGCAAAGTGCAGTTTTGCAATCGTGCCGATGATCTTGCGGTTCACCTCTTCGGGCCAGGGGTGATAGATATTGTGGCTGCGCAGCCCCGCTTCCACATGCGCCACCGGAAGCTTGCGGTAATAGGCGGCAAGCGCGCCGGACATGGCCGTGGCGGTATCGCCCTGCACCACCACCCAATCAGGGTTCACCACGTCCATCACTTTGCCCAGGCCCGTCAGCAGCGCCGCCGTCAAACCGTCGAGCGTCTGGTCGGGGCGCATCAGGTCAAGGTCATGGTCCGGCACGATCCCGGCGATTTCGAGCACCTGATCCAGAATCCCGCGGTGCTGCGCCGAAACGCAGGTCACCACGCGGAATCGCGGATCAGCCTGCAATGCGTGCACCACAGGAAACATCTTTATCGCTTCGGGACGCGTCCCGAACACCACCAGAATCGTCTTTGCCATGGGCAGTCCAATAATCCCCGATCGTTAACCGTGAAATAAGAGCCTCGCATTAGACAGGCGGCTTATGGCGCGCGCTGGCGCGTCAACCATGAAAGGCCGCCCTTCACGTGACCGTCCAGTTCCCTTCGATTTCTGCCGCGCCTCACAATGGCCTCGATCCGCTGGTCTCATCGACCACGCGCGTGACCGTGCTGGGCCTCGGCTATGTCGGCCTGCCGCTGGCGGTGGCGCTGGCAAAGAAGTTTTTCGTCACCGGCTTCGATATCGATACGCAGCGCATCGGAGAATTGTCCGAAGGGCATGACCGTACGCGTGAAATCGATGCGGATCGCCTTGCCAAATCCAGCCTTGGCCTGACCAGCGATGCCGCCGTCTGCCCGCCGAGCGATTTCTACATCGTGACCGTGCCCACCCCCATCGACGCTGATAACAACCCCGACCTGCGTCTGGTCGAATCCGCATCGCGCACCGTGGGCCGCATGCTGCCCGATGCCGTGGCCGAAGGACGCAAGCCGGTGATCGTGTTCGAAAGCACGGTCTATCCCGGCGTCACCGAAGACATCTGCGGTCCGCTGCTCGAACAGGTTTCCGGCCTCAAATGCGGCGAGGACTTCTTCCTGGGCTACAGCCCCGAACGTATAAATCCCGGTGACCGCGAACACACCATCGACCGCATCACCAAGGTCGTCTCCGGGCAAACTCCCGACGTGCTCGACCGCGTGGCCGACCTCTACGGCGCGATCACCAGCGGCGGCGTGTTCCGCGCCGCTTCGATCAAAGCCGCCGAAGCCGCCAAGGTGATCGAGAACGCCCAGCGCGATATCAACATCGCCTTCATGAACGAGATCACGCAGATCTTTTCGAAGATGGACCTTTCGGTGTGGGACGTGCTGGCTGCATCCAACACCAAGTGGAACTTCCTGCCCTTCACCCCCGGCCTGGTCGGCGGGCACTGCATCGGCGTCGATCCCTATTACCTCTCGGCCCGCGCCGAAGCACTGGGCCACGATCCGCAAGTGATCCTGGCCGGACGCGGCGTGAACGATGGCATGGCGCAATGGGTGGCGCGCGAACTGCACCGCACCCGTGGCAGCAAGGCAGGCAGCGTCCTCGTCCTCGGCCTCACCTTCAAGGAAAACGTGCCCGATTTGCGCAATTCCAAGGTGGCGGACGTGATTGCCGAACTGCAAGCGCTGGACCACAAGGTCGCCGTCCACGATCCGCATGCCGATACCGCCGAAGCTTTGCTGGAATATGGGCTGGAACTGGCGGGCGATGCGTTCGAACAGACTTACGACCTCGTGTTCCTTGCCGTACCACACCAGTATTATCTTGCGGCCGGGCCTGACCGCATTGCCGCGCTGGTCGCGCCGGGCGGAACGCTGGCCGATCTCAAGGGCGTGCTGGGCGAAAAGGCCGACTGGAAGCTTTGATCCGCAGCGCCGCGCCCTTATCCTGCGTCCTCGCGAAGGCCGGGACCTCGGTGATCCGGGTCGGACGTTTCGCTACAAGGCCTGAAGCCCTCGCCTGCGCGGGGGAGCAAAGACAAATTGAAGGTGCACTTACCCATGCGCGTCCTCGTTACCGGAGCCGCCGGCTTCATCGGCTACTCCCTGATCACCCGACTGCTCGCGCGGGGCGACGAAGTGATCGGCGTAGACATCGTCAACGCCTACTATGACCCCGCGCTCAAGGAAGCGCGCCTCGCCCGGCTTGTCGAACAGGGCAAAGACCGCTTCACCTTCCTGCGCACCGATTTCGCCGATTACCCCGCGCTCACCGCCGCGCTCGAAGGCAAGCAGTTCGAACGCGTCGTCCACCTCGGCGCGCAAGCAGGTGTACGCTATTCGATCGAAAACCCTCACGCCTATGTGCAGTCGAACCTCGTCGGCCACCTCAACCTGCTCGAAGTCGCGCGCCACCGTGGCGCCGAGCACATGGTCTATGCCTCGTCCTCGTCGGTCTATGGCGGCAACACCAAGCTGCCGTTCTCGGTTGATGATCGCGTCGATCACCCGATGTCGCTCTATGCCGCCACCAAGAAGGCGGATGAATTGATGAGCGAGACTTACGCCCACCTGTATCGCCTGCCGCTGACCGGCCTGCGCTTCTTCACCGTCTATGGCCCGTGGGGCCGCCCGGACATGATGATGTGGCTGTTCACAAAGGCAATTCTGGCGGGAGAGCCGATCCAGGTGTTCAATCACGGCGATATGTTCCGCGATTTCACCTATATCGACGACATCGTATCCGGCGTGATGGCCTGCCTCGACAATCCCCCGCCCGATGACGGCGCGCCCAAGGCCGGCGGCAGCGAAAAGCCCCACCGCCTCTACAACATCGGCAACCACAAATCCGAACCGCTGATGAAAGTTATCGGCATCCTCGAAGCCGAACTTGGCCGCAAGGCGGAGATGAACCTCATGCCGATGCAACCCGGCGACGTCCGCCAGTCGTTCGCCGATATCGATGCGATTTCGGGCGATCTGGGCTACAAGCCGACGACCAGCATCGACGTGGGCGTTCCCAATTTCATCCGCTGGTACAAGGAATACCACGGCATCTGAAAATCCTCCCCCCTGGGGGAGGTGGCAGCCGCAGGCTGACGGAGGGCGTACTCTGGATGCCCCCGCACTAGCGCCGCGCACCAGCCCACCCCGCTGCGACTAGGCTTGCCTACGGCTCACCAAGTCTCGCTCCCCTCCCGCAAGCGGGAGGGACTGGGGGTGGGCCGCCCAACGCGCTACCCCAAATCCGAAAACGATCCCAAGAACCCGTACCCCGCAGCCACCAGCCTTGCCGGACAATCGAGATCGGCCAGCATCGCGCGCGTAGACTCCCGATTCGTCACGATCCGCCAGGCCAGAGGCGCTTCAGGAGCACCCCGTTCCGCCACGTCCAGCGCCTCCAACAAAACCGCGGGCGCTACTTCGCAAACCGCCAGCCCCTCACCCGCCATCGCGGTTTCCGCCCAGCCCATCACGCGGACCAACCGCTCCTTGACGGCGACGTCTTCGATCATGGCGGCGCGGTGCGCGGCCAGAATGGATGCAGCTTGCGGATCGGCAGCCAAGCCGTCACGCTCCAGCACCGGCAGACCTTCACCCCAAGCTTCAGGAGGGCACAGTCGCCGCGCTGGCACCATCGCCTCGAACGGGCGGCTCTCCAGCGGATAGATCCGGCAAATCCGGGGCCGCGCGTCATAATTCCCGCAGCGCATATCGGGCAGCAAATACGGACAAGCCCCCTCATGCCGCGCCACCAGCCGCACATTCACGCGGAACGGCACATCGCCAACGGTCACGGGAAAACTTGTCGCCAATCGCCATTGCGAGGCCGGATCATCAGGATCACCATCAGCGTTATAGGTTTCCGGCCAGGGCCAGCCCTCGACCAGCAAATCCACCCAGTGCCCCCGCCCCGCCCAGACCCGCGCTTCGGCCACCGACAGCGTCAGCCGCAAATCATGGCAACACCGCCCGCACTGCGTACACTCGAATGAGATTTCCATGGGTGGAGGTTAGGCTGATGCGGGTTCACCAAGACAGCGCAACAGCGCCGATTTTGGACCTATCGGTTGCCCCCACGCCTCCACCCATTCACGTCGCCCCGGACTTGATCCGGGGTGGGGCTACTCCCCTTGTTTCGCGCAGAGACCATAAAGAAGGATTCTGCGTACGCGACCCTGTGGGCCATCTGTGCAAAGCAGCAGTTAAAGGCCCGCCGTAAAGATAAGCCTCACCCCGGATCAAGTTGCGGGGCGACGAAGGATTATGAAAATTAGAATGCAGTCTGGCCTATTTCCTTAACCGACCGGCATCTGCTGGCTGGCGCAGTGAAACCCGCCGCCCCCTGCCAGCACCGCATCGCCCATCACGCCCACCGTAGCCCGCTCTGGAAACAGGTCCGCAATCGCCGCCACGCCGTCATCATCGTGCGGCGATCCGAACACCGGGACGACCACCAGATTGCTGGTGATCACGAAGTTCATGTAGCTGGCGGGCTGGACGATATTGCCCCATTCGATCCGCCCCGGCGAGGGCACTTCGGCCACCTCAACACCCATCGCCAGCGCGCGCGCCTTGGCGTCGGCATAGATCGCCGCGTTCGGATCATCCGGCCCGGTGGCGCGCGGCAAGGCCAGCCGGTTGGGGCCGACGAAGCGCGCGAGGTTATCGACATGGCCATCGGTATGATCGTTGATTAGCCCATCGCCGAGCCACAGCACACGGTCGTAACCCAGATCGCGCAGCAACCGCGCTTCCAGATCGGCGCGCGACAGATGCGGATTGCGGTTGGGGTTGAGCAGGCACTGTTCGGTCGTCGCCACCAGCCCCGTGCCATCACCATCCAGCGCGCCGCCCTCCAGAATCCAGTCCGCCTTTGCGCCAAAATCCAGCCCCGCCGACGCCGCCAGATCCGCCCCGATCTCCTGATCGCCGGGCATCAAATATTTCTCGCCCCAGCCATTGAAGCCGAACAATCGCGCCTCACGGTTCCCCGCCTCATCCAGCACAACCAGCGGCCCGGTATCGCGCAGCCACACGTCACCGTACGTCCGCCGCTCCAGCGTTACCGCCGCCGAAACCAGCGTCCTTGCGCGCATTTCATTGGCCGCATCGCGCACCACCAGCCGCACCTGCTGTCCGCTATCGGCAACCGCATTGGCAAAGGCCGCAATCTGCTCCTGCGCCCGGTCGATCACGCCGGACCATTCTTCCGCCAGATGCGGGAAACCGATCCACAACCAGTCCTGCGGGTGCCATTCGGGCGGCATACGGAAGTTTGCAGTCATAGATTGAGTGTCCGTCGCGAAATCATCGGTGGCCCAGCGTTCTGTCAAACCGGCGACGCAGGCCCACCCCGCTGCGACTAGCGTCTCCTGCGGAGCCGCAAGTCTCGCTCCCCTCCCGCATGCGGGAGGGGTTGGGCATGCAACGCCGGATCATCACGCAGCCGTCCACCAGCAGAAACAAGCTCCGTCCCCTAGCCTAAACACGCACCCCTTTCCATCGCGCTTGATCCCCCTGCCCAACCGGTTCATTCCCCCGTTGTAATGACCGACCTGCCCCACGCCATATTCCGCGCCCGTGCGCATGCGCCGTTCCTGTCGATGGCGCTGGACCGTCTGCCGCACCTCGAAGAATTGCTGGCCGCAGGCGAAGTGGAACAAGCCCTCACCCAAGCCAAATCCGCAGGCCACGGCATTGATGACACCGCCGTCGCGCTGCGCCGTGAACGCCTTGCATTGGCGCTGGTGCTGGCCATTGGCGATCTTGCGCACGCTTTTCCCCTGTCCCGCGTCATCACCGAACTGTCAGACTTTGCCGACCGTTCGCTCGACAGCGCGATTGTCGCCGCCATCCGCCGCCGCACACCTGACGCAGAACCAGCCGGGTTCTCCGCCATTGCCCTTGGCAAACATGGCGCGCAGGAACTGAACTACTCTTCGGATATCGACCCGATCCTGCTCTACGATCCCGAAACCCTGCCCAGGCGCGAACGGGACGATCCTGCCGAAGCCGCCCAGCGCGTGGCCCGCGCGCTGATGGAGATCATGGCGAACGTCACGGCGGAGGGCTATGTCTTCCGCGTTGACTTGCGCTTGCGCCCCGCGTCCGAGGTAAGCCCGCTGGCGCTGCCGTTTGAAGCGGCCATAACCCATTACGAATCCAGCGCTTTGGCGTGGGAGCGCGCCGCCTATATCCGCGCCCGTGCCGCTTCGGGCGACATCGCGGCGGGGCAGGCCTTCCTCGATACGATCCGACCGTTCGTATGGCGGCGCAGCCTCGATTTCGGCGCGATTGCAGAGATCGGCCGCCTGACCAGCCAGATCCGCGATCATTATTCTACCGGCCAGGCCATCGGTCCGGGATATGATCTGAAACGCGGGCGCGGCGGGATTCGCGAAGTGGAATTTTTCGCCCAAACGCATCAGCTTATTCATGGCGGCCGCAACCCTGCATTGCGGCTGCGCGGGACACGCGCTTCGCTGGATGCGCTGGCGGACGCGGGGATCATCACGGCGGAAGACGCGCAAGTCATGGGCGACAGCTATGACCGCCTGCGCACACTGGAACATCGGTTGCAGATGGTATCTGACCAGCAGACCCATTCGCTGCCGACCGACCCCGCTGCGCTGGATGGCGTTGCCCGGCTGGACGGGCAGCCCGATGGCGCGGCGCTGGTGCGCGAACTGGCCGGAATCTCCGACGTGGTAGGCCGACGTTTCGACGCCCTGATAGAAACTTACGCCCCGACCGGCGCGGTGAAGGTGGACGCGTCGCCCGTGGCCGACGCATTGTCAGCCCGGATTGCCGCGTGGGAGGGTGGACAGTACCGTTGCCTGCGCTCTGCCGAAGCGCGCGAGGCCTTTGCCCGCATCCGTCCGCAATTGTTGCGCGCGCTGGCCGAAGCGCCCGATCCCGACCGCGCGCTGCTGCGCTGGGAGCAATTGCTCGCCGGACTTCCCAGCGCGATCAACGTGTTCCGTCTGCTCGAAGCGCGGCCCGGCCTGCTCGCAGTGGTCATGCGTGTACTTGCCCATGCGCCCACTCTGGCTGACGAACTCGCCCGCCGCGCCGATTTGCTCGACACCCTGATCGATCGTTCCGCTTTCGATTTGCCCGGCAGCGTCGCGGAGATTGCCGCCGAACTTTCGCGGGGCGAGGCGGGTGACGATTACCAGCGCCTGCTCGATACCGTGCGTGTGCGCGTGGGCGAAATGCGCTTTGCCCTGGGCGTTCAGCTTGTCGAGGGGCAGATGGGGGCGAAAGGACGTGATCCTCTCGAAGTCGCGGCTGCCCTTTCACGCGTAGCGGAAGCTGCCATCGAGGTGCTGGGCCGTGCCGCTATAGAGGAATTTCGCCAGAGCCACGGCGTCGTGCCCGGCAGCGATCTTGCCATTCTCGGCCTTGGCCGGCTGGGCGGCGCGTCGCTTACCCACGCCTCCGATCTTGACCTGATCTTCCTGTTCAGCGGCGATCATGCCGCCGAATCCGATGGGCGCCGTCCCTTGGGTGCGACCTTGTACTACAATCGCCTGGCACAGCGCGTAATCGCCGCGCTGTCGGTTCCGACGGCCGCGGGCGCGCTGTTCGAAGTGGATACCCGGCTGCGGCCTTCGGGCGCGCAAGGGCCTATTTCGGTGAGTTTCGACAGCTTCGAACGCTACCAGCGCGAAGAGGCCTGGACGTGGGAGCACATGGCCCTGTGCCGCGCCCGCCCGCTGTTCGGGACGCCTGATGACCGCGACCAGCTTTGCACGACCATCAAGCAAGTGATTGATCGCGAACGTGATCCTGTCCAGCTGCGGGCCGATGTGCTGGAAATGCGCGCGACCATGGCCGGGCACAAACCGCCAAAGGGTCCGCTGGATGTGAAGCTGGCGCGCGGGGGGCTGGTGGATATCGAATTCATGGTCCACTTCCTACAATTGCGCGATCATGTGGCGCGCACACCAGACTTGGGCGAGGCCATATCCACGCTTGAAAATGCAGGACTTTTGCCGCCGGGCATCCGTGCGGCGCACGATCTGATGGCGCGGTTGCTGGTCGTCGTCCGCCTGGTTGCCCCTGATGGCATGTTCCCGCCTGAGGCGAGCCGGAGCATCGTGGCGCTGGCATGCGGGCTGGAAAGCTGGGACCTGCTGCTGGACGCGGTGTTGCAGGTGCGGCGCGCGGTTGCTGCTGCGTGGCACCGGGTGTTTGAAATGGCATTGGAGATTGAAGAATGAGCGAGCGACTTGGGGTGGGCGATGCGTTTCCCGATATTGCGATGACCGCGCCCGATGGGGGCACGGTCAAGGCTTCGGATTTTGCCGGGAAAAAGCTGGTGGTGTTCTTCTATCCCAAAGATGACACGCCCGGTTGCACCACCGAGAACAAGGACTTTTCAGACCTTTTCGGTGATTTTCAAGCGTCAGGCATCGCAGTGCTGGGGGTGAGCAAGGACCCGCCAAAGAAGCATGTGAAATTCGCGGAGAAGCATGGACTTGTCGCACCGCTGGCCAGCGATGCCGAAGCAGGCGGGGTGTCCGATGCGCTGGGCATCTGGACCGAGAAATCGATGTACGGGCGCACCTATATGGGCATGGAGCGCACGACTTATCTTGTTGACGAAGCTGGAAAGATCGCCCGCATCTGGAACAAGGTGAAGGTCAAGGGCCACGCCGAGGAAGTGCTGGCGGCTGCACGGGGATAATGGCGTGAATTCCGTGTCAGGCAGCATCCGAAACGCGATGCTGACCGGCGATCCCCATGAAAAAGTCATGGCAACGCGCAAGACCTTTCGCAGGTGGCGCGGCGGGCAGTTGGACTTCGCGTTCGACTGTCCGATGCCCGCCGTGCCTGCCCGCCCTGACGCGCCGCAACTGCTTCATCCCGGCGCGATGCCGAAGCGCGGGAAGGGTTCCGAACATGGACGGCTCGCGCTCATCCACGCGCTGGCGCATATCGAATTCGTGGCGATCGATCTGGCGCTGGATGCCGCCGGGAGGTTCGGTGCGGAAATGGGGCGGCAGTTCGTGGACGACTGGCTGGGCGTGGCGGCGGATGAAGCGATGCATTTCGCGCTGCTGGCGCGGCGGTTGCGAACGCTGGGCAGTTTCTACGGGGCGATGCCCGCGCATGTCGGTTTGTGGGATGCCGCGCGCGATACAGCGCATGACGTGGCGGCGCGGCTGGCGGTGGTGCCGATGGTGCTGGAAGCGCGCGGGCTGGACGTGACCCCCGCAACCATCGTGCGGTTTGCCGCAGCGGGCGACGAGCGCACCGCTCGTATCCTGCAAAGAATCCTTGACGACGAAATTCGGCATGTGCGCTTCGGCACAAAGCATTTCGTTGATCTGTGCCAAAGACGCGGAGAATCACCCCCCGCCTACTGGGAAACCCTCGTCACGCAGCATTTTCACGGGGCCGTTAAGCCACCGTTCAACGACTCGGCGCGTCATCAAGCCGGTCTGTCGCGCGAATTCATGGCAGGGGTTGCCTAAGCGCAACACCCTCCTCTACCCCCAATTCACGAGATGGCGGGGGGTTCCGACCAACTCTGAAATATCCCAAGGCGGCAGGCACTTTCCCTGTTTGTCGCCAACCAACGGGTTCGCACTGGGGGTCAGCGCGCACCGAACTCAAGGCCGAAATGGCCGGGTTTGGAACGCAGATAAAAAGGTCGTACGGGTCTCAATGTTGTTCAACAGCAAAACCTTCAAGACTGCTCTCGGTGCCTTTGCAACCGTTGCCTTCTTCTCTTCCGCCGCTCCAGCGCTTGCCAACAGCGCCGCTTCCGCAGACATCGCCGCCCCGCTTCGCGCCGCCGAAGCTGCCAAGGCTGGTGTATCGGCCGATCGTGGTGACGAAGAATTCCGCCGTCTGTTCGCAAGCTGGCAACAACTGGACAACGGCATCCTGCCATCGGCCAAGCCGACGACGATCCGCCGCGCAGGCGTTTCGATCCCGTCGCTGGCTCCGGTGACCGTGGCACACCTTTCCAGCGGTTACGGCATGCGCAATCACCCGGTTCTGGGCGGTCGCCGCGCGCACAAGGGCATCGACCTTGCCGCCAGCACCGGCACCCCGATCCGCGCTAGCGCCGATGGCGTTGTCGAAAAGGCCGACTGGTTCGGCGGTTACGGCCTGTTCGTCCAGCTCGATCATGGCGGCGCGATGGAAACCCGTTACGGCCACATGTCGCGCGTGGCGGTTGCCGAAGGGCAGCAGGTCCGCAAGGGCGACGTGATCGGCTATGTCGGATCGACCGGCCGCTCGACCGGCCCGCACCTGCACTATGAAGTCCGCGTTGCCGGTGAAGCGGTCAACCCGGTTCCCTACATGCAGGCCAACGCCGACAAGCTTTACGCAAGCAACAACCAGGCCGAAGGACGCGGCGGTCCAGAATAAGCCGCCCCGGCATCATTTGCATCTTGGAGAGGATGCGGAAAAGGGCGCCGGTGACGGCGCCCTTTTCTTATGTGGTGGGTTTACGCTAATCGTAGACTTGTAACAAATCACAACCAGTTATTGACGCTGGTCATTCCCCGACAGCAGTTGGGACATTGCCGTCGTTCTGTCGCGACGTGTTCAACGGCAACTTTTTGCCAAAAGGCGACGCTCAATGCTCGCTGGACTGGCCACGCACAGGGGCTGCAATAGGGCTGGCAGCGGACTAGTGGCTTTTGGACAAGAATTTCTGAATGCAGTCGATCAAAGGATCGTCTGTTTGAGGATTCGTGGTAGGGATCTCTGTCATGCCGGTCTATTTCATTCACCAGATCAGCACGGGTGAGCCACGCCTTAAGATAGGGCGTGCCAAGGATATTTGCCGGCGCCGAGACATATTACAGACCGGAAATCCTGAAACTCTCGTTTTGGTCGGCTGGATCAATACAAATGCAGAGAGCGCACTCGAAGCGCAGCTGCACCGGAAATATAGCGCGCGGCGCACCGCCGGAGAGTGGTTTCGGCTCGAGCCCGCGGAGATTCTGGAAGACCTTAAATGGGCTGGCAGCAACGGCTTCGTCGCCCGCAATGCCGATGCCTTCGAGATTGTCGCTCATGACCGCGACGCGCTCCCCGAGCATCTGGGCGTGTGGGAATGGTCGGACCTCGAGCTCGACGAATGCTGTCCCTTCTGCGGCTCGCTATGCGGCATGCATTTCCAGGAGGCCTCGCAAGCCTATTATTGCATCAGCTGTAGGCGGCTCAGCGACTTTGCCGAGCAGGTTCCCGACTTCGACTGCGAGGAAGACTATCTCGCCTGGAAGGCCGACAATCCCGAGCCGTTGCCGACCGGCATGGACCGCTTCGTCATCCTCGGCCCATCGCCCGACTTTCCCGAACATCTGCAGCGCAACCGGCGCCTGCGCTAGCTGCCCCTTGGCGCATCGAGGCCGCGCTTGTGCCTGCAGTCGGTCGCCCCATGGTTCCGGCTACCAGCCGGCGCGGCAAGGCTGGCCGATCGTCTCTCGTTGTTGAACGCGTTGTCATAGCGCCGGAAAGAGGATAGATCGCGATACGACTTGGGGGCAGTCGAGCTAAAGCGCGTCTTCCGAGCGTTGCCGCAACAGACAGCGCGAGTGGAAAACATGGTGTACCAGAGCGATTCGAGTTCGGAACAATGACTAAGGCCACGCATATCGTCGCCTTGCTCCAAAGTCATTTCGACGGGGACGATGAGCATTTCATGACGGTCGCCATGCAGGCGGCCGCTAATGAGGCGCGCCTGGGCCACGGCAAGGTCGCGCAGCAGTTGCGCGACATGGTCGACGAGGCGCGCGCGCGCAAAAAGATCAAAGGCCGCGCGGTGCCGATGGTTCAGCCGCGCGGCGAGCTCGCCAATCTGGTCGCGGCCAAATATGTCGACACCCGGATCTCGAGCATGGTCCTGCCCGACCATCTTCGCGATCGTCTCGAGCGCGTGATCCTCGAACAGCGCCAGGCCTTTCGGCTGCGTCAGCATGGCCTGCAGCCGCGCCGCAAGCTGCTGCTGATTGGTCCTCCGGGCGCGGGCAAGACCATGACCGCAGCCGCCATGGCCGGCGAGCTTAAGCTCCCGCTCTTCTCGGTGCTGCTCGACGGTCTCCTGACCAAGTTCATGGGCGAGACCGCCTCGAAGCTGCGCGCAGTCTTCTCGGCCATGGTCGAGACGCGCGGCGTCTATTTCTTCGACGAGTTCGATGCGATCGGCGCGCGGCGCAGCGAGCGCAACGATGTTGGCGAGATCCGCCGCGTGCTCAACTCCTTCCTCCAATTTCTAGAGGAGGACGACAGTGAAGGTCTCATTGTCGCCGCGACGAACCATCCCGAGCTGCTCGACCCGGCCCTGTTCCGCCGGTTCGACGACGTGATCGAATATGCCCTGCCGAGCGCCGATGTGGCCCGCGCCATCCTCGAGGGGCGCTTGTCCACCTTCGACACCGGATCGCTCGAATGGGACCGGGCGACAAAGGAGATCGAGGGCTTGAGCCAAGCCGATCTCTCCAGGATCGCCGACGAGGCAGCCAAGCGCACGCTGCTAGGCGGACGCGAAAGCGTCGAGACCGATGATCTTCTGGCCGCCATCGCGGAGCGCAAGGCGGCGGCGCGTCGGTAACGATGGCAGACGAGGACGCGCGGCCGCACCCGCATATCTATCTCCGGTCCAACGGTGCACGCCAGGGCTACACCGCCCATCAGGGCGGCGGAGATGGCGGTGGCGGTCCGCCGCAGCGCAACCGGGCCGATCACGCCAATGCCTTGACCCAGGCCCTGACCCAGGTCGTGCAGCAGGGCGAGACGATCCTCGCCAATCGCGAAGCCAATGTCGCTGCCGGCACCAAGGGTTTCTACATCGAATTTACGCTGCCTGAAGCCCAGGCCGACATCGTCGACAAGCTGGAGAACCGGCGCGGCAAGTTTCCGATTGAGCTGGTCAATGTCCGCGCCGCCGACGCCGGCCAGGTCTTCGCGACCGTCTTCGTCCCCGAGAAGCAGAAGGACTATTATCTCAAGAAGGTCGCTGCCTACCGCGATGAGGACAGCGTCAAAGAGAAGATCCGCGAAGACGGCACGGTCGAGGAGGTTCGCAAGCCAAAGAACCAGCTGCTCGTCGCATCGATCGAAACGGCCCGCCTCGCGGTCGCGCGGTCATTCTACACCGACCAGCCCGATCTTTTCCCCGCTCCGGGCCAGGCGGCATGGTGGGAAATCTGGCTCCGCAAAGGAACGCGGCCCGCCTTCGACACCGCGGCGCTGGCTCTGGAGCTTGGCGTGCGCGAGCACAGTCTGGAGTTCGCCGAACGCGAGGTCGTGATCGCGCGCAGCACGCCCGAGCAGCTCGGGCGCGTTGTCGCCCACACCGACAGCGTCGCCGAAATCCGCCTCGCACGCGATACGCCGTCCTTCTTCATGGTCATGCATGGCGCGGAACAACGGGCCTGGAGCGCCGATCTCGCCGGACGGCTCGTCCCTTGCGCCGACGACGCCCCGGCGGTCTGCCTACTCGATTCCGGGACGACCATGGGCCACGCCCTCATCGCTCCTTATCTCAACGCTGCGGACCAGCAGGCCTTCGCCGCCGGATGGAGTGTCGAGGATTCTAGCAATCAAGTCCATGGCGGGCACGGCACGCAGATGTCCGGGACGGCGCTCTACGGCGACCTCATGGAGGTGCTCGATGGCAATGGCCCGGTGGAGGTTCGCCACCGCCTGGAATCGGTCAAGATCCTGCCCGACCACGGTGCTAACGATCCTGATCTCTACGGCGCCATCACCGCCCAATCGATCGCGCGGGCCGAGATCGTCGCTCCCAACCGCCCGCGTGCCATCTGCCTCGCCATTACGAGCTTTGGCGATCATTGGCGCGGACGCCCCTCCTCCTGGTCGGCCAAGCTCGACGCCATCACCTTCGGGCGCGACGAGGTCCAGCGTTTCATGGCTGTCGCCGCAGGCAATATTGGAGGCCAGATCGTCGCAGCGGACTATCCCACCCGCAACGACACCATGCCGATCGAAAACCCGGCCCAAGCCTGGAATGTGCTGACCGTCGGCGCCTTCACCGAGCGCACCGTCATCACAGATCCCGCCTTTGCCGGATGGAGTGCGCTCGGCCTTGCCGGCGACATCATGCCGCGCAGCCGTACCTCGGTGAGCTGGCACCGCGAATGGCCTTTTAAGCCGGACGTTGTCTTCGAAGGCGGCAATATCGGTCATGACCCTGCCACCGGGAACGGCGATCATGTCGATGATCTTGCCCTGCTCACCACCTATCGCATTACCGCCGAGCGCCCGTTCACGACGACCGGGGACACGAGCGCGGCGACGGCGCTCGCGGCCCGGATGGGCGCGCAGATCCTGGCGGAGAAGCCAGCACTGTGGCCGGAGACCGTGCGCGGCCTCATCGTCCATTCAGCTGAATGGACTCCGGCGATGCGTGCGAACCAAGGCGCGATCGGCAAACCCGCCCTGCTACGCCGTTATGGGTTCGGCGTCCCTTCACTAGCAAGAGCGCTGGGCAGCCTCGACCACGACGTGACGATCGTCGCCGAGGAGATGCTCGTCCCATTCAAGATGAAGAGCGGCAAGGCGGTCACTGACGAACTCGCCGTCCATGCTCTGCCTTGGCCGCGCGAGACGCTGCTGGCGCTCGGCGAAGCGCAGGTCCAACTGCGGATCACACTCAGCTATTTCATCGAACCCAATCCTGGTGAGCGGGGCCTGTCGCGCCGCCATGTCTATGCCAGCCACGGCCTTCGCTTCGACCTCAAACATGCCGACGAACAGCTCGACGTGTTCTTGCGTCGACGCACCTCGGAAGCCGGAGCACGGCCGCCGGCGCGCACCGCGCCGGACACCGGCTGGACCGTCGGTCCCCAGCTGCGCAGCCGCGGCTCGCTTCATGCCGATATCTGGGAAGGCATGGCGACCGAACTCGCCGCCCGCGATGCGATCATCGTCTATCCGACCGGGGGCTGGTGGCGCGAGAACGTCGCCCAGGGACATGTCGGTGAAGCGGTGCGATACAGCCTGATCGCCAGCATTAGGGCCGCTCCAGGAGCGGAGCTATATGCTGAGGTCAAGGCGCAAATCGTCCCCGAAGTTATTATCGAAGCGTAGCGCAGCTATCCGCGTTCGCGTCACCTACGGGCAGCTTTCAGGGTCGATTGGGGAAACTTGAAATGGCCGCATTGATGGCGCCTTCCGGACGGTCCGGTTCGGAGTGTCATACTGGCAAGTTTTGTCAGGAGCCGACGTTCGCGGTGGCTGATCTGACCGACCGGGTTTGGTCGAGACCTGCCGAGGCATTGCGGATTGCGGCGTCTGATAAGTCCACCCCCGGCCCCTTGTATCTGGACGTTGTTGGTTGATTGCGATGTAATCGGCTGATCGCCGGGGTGGGTGGCCACCCACCCCGGCGCTGCGGTGCTGTCGCCCGTCACCCCTCAGGCAGTAACCGTAAGGGAGCCTGGGACCAGCACCGCTTGTCACGCACGACCGAATAGTCGGCAGGTGTCTCAACCGTACGGACAAGGCAGGTTACCGTGATCGAAACGATTTGTGGAGTGGATGTTAGCAAGGCCTGGCTTGATGGCTGGATCGAGGCCGGCGGCTATCGCCGGTTCGCCAATGATGAGGCGGGGATTGCTGCGTTGGTGGACTGGGCCGGTCGCCATGGCGCAGGGCTGGTGGTGATGGAATCCAGTGGCGGGCTCGAACAGGACGCATTCCTGGCGCTGTGGCGCGCAGGCATGCCCTGTGCCCTGACCAATCCCAGAGCGGTACGGCATTTTGCCGAGGCGATGGGGCGGCTGGAGAAGACCGACCGTATCGATGCAGAGGTCATCGCCTGCTTTGCTGCGGCACGGCGGCTACGGCCAACGCCGCCACCTTGCGACGAACAACAAAGGCTTAGCGCGCTTTCTGCCCGGTTGCGGCAAGTGACAGGCGATATCACGGTGCAAAAGCAGCGCCTGCATTCCACCCGCGATCCGCTTGCCCTTGCCAGCCTGAAAGAGGCCATCGCCTTCTTCAATACCCAAGCCAAAGCGCTGGCCCGTGAAATCGCAGGCCTGATCGAACACGATCCCGTCTGGACCGCGCTTGATCGCACACTGCGCTCGGTCAAGGGCGTGGCAGATCGCACCGTTGCCACCCTGCTGGCCGAACTGCCCGAAATCGGAACCCTGTCGAACAAGGCCATCGCCAAACTTGCAGGCCTTGCGCCCATCGCGAACGACAGCGGCAAACGATCCGGTGCCCGATCTATCCGTGGTGGAAGAAGCTCTGTCCGCTCGATCCTCTTCCTCGTCGCCGACATCGTGCGAAAATTCGATCCGGCCATGGCAGAGTTCCGCCAACGCCTGCTCGACCAAGGTAAACCCAAAATGGTCGTCCGCATCGCCCTCGCCCGAAAACTGCTCGTCCGACTCAACGCAAAAGCACGCGAAACAAGAGCTGAAATTGGTCAGTGACACTTGACCTGTCAGATAGTCGCTCCCCCCTTCGACAAGCTCAGGATGAGCGGAAGGGGGAGAGAGGCTTAATCCCGCGCGAACCAGATCACATGCTTGGCGCCCTTGCCGTTGCTTCTTGCGCGGACTTCTATTTCCTCGACATCGAATCCGACGTGCTTGAGGCGCTGGGTGAAGTTGGCGTCCTTGGCGGCGGACCAGATCGCGAGGACGCCGCCGGGGCGGAGGGCTGAGCGGGCGGCGCGCAGGCCGCGCGTGGAGTAGAGCTGGTTGTTGGCGGCGCGGACGAGGCCGTCCGGACCGTTGTCCACATCAAGCAGGATCGCATCATAGCCGGTGCCGCCCACATTGAGACCGTTGGCGCGGATCACGTCGGCGACGTCGGTCATCACAAGACGCACACGGGGGTCATCGAGGCAACCGGCGGCAAGATCCTGCATCGGCCCCCGCGCCCATTCGATGATTTCGGGGACGAGTTCGGCGACGGTGACGTGGGCGTCGGCGGGCAATTTGGCCAGCGCGGCGCGCAAGGTGAAGCCCATGCCATATCCGCCGATCAGCATCGCCGGGCGCTCGGCACCGGCAATGCGCGCGCAGCTTTGTTCGGCCAGCGCAATTTCCGAGCCGCTGAGGCGACTGCTCATCAATTCGTTGCGGTCAAGCACGATCATGAAATCGCGGTCATGCCGGTAAAGCCGCAGCTCTTCGCCGCCGGGCACCTGGGCGGTGCCGATCAATTCACGCGGGATCACGGGCACTGGCTCCATCGACAAGCAGGTATGAACGGGGCCGGACTACAGGCCTGTGTCGACCTCAAGTAGATGGCCAGGCGGCAAACGCAAGCCAAAGGCGACCCATTCGATTGAAGCCCCCTCCGGGTCGGCGCTTGCTGACTTCGGAGGCAGTTGCCCAAAAAAGAAAGGCCGGTCCGAAGACCAGCCTTGGAAAGTTTGGGAGAGGATGCCTGAAAGGCCTGTCCTGTGTGCGGGCGCAGCGGTGATTCCGCAAGTGCGAAGGGCGACAAACCAGTTGCATGAAATGCAATTCAAGGCCTGCGTATGATCCAGTTGACCGTGTTGGTGTAATAGCTCGGCACCGCCTGCCCCTGTGCATCGAGCGCAGGAGAAAAGCGCGCCCGCTGCATCAGCAGTTTACAGGTGACGTCGATGAATTCGGGTGACTGGGTGGCGCTCTGCACCTTGCAGGCGCTGGGTGTGCCCGTCTGGTCGATCATCAATCGGAATTGGATGCTCGCGGTTTTTCCCATGCGCAGGGCTGTGGAAGGATAGTCCTTGCTCCGCAGCCAGGTGGACGGCTTGCCCAGATGCCGTGGCCGCGCAGAGAGGCTTGCCTGCTGATCGGGATCGAGGCCCCAACTCTTCACCAGATCGCGCGAGCAGATCGCCAGAACATCGAGCGCCTTGGCCAGCGAGCCAGTGTGCAACACCAGTCGCGCGCCCGACCCGGCGATGGTGAAGCGGTCGATCGCGGCGATCTGTTCACGCTTCGGGGGCATTTCAGACGTATACTCGATATCCCCGCTGAAATCGCGGTTGAGCAGATCGAGATCACCAAGCATGAGCAGGGGCTGTTTATCGTCCCCTGCGGTTCCTGGAAGCGATTGCCTGGCCGGAACCAGCTTCTGCCCTGTGCCGAAGGCAACCATGACGTTGCTGGACCCCGTAGTCATCGGCTTTAACGGCGGGCCGTAGACCGAAACGCGCAGCATGCTGCCTGGTGCGGCCTGCTGGAAGGTCAGCACGGTCTTCTGGTCCGGCCCGAACATGCGGGCGAGACGGCAATTGTCCTCATCGTAAATGACGTGCCATGGCGAGGAGGGTTCGAGGAGAGTTTCCTTCGCCTGCCCCGCTGCGGGGTGAACGGCGGCAAGCAGGGCGAGAATGAGAGTGGCGGGTCTGGTCATCGCAAGCGACGCTATTCGGCCAGTTTTGCGTGTTCAAGACAGAAGAAGGCCCCGCTTTGTGGCGGGGCCTTCTGAATTCGCCGTCGCGAACTCGGCAGTGGCGGGTCAGGCGACCGCGCGCACTTCAGCCACGATCTTCTTGGCGGCATCGCCCAGATCGTTGGCAGCGACGATCGGCAGACCGGAGTTTGCCAGGATGTCCTTGCCCTGCTGGACGTTGGTGCCTTCAAGACGGACGACGAGCGGAACCGAAAGGTTCACTTCCTTAGCTGCGGCAACGATGCCCTCGGCGATGATGTCGCACTTCATGATCCCGCCGAAGATGTTGACGAGAATGCCCTTCACGGCAGGGTCCTTGAGGATGATCTTGAACGCCGCAGTGACTTTTTCCTTGTTGGCGCCGCCGCCAACGTCAAGGAAGTTGGCGGGGAATTCGCCGTTCAGCTTGATGATATCCATCGTCGCCATGGCAAGACCCGCGCCGTTGACCATGCAGCCGATGTTGCCGTCGAGCTTGATGTAGGCAAGGTCATACTTCGAAGCTTCGATTTCGGCAGGGTCTTCCTCGGTCTCGTCGCGCAGGGCGAAGACATCGGGGTGACGATAGAGCGAATTCGAATCGAAGCTCATCTTGGTGTCGAGGACGAGCAGGTTGCCGTCCTTGGTCTCGACCAGAGGGTTGATTTCGAGCATGTCGCAATCGAGCGCGACAAACGCGTTGTAAAGCTGGCCCGCGATCTTGCCGGCCTGCTTGTGCAGTTCGCCCGAAAGGCCCAGCGCAAAGCCGACGGCGCGGCCATGGTGCGGCATGAAGCCTTCGACCGGATCGATCACGATCGTAGCGATCTTTTCCGGCGTGGAGTGGGCGACTTCCTCGATGTCCATGCCGCCTTCGGTCGACACGATCATGGCAACGCGGCTGGTGCCACGATCGACGACCATCGACAGGTAATATTCCTTCGCGATATCAACGCCATCGGTAACATACAGGCGGTTGACCTGCTTGCCCGCTTCACCGGTCTGGATGGTGACAAGGGTGTTGCCGAGCATTTCCTTGGCGAACGCTTCGACTTCCTCGATGCTCTTGGCCAGGCGCACACCACCCTTGGCATCGGCGGGCAGTTCCTTGAACTTGCCCTTGCCACGCCCACCGGCGTGGATTTGCGCCTTGACCACATAGAGCGGTCCGGGAAGCTGCTTTGCCGCCGCTACGGCTTCTTCGACGGTCATTGCCGCGATGCCCGCCGGAATGCCTACGCCAAACTTCGCCAGCAGTTCTTTGCCCTGATATTCATGAACGTTCATGCGTGATCCCCGCTATGCAATAGGCCCGGCCGAACGACCAATGGGCCAACAGGCGCGCCGCCGTTGGCGCAAAGGTATGCACCGCCGTTGGTGCTTTGAGTCCCGATGCCTAAAGCACAGCAAAGAGAGCTTGAAAAGGGGCGTAAATGCCCGCCTAAACCAAAGTCGCAGCGTTAACCGCCTTGCGTTGCCCTCGCATAAGGATCACCTGACGAAATCGCATGATCGATCATGACCGCCTTCACGATATCGTTGCCCAAGCAGGGGCCATGGCGCTTGCCCGCTGGCCGGGTCATGGCCACGCCCTGAAGGTGTGGGAAAAGGTGCCAGGCAGCCCGGTTTGCGAGGCCGACATCGCGGTGGACACGTTCCTCAAACGGGAACTGGGCGCGCTTTTACCCTCTGCCGGGTGGCTTTCGGAAGAAACAGTGGACCATCCAGAGCGGCTTGCGCGCGGCCTGTGTTGGCTGGTCGATCCGATCGATGGCACACGCGATTTCGTGCGCGGCCGCGCTGGCTGGTCGGTATCGGTGGCGCTGGTGAGCGAAGGCCGCCCGTTGATCGGCGCGTTGAGCGCCCCGGCGCGCGGCGAATACTGGTCAGCCATTGCCGGACAAGGGGCGATTCGCAACGGGTTCAAACTGGTTGCCAGTCGCCGCGCCCAGCTTTCGGGATCGCGCGTTCCGGCTGACAGCCTCGCACGGGTGGATGCGGATCTGGTCACGGTGGAAAAGCCCAATTCCATCGCCCTGCGCATCGCCATGGTCGGCGCGAACGAGGCGGACCTGCTCGCAACGATCCGCTGGGGCTTTGAATGGGACATTGCCGCCGCCACGCTGATCGCGCGCGAGGCAGGGGCAGCGGTGAGCGATGTGTTCGGCCAGCCGATTGCGTTCAACAAGCGCGATCCCCGCGCGTTCGGTCTGCTGGTTACCGCGCCTGCGATTCACGCAGCGGCGGTGGAACGGCTGGCCGACCGGGCGGCCAAATCAGTCTAGTCGGCTCTATTCAGGCGAAATCCTCGGTGTCGATGGTCGGCAGGATGGCTTGGGCATAGCGGTGGCCGGAAACGGTCTGCTGATTGATCAGCGCATCGACTTCGTCCGCCAGGGCAGCCGGAAGGCTCCAGTCCCAGAGCGCGATGTTCTCTTCGAGGTGCGCAATCTTGCCCGTGCCGGGAATGGCGACGATATGGTCCCCGCGCGACAGCACCCAGGCCAGCGACAATTGCGAAGGCGTGACGCCTTCGCGCGCGGCAATGGCGTTGAATTGCCGGACCAGCGCCAGATTCCGCGGCCAGTTTTCGCCGTTGAAGCGCGGCATCGTGCGGCGGATGTCGTTGTCCTCAAGCAGCGCAGGATTACTGACGCCGTTGGCAAGCACGCCGCGCGCCACAGGCGAGAATGCGACGAACGCGGTGCCAAGATCGCGACAGGCATCGAGCACGGCGATTTCGGCCTGCCGCGTCCAGGGCGAATATTCGGTTTGCATCGCGGCGATGGGGTGGACGGCGGCGGCCCTGCGCAGGGTATCGGCCGACATTTCGGAAAGGCCGATCGCGCCGATTTTTCCTTCCCTTACAAGGTCGGCCATCGCGCCTACCGATTCCTCTATCGGCACCGTCAAATCGCGACGGTGCATGTAATAGAGATCGATATGATCGGTCTGCAGCAGCCTCAGCGAAATTTCGAGTTCGCTGCGGATTGTATCGGGATGACAATCGATCCCGCGCTTTTCACCACTGGCGAAGAGACCCATCTTGGAGGCAAGGAACACCTTGTCGCGCCGCCCTTTCAGCGCGATGCCCACCTGAGCTTCGTTGTGGCCCAGACCATAGAGGCGCGCGGTATCGAAATGATCGTATCCGATCTCGATGGCGCGATGCAGCAGACGGATACCGTCCTCATCGCCAGGCCTTTCGCCGTAGGCCCAGCTCAGGGACATGCAGCCAAGCCCGACCGGGTTGGTCAGGCGTCCGTTAATGGCGCGGCGTTCGATCGGCATTGCGTGAATTCTCCTGCTTCCCACGGCGATGCCGGTCAGCGACCGCGACAGTCAACCGCGAATCGTATGCGATGCATAGCAAACGGCGCCGCTTCCCGGAGGGAGCGACGCCGCTGGCGCTATCAGGAAGGCTTACTGACCGCTGCGGGCAGCGTTCACATCGTCCTGGCTGATCGGGACGATCTTGATCTCGACCCGGCGGTTGGCCGAACGGCCCTGTTCGGTATCGTTCGACGCAATCGGCTGGGTTTCGCCGAAACCCTGGCTGCGGATGCGGGCATAGCCGACGCCGCGCGAGGTGAGATAATCGGCAACCGCGCGGGCGCGACGTTCCGACAGTGCCTGGTTGTATGTATCCGAGCCGGTCGAATCGGTGTGGCCATAAACGTCAATCAGCGAATTGGGATACTGGACCAGCGATTGTGCGACACGATCGAGCGTGGCACCGAATGCGGGCTTCACCGTGGAGCTATCCACATCGAAGGTGACGCCATTGGGCAGGTTGACGAGGATCGCGTTGCCGCCGTCGGTTTCACTGACATCGATGCCGGTGCCTGCGGTCTGTTCACGCAGTTCGCGGATCTGCTTGTCCTTCTGGTAACCGATCACGCCGCCGGCAACGCCGCCGATGCCAGCGCCGACGATGCGCCCGGTCTTGCCGCCGATCAGGCCGCCAAGCAATGCACCGCCAAGAGCGCCGCCCAGACCGCCGATTGCGGTGCGCGAAACCTTTTTCTCACCCGTGTTGGGATCGGTGACGCAAGCCGAGAGGCTGACCAGCGAAACCGCGCAAAGGCTCGACATCATAATACGACGAATTTTCATTTCCTGTCCCCTTGGATCAGCGTCCGATGGCAACCTTATGCAACGGAATGCCGCTTTGACAGTTCAGATAAGCCCGTTTCGACTGAACGGTTCCCGAACGGGAACCGCAAGAAAGCCATATCGGGAACTTTATCGCAACACTTCGCCTTTGCATTCGAATCTGATAGGGCCGCTTCCGTGACACCTTACCCTTGGTCCGACGTTCTGCTGATCCTGAGCCTCGTAGTGCTCAATGGCTTGTTTTCCATGTCGGAACTGGCGATCGTCTCGGCGCGTCCGGCGCGGCTGAAGGTCGCCGCCGAAGAAGGCAGCAAGGGCGCGAAAATCGCGCTCGAACTGGCAGCAGACCCCGGAAAGTTTCTTTCGACGGTCCAGATCGGCATCACGCTGGTGGGCATCATCGCCGGTGCCTATTCGGGATCGAGCCTTGGCGGGCCGACTGCCGAGCGGCTGGTGGTGTGGGGCGTACCCGAACGCTTTGCCGATGATATAGGCTTTGCCATCGTCATCGCGATTACCACGTACCTGAGCCTCGTCGTTGGCGAACTGGTGCCCAAGCAGCTTGCCCTGCGCGCCGCCGAACCGATCGCAAAGATCGCTGCGCCCGCAATGGTGCTGATGTCGCGCGTAACCGCGCCGTTCGTCTGGACGCTCGACAAGTCGTCGAGCCTGCTGATCCGCATGATGGGCCTGAAGCAGGGCGGCGAACAGGAAGTAACTGCCGAAGAACTGCACATGATCTTTGCCGAAGCGACGCGATCCGGCGTCATCGAGGAAGAAGAACGCGCGCTAATGACCGGCATCATGCGGCTGGCCGAACGCCCTGTGCGTGAAGTGATGACCCCGCGCACCGAGCTCCACTGGATCGAACGGCGCGCGCCGGAAATCGAACTGCGCGCAGCCATCGAGGACAGCCCGCATTCACTGCTGCTGGTCGCCGACGGTTCGGTCGACAAGATCGTGGGCGTGGTGAAAGTGCGCGACGTGCTCTCCACGCTGCTGCGCGGACGCAAGGTGCAGTTGGGGCGCCTGATGAAGAAGCCCGCCATCGTGCCCGACCAGCTCGACACGATGGACGCGCTGACGATGATCCAGCAGGCCGAAGTCGCCATTGCGCTGGTGCACGACGAATACGGCCATCTTGAAGGAATCGTGACCCCGGCTGACCTGCTTGCGGCAATCGCCGGCAATTTCGTGGGTCATGGCGATGCGGGCGACAGCCCGATGGTGGTGGAGCGCGAGGATGGATCGCTGCTGATTTCGGGCGCACTTCCTGCTGACGCGCTGGCCGACCGGCTGTGCATCGACCTGCCCGACGACCGCGAATTTGCGACGACGGCGGGCTATTGCCTTTCGGTGCTGAAACGCCTGCCGACCGAGGGCGAACACTTCCACGATCAGGGCTGGCGCTTCGAGGTCGTCGACATGGACGGCCGCAAGATCGACAAGCTGCTGGTGAGCAAGAAGAAAGCCGCGCCAATGGTTGACGCAGGGTTGGACGGGTAAAATTCCCAGTGAGGAAACAAAAAAGGGGCGCCCGTTTGGGGCGCCCCTTTGTTATTCGGTTCGCAGCGAAAGTCAGCGGGGCAGTTCGCTGACCCCCATCAGGGCTTCGTCGACGGCGCGGGCGCACTGGCGTCCTTCGCGGATCGCCCAAACGACGAGGCTCTGGCCGCGGCGCATGTCACCACAAGCGAATACATTTTCGACACTGGTCTTGTAGTCGATCACGTTGCCTTTGACGTTACCACGCGCATCGAGTTCGACACCGGCCTGTTCGAGCAGGCCCTGCTTGCGCGGTCCGAGGAAACCCATGGCGAGGAAGATCAGGTCGGCCTTGATCGTGAATTCGCTGCCGGCAACTTCCTGCATCTTGCCATCGACCCATTCGACGCGGACGCATTCGAGGCCTGAGACATCGTTTTCGCCGACGACCCGCTTGGTCAATACCGCGAATTCGCGCTCACAGCCCTCTTCATGGCTTGAGGACGTGCGGAGCTTGAGCGGCCAGTTCGGCCATGACAGCGCCTTGTCTTCCTTTTCAGGCGGCTTGGGCATGATCTCAAGCTGCGTGACCGAGGCCGCGCCCTGGCGGTTCGAGGTGCCGACGCAGTCAGACCCGGTGTCGCCACCGCCGATGACCACGACATGCTTGCCGGTGGCGAGCAGCGAGCCACGCGGCGCAGCGCGCAATTCATCGTCACCTGCGTTGCGCTTGTTCTGCTGGGTGAGGAATTCCATCGCCATGCGTACGCCGGGCAGTTCAGCGCCGGGGATGCCGAGACCGCGCGGGTCTTCCGCGCCGCCCGACAGCACGACCGCGTCAAAGTTTTCCTGCAAAGACGCGAACGAGACGGTCACACCCACTTCCACCCCGGTGCGGAACTGGACGCCTTCGGCCTCCATCTGCATCGCGCGGCGGTTGATGTGGGTCTTTTCCATCTTGAAGTCAGGAATGCCGTAGCGCAGCAAGCCGCCGATCCGGTCGTTCTTTTCAAACACCGTAACCGAGTGGCCAGCGCGGGCAAGCTGTTGGGCGGCAGCCATGCCAGCGGGGCCGGAGCCGACCACCGCAACCGATTTGCCGGTCTTCTTTGCCGGAACCTGCGGTTCGATCCAGCCTTCCTTCCACCCGCGATCGACGATGGCGCATTCGATCGACTTGATGGTGACCGGCTGGTCCACGATATTGAGTGTGCACGCCGCCTCGCACGGGGCGGGGCAGATGCGGCCGGTGAATTCGGGGAAATTGTTGGTCGAGTGGAGATTGTCGAGCGCGTCGCGCCAGTCATTCTCATAGACCAGATGGTTCCAGTCGGGGATCTGGTTGTTCACCGGGCAGCCGTTGTGACAGTACGGAATGCCGCAGTTCATGCAGCGCGCCGCCTGGCCCTTCAGGCCTGCATCGTCATGCGGGATGACGAATTCGCGATAGTGCTTCAGCCGTTCCGAAGGCGCATCGTAACTGCGGTCCTTGCGGTCGATTTCGAGAAAGCCGGTTGCCTTGCCCATTGTAATCTAACCCTTATTCAGCTGCGACGGACGCGGCTTCGAGGCGCTCGGCCTCCATCTGGCGCAGGGCGCGAGCATAATCGCGCGGCATGACCTTGACGAACTTCGGCAGCGCCTCGGCCCAGTTATCAAGAATGTCGCGCGCGCGCTTGCTGCCGGTGTAAAGATGGTGCCGCTCAACCAGCACACGCAGGCGCTCGGCGTCGTGACGCAGCATGTCGCCCATGCCGTAGTCGTAGACATCGACCCCGCGTTGCTGTGGACGGCCCATACCGTCTTCCTCATCGCGCTCTGCTGAAATCGGCACGAGATCGACCATCGCGCCATTGACCAGATCGGCAAAGTTGCCGTCCACATCATAGACATAGGCGATACCGCCCGACATGCCCGCGGCAAAGTTGCGCCCGGTCTTGCCCAGCACGGCGACGACGCCGCCGGTCATGTATTCGCAGCCGTGATCGCCGGTTCCTTCGACAACCGCAACGGCGCCCGAATTGCGCACGGCAAAGCGTTCACCGGCAACGCCGTTGAAGTAGGCCTCGCCCGCAATCGCACCGTAAAGCACGGTGTTGCCGACGATGATGTTTTCTGACGGATCGCGTTCGACATGCGCAGGCGGGCGCACGATTACGCGGCCGCCCGACAGGCCCTTACCGACATAGTCGTTGGCATCGCCGACGAGATCGAGCGTGACGCCGTGCGCAAGGAACGCACCGAACGACTGCCCCGCCACACCCTTGAACGAGACGTGGACGGTGTTGTCAGGCAAGCCCTTGTGGCCATATTTGCGGGCGATTTCGCCGGACAGCATTGCGCCGACCGTGCGGTTGACGTTGATGACCGAGCGTTCGAGGCGAACCGCCTGCCCGCTTTCCAGCGCCGCTGCGCTGGACTTGATCAGGTCCTGATCGAGTGCGGCTTCGAGACCGTGATCCTGTGTGCCGCTCCAGTTGAGCGTCGTGCCCTCAACCGGCTCGACGCGATGGAGCAGCTTCGACAGGTCGATCCCTTCAAGCTTCCAGTGATGGATCGCCTTGTTGGTATCGAGCCGGTCAACCCGACCGACCATTTCGGCGACGGTGCGGAAGCCCATCTCTGCCATGATCGCGCGCAGTTCTTCGGCGACGAAGAAGAAGTAGTTGATCACATGTTCGGGCTGGCCGGTGAAGCGCGCGCGCAGGACCGGGTCCTGGGTGGCGACGCCGACCGGGCAAGTGTTGAGGTGGCACTTGCGCATCATGATGCAGCCTGCCGCAATCAGCGGCGCGGTGGCAAAGCCGAATTCGTCGGCACCGAGCAATGCGGCCACGGCCACATCGCGCCCGGTGCGGATGCCACCATCGGCCTGCACGCAGATGCGGCTGCGCAAGTTGTTGAGCAGCAGCGTCTGCTGGGTTTCGGCAAGACCGATTTCCCATGGGCTGCCCGCGTGAGTCAACGATGTGAGCGGCGATGCGCCGGTGCCGCCCTCATACCCTGAGATCGTCACATGATCGGCGCGCGCCTTGGAAACGCCCGCCGCCACGGTGCCCACGCCCACTTCGGACACCAGCTTGACCGAGATGCGCGCGCGCGTGTTCACGTTCTTGAGATCGTGAATGAGCTGCGCGAGATCTTCGATCGAATAGATATCGTGGTGCGGCGGGGGCGAGATCAGGCCCACGCCGGGCGTGGAATGGCGGGTCTTTCCGATGGTCTTGTCCACCTTGTCACCCGGCAGCTGGCCGCCTTCGCCGGGCTTTGCACCCTGCGCCATCTTGATTTGCACGTCGTCAGCGTTGACGAGGTATTCGGCGGTCACGCCGAAGCGCCCGCTCGCGACCTGCTTGATCGCAGAGCGCATCGAATCGCCATTGGCCAACGGGGTAAAGCGCGCAGGGTCCTCGCCGCCCTCACCCGTGTTCGACTTGCCGCCGATGCGGTTCATAGCCACGGCCAGCGTGGTGTGCGCTTCCCACGAGATCGAGCCATAGCTCATTGCGCCGGTGGCAAAGCGCTTGACGATTTCGCTGGCGGGTTCGACTTCGGAAATGTCGATCGGCTGCTCAGCCTTCTTCAGTTCCATCAGCCCGCGGATGGTCAATTGCCGTTCGGACTGATCGTTGATCGATTCCGCAAATTCGCGATACTTTTCAGGCGTATTGCCGCGCACTGCATGTTGCAGGTTGGCGATGTTCGATGCCGTCCAGGCATGGTATTCGCCGCGCAGGCGCAGCTGGTACATGCCGCCCACGTCGAGCATCTTCTTGTAGATGGGATTGTCGCCATAGGCCGTGGCGTGACGGCGCACGGTTTCCTCGGCAATTTCCGTAAGACCGACACCTTCGATGCTGGTCGCGGTGCCAGTGAAGTAGGTGTCGACAAACTCGCTCGACAGGCCGACCGCGTCGAAGATCTGCGCGCCGCAATAGGACTGGTAGGTCGAGATGCCCATCTTGGACATGACCTTGAGGATGCCCTTGCCGATGGCCTTGATGTAGTTCTTCTTTACATCCTTGGGGCCGAGCGGAAGCTCCTTGGCAACGCGAATCTGCTCCAGCGTCTCGAATGCGAGGTACGGGTTGATCGCTTCGGCGCCATAACCTGCCAGAACGCAGAAGTGATGCACTTCGCGTGCTTCGCCGGTTTCGACGACGAGGCCCGTCTGCATACGCAGGCCCTGACGGACAAGGTGCTGGTGCACCGCCGCCGTTGCCAGCGCCGCCGGCATGGGCACACGGTCCTCGTTCTGCCCGCGGTCGGACAGGATCAGGATGTTCTTGTCGGCAAGGACGGCTTCGGTCGCCGCCCAGCACATTTCCTTGATCGCCATTTCAAGGCCTTCGGCACCGGCGGCAGCATCCCAGGTCGTGTCGATGGTGCCAGTGCGGAACGCGCCATCCAGCGCGGCTTCGACCGAGCGGATCTTGGCGATATCCTCGTTGGTGAGGATAGGCTGATCGACTTCGAGACGCTTGTGGCTGCCCGCATCCTGACCGAGCAGATTGGGGCGTGGGCCGATCATGCTGACCAGCGACATCACCAGTTCTTCGCGGATCGGATCGATCGGCGGATTGGTGACCTGCGCGAAGTTCTGCTTGAAGTAATCGTAGAGCAGGCGCGAACGCTTCGATAGCACCGCAATCGGCGTGTCGGTGCCCATCGAGCCGAGCGGATCATCGCCCGCGATGGCCATCGGTTCGAGGAAACGGGAGATATCCTCCTGCGTGTAGCCAAAGGCCTGCTGCCGATCGAGCAACGAGGTGGTTTCCACCGGCAGCGCCGCCAGTTCAGGCTCGATCACGTCGAGTTCCTTGAGCTTGTACTGGGCCTGATCCAGCCATTCCTCGTAAGGTTCGGCAGCGGCGAGTTCCGCCTTGATCTCTTCGTCCTCGATGATCTTGCCCTGCTCCATGTCGATCAGGAGCATGCGACCTGGCTGGAGCCGCCACTTGCGGACGATGTCTTCTTCGCGGAACGGCAGGACGCCGCTTTCCGAAGCCATGACGATGATATCATCGCGCGTGATCGAGAAGCGCGCCGGGCGCAGGCCATTGCGATCAAGCGTGGCGCCAATCTGGCGGCCATCGGTGAAGGCGACCGCTGCCGGGCCGTCCCACGGCTCCATCAGCGCGGCGTGATATTCATAGAACGCACGGCGCGCTGGCGACATCAACGGATTGCCAGCCCACGCTTCGGGGATCAGCATCATCACCGCGTGAGCAAGGCTGTATCCGCCCGCCAGCAGCAGTTCGAGCGCATTGTCGAGGCTGGCCGTATCGGACTGTCCGTGCGGGATCAGCGGCCACATCTTGTCGAGATCGGGACCGAGCAGTTCCGATTCCATCGTGCGGCGGCGCGCGTTCATCCAGTTCACGTTGCCGCGGACGGTGTTGATTTCGCCGTTGTGCGCGATGAAGCGGAACGGGTGCGCCAGCTTCCAGCTGGGGAAAGTGTTGGTGCTGAAGCGCTGATGCACAAGGCCGAGCGCGGAGACGCAATCGGGATCGCGCAGATCGTCGTAGAATGAGCCGACCTGGTTGGCGAGCAGCAGGCCCTTGTAGACAATCGTCCGGGTCGAGAAGCTGGGCATGTACAACTGGGTCACGCCCGGAAGGCCGTGCTTTTCGGCCATCATCGCCAGCGGGTTCTGCGTCTGCTTGCGGATGGCGAGCAGCTTGCGTTCGAACGCGGCCTGATCGGCAGTGCCCGCCCCGCGCTTGATGAAGCACTGGCGGATCACCGGCATGGAATCGATCACGGCCTTGCCCAGGCCGTCCATCGTGGTGGGCACATCGCGCCAGCCGATCAGTTCCTGGCCTTCCTTGGCGATGAACTTTTCGAAGAATTCGGTAACGAACAGGCGCGCAGCCTCTTCCTGAGGCAGGAAGCACATGGCCACGGCGTAGTCACCCGGCTGCGGCAGTTCCTTGCCTTCGGATGCGGCCCATTTGCGGAACAGCTGATCCGGGATCTGGATCAACAGGCCTGCGCCATCGCCCAGCAGGGGATCGGCGCCCACTGCACCGCGATGATCGAGATTGCGCAGAATTTCGAGGGCCTGATCAACGATCGAGTGGCTTTTGATGCCTTTGATATGGGCGACGAAGCCCACGCCACATGCATCGTGCTCATTACGCGGATCGTACAGGCCCTGAACCGGCGGAAATCCCATTTCGAAGTTTGTCCTACATCCAAAAAGAGGAGTTTCGCGCGAATCACGATGCCCGAAAGGCGACGAAAGTTGCGCGAACTCCCCCAATGACTGCAGGAATGTTTTTTTGCAACCGCACACCCGCATCAAGGGCGGGGTTCAGGCCGAAAATACGGTTGCGACACGGCACAAAGGGCTGAAATTCGCCGTATTGCAGGACAGGATCAGCCCTGTGCCGTCATCCGCTGGAGGGTTGCAAGGGCCGCGCGCAGGGCACGGTCGGCTTCTTCGGCATCGGGCAGGGCGGCGGGCGAACTTGCGACCGCTTCGTCTCCATCGTCTGACAAGGTTTGCGGTGATGGCGCGGCGCGGCCACGCGAGGCCAGCGGCGAACCGGGGAGCGGCATGATCGAAGGCCGTTCAAACGGCCGCGATGTGCCGACCGAGGCTCCTTCGCCAATGGAGGGACCCGCCACGAGAGGCGATTCCTGGCCGGGAAAGACCACGACCGGCTCAACGCCTTCATCGCCATCCACGCCCTCTAAGACATCTTCCCCGATGCGCAGCGGTTCACGGCGGGCGACGACAGGTCCCATATCCAGCAGCGAAGGATAGCGATCTTCGACAACTTCGGATTCGGCCATTTCCGTATCCACGGTGCCGTCAGCGTCAAGCGCGTCGGCATCGTCGGTCGCGGTCGCCGCCGGGCGCTTGCGGGCAAGCAGCGGCGACATGCGCAGGAAGCGGTCGAGACCGAGGTCTTCGTCCTCGTCCTCATCGTTTGCTTCAGCGTCCAAAGCGGATGCGGGATCGGCAAAAGGATGGCCCGAAGGCAGGACTGAGGGAGAGGTTGAAGGCCGGAGTTGAACGACGCGTTCCGGGTGGCCGTCTCCAAATGCTCCCAGCGCTGCGTCTGCATCGCTATCGGGCTGGGCAAATGCAGCGCTTTCGAACCGCGCGATGGCAGGCTGTGGCGCGGGCGCGGTGATCGTGAAATCGGGCGTGACCGTCTGTTCAGCGGCTTCGGCACGACGCGTGATGGCCAGCGCAAGACGTTCGGTCAATTGCACCAACCCCAGCCGTTCGAGCGGAGCGCTGTCTATAGGACTTGCCGCTGCGGCCTGTGCCTGAAGGAATGGCGCCGGAGCCGGAATGAAGGCCGGAGCGGCGGAAGGTTCTTCCACCAGGTCCACTTCCTGCTCAAGATCAGATACTTGTACCTCTACCCCTTGCGCCTCGTGTGCTTCAGCCGCTTCGAATCCAGCAGAAGTGTCGTGCGGATCTGCAAAGGGGGCATGATCCACCTTGCTGGCTTCTTCCAGCAGGAGATCAAGTGCGAGCGGATCGGGCAGCGTCGTATCCGGGGCCGCATCTGCGGGCGCATCGGACTGCGCCCGTGCAAATTCGGGGGTCAGCTCCGGTGTGAATGACGGCGCAGGTTCGATGTCCCACGGCATCGCACTGGGGAGCGAGGCATGGTCGACAGGCGGATCCAGCGGCGAATCAAGGTTGAGCGCACGGCGACGCAGCGGGGCGTGTTCAGCCACCGGCGCATCGAGCGGCGCGCCGAGGTCTTCGGCGGCATTGATCGGGCGGCAGGTTTCGAAGGTCGATTCTTCACGCGCCGCCTTGCCAAAGCCGCGCATGCGCACCGGCGCTTCGGTCTTTTCGCGGCCCATCAGGCGACCGATGGCATAGCCCGCCAGCGCGCCAATCCCCATCATGGCGATGGCGAACATGACCCGCGCGGTAAAGCCCAGCGGCGGGGCAGCGGCAGGGACCAGCGCCGGAATGCCGAGCGCGACGACCGGACCTTCGAGCAGCGCAGGCGCGACGGCAAAGCTGCCGAGGCCGAGGAAAGTGGCCGCCCACAGCGCGGTGACGAGCGGAAAAAGCGGGTTCGCGGTGATGGGCTTGGGCTTGCGCTTCGTCGCTGTCACGGGCGTGGCGTCCTGTCTTTCAAGTCAATTTTGGGGACCGGGCGATTCAAGCCGCCGCAGCCGACACATCGCCATGAGGTATCAGCGCTTGGTAAACGACTTGATAACGCCTGACATTGGAAGCCCAGTCGTGATGTTCGCCAACCCAAGCCCGCGCCCTGTCCCGGCGGGCGGGCCATTCCGCTTGCGATTGCAGCATCCGAACCATCGCGGCGGCAAGGCTTGCCGGATCGTCGGGAGGAAAGAGAGTGCCGGTTTCACCATCACGGATGAGTTCGCGATGCCCGCCGACATTGGATGCGGCGACAAGTTTGCCTTGCGCCATTGCTTCCATCGGCTTCAGCGGCGTGACCAGTTCGGTCAGGCGCATGCCTTTGCGCGGGTAGCAGACGACATCGACCAGCGAATAATAGCGGTCCACTTCATGATGCGGCACCCGTCCGACGAAACGGATGGCATCGGCGGCGGACGATGCAGCAGCTTGCGCGCGCAATTGCGTCTCGGCGGGACCGCCGCCGACCAGCAGCAGCCGCGCGCCGGGCATGCCTGCAACGATGGCGGGCATGGCTGCGATCAGATCGTCGAGACCTTCATAGGGATAGAAGCTGCCGAGAAAGCCGATCACCGGGCCATCGCCCAGCCCCAGTTCGGTTGCCAGCACGGTATCGCGCGGCAGTGGATCGCCGAACAGGGCGAGATCGACGCCATTGGGCATGATCGAAATCTTTTCAGGCGCATAGCCGCGCGCGATCAGATCCTGGCGCAGCCCGTCGCATATGGTGACGACGCGGTCTGCGCTGCTGACGACATCGTTTTCCAGCACACGCGATAGCCAGTACTTTGCGCTGCCTTCACGACCCGTGCCGTTGCCGACCGCGGCATCTTCCCAGAAGGCGCGGATTTCATAGACCACCGGGATGCCAAGCTTGCGCCCCGCGCGAATCGCGGCCAGCCCGCACAGCGATGGTGAATGGGCGTGGAGCACATCGGGCCGCCATTCGCGCGCCACCTCGATTATCCGGTCTGCCAGCGCGGAAACTTCGCCCCATTCCCGCACGATGGGCAGGCCCTGCGCCGCGCCGGCGGTGCGATGAAAGATCAGGCCGTCCACCTCATCGGCATCCTGCCCGGTAGCGGGGCCTTCCTGGCGCTGGCCGGTGATGCCGCGCACTTCGATTCCCATGGCTGCTTGCGCCTTGAGAATCGCGCGGGTGCGGAAAGTGTAGCCGCTGTGCAGCGGCAGCGAATGGTCGAGGACGTGGAGCACGCGGGTCATGGTGGCCACTTCTGCCATGACAAGGCTTAACGCCGCGTCAACCTCGATGGTCTAGCGCTGTGTCCAACCATGATCGACCAGTTCACGCTCTTCCTGCCCCACCTGCTGATGGCGCTTGCCGTCTGGCGGCTGCTGCATCGTGACGATCTGGACGACGATCCTTCCCTGCCCAGCCGCAAGACGCCGTTCCGGCAGAAGCGCCAAACGCAGGAAGGCAGCGACGATGCTTGACCTGTTCCTGCTCAGCTTCGTGCTGGCGTTCATCGGCGCGGGCTTTCGCAAGCCATTCCTGTTCGTGCTGGCCTATTCCTATATCGACATCGTGGCCCCGCAGAAGGTGAGCTGGGGCATCCTTTCGCACATTCCGGTATCGCTGATCGCGTTCCTGTGCGCGTTCATCGCGTGGTTCGTGGCCGAGGACAAGAATGGCATCCGCCTGTCGCTGCGCCAGTTCCTGCTGCTGGCGCTGCTGGTCTATTGCGGGCTTTCCACGCAGACCGCCGACTTTCCGGTGGAAGCGGCCGAAAAATGGGCGTGGGTGTGGAAGGCGCTGCTGTGGGCGCTGTTCCTGCCGCTGACCCTGCGCACCCGGCTGCGGATCGAGGCGATCACGCTGATCCTGGTGCTGTCCATCGGGGTGATCGTGATCGGCGGCGGGATCAAGACCGTGGCGGGCGGCGGCGGTTATGGCGAATTGCGCCTGCTGGTGAACGACAACACCGGGCTTTACGAAGGCTCGATCATTTCGGCGGTGGCGATTGCGGTGATCCCGCTGGCGCTATGGCTGATGCGCTTCGGCACGATCTTTCCGCCCGAATGGCGGGTGAAGGCATTTGCGCTGGCGCTGTGCTTTGCCTGCGCGCTGATGCCCATCGGCACCGGCGCGCGCACCGGCCTTGTCTGCGTGGTGGTGTTGATGGCCATGATCCTGCGCACGGCGAAGCGGCGCGTCCTGATCGTTTCGATCATGGCGGTTGCCGCGATGATCGCGGTTCCGCTCCTGCCCAAGGAGTTTACCGATCGCATGGGCACGATCCAGAACCACCAGTCGGACCAATCCGCCGGAACACGGATCGCGGTGTGGAAATGGACCATCGAATTTGCCAAAACGCACCCGTTCGGCGGCGGGTTCGAAGCCTATCGCCAGAACGAACTGGTCTATGACACGGTCAAGGCCGACAATGCCGGGGACAACAACACCGCGCTGGAATACCAGCCGATCGTGGAAAAGGGCCGCGCGTACCATTCCAGCTATTTCGAGATGCTGGGCGAACAGGGCTATCCCGGCCTTGCGCTGTGGCTGGCGCTGCACCTGCTGGGGGTGTGGCAGATGGAAGTGCTGCGCCGCCGCTTCCGCAAGGATACCAGCGAGGAATTCCGCTGGGTTTCGCCACTGGCCGAGGCGCTGCAACAGGCGCAGGTGATCTATCTTGTCGGGTGTACGTTCGTGGGCATCGCGTTCCAGCCCTTCGTGTACATGCTGGTCGGGCTGCAATGCGGATTGTGGGCCTATATCAAGCGGGTGCGCGCCGCGCAGCCTGAACCGATCCGCAAGGGCGCGATCCGCAATGAAAAGGCGAAGCCGTCACTCGCTTGACGGTTCCGGGGCCAGAACACTCAAGGGGCGGTATAGCCATAGCCGTGCGCGACAAGGACAATCTGCTGGTTGGCTTTGAGCGGCGTCCATCTGCCCACCCATTGCACGAAATTGCTCCAGTCCGAACGGGCCGGCCACATCGAGATCAAGGGACGGAATTCCGATGTCGGGAAGAAGCCCAGCTTCTGCTTTTCGAACGTATGGACGAGTGCGCCATCGACATACATCCTGATGGTGCCCTGCGCCTGCGAAACCTCGATGCCGAACCGCTTGCGCTGGCCCGACATATCGACGCCCGCAAACAAGCGCACCGTCTTCGACAAATGCAGCCCGTTGACGTACTGGTGCACGGTAACGTCGAGGCCCTTGCGCCCGGCAAATTCGAAGTCGATCTCGTCTTTCGTGCCGTTGTTGTAGAGCCACAGCGGGGCGATGACGAGACCGTCGCGCATCGTCGGCAGGGTGACTTCGGTTTCCCACAGCCCATCCCTGGCCGCCACGATGCCCCGTTCGGCCTTGAGTTCGGGGGCGCCGGTGGAGTTCAACGTGAAACGCACGTTGCCGTTGGCAGCCTTGGTGACACGATCAAACTTCCATGGGGTGAAGCTCAGCGCACTGGCCCAGTGCGACGCGTGCCATTTGCCCCCGTAATTCCACAGGCGCATGTCCGAAAGATCGAGCGGCGCCAGCTTTGCCGCCGCAGCGGTGGTCCGGCCCGTGCCGGCCAGCGTTGCCGCCGCCGACGTTGGCTGGGCTACAGGCGTGGCTGACGCGGTGGGCGCGGGCAGCACGACCGCTGATGTTGTTGTGGCGGTGGTGCCCGAAGTGGATGTGGCCGCATAGGCGCCAACGGCAAAAACGGCCAATACCGGGGCAACGATGATAACGCGCGACTTCATCCCGAACTCCTGTGGATCACGGGCACCGTCGGCTCAAACAATAGCGAAGCCGTTTAACAGTATCGCTAGCGCATCTTAACTTGTTGGAAATTTCGCAGCTGGATCAGGTTGGGCTTCGAGCAAGCGCGGAAAAAGTTTTCCGGGTTGCTTTGCGACCTACAACCGAAATGGCGCATTTTCATCGCCCCGGAAGCGCAGTGTAACAGGCGGCGGCCACCCCCGCAGGGATGGGCGACGCCGCCTGTTATATCAGATCAGGCCACTGCGGTCAGTTTCCCGCCCTTGGCCTTCTTGTCAAACTTGCCAATCCACTGTTCCACGACAGGCGCGATGGAATTGCGCCAGCGCGAACCGTTGAAGATGCCGTAGTGGCCGGCTTCCGGGGCGAGGTGATAATGCTTCATCTCATCGGGCAGGTTCGGCGTGACCTTGAGCGCGGCCTTGGTCTGGCCGATGCCCGAAATGTCGTCGCGCTCCCCCTCGATGCACAGGATCGCGGTATCGGTAATCGCGCCAAGGTCGACCGCCTGCCCGCGATGAACCAGTTCGCCCTTGGGCAGGGCATGGCTCTGGAACACGACGTCCACGGTTTGCAGGTAGAATTCTGCAGGAAGATCGCAGACCGCGCGATATTCTTCGTAGAACGTCTTGGTAGCCTCGGCGTCAACGTCGGCACCCTGCATCATGTGCTGATAAAGCTTGTAATGGCTCATCATGTGGCTGCCGAGGTTCATCGACATGAAGCTGGCAAGCTGGACGAAGCCCGGATAGACGCGGCGCCCCTCGCCCGGATAGTTGGCGGGAACGGTCGTGATCACGTTGTGCTTGAACCACACGTGCGGCTTCGTAACCGCATGATCGTTGACCGCGGTGGGGCTTTCGCGCGTATCGATCGGGCCACCCATCATCGTGAGCGTGACCGGGCGGCAGGGATGCTTGGACGCCCCCATGATCGCGGTAGCGGCAAAGGCCGGGACCGATGGCTGGCACACCGCCATCATGTGCGCACCGGGACCGATATGTTCGAGAAACCCGGTCAGATAATCAATGTAGTCATCAAGATCGAACGTGCCTTCGGCCATGGGCACGTACTTGGCGTCGGCCCAATCCGTGATGTAGACCACGCAGCGTTCGAGCATGCGTTCGACCGTGCCGCGCAGGAGCGTGGCGTAGTGGCCGCTCATCGGCGCGACCAGCAGCAGGCGTGGTGCGTCCTTGGGCAGACCATCATGCGTGAACATCTTGAGATCGCCGAACGGACGGGTAACGACCGTGGTTTCCTTGACCGCATGGGCCGCGCCATCGACATGGATAACGCGAAGCCCGAAGGCAGGCTTGCCACGCGGCGCAGCTGCATGCGCGAACACGTCGAGCGCCGATGCGAGCATCTGGCTGGGACCGACGCCGGCAAGCGGATTGCGCTCGTCGTTCAGCACGTCTGCCATCATCGAGGCCCATGCACTGCTCGCATTCAGCAGCGAGCGCTGTATCTCGTAAGCCTTGTAAAGCATTGCGAACACCTTTTTGATTTGTTGCCCGGCACAATCAAAACGACGACCGGGGACTCGTTAAGCACAGTTTGCCGCGATTCGCGCATTTGTGCAACGCAACAAATCGCACCTGCGACATCCGCCCCCTTCCGGCGGCCCGCGCCTTAGGCTAGGCGATGCGCCATGGACGAGGAAACCAAGCCCGCCGAACCCGCCCGCGCCCGTACGCTGGGTCCCTTAGGTATGATCTGGCGCGAGGCGATCAAGTATCCCGGACGCCTGGCGGCTGCGTCGGCGGCGCTGCTGGTGACATCGGGTGCAACCCTGGCAATTCCCGCCGGGTTCCGCCTGATCATCGACAAGGGTTTTGCCGCCGGGGCAGACGTGGAGGCGCTGGGCCGCTGGTTCCAGTACCTGCTGCTGATCGTACTGGTACTCGCGCTGGGCACCGCCTGCCGGTTCTATTTCGTATCCTGGCTGGGCGAGCGCGTGGTGGCTGACATTCGCCTCCGCGTGCAGGCCAACCTGCTGCGCCTGCCGCCGTCCTTCTTCGAGAGCAACAGTCCCAAGGAAATCTCCTCGCGGATGACCTCGGACACCGCGATCATCGAGCAAGTGGTCGGCACCACGGTTTCGGTGGCCTTGCGCAACGTGATCACGGCTGTCGGCGGCCTGATCTACCTGTTCTACCTCGCGCCCAAGCTGACCGCGATCCTGATGATCGGCATTCCGCTGGTAGTCGGACCCATCGTGTTCTTCGGGCGACGCGTACGCAACGTGTCACGCTCCAGTCAGGACCGCGTGGCCGGAATCGGCGTGATCGTGGCCGAAGTGCTGGGCGCCATGAAGATCGTCCAGGCTTTCGGGCAGGAAAAACGCGAACTCGATCGTTTCGGCGAAAAGGTCGAGGCGACGTTCCAGACGGCACTGCGACGCATATCCTTGCGCGCGGTGATGACGGCCATCGTCATCCTGCTGGTGTTCGGCGGGATCACCATGCTGGTGTGGGAAGGCGCGGTTGGCGTGGCCGAGGGATCAATCAGCGGGGGGACGATCTTTGCCATCGTGATCACGGCTGGTCTGGTCGCCGGTGCGGCGGGCGCCCTGTCCGAAGTCTATGGCGACCTGCTGCGCGGGGCGGGCGCCGCCGGACGGCTGAACGAACTGCTGCGTGAACAGCCCGACATCGCACCGCCTGCGCGCCCTACGGCATTGCCGATGCCGCCGCGCGGCCAGATCGCGTTCCAGAACGTCGGCTTCCGCTACCCCTCGCGCCCCGAAGTTCTGGCGCTGGACGATTTCTCGCTAACGGTGGAACCGGGCGAGACGGTCGCCATCGTCGGGCCATCGGGGGCGGGCAAATCGACCCTGTTCCTGCTGGCGCAGCGCTTCTACGACCCGCATGCGGGCATGATCCGCATCGACGGCGTACCGCTGACCAGCGCCGATCCTGCCGAAGTGCGCGCCCGCAGCGCGCTGGTGCCGCAGGATGCAACTTTGTTTGCCGCCTCTGCCCGTGACAACCTGCGCTATGGCAACTGGTCCGCCACCGACGAGGATATCTGGGAAGCGGCGCGCACCGCCAATGCCGAGACGTTCCTGCGCGAATTGCCCCAAGGCCTCGATACGTTTCTGGGGGAGGATGGGGCACGGCTTTCGGGCGGGCAGCGCCAGCGCATTGCCATTGCCCGCGCGGTCCTGCGCCAATCGCCGATCCTGCTGCTGGACGAGGCCACCAGCGCACTCGATGCCGAAAGCGAACGGCTGGTGCAGGAAGCGCTCGACCGGCTGATGAAGGCGCGCACCACACTGGTCATCGCGCACCGCCTCGCCACGATCCGCGCCGCAGACCGCATCGTGGTGATGGATGGCGGATGCATCGTCGAACAGGGTACGCATACCAGCCTTTCGGCGGCTGACGGCCTTTATGCACGGCTGGCACGGTTGCAGTTCGAAGGCATGATCGCCTGACGCGTTACCCCTTGACTTGATGCTGCGCTGCGGCAAATCGGGTATTCCGAAACAGGGAAGCTCATGGATACGATCATCACCGCCATCCTTCTCGGCATTGTCGAGGGGCTTACCGAATTTCTGCCGGTTTCCTCCACTGGGCATCTGATTCTGGCGACCGAGCTGTTCGGCTACGAACCGCACCAGTGGGCGATGTTCAACGTCGTGATCCAGCTCGGCGCAATTCTGGCGGTCGTGGTGCAGTACTGGCGCACGTTCTGGGCGGTGGGCATGGGGCTGCTGCGGCTTGAGCCGATCAGCTTGCGCTTCCTGCGCAACCTGCTGGCAGCGTTCATCCCTTCGGCCATCCTTGGGCTGTTGCTGAAGGATCAGATCGACGTTTTGCTGGGTAGCCCGATGGTGGTGTGCTGGGCGTTGATCGCGGGCGGCGTGGCGATCCTCGTGATCGAGAAATACGCCAAGACCGGCGAACTGACCGGCATCGGGCAATTGCCCTTGCGCCAGGCGCTTGGCGTGGGACTGGCGCAGTGCGTTTCGATGATCCCCGGCGTCAGCCGTTCGGGCGCGACGATCATGGGCGCGCTGGCGATGGGAATCGAACGGCGGACAGCGGCAGAGTTCAGCTTCTTTCTTGCCATCCCGACGATGCTGGGCGCGACAACGCTCGAACTGATCGACAATCGCGAGGCGGTGATGGCGGGCACACTGGGCGTGGGATGGACCGAAATCGCGGTCGGCTTCGTGGTCTCGTTCGTCGTCGCGCTGGCAGTTATCCGCATGTTCGTGGCTTACGTGAGCCGCGCCGGATTCAAGCCGTTTGCGTGGTATCGCATCGTGGCCGGCGCTGCCGCTATCGCCTGGCTGTCGCTGCGCTGATCCTGATAGCCTGACAACGCCCCACCGCATTTGCGGAACCAAGTGCCCTGTCCGGGATTGACCGGACAGACAGCACTTCAAGGGGTTATACACATGGGCCTGATCATTCTTCTCATCGTCGGCGGCATTCTCGGCTGGCTGGCGAGCATCGTCATGCGCACCGACGCGCAGCAGGGCATCTTTCTCAACATCGTGGTCGGCATCGTCGGCGCGCTGCTGGGCGGTTTCCTTCTCGCACCGCTGGTCGGTGGCGGCAGCATCACCAACGGCATCTCGGCCGGTACGCTTATCGTATCGTTCCTGGGCGCGCTGATCCTGCTCGCAATCGTCAATCTCGTCCGTCGCGGTTCGGTCCGTTAATCCGGGCTACCCAGATTTCGACCAATATCCGAGGGCGGCCCGCAAGGACCGCCCTCTCCACGACCAGACCAATTTTCAAGAAGGGGATTACCATGAAGGGTATTTTCAAGGGCGCCATGATGGCTTCGGTTGTTGCGATGGGCCTTGGCCTTTCCGCTTGTGACAGCGCAACGGAAAACGCTGCCGAAGATCAGGCCGACGCCGTGCGCGCTTCGAGCGAAGCGACGGCTGACGCCATGGAAGACCGTGCTGACGCGATCGACGGTCCTTCGGAAGACGCCATGGAAGACAAGGCTGAAGCCGTGCGCGATGCCGGCGAAGCCAAGGCCGATGCCATGGAAGACAAGGCCGACAAGATTCCCAACTGATCGAATCGCGCTTTGCAATCGTCAGACCCGGCCTGCATCTTGCGGCGCCGGGTTTTTCGTATGCTCAGACCGGAACCGCGCCCGATCCGCGCCCGCCGCGCAGGTGGTATTCCAGGGTGCCCCGATGCAGCACATCGTCCACGTCGATCATGGCGGTGTTGGCATATGTGAACCCCGGTCCCAGCGCGCGGTAGAGCCGGTCGAAATCGCGCTCCACCGTCTGATGATAAAGGTCGGCAAAGCTTTCGATCACGAAATAGGTCGGTTGCAGATCGTCGATCACGTAATCGGTGCGCATCACCCGGTCGACATTGAGCATGATCCGGTTGGGCGATTGCCCCTCAAGCGCGAACACCGCCTCGCGCGGGCCGGACAGGATGCCCGCACCATAGACGCGAAGGTATCCACCCTCCTGCACCAGTCCGAATTCAACGGTGTACCAATAAAGCGCGCCCAGCGCCTTCAGCCGGTTGTGGCGCATAGCCTTCCACCCGGCGCGGCCATATTCCTGCATGTAATCGGCGTATGTCGGATCGGTGAGCATGGGGACGTGGCCGAACACATCGTGGAAAACGTCCGGCTCCTGAATGTAATCGAAGCTTTCGCGGGTGCGGATGAAATTGCCCGCCGGAAAGCGGCGATTGGCAAGGTGCCAGAAGAAGACGTGATCGGGGATCAGCATCGGCACCGGCACCACGCACCAGCCGGTGAGCGCCCTCAGGCTGGCCGAGAGACGCGCGAAATCGGGCACCCCGCCCTGCCCCAGGTCAAGCCGCTCCAGCCCGTTGAGGAAGGCGCTGCACGCCCGCCCCGGCAGCAGTTCCGTCTGACGGGCGTAAAGCGCGTCCCATACCGCGTTTTCATCGGCGCTGTAGCGGCGTTGCGCGGGTTCAAGCCAATCCTCTCCCACATGGGCGGGGCGGCGCAAGGGCGCGGTATAGACGCCGACCGGCATTTCGGGGAGGCGGGTATAGTCGAAGGGCAAGGTAAGGGTGCTGGACATGGTTTCTGTTGCAACCACTATCATGCATCCATCGTTCCGGCAAATGCAGCGCGCCGGCACTGCGCTCTTGACTTCGGACCGATTCTACCCCAACCGCCCGCCCCACATACCAACAACAGTGATGGCGGCGTGGAAACGCGCCGCTACATTTGTTTCAGATTCGCGCGAAAAGTTCAGGATAGAGCAATGGCAAAGCCGACCACCGTCAAGATCCGTCTGGTCTCGACCGCAGACACAGGTTTCTTCTACGTGACCAAGAAGAACCCGCGCAACACGACCGAGAAGATGACCTTCCGCAAGTATGATCCCGTCGTGCGCAAGCATGTCGAGTTCAAGGAAGCCAAGATCAAGTAAGGGCATTTTTGCCCTTTGCCCGTCGGAACCGCCACTCCCTTTCGGAACCCGGCGGTTCACGGCGAGTTCAACGCCGACACTGCAAGGAACGGCGATGAACACGATTTTGACCACATTCCGCAAGATGGGCCGTCCTTTGGCGGCCATTTCGCTTGTCCTCGGCACGGCCGGGGCCGCGATTGCGCCCGCCTCTGTCGCGGCGCAGGCGCCCTCGCCCGACATCGACCGCGCGGTCGCCGCGTTGCGCGCGATTACCACGTTGAAAGCGAACTTCGTCCAGACCGATCGTTCGGGCCAGAATATCTCTGGTGTGCTGACGATGAAGCGCCCCGGCAAGATCCGCTTCCAGTACCAGAAGGGCATTCCCCTGCTGATCGTGGGCGATGGTCGCGCGCTGACCATGATCGATTACGAAGTGCGCCAGGTGCAGCGCTGGCCGATCGGCAACAGCCCGCTGGGCGCGCTGCTGGATCCGAAGAAGGACGTCGCGCGCTTTGCCAAGCTGCTGCCCACGCCTGACCGCAATGTCATCAGCCTGCAGGTGCGCGATCCCAAGCACCCCGAATATGGCGCGATCACGATGATCTTCGTGCGCAACGGCGCAGCGCCGGGCGGGCTGCAACTCGATTCGTGGGTCGCACTCGATTCGCAGAACAAACGCACGACGATTCGCCTGAACGGCCATCAATATGGCTTGGCGGTTGCAGACAGCACCTTCAAATGGACCGACCCGCGCCGCAACGCTTCGAACCGTTGAAGCAACTCGCTGCCCGCATCTTCACGTTGCCGGGCAATAGCGGAAATATACGAAATCCGCTCCCCCGCGAAGGCGGGGGCCTCATACCTCATCGCGCAACCTCCTGAGATCCCCGCTTTCGCGGGGAAGCAGAAGCTGAAGCTAGGCGATTCGCCGTCCTCCCCCGTCGCCGCCCCGGAGCACCTCGGCCCTCAACCGTTCGCCCCTTGCGACAAGTTGCGACAAGCCTGTCAGGACTGTTCATCGGGGGGCAAGCGAACGTCGCCTAAAACGATTGTCGACGAGGCGGTCGAGGCGGGTTTCCCCCCTGTTGCCGGTCTCCTGATGACCTCCTCGCCAAGCGTGACGAACGCAAATGGAACCCTCGGACCAATGCCCCCGGTCCGAGGGTTTTCTTGTTTTGGGTCGCCCCCACATCCCATCTAGCAATCGCCCGCCCGCAATCCTAAAGCCGAGCGCATGATCTCGGTTGCCACATGGAACATTAATTCGGTCCGCTTGCGCGCCGATCAGGTCGAACGCTTTTTGACGCAGGAGGCGCCCGATGTGTTGTGCCTGCAGGAGATCAAGACGCCGGAGAACCTGTTTCCGCACGAGGTGTTCGAGAAGCTGGGCTACACACACCGCGCGGTGCATGGGCAGAAGGGCTACCACGGCGTCGCCACCGTCAGCCGCATCCCCTTCCGCGATTTCAGCAAGCATGACTGGCAGGACAATGGCGAGGCGCGGCATATCGGCGTGGAGCTGACCGGGCCGGGCAAGGGGTTGATCATCGAGAATGTCTATATCCCGGCAGGCGGTGACGTGGCCGACCGCGAGGTCAACGCCAAGTTCGGCCAGAAGCTCGACTTTCTGGAGCGCATGACGCGCTGGGCCGAAAAGATCGAACGGCCGACGCTGATCGTCGGCGATTTCAACATCGCGCCGCTGGAGTGCGACGTTTACAATCATAAGGCGCTGCTCAAGGTCGTCAGCCACACCCCGCTTGAGGTGGAAACGCTGCAACGCTTTGCCGATGCGCATGGCTGGGTCGATCTGGGCCGCAAGCACATCCCCGCGCCGGAACGCAATTACTCGTGGTGGTCCTATCGCTCCTACTGGCGCGAGAAGGATCAGGGACGGCGGCTCGACCATATGTGGGCCTCGCCAGAGGCGGCGGCGCAGACGCGCGGGCACCGCTTTGTGGAAGAAACCCGCAAGTGGGAGCAGCCTTCCGATCACATCCCGCTGATCACCGAGCTGGACCTTTGACGGATACGCGAAACGTCGCGCGCGCGCTCGACGCGTTGCGCCACGGCTGGGCGATCCGCGTGACCGGCGCGGACGGCGCGCTCGATCTGCTGCCCGCCGAAACCGCGTTCGTGCAGCCGGGCATCTATGCAGCGCGGCTGCTGATTTCCGATGCGCGCGCGGCCACGCTGAAGCTGGCGAACCAGCGCGATGCCGCCGTGCCCGAAGCTCCGGTGCTGATCCGGGGGGCCGAGCCGTTCAGCCTGTCTGCCGCGCGCAATCTGGCCGATCCGGCGCAAGACCTTGGCAGCCCCTTGCGCGGGCCGTTCAAGGCCGATCCGATCGACACTGGCGAAGCAGCGACAGCAGCGATGGAACTGGCGCGGCTGGCGGGAATCCTGCCCGCGTTCCTCGTTTCAACCGGGGTGGAGATTGCCGCCGAGGTTTCCGCGGCCGATCTGGCGCAGTTCAAGGACCCGCTGAACCTGACCATTCAGGCGCGCGCACGGTTGCCCGTTCACGCCTGCGAACATGCCGAGATCGTGGCGTTCCGCGCGCGCGATGATTTGCGCGAACATGTGGCACTGGTGCTGGGCACACAAACCAGTGAGCGCGAGCCGCTGGTGCGGCTGCACAGCGAATGTCTGACCGGCGACGTGCTGGGCAGCCTCAAGTGCGATTGCGGGCCGCAACTGGACGCAGCGCTGGCCCACATGGCCGAGGAAGCCAACGCGGGCGGCTGGGGCGTACTCTTGTACTTACGGCAGGAAGGGCGCGGCATCGGCCTTATCAACAAGCTGCGCGCCTATGAACTGCAGGATCAGGGCTTTGACACGGTGGACGCCAACGAGCGACTGGGCCTGCCAAGCGAGGCGCGCGATTTCCCGGTGGCTGCAAGGATGCTCGATCTGCTGGGAATTGCCCGCCTGCGCCTGCTCACCAACAATCCGCAGAAGGTGGCGACCTTGCGGGAACTGGGCGTGGAAGTGACCGAACGTGTGGCGCACCAGCTTCCGGCCAATCCCCACAACCAGCGCTATCTGGATACCAAGCGCGACCGCACCGGGCACCTGCTGCGCTGAACGGCTGGCGATAATTCATGAATCGTCATTGCGAGGCCGCAGGCTGAGGCAATTCAGAGCGGTTGCGTTCGGCACCCCGGATTGCCGCGTCGGCTTCGCCTCCTCGCAATGACGAACGTGTCTGCTGTGCTATAGCGCGCGCCAGGCGATCAGCAGGACCGCCATGGCAACGATCAACGCAAACCCCAGCGCTTTGGCCATGTCCTTCGGGGTGAACCTGTCGATATGTTCGGCGCGGAAGCGGCGGTAGCCGCGCTCTGCCGCGGGATTGCTGGCAACCAGCGCCACATCGAGCGCGGAGGCTTCATTCCTGAACCAGTTGACGATTATTTCGCGCTCCTGCAGCGTGACATCGGGGTAAGCGCCAAGCAGCGCCTCCACATGGGCACGGCGCGCATCGACGGCCGATGCGAGAGTGGACTTTGACATAGTGAGCTTCCTGACATGCGTGATGACGGCACCCGGTGGGTGCAACGGCAGCGTCAGGCGTGGGGAGGTCCGGTCGGCGCAGGGCGGAGCAGAAGCGGTGGCTGAACTGGCGGCGCGGTCTGGCGCGGCCATGCGTGGGAGCGCGCCGGGATAACGGGTACAGGTGGCGGGAGAATTTCAACCGCGCCTGGTGGCGCGATGGGCAGCAACGCGCGTTGCGGTGCCATACGGCGTTCGGGGGCAACCGCGAGTTCAACCGTAGCGGCACTGAACGCAGAGCCGCTGCGCGCCAGCAACGGTGCATCAAACGGGGCGGTGGCGTGGAACAGCACCGTCAGGGCCAGCAGGGCGGCCCACAGCCGCCCGGTCAGGCGCGATGGCAGGTGGCTAAGCACACCGGCAAGGTAGGGTCAGCGGACCCTCAGGGCAAGATCAGCGCTTTTCGAAGCGGGTGAGACCATTGCCGAGCGTATTGCTGCCGATGGCAAGCGGATCGCCCGACCAGTCTGCCACAAAGGCCGACGAACGGCTGACGCCCGGCGCAAACCGTGCGTCGTTTCCGGCGATGGCAAGGCCCGCCGAACTGTGGAGGCGGCCTTCGGCGGCTACAGTGATGAAAGCGCTGTAGTTTTCCTTGTCGCGGCCCTGCACGAACATATTGTTGGCGATGCGCCCGGTGGCGCCTGCGGGCAGATCGATCATGTAATTGGTGGTGGAACCGGCGGTATCATCGAAGCTGGATTCGGTCACCTCGACGCGGCCTGCGCGAGCCTTGACATAATGCCCGCCCCGTCCGGCCTCAAACCGGCTCTGGCGGATGGTAACGCTGCCATAATCGCCGAAATAGACCGAATGTGCGCAGGACAGGCCGCGATCGCATCGACCAAGGCGCGTGAAGGTGGACTTTTCGATCAGCACGGCGGCAGTGGGGTCGTCTGCCGAAAGGATGCCCTGTTCGCTATCGCGGAACCACGATTGGCGTACGGTCAGGTTGCCATGTTCAAGCCGGATACCGGAACCATTGGCATCGTGGACGCGGATGTTCTGGAAGATCAGGCCTTCGACGCGGGTAGAGCGACCGCGCGCGACGATGGTGGCCTTGCCTTCGCAGGCCGCGCCATCCAACACCGTCTGCCCCGGCACTTGCGCGACAAAACCGACATCGCCCGCCTGCTGGACAGCACAATCGCGATAGACACCGGGTTCGATGCGGATCGTGCCAGTGCCATCGCCAATGGCATTGACCGCTTCCTGAAGCGCAGAAAAGCTGCGGCCGGTTTCAACCACGGTATAGGGCGCGCGCGTTTCCTGCGCCAGAAGCGCCGTTGCCGGTATTGCGACGACCACGCCGAGCGCGAGCAGCAACAGCCGCAATCGCTGGCGGCGGTGGCGGCGTTCGGTGGCCGCGAAAAGATTGGTTTCGGTACTGTTCATCATGCGCTGTCCGGTCCGGTTGTCTGCCGTGGTGGGATAGCGTCGAATGATTGACAGGCGGTTGCGTTCCGCTCGGAACCGATCAGTCCGGCCCGTCTGCCCTTTTGGGCGGGCGGCCCCGGCGCGGCGCTTCGACAGGAGCAAGCTTGATCCCGCGCCTTGCCAGCGCTTCACGCAGCAATATTTCGATCTGGGCGTTGGCCGAGCGCAAATCCGCCGCCGCCGTGCGCTCGATCGCGGCGAACAGCGCCGGATCGATGCGCAAAGGGAAGGCTTTCTTCGGGCTTGGCGACATCGTGCAGACCGTTACTGGTAAAGTGTGCCGGCGTTGACGATGGGCTGCGCATCGCGTTCGCCGCAAAGCACGACCATCAGGTTTGACACCATTGCGGCGCGGCGCTCGTCATCAAGTTCCACCACTCCCTTTTCGGACAGCTGGTTCAGTGCCATCTCGACCATGGAAACGGCGCCTTCGACCAGCTTCTTGCGCGCCGATATGACCGCTTCGGCCTGCTGGCGACGGAGCATGGCCCCTGCGATTTCGGGCGCATAGGCAAGATGCGTCAGGCCGCATTCGTCCACCGTGATGCCCGCCAGCACCAGCCGCGCATTCAGTTCGGTGCGCAGTTCGGCATTGATCTGATCGTGATGGCCACGCAGCGTGACTTCATGATGTTCAATATCGTCATAAGGGTAGCGCGAGCCAATCGAACGCACCGCGCTTTCGATCTGGACGAAGACGAAGGCCTTGTAATCATCGACATCGAACAGGGCCTGGGCAGTATCTGCCACGCGCCACACGACATTGCAGGCAATTTCGATAGGGTTGCCGCGCAAGTCATTGACCTTCAGCTTTTCGGACACGACGTTGTTGGCGCGGACCGATATCTTGGTCTTGGTCATCCACGGCCAGACCCAGCGCAGCCCGTGGTTACGATCCGTTCCGCGATAAGAGCCGAACAGGTTGATCGCCGCAGCCTGGTTAGGCTGGATCATATAGAAACCAGAAGCGATGAACACGGTGGCGACCGGAAGCGCTGCGATGGTGGCGAGGAATCCGGGGACTGCGTCTTCGAGCGGATCACCGCTGGCAAAGCCGATCACGCGAGCCGCGGTCAGGATGGCCAGCACAAGCATGAGGATCAACATGAAATAGCCACTGATCGACCATGCACCGGTTTCAGTGCTCGCGGAATGAGTCTTCGAATCGGACATTGTCCACCCCCTTAAATTTGATATCATATTAATATCAAATCCGGTGGCGACGACAAGAGCTTTCGATTCCGGCTTGCAATTCGGAGCGAATCACTCCACATTCGGGATCGCGGACCGGGCCCCTCTGGCGCGGCGATTTGGCCAACCTTGGTAATCGCTGCGTGATGTCGGACCGCATCGGGTGGTGCCGATGTCTTGTGGTCCGGGTTCTGGTTAGTCCCCCTCTTCTTGCGGACCTGTGAAACAGGACTTCGGCGCACCCGATCGTTGCAACTGCTTCGATAGGGAGCCTTGAATGTCGGACCGTTATTTCACTTTGCTCGAACGTCATCAGAAGCTGGACGAGGCGCTGCGCCTTGCCCGCCGCAGACGCTGGGTCGATCCGTTCGAGATCGCGCGGATCAAGAAATTGAAGCTGGTGGTAAAGGATCGCCTGTCCCGACTCCTGCCGCGCAAATCTGTCACGTTTTGACATAGAGGAACACCAGCCGTGCCGCTGCATTAGCAGTAGCGCGGCTGGCTGATGGAGAAGCGCAATGGAATTCCTCTTTGCCGACTGGCTCGGCACTCCTGCCTGGTTCTGGCTGGCATTTCTGGGCCTTGTCGTGGTCCTGACCGCGTTCGACCTTGGCGTCCTCCACAAGGAGGACAAGGCGATGGGAATCGGCGAATCGCTGAAACTGACGGCATTCTACATCACCATCGCGCTGGCCTTCGGCGCGTGGGTCTGGGCCGAAAAGGGCGCCGACCTGGGCATGAAATACTACACCGGGTTCTTCATCGAAAAGGCGCTGTCGATCGACAACGTGTTCGTGATCAGCCTGATCTTCACGTTCTTCGCGATCCCGGCCAAGTACCAGTACCGCGCCCTGCTGTGGGGTATCGTCGCGGTGATCTTCCTGCGCGGCGGAATGATCGCAGGCGGTGCGGCGCTGGTCGAGCAGGCCTACTGGGTGCTGTATATCTTTGCCGCGTTCCTGGTGTTCACCGGGATCAAGATGTTCTTCACATCGGACCATGATCCCGACATCGGCAACAACCCGGCGGTACGCTGGATCAGCCGCCATATGCGCGTGACCAAGGAACTGCACGACCAGCACTTCTTTGTGAAGGTAACCGATCCGAAGACCGGCAAGCTGGTAAACGCGGCGACGCCGCTGTTTCTGGCGCTGGTGGTGATCAATCTGGCCGACCTGGTGTTCGCAGTCGATTCCGTTCCTGCAATCTTCGCGATCACCACCGATACCTTTGTGGTCTACACGTCGAACATCATGGCCATCCTTGGCCTGCGCGCGCTCTATTTCGCGCTGGCGGCGATGATCGACCGCTTCGTCTACCTCAAGTATGCGCTGGCCGCCGTGCTGGTGTTCATCGGCTCGAAGATCTTCGTCTCGGACTTCCTGCTGGGCGGGGACAAGTTCCCGCCGGTGCTGAGCCTTGGCGTGACAATCGCGCTGATCGCGGGCGGTGTGGTGTTCTCGTTGTGGAAAACGCGCGGGACAGCCGTGAAGGCTTGATCAGAGCCTTCTTCCCCCCTCCTCTGAAGAGGAGGGGGCTTTTGTTTGGGCTCAGAACTGGCGGATGACTTCGAGAAAGCGGTCGCCGTGGGCTTCGAGTTTCCTGGCGCCAACGCCGCCGATCTGGCCCAGTTCGGCCAGACTGGCGGGGCGCGAGGCCGTCATTTCGCGCAAGACCGAATCGTGGAAGATGACGTAGGGCGGCAAGCCCGCATCGCGCGCGATATCACGGCGAAGGCTGCGCAGCGCATCGAACAGCGGATCGCCGACCGGATTGAAGGGTGCGCCCGACGAGGCCCTGCGGCGGTTGGTGCGTTCGCGCTTGGGGACGACTACCAGCGGCACTTCGGCCTCGCCCTTCAGGATCGCACGGGAATCGCCGCCCAGCGCGAGGCCGCCGTGTTCGGTGGCGATCAGCGCGCCGCGTGCCTGCAACGCACGGGCGAGCGGGCGCAACAGCGGGGCTTCGTCGGCGGTGACGATGCCGAACACCGAAAGCTGATCGTGACCGCGCTGGATGATGCGTTCATCGGCAACGCCGGTCAGGACCTTCTCGATGTAGGCGAAGCCGAACGACTGGCCGGTGCGATAGACCGCCGAGAGCAGTTTGCGCGCAACGTGGGTGCCATCGGTGATGCCCGGCGCTTCAAGGCAGTTGTCGCAATTGCCACAGGTTTCGGGCGGGTCTTCGCCAAAGTGGCGCAGCAGTACCGCGCGGCGGCAATGCGGCGTTTCGACGAGCATCGCCAGTGCATCGATGCGGGTGCGTTCCCCTGCCCGCCGATGTTCTTCGACTTCGGACAGACGCTGGCGGGCGCGGACGAAGTCCTCGGCACCCCACAGCATGACAGCGACCGCCGGATCGCCATCGCGGCCCGCGCGGCCGGTTTCCTGATAGTACGCCTCGATCGATTTGGGGCAGGCGGCGTGGGCGACGAAACGCACGTCGGGCTTGTCGATGCCCATGCCGAACGCGACGGTGGCAACCATGACCATGTCTTCGGACGCGACGAAGGCTGCCTGATTTCCGGCGCGGACTGCCGGATCAAGTCCGGCGTGATAGGGCAGGACCTGCCTGCCGGTGGTGCTCAATTGCCCGGCCAGTTTTTCCACTTGCGCGCGGGTGGGCGCATAGACGATGCCGGGGCCGGAGTGTTCTTCCATCAATTGCCTGATCTGGCGCAGCGGATTGTCACGCGGGCGGATGGCATAGCGGATGTTGGGCCGGTCAAAGCCCGATACGATCAGGCCCTCTGCCGGGATGCCAAGCTGTTCGAGAATATCGGCGCGAGTATGGCGGTCTGCCGTGGCAGTGAGCGCCAGACGCGGGACAGCCGGAAAAGCGTCCATCATCGGGCGCAGCAGGCGGTAATCGGGGCGGAAATCGTGGCCCCATTCGGACACGCAATGCGCCTCGTCGATGGCGAAAAGCGAGATGCGCGCGCGGCTCAACAGGTCACGGAAATGCTGCTGGCTGGCCCGTTCGGGGGCGACGTAAAGCAGATCGAGATCGCCGTTTCGAAAACGCTCGATCGTTTCATCACGGTTGGTATCGACGCTGGTCAGCGTGGCCGCGCGGATGCCGTTGGCGGTGGCGGCGCGCAACTGGTCGTGCATCAGCGCAATCAGCGGCGAGACGACGACGCAGGTGCCGTCCATCATCACCGCGGGCAACTGGTAGGTGAGCGACTTGCCCGCGCCCGTCGGCATGACCGCGAGCGTCGATTGCGCGGCGAGCACCCGGTCGACGACTTGCGCCTGGACGCCGCGAAATGCGGGAAAGCCGAACACCGCGTGAAGCGCATCGGCAGTGTCGGCATAGACCGGGCGCGGCTGCGCTTCGGGCCGGGGCGCTGCTTCAGCCTCGTCGGGGAAGCCCGAATGGATACCGTCTTCAAAGGCATCGTCGGGCAGGAAATCGAGTTCGTAGGGTCTGTCGCCGGAAGTCACGCCGCCTCCTATGCCAGATCGGCGGGGCACGGCAAAGGCTGGCCCTGCGCAAATTATGGGTTACCGCTTAACCATCCCCGCGCTCTGCCATCGCGCATCGTCGCGCTTGGGTAGGTCTTGGGCGCATTCCCGCACGATTGTATGCGGCGGCGGGCACAATCCCGGATCATGGCAAGCGGGTTGCGGTGATGCACCTCACTCCCTCCTCTGTTTCTGGCAGGGGAAGGGGACCAATCGTGCGCGTGGGGTGAAGTCGAGAGCCACCACCCCCAACCCCCTCCTCTGAAGAGGAGGGGGCTTTTCAGGTTCAATCCAGGTTCGGGCGGAGCCAGCGTTCCATCACGGGCAAATCCATGCCGCGACGGCCTGCGTAGTCTTCCAACTGGTCGCGGCCGATGGTGGCGACGCCGAAATACTGGCTTTCGGGGTGGGCGAAATAGAAGCCGGAAACCGCTGAAGTGGGCAGCATGGCCTGCGATTCGGTCAGCGTGATGCCCGCCGTGTTGGTGGCATCGAGCAGATCGAACAGGATCGGCTTGAGCGTGTGGTCGGGGCACGCGGGATAGCCCGGCGCGGGGCGGATGCCGCGATACTGCTCGCGGATCAGCGCTTCGTTGGTCAGCTGTTCGCCCGGCGAATAGGCCCACAGCGTGGTGCGCACGTACTGGTGCAGGCGCTCGGCGAAAGCTTCGGCGAAGCGGTCTGCGAGAGCCTTCAGCAGAATGTCCGAATAGTCGTCGTTGTCCGCCTTGAAGCGGGCGAGGTGTTCTTCGATGCCGTGGATGCCAACGGCAAAGCCGCCGATCCAATCGCCTTCAGGATCGATGAAATCGGCGAGGCAGAAGTTCGCGCGGCCACGGCTCTTGATCACCTGCTGGCGCAGGAACGGCAGGCGCAGCGAGCGTTCATCGTCGTTCGGGTGAATAACCACATCATCGCCATGACGGGCGCAAGGCCAGAACTGGGCGACGCCCCTGGCGGTCAGCCACTTTTCGCTGACGATCTTTTCGAGCATCGCGCGGGCATCGGCATAGAGGCTGCGCGCGGATTCGCCGATTACTTCATCTTCAAGGATCGAGGGCCAGGTTCCGGCCAGCTCCCACGCGCGGAAGAACGGGGTCCAGTCGAAGCAATCGACCAGATCATCGAGGCTCCAGTCTTCGAACACGTGGCGGCCCGGCTGTTGCGGGGGCGGGACCTTTTCCGAAAAGTCCGGCGCGAAAGCATTGAGGCGCGCGTCTTCGAGGCTGAGCAGCTTTGACGCGCCCTTGCCCGCGCGCGCATCGCGGACGTGCTGATATTCGGCAGCGGTTGCCTTGATGAACGGATCGGCCTGGGTATCGGACAGGAGTTGCGAGGCCACGCCCACCGCGCGGCTGGCGTCGAGCACGTGGACGACCGGGCCGTCATAGGCCTGATCGATGCGCAGCGCGGTGTGGACCTTGCTGGTGGTGGCCCCGCCGATCAGCAGCGGGATCGACATTTCCGCGCGCTGCATTTCTTCGGCCACGGTGACCATTTCATCCAACGACGGCGTAATCAGACCGGACAGGCCGATGATATCGACGCCTTCCTTCTGCGCGGTATCGAGGATCGTGGACCACGGCACCATCACGCCCAGATCAAGCACTTCGTAGCCGTTGCACTGGAGCACGACGCCGACGATATTCTTGCCGATATCGTGAACGTCACCCTTGACCGTGGCCATGATGATCTTGCCCTTGGCCTTGGCACCGGGCTGTTTGGCGGCCTCGATGAAGGGGATGAGGTGGGCGACGGCCTTTTTCATCACGCGGGCCGATTTCACCACCTGCGGCAGGAACATCTTGCCCGAACCGAACAGGTCGCCGACCGTGTTCATGCCTTCCATCAGCGGGCCTTCGATCACTTCGATGGGGCGGCCACCGCGCGCGTCAATCATCGCGCGGGCTTCTTCGGTGTCCTCGACGATATACGCGTCGATGCCCTTGACCAGCGCGTGTTCAAGGCGGCGGACAACGTCCCAGCCGCGCCATTCCTCGGCGGCCTTTTCAGCAACGGTGTCCTTGCCCTTGTAGCTTTCGGCCAACTCG